>NZ_CP049304.1:0-621774 GCF_019444005.1 Liquorilactobacillus nagelii DSM 13675
TTACCAGATGGAGCTGGTCTTTCATCATCAGCATCAATTGAGCTGCTGACTGGAGCTATGGTTGCAGCATTGTTTAATTTAAAAATTCCAATGTTGGATTTAGTAAATTTGGACAGAAAACTGAAAATGACTATATTGGAGTTAACTCTGGAATTATGGATCAATTTGCAGTTGGAATGGGGAAAAAAGATCAAGCAATATTATTAGATACTAATACGTTAGAATATTCATATGCTAGATTAAATTTGGATCAAAATGTAATCGTTATTATGAATACGAATAAGAAGCGAGAATTAGCTGATTCGAAGTATAATGAACGTCGTCAAGAATGCGATAATGCTCTGGCAGACTTACAGCAAAAATTATCAATCAGTTCTTTAGGCGATTTAACAATTTCAGAATTCGATCAGGCTGCTTATTTGATTAAAAATAAAGTTGAACGGCAACGAGCACGACATGCAGTTTTTGAGAATCAACGGACACTTGAAGCAAAACAAGCACTTGATAATGGTGATTTAATGCAATTTGGTCATCTGATGAACGCGTCTCATATATCCTTAGAAGATGATTATCAAGTGACAGGGAAAGAATTAGACACATTGGTACACACTGCTTGGCAGCAAAAAGGAGTTCTCGGAGCTAGAATGACTGGAGCGGGTTTTGGTGGTTGCGCAATTGCTTTAGTAGCTGAGGATTCAGTAACTGATTTTAAAAGAATGTGCCGTGTCTATCAAGAAAAGGTTGGTTATGTTCCTTCATTTTAACGTAGCAAAAATAGCTGATGGAATAGTGAGTTTAAGTAAGTAGGTGAAATAAATGGAGAGAAAGACATTAATTTCGGCTTTTGTTGAGCAAATTATTGCTAAAACAGATTTTAGTCAGTTGGATCAGATTTATTTGTATATCGGATTTTGAATTTAGTTGATGGTGTTGATAAAACAGCGATTATACTGATAAATCATTAATTGAATTGGCGGATTTATTAGTTAACCTTGGTGACACTGAACGAACTGCTGGACAAAAAGAGCTGCTAAAAACTGAACTGCTGAACTTTTTAGTACCAGCACCAAGTAAAGTTAATCAAATTTTTGGAATGAATATCAGCAACAAGGAGTTAATTCAGCTCTAAAGTATTATATCAGTTGAATCAAGCAAGTAATTATATTAAGACAGCTGAGATTAGCAAAAATAAATACTTTCGTTATCAATCAAAATATGGTGAATTGGAGATTACAATTAACCTTTCAAAACCTGAAAAGGATCCGCGTGATATTGCTCGGTTACAAAAGCTTGCTCCGACTAGTTATCCACAATGTCAATTATGTTTTACTAATGAGGGCTATCAAGGAAGAATTGGATACCCTGCGCGCAGCAATCATCGAATAATTCGCTTTGATTTGCTTAATGAGACATGGGGCTTACAATATTCACCATATGCCTATTTTAACGAGCATTGTATTTTTGTTGATCAAAAGCATCAATTAATGAAGATCGATCGATTGACCTTTAGGCGCTTATTAACTATCTTAGATATTTTTCCTGCCTATTTTGTTGGTAGTAATGCAGATTTACCGATAGTCGGTGGTTCAATTTTGAGTCATGAACATTTTCAAGGCGGTCGTCATGAATTTGCAATGGATCAAGCTAAGATTAGACAAACGATAACATTTACAGATTTTGCTCATGTTAAAGCCGGAATCGTTGATTGGCCGATGTCGGTTATTCGTTTGTCTGGAAAAAATGAGGAAGAATTAGTTGAGCTAGCTACTAAAATTCTGAACAGTTGGAAAAATTATAGTGATGAAAAAGTTGCAGTAATTGCAGCTTCAGATCACCAGCCACATCACACTATTACCCCAATTGCTCGTAAACGAGGGGCAGAATATGAACTAGATTTAGTTTTGCGTGACAATCACTGCACCAAAGAATTTCCGGCGGGTGTTTTTCATCCTCATCCAGATGTTCAGAATATTAAACAAGAAAATATTGGATTAATTGAGGTTATGGGATTGGCAATTTTGCCGCCACGTTTACAAAGAGAACTAGCTGAAGTTGAAAGGTATTTGTTACATCAGCCGAATCAAATAGCGGAAAAGCACTTGCATTGGACTGAAAAAATTTTACAACAATACGATGGTAAAATAATTGCAGAAAATGTTACGTCAATTGTCAAACAAGCTCTGGGAGCAACTTTTGTTCGGGTGCTGGAAGATGCAGGTGTCTTTAAAAATGATTCTGTAGGACAAAAGGCATTTAATCGTTTTGTAGATTATGTGAATGAATAAAAAGGAGGTAAAGCGGATGCAAGTTGAGAAAACTTTAATTGGTAATTATCAGGGACAAGATGTTTACAGTTACAAGATTGTCAATGATCAGCAAAATTATATTGAGATTTTCTCTTATGCTGTTACTTGGCATAGCTTCGTAATGAATGGCAAAAATTTGTTGGTTCATTTTGATCAGTTGGCAGATTACTTTGGTACTCCGACATATTTATGTCAAGCAGTTGGACGAGTAGCTGGTAGAATTACAGGTGGCAAGGTAACGTTAAACAACCAAAACTTTCAGTTACCGCAAAACGAAGGAGAAAATACACTGCATGGCGGTCCAAGTGGCTTTTCTTCATATAATTGGCCAGCTAAGATTATTCAAGGTAAAGATAAAGTAGAAATTTGCTTTTCTAAAAAGATTACGTCGGCTGACGATGGGTTTCCTAATGGGTTAGACGTTGAGATAATAATTAGTTTTGACAATTTGAATCAAGTGAGAATGATCTTTAAAGGAAAAGCCAATGGAACGACTATTTTTAATCCAACTAATCATGCGTATTTTAATTTGAATGTCGAGCAAGCTAATTTGAATAACCACAAATTACAAATTGCAAGTAGCCAGCGATTGGAACTGAATCATGCAAAACTGCCAACAGGTAAATTACTCGATAATTCTGATAGTGGTTATGATTTTTCAACTAGCAAAAACTTACTGAAGTCTTTAACTGAAATTAAGCAAAATGAGCTTGATGATGCTTTTATTATTTCGACAAATAAAGAACAACCGGTGGCAACCCTATCTAATCAAGCAACAAATGAAAAAATTCAAATTTTTTCTAATCGGCAAGGATTGGTTGTTTATACGGCAGATTTTAATAATGATGGAGTTTTTGATGCGCTTGCTTTGGAAGCTCAGTCGCTGCCAGATGCAGTTAATCATCCTGAATGGGGAGAAAACACTGTCTTAACAGATGGTCAAAGCAGTATCGCTGAAATAGTTTATAAATATAGTGATTAAAAATAGTTTAGCATAAGTTGTTTAAGTCAATTTCTAACCTAACTACCTTTTATTGGCAGAAACTGGTAAAATAGCCAAAGGTGGAAACTAAATTTCACTGGTTAGAATTAAATAAACTGAAAACTTTCTTGATTAAGGAAGCTGCAACTTAGCTTTTACTTTAATGAAGCTAATTGTTTAGGGAGGAATTAATTATGGCAATTTTAGTTCTCGGAGGAGCAGGGTACATTGGCTCACATACAGTAGATCGACTGGTAGATCGCGGCGTTGATGTCGTTGTTGTTGATAGTTTGGTTACTGGTCATCGGGCAGCTGTTAACTCCAAAGCTAAATTTTATCAAGGAGATATTGCAGATCAGCCATTTATGCGAGATGTTTTTAAAGAAAATCCAGCAATTGATGCAGTGATTCATTTTGCAGCTTTCTCTTTAGTGGCTGAATCAATGAAAAAACCATTGAAGTATTTTGACAATAATACTAGTGGAATGATCAAACTGCTTGAAGTGATGAATGAAGTCGGAGTTAAGAAGATTGTCTTTTCATCAACTGCAGCAACTTACGGAATTCCAGAACAAGTTCCGATTAAAGAAACCGATCCACAACAACCGATTAATCCATACGGCGAAAGCAAACTGATGATGGAAAAAATCATGCGTTGGTCGGATCAGGCATATGGCATTAAATTCATTGCTTTACGTTATTTCAATGTTGCCGGAGCAAAACCGGATGGCAGTATTGGCGAAGATCATAATCCAGAAACTCATTTGCTGCCAATTGTTTTACAAGTAGCCGCTGGTACGCGTGAAAAGCTGCAGATCTTTGGTGATGATTACGACACACCGGATGGGACAAATGTTCGCGACTATGTTCATCCATTTGATTTAGCAGATGCACATATTTTAGCTGTTGATTATTTACGCCAAGGTCATGATAGCACGGCCTTTAACTTAGGTTCATCAACTGGTTTCTCCAATATGGAAATTTTAAAGGCTGCTCGAGAAGTAACTGGCAAACCAATTCCAGCTGAATTAGCTCCACGTCGACCAGGTGACCCTGATACCTTGATTGCTGCTTCGGACAAAGCACGGAAAGTTTTAGGATGGAAACCACAGTTCGATGATATTCATAAAATCATTGAAACTGCTTGGAAGTGGCATGCTACTCATCCAAATGGATACCAAGATCGTTAATTAGAACTTGCACAATTCTTAATCGATATTAAACGCTGTTTTAAAGCTATTTGCAATCTTGTTTTTGATTGTAAATAGCTTTTTTGTGTAATTCCGTACTAAATGCATAAAAAAACATTCTTTGACTAAATGCATTTCCTTTGTAACAGTAATTTCTTTTTGTGAAACTAATAATTATAAATAAAATGATGAATAATTATTGAAAAAAGATAATCCGAGGACTACAATTAATTTACGAACAAAAGTAAACGCTTACATAGATGCAGGAGGATGATAGTTATGAAAGCAGCAAGAATTTATGGTCAAAAAGATATTCGAATTGAAGATATTGAAATTGCTGATCCTAAGCAGGACCAAGTTCAAATAAAAGTTAAATATTGCGGGATTTGTGGTAGTGACTTGCATGCTTACCTAGAGGGATGGGGGTTGCCAACACAACCACATCCATTGACGAAACGGACTGTTCCGGTAACATTAGGCCACGAGTTTTCTGGTGAAGTTGTTAAGGTCGGCAGTAAAGTTACAACACTTAAAGTTGGTGATCATGTTGCAGTTGAGCCATTAATTGCTTGTGGCAAGTGCGAAAACTGTCGTAAAGGTGATTATAATTTTTGTAATCGGGTTCAAGCAGAAGACGGAGCAGGAAATTTTCTTGGCTTTTCCGATGATGGTGGATTTGCGGAATATGCTAATATTAAAGAAATTTTTGCACAAAAAATGCCTGAAGGTCTGAGCTATGAATTAGGAGCTTTAGCTGAACCGACAGCAGTTGTTTTTGAAGCGATAAAAAAATGTGGTTTACGTGCTGGACAGGATGTAGCGATCGAAGGTGCTGGTCCAATTGGACTTTTAACAGCTCTCTTGGCTAAAAGCGCGGGGGCAAATCATGTGTTTATTATTGATTTGGCCCAAGTGCGGCTAGACAAAGCTAAAGAACTGGGCTTCAAACATGTATTAAGCCCAGCAGATGGGGATGTTGTTGCGGCGGTTAAAAAGATTTGTCCGAATGGTGTCGATGTTGCTTTTGAAGCAGCTGGAGTTCAACCGACTTTTGATACCGCACTCAAGTTAGTCAAAAGGACAGGAATTTTGCAGATTGTCGCTTTATTTGGCAAACCAATTACAGTTGATTTGACTAATGATGTAATTATGCAAGGAATTGATATCTACACAACACTTTGCTACAACAATTCTTTCCGACAAGTATTGGGAATTTTGAATAATAATCGTGAATTATTTAGTCAAGTTGTTACTAAGAAAATTAGTTTGGATAATTTGTTGGAAAAAGGTATCAAAGCCTTATCAACTGATAAAGAGCAAGTGAAGATCATGGTCTCTCCTGAAATGTAATTTGAATTTGAACGATAGATAGTTTCATTTGTAAGACTAGCATTCTTTTTAAATATGAATGTTAGTCTTTTTATTATTTCCAAAAAATAAATTGAGCAATAAAAATTGAGAATACAAAAACAATTAATCCCCAAATGAAAGTTCCTGTAAAGGCCCAAATATTTATTCCTAAGAAGATACCAATCATGATGATTGCTTCTGATTTCTGTTCTCGTTTCACCAATGATGTTGAACTTTGCTTAATTTGTTTTTTCATAATGTTAAGTCCTCCTAAAGACAAAATTTTGCTAATTAATTAAATAAGTTTGAATGAGTTAAGTAGATTTAATTACTTGTAATTTATTTTAATTATCTACAATTTCAAACAAAAAATGTTCTTTAATTGTATTGACAATTACATTGTAACCGATTACTATAGGTTTGTGAACAAAATTAAACAAAAACAATCATAATAAAACAGGAGGTGAAAAAGTGGAGACAAAGAAAAATCAGATGTTGTTCGCAAAAAAAGATGTTTTTATTTCAGATCAATCGGGGCAAAAGGGGGTATTTGAAGAAATTTCAAAAACGTTATTGAATGAAGGATTAGTGAAAAATGAATTTTTAGAAAATTTAGTAATGCGAGAAAAAAATTTTCCAACTGGAATAGATTTGTCTGTAGTTGACGTGGAATTTCCTAATGTAGCAATTCCACATACTGAAGGAGAATTTGTCAATGTACGACGTGTGATTCCAATAAAGTTATTAAAACCAATAAGATTTTTTAATATGATTCAACCAGAACAGGAACTTAAAGTAAGTTTCATGTTTATGATTCTAAACAATGATCCTGAAGGACAAGCGAATGTTTTGGCACAGATTATGCAATTCTTAACTACTACATCTAAGGAAAAACTGAAAGAATTTTTTGAAATGAAAGAAACAGATGAAATATATAACTTTTTGAATAATAATTTTGAGTAATAATTTAGGAGGAATGACTTATGATTAAAGTTTTAGCTGCATGTGGGGCTGGAGTAAACTCGAGCCATCAAATTAAAGATGCTCTAGAAACTGAATTTAAAAATAGAGGATATGATCTGAAAGCAGATGCTGTCATGGTTAAAGACATCACAGCTGATATGATTGATAATTACGATATCTTTACGCCGATTGCTAAAACTGATTTAGGGTTTGAACCGAAAATCCCAGTTATTGATGCTGGTCCGATTTTATATCGTATTCCAACAATGGCTAAGCCGGTCTATGACAAGATTGAGGCGGTTATCAAAGAAAAAGGTTTGAAGTAATTTAATTTCACTTTTTAGGAGCGTGAGAAAATGTTACAGACAATAATTCAAGTTTCAAATACGGTTTTTAAACCGATTATCAACTTGGGTGCGGCGCCGATTATGTTAATTGTTTTAACTCTGATTGCTTTGTTGTTTGGGGTTAAGTGGACGAGGGCTTTGGAAGGCGGCATTAAGTTAGCAATCGCTCTTACTGCGATTAGCGACATTATTAACATATTAACGACTGCTTATCAAGTCCCGTTAGATGCTTTTGTAAAATCGACGGGCATTTCATTAAAGATTATCGATGTTGGCTGGGCCCCGTTGGCAACAATTACTTGGGGCTCACCTTATACGCTATTCTTTTTGCTGATTATGATTATTGTAAATATTATTATGTTGGCTTTGAATAAAACAAACACACTTGACGTAGATATTTTTGATATTTGGCATCTTTCATTTACCGCTTTAATGGCGATGTATTTTGGCGCTAATTTATTAGTAGCAACTATTTTAATTATCTATATTGGTGTTTTAAAAATTATCAACTCAGATTTGATGAAACCGACATTCAACGATTTACTGGATGCGCCAGATGATAATCCGATGACTACAACACATTTAAACTATATGATGAATCCTGTTATTATGGTTTTTGATAAAATTTTCGATAATATTTTCCCATGGTTAGATAAATACGATTTTGATTCTGCTGAACTGAATAAAAAGATTGGTTTTTGGGGAAGTCATTTTGCAATTGGATGCTATTTAGGTGTTTTTGTTGGTTTAATTGGTCGTCAAGATCCAAAAGAAATTTTCACTTTAGCCTTTACTGGTGGCGTCTGCTTGGAATTGTTTAGTCAAATTGGTTCTTGGTTCATCGCTGCTGTTGAACCGTTGTCACAAGGAATTTCAGATTTTGCAACAAAACGTTTGAAAGGCCGTCGTTTTAATATTGGACTTGATTGGCCATTCGTTGCTGGACGTGCTGAAATTTGGGCAGCTGCTAACTTTTTGGCTCCAGTCATGCTGATTGAAGCATTGGTTTTGCCGGGCAATCATATCATGCCTTTAGGTTCAATTATCGCAATGGGTGTTACACCAGCTTTATTGATTGTCACTCGTGGGAAAATTATTAGAATGATTATTATTGGTGCGATTGAGATGCCAATTTTCCTGTGGGCTGGAACACTATCCTCGCCTTTCATTACTCATGTTGCAAAACAAGTTGGAGCATTTCCTTCTGGAGCAGCAGGACATCAAATTGCTGAAGCTACTAAAGAAGGTCCAATCGAACAATATTTAGCTTATTTAGTTGGTAAGGCTTCAACTGGCGAAATTTCATTTTTGATGTATGCGGCTCTTGGCTTGATTGCTTATGGTTTGATCTTCTGGTGGTATGCAAAACAAATGAAGAAGCGCAATACAGCTTATGCAGCAGCAAAAGAAGCTAAATAGTTAAGGATGTGTGATCAATGAATCGTACAAAGGAATTAAGTCGAGTGATCAATTGGGCATTAGTAGTAATTGTGATTAATGTAATAGCCATGGCTTTTCCAAACGTTATTATCAAATCGATTGTTACAATTGCAACACTTTATTGTAGTTATAAAGCGATTAATATCAAATATAAATTTTAACTTTGCTTAAAATATGTAATTAATAAAACAAAAATAAACAATTTTATTGACGCGTTTTAAACAAAGTGCTAGCATTTGGCTTATTCAAACAAACAAAAGCAAACAAATAAAAGTAAACTTAAGTCAAATGAGAGGATGAAGAAATTTGTTAAAACGCGAACGCTTAATGACTATTTTAGAAGTTGTAAATGAAAAAGGAATTGTTACTGTAAATGATTTGATTGATCAGGTGAATGTTTCAGATATGACAATTCGTCGTGACTTGGATGAACTTGCTCAAAGTGGAAAGTTAATTCGCATTCACGGCGGTGCTCAAAGTATTGAAAGCGAGGCATCAGCTGAACTTTCACATATTGAGAAAAAGGAAATTCATATTACTGAAAAAATTGCGATTGCACAAAAAGCGGCTACCTTATTAAGAAATAACGATACAGTTTTTATCGGACCAGGAACAACCCTGGAATTAATGTGCAAATATATTGAAGATGTTCAAGATTTGAGAGTTGTAACGAATAGTTTGCCAATTTTTGAAACATTAAAAGATAATCATTCAATTGAATTAACATTGATTGGTGGTACTTATCGCGAACGCTCTGGAGCATTTATTGGCGGTTTGACTAGCTCAACACTTGCACAATTTAAATTTAATCGAGCTTTCATTGGAGTGAATGGAATTCACAATGATAGCATCATGACGGCCAGTATGGAAGAAGGCAGTTCTCAGACAATAGCTTTGAATAATGCTACTCAGAAAATTGTTGTAGCTGATTATCACAAACTTAATAAGGATGATTTTTATAAATTCTATGATTTGTACGATATTGATTGCTTGATAACTAATAAAGAAGCCGGTGAGGAAAAGCTTAAACATTATCAGCAGTATACAGAAGTAATTGTTAGTGATTAAAAAATTTTAGAGATGGAGGATTAGCAATGAAAATCGCATTAGCAGCAGATAAAGCAGGATTTGAACTGAAAGAACACATTAAAAAGTTTTTGACAGATAAGGGATATGATGTCCTTGATTTAACGGCAGCACCAGCAGTGGATTTTGTTGATTCATCTGTTAAACTTGCTCAGACCGTTTTGGCTAAAAAAGCTGATCGTGGAGTGATGTTTGATGAATATGGTGTCGGCTCAGCGATGGCTAGCAATAAAGTTCATGGGATGGTTACAGCAAATGTCACTGAAGAAAATACGGCCCATATGACTACGCAACATAATGGTGCAAAAGCAATTGCTATTGGAGCTGGAATTGTTGGTCCTAAATTAGCTGAGAATATTGTAAAAGCATATTTGAGCGTTAACTATGCAGGTGGACGTCATCAAATTAGATTGGATATGCTGGAGAAAATGTACTAATTAAAAATAATTTTGACGGAGGGAATAGATAATGATTATTGCACTAGGAAACGATCATATTGTTACAAGTGTTAAAATGCAGATTTCAGATTTTTTAAAAGCTAATGGACATCAAGTAATTGATGTTGGTACCTATGACAATACTCGCACGCATTATCCAATTTACGGTTTGAAAGTTGCTGATTTGGTACGTGATGGGAAAGCTGACTTAGGGGTTGTTCTTTGTGGAACAGGTGTTGGTATTTCGACAGCAGCAGATAAGAATATTGGGATTCGCGCTGCTTTGGTTGGTGATGTTGCCTCAGCAAAATACGCTAAAGAAGAATTGAATGCTAATGTGATTTCATTTGGTGGAGCAGTTGTCGGTGAACACTTGGCAGAAGATCTTGTTGCTGCATTTTTAGATGCTGAATATCATGAAACGCCAGAAAATAAGAAATTAATTGAAAAAATTAATCAAGTTGAAGAAGATAATTCTCAACAACATGATAATCCACATTTCTTTGATCATGAGTTGAAATTGTGGTCAGAAGGATACTATCACGATTAAGGAGGGGTAATTAGTGGATGCTTTATTAATTGTTAATGAAGAAAAAAAGAAGTATTTAAAAAATCTTTCAAATGAAAGCGGTGTTATAGCTGCTTTGGCAATTGATCAACGTGGCTCTTTGAAAAAAATGCTGGCACAAGCAGCTGGAAAGCCTAGTAATGAAACTGATATCGTTGAATTCAAGAAATTGATTTCAAGTGAATTAACTCCGTATGCTTCAGCAATTTTACTTGATCCAGAATATGGATTGCCAGCTGCTGACAAAAGAGCTGCCAATGCTGGGTTATTGATTGCTTATGAGAAAACCGGTTATGACACAACTGAACCGGGGAGAATGCCAGACTTATTAGCGGATTGGTCAGCTTTAAAACTTAAAGAGGCAGGAGCAGATGCAATTAAGTTTATGCTGTATTATGACGTTGATGAACCAGAAGAAATCAATCGGAAAAAGCAGGCATTTGTTGAACGAGTTGGGGCTGAAAGTGCAGCAGCTGGATTACCATTTTTCTTAGAGCTGATGTCATATGATGCTAAGATTGCTGATACTAAGAGTAAAGAATATGCAGCAGTTAAACCGCATAAAGTTAACGCTATGATTAAGGAATTTGCCAAGGATCGTTATTTGGTAGATGTTTTGAAAGTAGAAGTTCCGGTAAATATGGCTTATGTAGCTGGTTACAGTGGAGAAAACGAAGCGGTTTATTCAAAAGAAGAAGCGGCAGAATATTTTAAAGAACAAACAAAAGCAACCAATAATGTGCCATTTATTTTCTTAAGTGCTGGGGTCAGTGCTGAACTTTTCCAAGAGACATTGAAGTTTGCAGCAGCAGCAGGATCAAGCTTTAATGGAGTACTTTGTGGTCGCGCAACATGGCGTGGAGCAATTGAACCGTTTGCCAAGGAAGGAAAAGAAGCCGGAAAACAGTGGTTGGATGATCAGGGACGAAAGAATATAGAGGAATTGAATGATGTTTTAAAGACAACAGCCAACTCTTTATTTGAAAAACTTGATTGATGCTTTAAAGAGAAGCAAACGAGTATTTTATCGAGTGCTTCTCTTATTTTTTGACAAAATTAGGGGATGGAAAAATGATTACGATCGAAAATCAATATTTTCAAGCAGAAATTGATTTACATGGTGCACAATTAACACATCTATATCACAAAAAAGCTGATTTTGATTATCTTTGGAATAACTCAGCTTGGAACAAACATGCGCCCTTACTTTTCCCAGCAATTGGTCGTTCTAATCAGGAACAATATTTATTGAATCATCATCCTTATCCAATGCCGCAGCATGGTTTTATTGCCGATCAGGATTTTCAAGTGATTAGCCAGACTAAGAGTAAAGTTTCTTTGCAGACTGAAGCAACAGCAGCAACTAAAAAGTTTTTTCCATTTGATTTTGTTTTGGAAGTAACTTTTGGTTTAACATCAGTGGGGTTAAAAAGTTTTTTTACAGTAATAAATAATTCAAAGAAAGTTATGCCATTTTCATTGGGGTCACATCCAGCTTTTAATGTACCAATAATTTCCAAAACTGAATTTTCGGATTATTATTTGGAATTTGCGGGAGATTTTGAATTACCTTTAAAAGCTTTTGAAATTATAAAAGCTCCTGCTCCATATCGCACAGGAAAGATTGAAACCTTTGCAAACCAAAAAAGAGTTCCCTTAACACATGATTTGTTTTCGAAAGGATTAAGGATTATTGCTAATCAACAAGTTAAACAAGTAAAATTGGCATCAGACAAAACGGAACATCAAATTATTGTTAAACTGGATGATTTTCCAAATGTTTGTCTTTGGACAAAAGAAGATAAAAATCTGTCGTTCTTATGCATTGAACCCTTTAGTGGATTGCCCGACATTTTGGGAGAACCTGTTGACTGGTATACCAAAGAAGCCAATTTACAGTTGAAACCAGCAAAAAGTAAACAATTGCAGTACGAATTACTATTAAAGTAAGAGGATGATTAAATGACCGATGCGAACACTTTAAATAAATTACAACAGAAAAATTCTGAATATCATATTGAACAAATTAATCAAGCTAATTTCAAAGTATATGGCAATGTATTGTCAGATTATGATTTGACAGAAGTAAAAAGTTTCTTTGCTGAAAATGTATCTTACGGAGAAAATGGAAATTCCTATAATCCATCTAATCAAGAATTAGAAAGAATTTCCGTTATTCAAAAAATTGGGAATGATATTTTTGCCGGAATGAATTTCTCAGCCGGAGAATGTACCGGTCAAGCTCAAAGTTTTTCAGCAGTTGAATATCACCAGGGCAGTGAAGTTAATATTATGTTAACTGATGTTGTAATGGTTTTAGGAAAAAGATCGCAAATTCAAAATGGTTTATTTAATGCAGCAACTGAGGCCAGAATATTTTTTATTCCAGCAGGAACGATAATTGAAATGTATAGCGACACACTGCATTATAGTCCAATTAAAGTGGAAAGCAGTGGTTTCAAAGCTGTCGTGATGGTTTTACAAGGAACTAATCAACCATTGCCGGCCGGTTTTAAATCAACTAATCCTTGGATAGTTAAAAAAAATAAGTTTCAAGCAGCGCATGCAACTAGAAAAGACAAATTAGCGGCTGGTAGTGTGGAAGGCGTTTCAGGTAAATTAATCAAATTAGAGCAAATTTAAAAAATGGGGTGAGTAGATGATTTTAACAGTAACGATGAATCCTTCAATTGATATGGCTTATGATTTATCACAATTAAAGTTAGATCAAGTTAATCGAGCTGCTAATGTGCAAAAAACAGCAGGGGGTAAAGGCTTAAACGTTACCCGCGTAATTAATCAAATGGGACAACCAGTAATTGCAACCGGATTGCTAGGTGGGAGATTCGGACAGTTTATTAATGATAAGCTAATTGAAGAAAAAATAGCTGCATCTTTTACAGAGATTGCAGGTGAAACTCGAAATTCAATTGCTTTGCTGCATGATGGCGGTAAGCAAACTGAAGTTTTAGAAAGAGGACCACAAATTGCTTTACGTGAGCGGCAGAACTTTTTGAGTGATTTCAAAGAATTATTGAATAAAGTTGATTTAGTGACAATTTCTGGTAGTTTGCCACAAGGACTTGAAGAAGATTTTTATTCTCATTTGATTGAAATTGCAGCGGAAAATAATGTTGCAGTATTGTTGGATACCTCGGGGCGTTCTTTAAAAAATGCTCTTGGGAGTACTTGCCAGCCGCTGCTGATAAAACCTAATGCAGCTGAACTGGGGGACTTAGTTAATCAAAAGATATCAGATAATGATATAACTGAAGTTGTCGCCGCACTTAAAGACCCACTTTTGGCAAAGCTTAAATGGATTTCAACATCGTTAGGAAGTAATGGGGCGGTGGTTAAATTTGAAAACAAACTTTATCGGGCTGAAATTCCTCGAGTAGCGGCAATTAGCCCAGTTGGTTCGGGTGATGCGTCACTCGCTGGTTTGGCGATTGGTATTAGTTTAGGCAAAACACCAATTGATACAATCAAAACCTCAATGACACTGGGAATTTTGAATGCTTTAGAAGCGGCAACTGGCTGGGTTAATCCTAGCAAATTTACTGAGTATTTTGAACAGGTTAAGGTCACAGAAATTAGATAAACTAATAAAAACGCTATCAGTTATTATTGATAACGTTTTTTTATACATATTTTATAATTAAAGCAGGTGATGATCTTTTTTTGTTCGAACAACATAAGAATCCATTAATATTCTGGTCATTATCTGTAAGGGTAGTCTTGATTGAACCTCGTAATCAGGAAAGTAGGTTGTTTCAGATTTAAACCCTAAAAACAATAAATCAGAAAGACCAGCTAGAGGAGAATACGAATTAGTTGTAAAAACTATTTTTGTAATTTCTTTTTTTTCTAATGACTTGGCAGCATTTACAAGTTCTTTAGTTTGACCATTCAATGAGATGAAAATCACTACACAATTGTACTTAATTTGTTTTGCGACCGTTTTAATTATGTTTGGATCAGTTTGAAGCTCGGCATATTTTCCGACTAACTGTAATTTCATTTGTAATTCTCTTCCAATGGGTTCAGAAAGACCACGTGCAAAGATATACACCATTTTAGAGTTTTGAATTTGTCTGATTGTATCTTCGACTATTCCAATTTCTAAATTTCTTAGCGTATTATTTAATTCAATTTCGTTTTTAAGAATAACGGATTTTATTTCATTATCTGCTTGAGATAAAATTTGATATTTTGGACCGTTTTTTTCTTGACTAAGAATTTGATGTCGAAAAGCGGTATATCCAGAGTATCCTTTTTTTTTCATCGTCCTAACAATTGTAGCTGTAGAAACATTAGCGTATTCACTAAGTTTTACAATTGAGAGTTCACTAATCTCATCAATATGATTTTGAATAAAAGACCAAAGATATTCCTCAGCATTGCTTAATTTCTTCTCCATAGCTAATCCTTTCATGTAAATTGTAAAGTATTTTCGGATTTTACCAAATTATAGTATATAAAAGAAAACATTTTCAAAATATACTATTTAAAATAGAAAATGTAAGGAGTAGATAAATAGAGAAAGGAGAGATTTGAATGATTTATACTATTACTCTTAATCCAGCAATTGATCTTTTTATTGACACCAAAAAGCTGGCAGCAAATAGTGTCAATCGAACTAACGGATATGATCTACAAGCTAATGGAAAAGGAATCAATGTTTCTTTTATTCTAAATAAAATTGGGATTCCAACTACAGCTACAGGAATAGGAGGCGGTTTTACTCTTGAATATATTAAGAATAAACTTCAACTTAATCATATACCATATTATTTTACCAAAAGTCAAGGACTAACTAGAATTAATGTTTTTACCAGAGTCAAAAGTGAAAACAAGGAATATAAATTAGTTAATCCTGGACCAGAAGTAACTTTAGCTGAACAAAAAAAGTTGTTAACTTATTTCAAAGAAAAATTAAAAAAGGACGATCTGATTTGTATTTCAGGTAGTTTCTCTACTGGAATTTCTCCTGACATTTTACAAGACTTTGCTAAATTAGCTGAACAGAAGCAAACAAAATTGGTCATTGATACTAGTTATCAACAAGTTATGGATATTTTACCTTATCATCCGTGGATCATTAAGCCAAATGAAGATGAAATCAAAAAATGGTTTAGTCTGACAGGTCAGGTTGATCAGAAACAATTAGTGAAATTAGGCAAACGGTTAGTTACTAAGGGAGCTCAAATGGTACTGATTTCTTTAGGGTCAAAAGGAGCTTTGTTAATAACCTCAAGTAAAGTTTTTTATGGAAACGCTCCTAAGATTCAAGAGCTGAATACAGCTTGTGCAGGAGATTCAATGCTGGGAGCGTTTATTGGAAATTTAATTAATCAGAAAGGTTTGGAAACAGCGTTAAAAAAGGCGATTGCAGCTGGTAGTGATGCTGCTAGACAAGAGTGGATCACTAATTTTATAACTGCTAAAGAATTGGAAAAACAGATAAAAATCGAATCAAATAATATCTAATTTTTTAAAAGGAGGTTTTAAAAATGGCTAAGTACAAAATTATTGGGGCTACAGGCTGTGCAACTGGAATTGCCCACACTTATATGGCTCAAGAAGCACTGGAACAAGCAGCAAAGAAAATGGGAATGACAATCAAAATCGAAACTCATGGGCAAACAGGGATTGAACATACATTAACTTCAGATGAAATTGCCGCTGCTGATGCAGTAGTTGTCGCTTCTGATATTAATGTTGATGCAGATAGATTTGCTGGTAAGAAAGTGATTATTGTCCCAGTTGCTCGGGCAATACGTGAACCAGATAAATTGATTGAAAAAGCTTTATCAGCAGAAACACCAATTTACAAAGCAAATAAATCTAGTAGTAGAAAACCACATAACTCAGATAGTTCTGCAACAAATGAGAGTGTAGTTACTAAAATCTATACATCATTAATGAATGGTGTTTCGCATATGCTACCACTGGTTGTAGCAGGAGGAGTTTTGATTGCTGTTTCATTTTTCTGGGGAATTTATTCAGCGGATCCTAAATCTTCTCAATATAATCAATTTGCCTATATTTTAAATACAATCGGTAGCACAACAATGAATTTAATGGTACCAGTTTTATGTGCCTATATTGCAGAAGCTATTAGTAAGCGTTCAGGTTTAATCGTAGGTTTCGCAACCGGGATGATTGCTTACAATTACGGTACCGGGTTCATTGGTGCAATTGTTGGTGGCTATTTAGCAGGATATATTGTTATTTTATTACAAAAACTCCTAAAGCCAATTCCAGACAAAGAATTCCGTGGCTTAAAAGCAATTTTTCTTTACCCCGTTCTAGGTGTTTTTATTTCCGGTTTAATTATGTATTTAGTTTCGGCGCCGGTTAAAGCTGCTAATCTCGGTATGATGGACTTTTTAAAGGGAATGCAAAATGCTGATCCCATTATTTTAGGAATCATTATTGGATGTATGTGTGCGTTTGACTTTGGTGGCCCCGCTAATAAAGCAGCTTATTTAACTGGTACAGCCTTATTAGCGCAAGGAAATTATTATTTTATGGCTGGAGTATCTGCCGCGTGTATTGCACCACCTTTAGCTACCGGATTTGCAGTTTTGATGAATTCAAAAGCATATTCTAAAAATGAGCGCAGTGCAGGTTACGTTAACTTTCTTTTAGGCTCAACTCATATTACTGAAGGAGCAATTCCGTTTGCTGCTAAGAATCCGTTTTTAAACATTCCGGCATTTATGGTGGGCTCCTCAATTGCAGCCGTTTTGTCCTATATGTTCAAAATTAGTGACCCAGCTCCTCATGGCGGTTTCATTATTCTGCCACTAGTAAATCATCCATTCTTGTGGGTATTATTCATTTTAATTGGTTCAATCGCTTCAGGAGCCTTACTAGCACTAATCGCTGGTCGGCAATATAGAAAGCATGGTGGTTTGGTTGAAAGCGCTGGTGGAATGGATTTGATTACTGGAGTAGGTTCAGTTGACGAAACTTTTTCAGAAAAGGTTGATGAAAAGCATCAAACAAATATTATAGAAAAAAACAATAGTAATTTGAGCGGAATTTTGAATCATAGAAATGTTTTTCTAAATGTAACAGCTAAAGATCAGCAAGAAGTTTTACATTATTTAGCCAAACAAGCTGTTGACTTAGGTTTAGCGAGTTCAGAAGATTCAGTTTTTGAAAAATATATCAAGCGTGAACATGAAGGTTCTACTGGGATGGAAAATGGAATTGCAATTCCACATGCACAGGACACATGCACAGGATGATACGATCAAAAAATCAAGCCTTTTGATTGTTAGGCTGAAAGATCCAGTAAATTGGAATACTTTTGATGATAAGCCAGTTGATACGATTATTTCATTCTTGATTCCGCAAAAAGATAATGGAACACATTTGAATTATTTATCAAGTACCGCTAAGCTTTTACTGCATCAGGACTTTGTTGATCGGTTAAAAGCTAGTCAAACAGGTGACCAAATTGTTGAACTTTTCAAACAATATAAAGCATAAGATGGGATGGGAAAAAATGAAAAACGATAAGAGAGAATTTTTAAAAAATCTTTCAAATGAAAGCGGTGTTATAGCTGCTTTGGCAATTGATCAACGTGGTTCTTTGAAAAAAATGCTGGCACAAGCAGCTGGAAAGCCTAGTAATGAAACTGATATCGTTGAATTCAAGAAATTGATTTCAAGTGAATTAACTCCGTATGCTTCAGCAATTTTACTTGATCCAGAATATGGATTGCCAGCTGCTGACAAAAGAGCTGCCAATGCTGGGTTATTGATTGCTTATGAGAAAACCGGTTATGACACAACTGAACCGGGGAGAATGCCAGACTTATTAGCGGATTGGTCAGCTTTAAAACTTAAAGAGGCAGGAGCAGATGCAGTTAAGTTTATGCTGTATTATGACGTTGATGAACCAGAAGAAATCAATCGGAAAAAGCAGGCATTTGTTGAACGAGTTGGGGCTGAAAGTGCAGCAGCTGGATTACCATTTTTCTTAGAGCTGATGTCATATGATGCTAAGATTGCTGATACTAAGAGTAAAGAATATGCAGCAGTTAAACCGCATAAAGTTAACGCTATGATTAAGGAATTTGCCAAGGATCGTTATTTGGTAGATGTTTTGAAAGTAGAAGTTCCGGTAAATATGGCTTATGTAGCTGGTTACAGTGGAGAAAACGAAGCGGTTTATTCAAAAGAAGAAGCGGCAGAATATTTTAAAGAACAAACAAAAGCAACCAATAATGTGCCATTTATTTTCTTAAGTGCTGGGGTCAGTGCTGAACTTTTCCAAGAGACATTGAAGTTTGCAGCAGCAGCAGGATCAAGCTTTAATGGAGTACTTTGTGGTCGCGCAACATGGCGTGGAGCAATTGAACCGTTTGCCAAGAAAGGAAAAGAAGCCGGAAAACAGTGGTTGGATGATCAGGGACGAAAGAATATAGAGGGATTGAATGATGTTTTAAAAACAACAGCCAACTCTTTATTTGAAAAATAACATCAATTTTAAATTTTAAGAAGCTAACGACAACAAATAACGTTGATGTTAGCTTTTTTCTGATTTAATTTGATATTTTAAGTTTTTTGCTTAGAATGGAAATGTCAAAAAATTTGTGTAAATGGAAGTTTACATCCTCTGTAAAATTAATTTCTTAATCGAAGAATGATTCAAGTGTATCTTTAACTTGACAGAACTCTAGGTGAATTCTTGCGAAGTTTTATTCTTCGTAAAATAGAGTTTAAAAAAATACCGAACAACAAAATCCTTGAATTTTGCTGTTCGGTATTTTTAGACTATAGGACAATACTTCAAATTTGAATTTTGTTTTTAAAATAGTTACTAGTCTTCTTTGGCTAATAAGGATTGAGCATTGGCTGCAGTTAATGGTAAGTAGTCCAAACCAATAACATTTTGGTCTAAAACTAAAGAATAGTTATCTTTAATTTGTTCTACCAGTTTGTGCAACTCGTTTAATTGTTCCGACTCAAAACGATTGAATGAAAAATTGCGTTTGCGCTTCATTTGGTTCTCCAAGTTTTTATCAAAGACTACATCGAGAAAATGTCCGTTTATTTTATTAGACAAACGCCAAACGGTGCTTTTTTCAGCCCGTGCTTCTGTTCGTTCAATCATCATATCGTTCATTAATAAATCCTCCTTTAGTTCCTCTATGTTAACAGGTATACCATATCATTAATTTCTACTAGTTTCAAGTGAAAAAGCTAAATAAGTAAAAGTTAGCATTTTTAATTATTTGTGGGTATTTCTAAGCTACATCAATGTTTTGTAAGTGAAAATACGTATTTATTATGTTTGGAAATTTTAAGTAGTTGGTGTATATTATTTACTGTACCAATTTGCTGCTGATGCTAAAAAAATAAAAAAGAGGTTTTAAAAATGTCATTTACGCAAGAGCTGTTGCAAGAAAAGTTTCCGACTCGACAAGCTGTAATTACTGAAATAACCAATTTGGAGGCCATTTTAAATTTACCCAAGGCAACTGAACATTTTGTTAGTGATTTACATGGGGAATTTGCAGCATTTGATCATATTTTGCGCAACGGTTCAGGTAATATTAAACAGAAAATTTTTGATAACTTTGCTGGCCAATTAACTCCCAAAAGTATTCAAGAATTTGCTACTTTAGTTTACTATCCAACTGACAAGTTAGAGTTTCAAAAGCAGCAAATGAATGGCGAAGAACTTGACCAGTGGTATTTAGATACCTTTTCCCGGGTTATAAAATTACTTAAGGTTTCGGCTACTAAATATACTAGATCTAAAGTTCGAAAAGCAATGGATCCAAGTTTTGTATATATCACTGAAGAATTACTCTATACTGATCAACAACAGCTGGATAAGCGTAATTATTATAATCGAATTTTGCATAACTTGTTAGAGCTCGGTCAAGCCGATAAGTTTATTGTTGCTACCTGTGATACGATCCAACGGTTAATTGTTGATCATTTGCATGTGATTGGTGACATTTATGATCGTGGCCCACAGCCTGATAAGATAGTGGAACGGCTAATTAAATACCATTCTGTCGACATTCAATGGGGAAATCATGATATTTTATGGGTCGGAGCAATGGCAGGTTCAGCTCTATGTATGATGAACTTGCTGCGAATTTGTGCCCGCTATAACAATTTGTCAATTATCGAGGACAGTTACGGAATTAATTTGCGGCACTTGTCCATGTATGCTGAACACAATTATCAGGATCTGGCAGCCTTTCATCCGCGAATGATTAAAGATGAGCAGCAGCCAAAAGAGAGCGAATTACGGTTGATTTCGCAAATTCAACAAGCAACTGCAGTTATTCAGTTTAAACTTGAAGGACAGCTAAAACAACGCCATCAAGGTTGGAATTTGCCTGGAGTCGGTTTGCTAGACCAAATTGACTGGGAAAAAAATACTATTAAGATTGGTAAGGAGGATTTTCCGTTAGTTAATACTTGTTTTTCAACTGTTGATCATGCACATCCATTTGAGTTGACTGCTGAAGAAAAATCAGTGACTGAAGGACTTTTGAATTCCTTTAGTAATTCAACCGATTTGCGTCGCCATTTAGACTTTTTAATGAAAAAAGGAAAAATGTATGAGACGGCTAATGGCAATCTTTTGTTCCATGGATGTATTCCAGTTGATGAAAAAGGAAATTTTTTAGTCCTTAAATGTCAGCAAGAGAGTTATGCGGGACAAGCATTATTAAGTTTTTTTGAAAAACAATTGCGAAATGCTTATGCTCATCCTGAATGCCGTGATGATTTAGCGACTGATCTAACCTGGTATCTCTGGCAAGGCCCACTGTCACCACTATTTGGTAAACATGAAATGGCGACTTTTGCCCGTTATTTTGTTAAAGAAGAAAAGACTCATTTGGAGCATAAAAATGCGTATTTTAAATTAAGACATCAAGAATGGTTTTGTCGTCAGCTACTACAAGAATTTGGCTTGAATCCGGAAACGGGGCACATTATTAACGGACATACACCGGTGAAAAAAGGCCACCAGCCGATTATGGCCAATAAAAAAATGATTGTCATTGATGGTGGTTATTCAAAAGCTTACCAGCCAACAACTGGAATTGGTGGTTATACACTGCTCTATAATTCCTATGGATTGCAATTGATTACCCATCACCCATTTACTTCCAAAGCGGATGCGATAAAAAATGGTACGGATATTATTTCAACTAAACGGGTAGTTAATCAAGAGCTTAAGCGGCAAACAGTAGCGGACACTGATACTGGAACAGCACTTAAGCAAAAAATTCGTCAGTTGCATCAATTGTTAGCCAACTATGATGAATAATAAGATTATTAACTTTCACAATATAAACTAACAGATTTATCCTAAAAAAGAGTGAGTACGCAAAAAATGCAAACTCACTCTTTTTCTTTTACTTAAGATTAACGCTCAAAACAGTTGTTTGATAATTTATAAATCAATCATGATTTAAATTTGTTACAATAGGACCAAGATATGAATTAGGAAAGGGTGATCTTTTGGGAGCATGGGAAAAATTTCTAAATAATGTGCGGCTACGGCGAGTTGTCGTTTTACTGGTAGTAATATTGGTTCTATACTTAATGCGCAGCCTTTTAAGTTTGATTTTGTTGACATTTATCTTTACTTTTTTAGTGCTGAAATTTGCCGGCTTTTTAAAGCGGAGAGCTCATCTACCAACGGTAACAGGCGTAATTATAATTTACTTGGCCGTTGTAACAGCTCTCTACTTAGCAATAACAATCTATTTTCCAATGATTTTCAAACAAACGGAAGCAATGATCAAATATTTGATTGAATTTTACCAAAAGCCTTCTGTAGATGCTAATGGCTTTTTTAAAATGATCGGTAATTACATTAGTACATCAGACATTGCAGCTCAAATGAAAAATGGGGTTACACTGGTTTTTAAGTATGTAACGACAGTTGGAACAATGGGGGTAACTTTCATTTTGTCATTGTTTCTTAGTTTTTTCTTTACGATTGAGAACCGTCAAATGGCAAGTTTTTCTCGCAGCTTTTTGAGTGGACCGTATGCGTGGTTTTTTCAAGATATTTATTACTTTGCCGAAAAATTTGTTAATACATTTGGAGTTGTTATTGAAACGCAATTTATTATTGCGATTGTTAACACAGTGATTACAACAATTTGTTTAGCGGTTATGCAGATGCCGCAATTGTTTAGTTTATCATTGCTAATTTTTCTGATGAGTTTGATACCAGTAGCTGGGGTAATAATTTCAGCTATCCCGATGAGCGTAATTGGGTATTCAGTTGGCGGGGTTAGGTATGTTTTCTACATTATTATTATGTTACTGGTTGTTCACACATTAGAATCATATGTATTGAATCCAAAACTAATGTCTAATAAGACGGAACTACCGATTTTTTACACTTTTGTAGTATTATTTGTGGCAGAACATTTATTTGGCATGTGGGGACTAATTGTTGGAATTCCAATTTTTACTTTTTTACTGGATATTTTAGGAGTTAAGCCAATTCGTCCAACGAAAGCATACTTGAGGCGATTGAGAAATCACAAAAAGCCTAAGGAGGAAAAATAAAGTGAAAGTAACTGAATTTGTTGAACGCTATGCAGTTGATCGGCGTAATACTGATAGTGTTAAATGGGATTGTCTAGAAAGTGAATTTGGTAGTTCTGATTTATTACCACTATGGGTGGCTGATACGGAGTTTAAAGTTCCTAATGCAGTAACTGAAGCCTTGCAAGCACGTATTTCTCATGGTGCCTATGGCTATTCGCGAGTAGTCAGTGGCTACCAACAAGCATATATTAATTGGCAGCAGCAACGTTACCAGACAGAAATTCATCCAGATTGGATGCGTTTTGGTACTGGAGTAGTTCAATCCCTCAGTACATTGATTAATGTTTTAACTGAGCCCCAAGAAGCAGTAATGGTACTTCAACCAGTTTACTATCCCTTTATGCATGTGATTGAAAATAATCAGCGCAAATTAGTTGTTTCAGAATTAAAGCGCGCTGATCATCATTATGAAATGAATTTTACCGATATTGAGGCCAAAATCAAACAACAAAATGTTAAATTATTAATTAATTGTTCACCACATAATCCGGTGGGAAGAGTTTGGACCGAAAAAGAATTGACCAAGCTGTTAGAAATTTGTCGTGAAAATGAAGTTTTGTTCATTTCAGATGAAATTCATCATGATTTGATTATCGGTGAGCGACCATTTATTTCGGCCTTATCAATAGCTGATGGTCTTTATCGCGATAATATGGTAATGGTTGATTCAGCTTCAAAAACATTTAATTTAGCAGCTTTGCAAAACAATCATTTGGTTATTCCGAATCCACAGTTGCGGACGCGCTATGATAACTATGTTCAACGATTAAAGTCTCCAGCTGGTAGTTTGCTGGGACAAGTCGCAGCAAAGGCGGCATATGAAGAAGGTGCAGAATGGTTGGCCGGGATGCTAGGGCTTATTAAGCAGAACTTTTCGTACCTGAAACAGCATTTGGAGGCTGCTTCGTCAGCAATTGAAGTTTTTGACTTAGAGGGAACCTATTTGGCCTGGGTTGATCTTAGTCAAGTTATTCCACCAAATGAATTGGAAAGAGTTATGAAAAAGGATGCTAAATTAGCCTTGGATTTTGGTAAATGGTTTGGTGAAGGTGGAACTGGTTTTGTCAGAATTAACTTAGCAACAACTCCTGCCAATATTGAATTAGCTGTTAAACGTCTTTTATCAGTTATAAAATAATAAGGATTTTTTTCACATGTTGCATGCGGTTGGTACTATCAATTTTCAGAAATTCATTGTAAAATATGAGATGTAAACAAATAAATAATGAAAGAGGTTTTCGCTAGCTATGACAAAATTAGTATTTATTCGTCACGGACAAAGTGAATGGAACTTGGAGAACCTTTTCACTGGTTGGGTCGACGTTGATCTAAGTGAAAAAGGCGTAGAAGAAGCTAAGGAAGCAGGCCGTAAAATTAAAGAAGCAGGTCTGCAATTTGATCAGGCTTATACATCAGTATTAACTCGCGCTATTAAAACTTTACATTATGCATTGGAAGAATCTGGCCAGCTTTGGATTCCTGAAACCAAAACATGGCGTTTGAACGAACGTCACTACGGCGCATTGCAGGGTAAAAACAAAGCCAAAGCAGCAGAAAAATACGGTGACGAACAGGTTCATATCTGGCGTCGTTCATATGACGTTTTACCTCCATTATTGAGTGCTGACGATGAAGGTTCAGCAGCACAAGATCGTCGTTATGCTGACCTTGATCCACGTGCAATTCCTGGTGGCGAAAACTTGAAAGTTACTTTGGAACGTGTTATCCCATTCTGGGAAGACGAGATTGCTCCTAAATTATTAGACGGCAAGAACGTTATTATCGCAGCACATGGTAACTCATTACGTGCTTTGACCAAGTACATTGAAGGCATTTCTGATGCAGACATTATGGGTGTTGAAATGGCTACTGGTCAGCCAGTTGTTTACGATTTGGATGAAAAATTAAACATCGTTAACAAAACAAAGCTTTAATCAAAGCTGATATAACAGCAAATAGCCTCGGCTTCTTTGAAGGAAACCGGGGCTATTTTTGTACGCTGTGATTGGTGCTAGGATGACTTTTTGTTACTTACTGTAATTTTAAAATGGCAATTGTTGGCAAATGAAAAAATTTAGTTGGCATTTTTTGGACGAGATCTCCAAAGTTTAGTGAAACAGAAAATGAGTTAAAAAAAGTACCCTAATAACCCAAGGTACCCGAAAAATGAGCGTCCTTTATTTTCCGCTATATTTGGTGAAACTTTATATAAAACGCTGGAAAATATAGATAGCTTGTATAAATTAATAAAAAATTTACTTAAAATGAAAGATTCTTTTACGGGAAACGTGAACTTTCATTTATACAAATTTATTGACGCTCATCAATTGCCTACTAATTTTAAAAATTTATGTCATAGTTACTTATCTTTGGAGGCAAAATTAGTTGTATAATCAATAATTAATAAGTTTACCAGAAAATTAATTGAAAGGAATTGATTTTAAAATGAAGATTCAAGAAGGATATATGCCATTTCATCAATATCAGACTTATTTTCGGATTGTTGGAGAAGCTAATCAGGATAAAGCACCATTGTTATTGATACACGGTGGTCCGGGTTCTTCCCATAATTATTTTGAATTAATCGATGATTATGCCAAAACAGGTCGGCAATTAATTATGTATGACCAAATAGGCTGTGGTAAATCATCAATTCCAGAAGATGAATCAATTTATGTCAAAGAAACTTGGGCCCATGAATTAATTGCTTTACGCAAGTATTTGCATCTAGATGAAGTTCATTTATTAGGCCAATCCTGGGGTGGTATGTTGGAAATGTATTATTTAACCAATTATGCTCCCCAAGGAATTAAGAGTGTGATGATCAATGGTTCTCCAGCTTCAATTAAGCTCTGGGTCAAAGAACAGCACCGTTTACTTAAATATTTAAGTTATGAAGATCGCCAGGCAATTGCCGAAGCTGAAAGAACTGGAGACTTTACGGGACCTAAATATTTAGCAGCTAATGACCGTTATATGGAACGTTACTGCTGGGATGATCCTGATGAAAATTCACCGGAGCCTTTAAGAAGACCAACAAATGGGAAAAAAGCTAGTTTAATCGCTGAAGGACCAAACGAATTTACGGAAAATGGAACGATTAGTGATTTTGATGTGACAGAACAACTTAAAAATATTCAGGTACCAGTATTGGTTACGAATGGCACAGATGATTTGTGCACACCTTTGATTGCAAAATTGGTCTATGATCATATTCCAGGAGCCAAATGGCATTTATTTGCTAACAGTCGCCACTTAGCATTACTTGATCAACATGATGAGTTTATTCAGGTCTTAGATCAGTGGTTAAAAGCCAATGATTAGCAGGTAATTTTAATATCATTTTGATTGAGGAGGGGTATGCAAAATAGATTTTGAATTAGAAAATTGTGTTTATTGAAAATAACAAAAAAATTAATCAAGGAGACGATATTATGCCACTAGTACGTTTTGATTTGCAAAAAGGTCGTTCACCAGAACAAATAAAACGAATTTTAGATGTAACCCATACAGTAGTTGTGGATGTTTTCAAGGTTCCTCAAAGAGACCGATATCAGATTGTAACCCAACATGAACCTTATGAGATGGTTATCCAAGATACAGGTCTAGGATTTGAAAGATCTGAAAAAGTTGTCGTTATTTCGATAACGAGTAGTCCACGAAAAAAGGAAGATATAATTAAATTCTATAAAACCTTGGCTGAACGATTAGCGGCTAATCAATTGGTAGATCCGAAAGATTTAATGGTCAATATGGTTTTAAACACCAAGGAAAATTGGAGTTTTGGTTATGGAAAGGCTCAATTTTTAACAGGTGAACTGTAAAATTAAAATTGCATTGAACATTTGCAAGTATTGAAAATGGAAAGTTTGGGATGAAAATTCTCGGATTTGTAGTATCTATGATTATCTGTTTTACGAGGTTATTTTCGCTAACTAATCACCATTTGTCTCACTTTTTAAATTATGATTTTGGATCAATAATATATTCTTGCCAAGTGTGGTCAGAAATAAGTTTATATGAGGAATATATATTTTCCTGGGTATCATATTTTAATAGTGGAATAACATGACTCTGATCAGTATGACCATCAATAAAAAAATGACTTTCTCTATCCCAGAATATTTTTCCCAGATAGTTAGCATTTTGGGCAACTTCATCAGAGTAGACATGACCGGAAATAATTGTTTTTAAAAATTTTCCAGTTGTCGGTGGGTATTTATTAGTAAATGTTTCTGAGGCGGTTATACTTTCCCAATAGTCACCAGCATTTTCATCGATGCCAGCATGGACAAAAATTTGATTAGCAGTTATATAATAACGTTTGGCTTGATATTTTTGCGTAAACCAATTCAGTAAAGGCCGATTTGTAGGGCTTTGCAATATTTTTTGGCGAATTAAATTGTCCAATTCAAAAGCATCCGACTCTTTCATGACCATTGCTACAAGCTTAGAATAGCTCTTAGTTCCGATAAAACTATTAATTGTTTCAAAAAAATCATTGAAATTAAATTGGGGTTCTTTGTTGAATAGCCAATTGTAAAACCATTCATCGTGATTGCCTAATAAAGTAATAATTTGAGTCGGGTATTTTTTTTCGAGCAACATAACTTCGTTTAAAACTTGAAATGATTTTCGGCCGTTGTCGACATAATCTCCTAGAAAAACTAGTTTATTTTCTTTTGACTTTAAATCAACCCGTTTGAGAGTCTGCATCAATTCGGTATAATGTCCATGAATGTCACTCAGTGCATAGATTTTAGCGATTTTTAGTCAACTCCTTAAGGGAAATATTTAAAAGCTTATGCTCTGATTATACTCTTTTTCTTAATTTAAACTATTGTTAATATCAATAAGTTCAATCAAATTAATTAATACCGTTTTAAATCTAACTGGGATATAATTAAAGTAGCGTTAGATGGGATTGCTTTTATTTGTTAACACTTTCACAACTACTAAAAGTAGTATAAATGGAGGGAAGCTATAATGAAATTTAAAAAGGAATTGGTCAACAATAATTTTTCAGACGTAATTTTTAATCGCCATTCTGTTCGGCTTTTTGATCCCAAAGTAAAGATCTCTCGAGATGAGTTACAGGAAATAATTGCTCAGGCAACAACAGCTCCGTCAGCTTGCAATCTTCAGTCATGGCATTTTGTAATAATTGATACTCCAGAGGCAAAAGAAAAACTAAAAAAATCGGTTTTGAAATTCAACTATCCACAAGTTGATACATCATCAGCGATTATTTTTGTAGTTGGTGATACACAATCGCATACGGTTTATCGAGAGGTTTGGCAAAAGGTTTATGATGACCATAAGATAACTAAGGAAAAACTAGACCAAATTTTTGGCACTTTTTTGCCAATGTATGAAAATGCTACTCCTGAATTTTTACAATTGGATGCAACAGTTGATGGTTCAATTGTCGCAACACAGTTGTTATTATTAGCACGTGCACACGGTTATGATGCCAATGCATTTTCGGGTGTTAATTTTAAAACAATCATTCCAACGCTGGGACTTGATGCTAAACGCTATATTCCAATTATGGGAATTGCTATTGGGAAAGCAGCTGAAAAGCCATTGGAAACTACCAGATATGATTCTAAGACGCAAGTTGATTTTTTGTAGAAATTTAGATAAGAAATTATCTGATAGTTAAATAATGTTTTAATTATGTCTAAAAAAAAAAGGTGCTGTTAGCTTAAGTGTTCTTCAAAAGCTAGACTAAAAAGTCTAACATTTGGGGGACACTATTTTTTAGTTAAGGGAAATTTAATATTCTCTAAATTCTTGATATAATTGGAACATAGAAAAAATTATTTTGAACTCTCTAGTAAGGAAGGCTACCATGAACTTTTATTCTTATAAGTATCTAATTCAACAAAATAATCAGCAGAACTTGTTTTATATTGTCAGTGCAGGAGTTGTTGCGCTGATTGTAATCGTCATGGGGTGGCTCTGGTGGCGACATCGAACCGAGATGAAGTATCGCGATCTTTTTGTCATCATGATGTTATTATTACTGTTGATTATCGGTAGCCAAGTTAATGAGTGGCAAAGTGTGAAAAATGATTTTAACCAGAAATCACAAATTATTCAAATTATGCAGCGAATAGCAAAAGTCAAACATGTCAAGAAAAATCAAGTCTGGTCAAATACGACTGATCTAACGGATGGCATGCTAGTTATGATTAATCATCAGATCTATCGTGTAACTATTAATGATTCAGGCAGTAATTTTTCGTTGATGCAAGTGACGTTAACTAGTAATTCAATCAAATATATAAAAACGGAGAAGTAAAATGTTATCATATACAGATATAACAATTAAATTGGCGATTGGTTTACTGACGATTATTTTACAGATAAATTTATCTGGTAAAAGCAATTTAGCACCAATCAATGCCTTAGATCAAGTGCAAAATTATGTTCTTGGTGGTATCGTTGGTGGAATGATTTACAATGAAAGCATTACGGTATTGCAATATATTTTGGTTCTATTGATTTGGACATTGTTAGTAGCAAGCTTAAGGTTTACAACTAAGCATAATAAGTATATTAAATGGTTGATAGACGGTAAACCGCAGACACTCATTAAAAATGGTCGTTTGATTGTTGCAACTGCTTTGAAAAATGGTATGAGTGCGAATGATTTAACTTTTCGGTTGCGAACAGAAGGAATTTCAGATATTAAAAAAGTCAAATTAGCAGTTCTTGAACAAAATGGTCAATTAACAATTACGCAATATGGTGATGATTCGATTAAGTATCCTTTGATTGTTGACGGACAATTAAATGAATTAATGCTTGAAAATACTGGTCATGATTTGAAATGGCTGGAAGGACAATTAGAAAAGCAAAAGTTACAAATCAAGGATATCTATTTGGCAACTTATGTAGATCAACAGTTGAATATTTTTAGTTATGCTGATGTGGAGCATTAAATTGAAACCCAATAAAAAATAAATTGATCAAAAAATACTACTTTCCAAGATAGTATTTTTTTTTTTGCAAACTATTATTATTTGATTGCCATAACGCCGAGATTATTTATTGTCTTGAAGAGTAATTAGAAATAATACTGGCAAACTAAAAAGCAACTTGCAACTGAAACAAGGCAACGTTCAAATCCTAAAATCAGATGAACAATATTATTAGCAGTTTGCCTAATTGAATGATCAGCTTTCTAGGGATTATAGCTAGTAAAATATACCATGATAAATGAATTTTATTGCAATTAGATTTCGAAAGAACAAAAACTTTTTAGTGAAAGCTAACCTTTTGTTAATAATTAACTATACATTTAGAGTGTATAATTATTACTAAGCTTGTAGAAAGAAGTTGGAATAAATGGATAAAAAAACGGCCGTCAAAATTAAACTCAGCGGCCTAGTTTTGATGATTTTTTCATCAATTTTTGGTTTTAGTAATTCGCTAACTGCATTTTATCAAATGGGATATTCGAGTATTATTTGGTATGTTATTACCGCTCTGCTATTCTTCGTACCTTCTGCTTTGATGTTTGCTGAGTATGGGGCGTCTTTTAAGGCTGCTAAAGGAGGAATTTTTTCTTGGTTACGTGGCTCGATTGGTGAAAAGCCCGCTTTTATTGGAACTTTTATTTGGCTAGCAGCATGGGTGGTTTGGTTAGTATCCTCCACTCAATTTCTCTTGGTTTCAGTTTCGACGATGATTTCAGGTCACGATAAAACTCAAACTTGGCATTTATTTGGTTTAAATTCAGACCAGACGCTTGGTTTGTTGGAAGTTATTTTTCTATGCCTAGTTACGCTAATTGCTTGCCGTGGAATTAAGAACATTGCCAAAATTGCTTCATTTTGTGGGGTTTTTACTTTGGGAATTTCGGTTGTTTTTATTGGCTGCAGTTTATTAATTTGGTTGTTAAATCACGGTGCTTTGGCAGAACCGTTAACTAAAACTAGTTTAATCAAATCACCGAATGCTAGCTTTGTTTCGCCAATTGCCATTGTTTCGTTTATTATCTACTCACTTTTCGCTTATGGCGGTTTAGAGACAATGGCAGGGGTGATTGATTCAGTCGATCGCCCAGAAAAAACTTTTCCTCGTGCATTGATCGTTGCGATGCTACTAATGACAGTCATTTATGTTTTGGCAATCTTTCTGTGCGGTGTTAGCACAAACTGGCAAGAAATTTTGGGCAAAAAGAATGTTAATTTGGCCAATGTTGAATATGTATTGATTAATAATATGGGATTGACAGTTGGAGCCAAACTGGGTTTAAGTCATGCTACAGCGGTCAGTTTAGGAAAGATATTTTCACAAATTACAGCAATGAGTGATGTTTTTGGCGGGCTAGGTGCTGCTTTTGTCATGACTTATTCACCAATTAAGTCATTTATTGAGGGTTGTGATCCACGCTTGTTGCCGAAAAAACTAACTAAAATGAATCGCTTCAACATGCCAGCTGCAGCTATGTGGACTCAAACAATAATTGTTAGTTTGATTACAATTTTTATTGCGTTAGGTGGGAGTGCGGCTAATGAATTTTACACGGTTTTAACTGATATGATGAACGTATCATCTTCAGCGCCGTATCTTTTCTTAGTTGGAGCTTTCCCGTTTTTCAAAATGAAAAAAGATCTTGATCGGCCGTTTATCTTTTATAAAGACATACGTGGGACCTGGATAGTTACTGGGATTGTTTGGTTAGTAATTGCGATTGGAATAATCTTTACTTGCATTGAACCAGTACTTGATGGGGACTACTTGACAGCCTTTTGGACGGCATTCGGACCGGTCTTTTTTGGAGTAGTTGCTTGGATCTTTTATACGCGAGCAGAGCACAAACATATCTTAGATAATTAAATAGTAATAACTTTTAGGATTGAATTTGGGTTAATTCGTTAAGCTTTGATAAACAACTTTAGTTAATATTAGCTGGTTCACTATTAAAAAATTTCAGCTTAGCTAAAGTAGGTACTTTAACTAAAATTGATTTATGGAAAATAAAAAGTTAGATCGAAATTAAATTTTTGATCTAACTTTTGTTTATATTGTTAATTGTTTTTGAGTCGATGACGGTCTTGATAACTCACACTAGTTGAAAGCTTTCTGATAATCAAGAATATTCCAAATCCGGCTAATCCGCCCAATGTATTTTGGAGTAAGTCATTCAAATCAAATAAACGGTGTTCCAAGTAAAAGTAAGAAAAGATTAGCTGTGAAGTTTCGATTGTTAGTGAGGTAAAAAATGAAATTTTGAGCATTTTTTTCCAAGAAGCCAAATGTGGCCAAAGTAAACTAATGAAAATAGTTAATGGCAGCAACATAATTAAGTTTCCAGCAATTGTATATTGTGAAGCCGCCGTATATATTGTTTTGTACATTTCTAAAGGATGCCATTCAATATTAGTCAGATAACCGAATCCACCCGCTCCTCGAATCAGATGCCAATATGTCCAAGGAGTATAAATGTTAATGCTGGTAGTTAATTGAGCAACACAAAGTAAGTAGAAAACAAATAATCCTTTGATCAAATTGTGCCAAGTAAATTTAGGAAAGCGGGTTTGTGACCAGAAGACAATCAGTCCCATTATGCCTAAGATTCCTAATTTGAAAGGCGTAATTGTAAAAATTGGTAAATATATTTGAGAGTTGATCAGCATATTCCCACCTGCCTTTTTTTATTTATACTTAGTTTAACGATAAGGTTAGGGGAATTTGCTAATAATTGATGAAAGAATTCTGTTTTTTTTAATAAAACTGTTTAAAATTATTAAGAAGATCTAAAGTGAGGAAAACTCAAAAAAGTGCCATATGGTAACTAGTTGAACTTATATTAGTTTACAAGGGGCATCAGGTGGCTGTGCGTAATTAATTCAAAAGCTTAAGTGGAAACGTTCTTGTTGATTGAAAAGAAAAGCTCATTTTTCTTAACTTGAAAAATGGACTTTTTGCCAACAAATACAATCGTAAATTTAATTAAAATTAGGTAGATGGATGTTAACAATAACGCTGCGATAAATTTTTAGTTTGATTTATGATAACTTTCCGACTTTAGCTGAGATTGGTTAGAAGTCACAACATGGCATCACTGATTTTGAACTAAAACTTGGGTTTGTATTTGTAAAATTTTTTTCAACAAATCTTTTTCAGATTGATTATTGGTTTGTTGGATAAACTTTTGCAAAAGCTCAGTATTAATGTGAGCATCAGTGATTGCACCGCACCTATTTTGAACTTTTTCAGCTAAGCGGTGACTTTTTTTAGCCTTTTTTGGCGCAAATTTGATCAAATAAGTAGAGGCATAACGAAGGGTCTTAGCTTTCTTTCGAATTTGGTGAACTGTTTGGTATTCAGAAAAGTTAACAGCTTGATAACTTTTGACCAACTTTTTGGTTTTGCGCTGAAATTCGTGCTTAATTAATTGAGACCAATCAAAATTAGTTGAAAGTTCTAGTTGATTAAGTTGTTTATTAGCAACGGTTAAGTGATCTACCAGTATTTTCCAGTTATCTTCAGCCAACACTTGTCGCATTGCAACTAAACGTTTTGCATTTACTTGGACCAACAAATGAAAATAAGCTGGTGTATCTAACGGATGATTAAAAGCATAATCACTAATTTCACCAAATAAAACATCTAGTTCGCGCAGGGAGTTCAGCATTTTGGCGGCATTGCTGAGATTCTCGTCTAATATTTTAAAGCTAACCGGGTCAAGTTGAGGCTTGAGAAACTTATATAAACTGCGTAAAGAACGAATAGCTACACGTAAATCGTGGTTGCGATTGGGGTCAAAGGGATTATTAGCAAAACGGATTAAATCAGTTTTGATTGCAGTATTTTGCTGCTGTAAAATTTCAAAAATTGATAGCATAGTTCTTGCCTCCTTTCCAAATAAGGCCACAGACATAAAAGGTGCTGAAACAAGCTTCTTTTGCCTATATCATAACATCTAGAAACCAATTAGTAGTTAAATTTGACTAGACAAAACTTATTGTTACTAGCACAGATTACGGAATTTGATGCTAAAATATAATAGGTGATCTTAATTTATCGATAAAAAGATTAATTTTGGAAGGAAATATTATTTTGCGAAATTTAACGAGATGGCAGTCAAATGTAATTTTACTGTTGACTGCCATAATTTGGGGAACCAGTTATATTTTTATTAAGGAAGCCTTGCAGGGAAACTTGCCAGCGGGCCTCTTAAATGCTTTACGTGGTTTAGTTTTTTCAGGCTTAATGTTTTGCTTTTTTTCAAAATCAATTTGTAAAATAAATCGAACGGATTTTAAAATTGGACTTTTTTCTGGATTAATCAACTTTTTAGGATATCAACTGCAAACAAGTGGCTTGAAGTACACAACTCCTAGTAATAGTGCGTTTTTAACGGCAACTTATATTGTTATGATTCCGTTTGTTGTTTGGTTTTTGCTTAAACGAAAACCATTACCGAAGAGTTTTTTAGCAATTGTACTCTGTTTTCTAGGAACAATTGTTTTGACTAATTCATTTAGTAAGGGATTTTCATTACACTATGGCGATGCATTAACTTTAATCGGAGCCTTTTTTTATGCTTTACAAATTGTTTATTTCAGCAATACAGCCGCTACAGCTAATCCATTTGTCATTGCATTTATGCTGGGGTTAGTTCAACTTATAGCTGGAATCGGTTGGTCATTAAGTTTCGAACTTCATGCTTATGCAGCAATTAATTGGGGACAAGCGTTACCACCGGTTATAATTTTAGGAGTATTTGCTTCTTTTGCTGCTCAGCTGCTACAAGTGATTGGTCAAAGAAATACTGATGCAACTTCGGCTGGTTTGATTTTGATGACAGAGTCGCTGTTTGGAAGTTTATTTTCAGTGGTCGGTGGGTTTGAAGCCCTAACAAATAATTTATTGCTTGGTGGTTTGTTAATTATAGTTTCAATCTTAATCATGGAGATTAATTTGCGCAAAATTATTTTCACGAGAAGAAAACAATTTTTATTTAAAAGCAAGCAGCCGCATGCTAAAGATAAAAATTAATTTTAAAAATAAGAAGGAATCTAAAAAAGCGGTAACTACAAAGTTAAAAGGTTTGACTTTGTAGTTACCGCTTGAAAACAATTTTAATCCGTTTCAAAAACAACCGCTTGATAAGGATGCAAAATTAAATTAGTAGCATCTTGAACTAAGTTGGTTTGACTGTTAAGTAGAAGTGAGCCGGTAGGAAGGGAGACTTTTTGACTTTCGGCAGACAAATTAACGAAAACACTAATTATTTGTTCTCCCAGTTGACGTTGATAGGCGATGACGTCATCAGGAGCCGGGAGTTCAATTAATCTGCCATCGATTAAGGTTGACTGATAGTGCGGATTATGCCGCAATTTTCCCATTGCTCGATAGAAGTTCAGTACAGATGTAGGATCTAAATCTTCATCTGTTACGTTAATTTCTTGACGATCATTTCCCATGTTTAACCAAGGCTGAGTCTTTGAGAAACCGCCAAAGCCGGTATTATTCCATTGCATCGGTGTCCGAGCATTATCACGAGAACGATCATTTAAAAGCTCTAGTGCTTGTTGTGGCTGGAAGCCAGCTTTGAGAGCCATTTGATAATTGTTAATTGATGAAACATCGTTAAATTCAGAAATTTTAGTTCGCTGAAAGTTCTTCATGCCAATTTCTTGACCTTGGTAGATGAATGGAACTCCTGGTAAGAAATAGTACATGGCCGCTAAAGCTTTGGCAGCTTGAGGAGTTTGTTCAGCTTTGTTGCGAATTAGTTTTGATAGTACGCGAGGTTGGTCGTGGTTTTCTAAGACATTGGCCGTCCAGCCACCAGCTTGCTTAATTGATTTTTGGGCCGAAAAGATGGTGTCTTTCAACTCTTTAATCGACCAGTCAGCCTTACCACGATACCATTCATCAACATTGGCAATATCAATATTAAGGTAACTGAAATCAAAAATCATCGAGAAATAGCCATCAGGACCAATGAATTGTGGTAAATCACCAGCCGGAACACCATAGGCTTCACCTACCGTAACAGCATTATATTTATCAAAAGTAGCTGCCTTTAATTCATCAAGGAACTTATTTAAACCAGGTCGGTTTTGCCCCTTTTTAGTTACGGCAACTAAACCATCGTCACCATCAGGCGGAAGGCTTGCCCAGTCAAGATCTTTTTTCAGGTGAGTAATTGCATCAATTCGGTAACCAGCAATGCCTTTATCGAGCCACCAATTGATCATTTGATAAATTGCTTGTCGTAATTTAGGATTTTCCCAATTTAGTTCCGGTTGTTGTGGAGCAAATGTATGAAAATAATAAGTTCCGGGCTCATTGGGGACCTCTGTCCAAGTAGAACCGCCAAAAATACTGCGCCAATTATTCGGAACTTTCCCATCGGTAGTTTTTTTGAAGATATAATATTTACGATAAGGACTGCTTGGATCGGCCAATGCTTGTTTGAACCAAGTATGTTGATCTGAGGTATGGTTGACAACTAAATCCATAATCAATTTGATTCCTCTTTTTTTGGCTTCGACCAACAGTTGGTCAAAGTCAGCCATAGTACCAAATTGCGGATCAATTGCTTGATAATCGGAAATATCGTATCCCATGTCGACCATCGGTGATTGGTAAACGGGAGAAAGCCAAATCATGGTAATTCCCAGTGATTTTAGATAATCTAAATGCTGAATGACTCCCTGTAGATCACCAATTCCGTCATCGTTTGTATCTTGAAATGAACGTGGATAAACTTGATAGACAATCTCACCTTTCCACCAACGAGTATTTGTCATCTAAATCAGCTCCCTTTTTCTCTATCTTATATTTTTTCTTTAATTAATGAAACTGAAAGACTACCAATTAACATTAAAATTCCTGAGATTAAAATCATTGCAGGAAATTTACTTCCAACTGCTGGAAAAATTGCAAACGAAGCGACTGAAGCAACAATTTGTGGTAAGCAAATTGAACCATTGAATAGACCAAGGTAAGTTCCCATATGTGAATAACCATCAAGTGCGTTGGTAACCATAATGAAAGGATAAGCCATCATGCCAGCCCATGAGATACCAATCAGGATAAATGAGAATAACAAGCCAAATTGTGAATGAATGAAGAAAACTGAAATAAAGCCGATTGCACCTAAAAATAATGATAGGGTGTAGCCAAGTTTATTTTTACCAGCCGGAATTTTTGATAAAACCAGTGACCAGATAACAGCAGCAACTGCATAAACGGCTGATAAGATTCCAAACCAATTAGCACCAGCTTGATAACCAGAACTGGTTGGATCAGCAGCATGATAGACTGTTGCCGCAACGCTGCCAGCACCATAAGTCCAAAGATACTGGAAAGCCATCCAGCAGAAAAATTGAGTTAAAGTAACACTCCAAAAAGTTTTCGGTGCTTCTTTTAATAATTGCAGCATACTTTTATTTTTTTCGTTAGCGTTGTCTTCATTTAAAGCTACGCCATGATATTTCTTGTAAGTATCATCATCATATTCATGAACTGAAAAAACTGAAATTAAAGAAAAAATAACCAGAATTACTGCTCCTACATAAAATGAAATTCGAACAGAATCAGGAACTTGACCTGCAGCTGCTGTATTAGCCACACCGATAGCTGTCAAAAGGTAAGGAAAAATTGTTGCTAAAACAGAACCAGTATTGGACAAAAAGCTTTGAATTGAATAAGCATATGATTTTTGCTTTTCGTTGACCATATCACCAACAACCATCTTAAATGGCTGCATAGCAACATTTGAACTCAAATCCATAAATAAAATAGCAATTGCGCCAAACCATAAGGCAGTTGAAGTTTTGAAGCCGAAACTGCCTGAATTTGGTAATAAAAACATTACAATAACTGAGACTAAAGCGCCAACTAGCAAGTAAGGCATTCGCCGTCCAAAGCGTTTACTCCATGTTCGATCAGATAAATAGCCAACGATTGGTTGGACAACCATTCCTGCTAATGGGGGTAAAATAAAGAAGAAGCCAAGCTTGGTTGGATCTGCTCCAAGAGTTTGAAAAATTCTTCCCATTTGAGAACTTTGTAAAGAAAACGCCATTTGAACTCCGAGAAAACCAAAACTTAACATCCAAATGGTGGATAATGGCAAATTAGGCAAAGTAGTTTTATTTTTGTTTTCCATTGTAGATACTCCTAAAATAAATAGTTGAAATCGATTTCACAAATAAATTGTAGCACGCTAATTTTATTTCGAAAACGCTTAAAACTCTGTTAGCGCTAACAAGATTTTTCGGCTAACAGAGTATAGTAAAATAATTTTGGAGGTGAGGTTCATGATAACATTAGCTGATGTTGCCAAAGAATCACATGTTTCAACGATGACGGTCTCAAGAGTGTTGCATCATCCCGAACAGGTTTCAGATGAAGTTAGACAAGCTGTTCAGCAAGCTATTAGCAAGTTAGGTTATAAGCCTAGTCGAGTTGGACAAGCCTTATCACAGCAGCGTCAATTTGCTATTCAATTTCTAATTTTAGAAGATATTCAACAAGTCGATCCATACTATGCCAAACTATTGTTATATATTGCAGATTATTTGCGTGAACAAGGTTATACATTGGAGATTAGTCATGATTTGACTGATCATTCTAGTCAAGTTGATGGAACCTTTGTCAGCGGTGCAAGACAACAAGACTTGCCATTATTAACCAAGTCATCTGATCCGATCGTATCTTATGGTCAGCTTGATCAAACGATTAAATATGTTGATATTGATAATTTCCAAGGCACTTATCAAATGACACACTATTTAGCAAAGTGTGGGTATCAAAACTTGCTTTATTTTGGACTTGATTTGAACGAGGCTTTTGCGATTTCGCGTGAGGAAGGGTATTTGCAAGCCATGACGGAATTAAATAAAATGCCAACTATTTTTCGGATCGATAATACTGAACAGACAGCAGCCAACCTAATCGAGCAATTAATTATAACTGATAATAGTGCGATTGTTGCGGCCACTGATCGGATTGCAATTGGAGCTTTACAACAACTTTTACACTTGGGTATTAAAATTCCCGCTGACGTTGGGGTAACTGGCTTTGATGGCGTCTTTATTAATCAGATTTCATTACAACACTTAACCACGGTACAGCAACCGCTTAAAAAAATTGCCCAATCAATGGTTGAACTGCTGTTAGGAATGATTGAAAAACGCCCTGGAAAGTCAACTTTAATTCCCCCACAATTATCAATTGCACAAACAACCCGAGCATTAGAAGAGAAATGAATCTAATGCGGTCTTGACAAGTTGTTTTCAAAATCCCACTATTATAACTGTTAACTAGTTAACTAATTTTTGGAGGTGGGGGACGGTCACATGAATATAGGACTGTTGTTTAATCAAATTTTTTTGATGTTTTGTTTAATGTTATTAGGCTTATTGGCCAACAAGATAAAATTTATTCATGAACAAACTGCTAATGATTTAACTAATATTTTATTATATTTAGTTTCACCTTGTTTAATTATCAAATCTTTTGAAATTCACTATTCAGCTCAGCGTTTAGATCAGTTATTATTGATTGCCAGTTCAATGCTGATTATCTATTCATTGCAGATTTTGTGCTCAAAGTTGATCTTTCATGCAGTTACGGATCCACGGTTGCAGCGAATTACAAAATTTGGCAGCATCTATTCAAATGCTGGTTTCATTGGAATTCCGCTAGTCAGTTCATTGTTTGGTGATCGGGGTGTTTTTTATGCAGTAGTACCGATTGTCTTTTTTAATCTTTTTAATTGGACTCATGGAGTTGCTTTATTTAACAAAGAAGAAAGTAAAATCGGAATCAAGCAAGAATTTTTTCGGGTCATATTTAATCCTAACATTATAGCAATTTTGCTAGGTGGGTTAATTTTTGCTAGTTCACTGCAACTTCCAGGAATTTTAAAGCAATTGATTAACGATATCAGTGCAATTAATACACCACTATCAATGTTGGTAATTGGTAATAGTTTTGCTAATATCACTTTAAAAGATTGCCGTTTGAGTTGGGCGTTGGCAGCAGCAGTTATTTTACGGAATTTGATCTATCCATTGTTGACAGTAGTGGTTATCTCATTTTTAGGAATTACCGGAATGGCTCAAGCGGCAGTTGTTTTGATGATGGCTTGTCCAGTTGCTGGAATTGTTGTGTTATTTACACTGCAGCAACATGAAGACCCATCGCCGGCAATCACTCTAATGAGTTTATCAACTTTGTTGAGTGTGATCACTATTCCATTAGTATTTATTATCAGTCGGGAATTTTTTTGAAAAAGGAGCTGGAGTATTTGCAAGCAGCAATTCAAAAAGACTTAGCGCATGCGCTTAATCAATCAGCACGAAGGATTAATAATTTATTAAATGAGGAACTGAAAAATTATCATATTTATGCTTCACAATATCAACTTTTGGTCAATATTAAACGCTATCATGGAGAAAGCTCACAGAAATTAGCCCAAATTCTAAATATCAAGCCAGCGGCTGTTAGCCGGACGCTAAAAGTGTTAGTCGATAAAGAGTTGATTACTCGGCAAACAGCAACAGATCACCGAGCTTATCAACTTGAAATTACTAACAAAGGTAATTCTTTATTACAAGAATTGGCAAAGCGAGATACGACTATTTTTGCTAATTATTTTGGCCATTTAACAGCCAGTGAAGTTGAACAACTGTTATCTTTAGTAAAGAAACTTAATTACTGATTTTTAAAAGTGGTTTTTTTGCCGCCAAAATCCCCAAAGGGCAATTAAAATTAATAATAAGGCAATGACAATAGAAATTACTGGTCGTTGAAGGGTTAGATCTCGTAGTAATAAAAGAATGCCACGAATTAGTTTTAAAAGATGATACATAGTAAACCTCCTGAAGTGCTTGTTTTTAGCTCTATTTTAGCATTTTATCTCAACTAAATAATTTATGTTGACTGGAAACTTTGGTGTCGTTAATAATAAAATGGACTTTAGAAAATTTTATATGATAAGAATGAGTAGTAGTTATTTTTTGTTAGATTGAGGGGAATTTACAACTAATGGATGAAAATTATCTGACAGATTTATTTGACCAATATAAGCGGCGTGAAGATTTATTATATCAAAACTGGTTTATTAAAAGTGAACAGCGGTTAAAAGCTTTTAATCAAGTTCGCAAAGGAACAAAAAAAGTTGTTAATACGATTGAACAAGGAACTTTTCCACCAGATCTGAAAGGTTCAGCTTTGGCTGAAGTAATGGATGTAATTGCTGGTCAGACAGAGATTTTTAAGGGAGCAAAACATGCTTTTATGTGGAAACCTAAATTACGAATTCCTGATATCTATGAAAATCGTGAAAATCAATTAGCCTTTGCCCACTTGTTGGCAGCCTTTTTAAATAATAAGCAAGTTGATAAATTGTTGGCAGCTGTAAACATCCTAGCTGAAAAAAAGATTAAAGGGTTAGGACCAGCTGTTGCTAACATCTTATATTTTCTAGAACCAACAATTTTTCCACCATTCAATACGGCAATTGTTCGTGGATATAATTATCTGACAGGATCCAAAATTCGGCTAGGAAAATGGTCAGATTACTTTAAATTACGGGATGGAATTATTGAGATGAATCAATGTGGTCAACTATTTTCCAAAGATTTAGGTGCTATTTCAGCGTTCTTGTTTGATATTGGTAAACTAAATTATGCAATTCCAGAAAATGAAGCGGCCGTTATCAAAGTATCTGTCAGCAAGACTCAAAAAAGGATTAGTCAAAAGTTATCACAAGTTGCGATTAAAAATTTACACCAGCGAATTCAATATTTGTTGGGAACAATAGGAAATGAAATTGGTTATCAGACTTGGATTGCTGCTAACGATCATAGTCGTTTAGTTAATGGGCAGCGTTTAGGTGATATTTCTTTGCCCCAATTGCCTAAGAGCTGTCAAGATTTGCCGAAAGCTTTACAAAAAACGATTAGTTTAATTGACGTTATCTGGTTTGCTAGCGACGGGACACCAAGATGTGCTTTTGAAGTTGAAAAATCAACTTCAATTATGTCAGGAATGAATCGGATGGATGATTTATCAGAAATTAATCAAGCAGACTTGATGATGTACATTGTTTCACCAGATCAACGTGAAGATGAAGTCCGGGCTCAATTCAATCGACCACATTATATGCACAACGTTAATTTGCATGACCATTTACGCTATATTTTATTTAAAGATTTAGAAGACAATGCTCAATTTATGTGCCGTTTTGGTCATGACTTTACAATTCTAGCTCCTATTTCGCATTATGCTAACGGGAAAATAGTCGGTTAACGCTAACTTAGCAAAAAACGCTGCGACAAAAAACTTCAAGCTTGTCACAGCGCTATTGAATACAATTTGATTAAATTTTTTGTTTTACACAGATGCTGGATAATTTACTCATTAAAAATCATAAGTAAAATGTGGTTGCTCAAAACCAGCTTTTCGTTCTTGCCGAATAGCCGCTTGGGCAACTTGATTAAGATAATTGAATGGTTGATTAAATTCAGGTTGAAAGAACATATCAACAAAAGCGAGATCGTCAATGGTATTATGATTTTGAATTGCTAGGGAAATAGTATTAATAGCCGGCATTAAATTCTTATTGCTGTCAAGTTGAGCACCAATTATTCGTCGATTATCACGATTATAAATTAATGAGATATTGAGTTTTGCTTCATTACTAAGATATTCTGGTAGTAAATCAGTTGTTAATGTTACCTCAAAGGCATTCAAATTATAGTGTCGAGCATTTTCAATCGTTAGGCCTGAAGTTGCCCAATAATGTCCCAAAATTTTCAAAGCTGAGGTTGCTTGGGTTCCAGTGTAAGGATAATAATTTTTAAAAATATTATGTGCTGCAATTTTCCCTTGCCGAATAGCATTTGAGGCCAAGGGAATGTATGCATCACTATCAGTTGGATTAAAACGAACTGCTGCACAATCTCCAGCAGCATAAATATTAGGATCAGAGGTTTGTAAATAGTTGTTTAATAAAAGTGCTCCACGATTGTCAGTTTTAAGCTGATTTTTAAGTAGTCTTGTATTGGGAATAAAACCAGTACAAATTACAATCATGTCGGCACTAAAAGTTCGGTTAGCTGTTTTAAGTTGCAAGCTGTGGTCAGCTTTTTCAAAAATATTAGTTATTTGTGTTTGGAGCTGGACTTTGACGCCATGATCTTCCAAAAGTGCAGTAATTCGTGCAGCAGTTTCTTGATTGAAATAATTATTTAAAATTTGTTGATGTGATTGAAAAAGTTGGACTTGGTGACCATTAGTAGCGAAACCTTCAGCTAAACCAACTCCAACATAGCCAGCGCCAACAATTGCAATTCGTTGATTGCTTTCAGCTAAATCGAGCATACGCTGGACTTGTTGATAATTTTTGCATAATAAAACACGAGGATTGTCAATGCCATTAATTGCAGGTAAGCGAACATTGGCGCCGGTTGCAACGATTAACCGATCATAGTCGTCTTGAATAATTGTTTCATTAGTCATATCAGCAGCAGTAATTGTTTTTTTCTGGGGGTCTACTGCTAGGACATTGTGATTGTCGCAAACTTTTACTCCTAAGTTAACCAGTTGAGCTGGTGAAGAAACGAAGGTATCATCCAGTTGCTGCAATGAGTGATTTAAATAAAGAAAAACTCCATCGGACATAAATGAGAAGCCATTAGTTCGTTCGTAAATTGTAACCTGAGTATCAGGATGAATTTCTAGAATTTCTTTAGCGGCAACGAGGCCGGCATGTGTACAGCCAATAATGATAACTTTCATGTTAACTCCATTTATAAAATATAAGATTTTTAAACACCGATTTAATTAATATTATATAATTATTAATGACATTGAGAAAGAATTATTAATTATAGAACCACGCGCATTAAAATAGGAACTGCTGGGGGGAATTTATAATGTATCGTTTTTTTGCACAACCACAAATTAACACCCGTACACGCTCATTAATTGGTTATGAGATGTTGATTCGCGAAGCAGATGCGGCAGGCTGGCGTTTGCCCCAAAGCTTTTCAGCAATTCCGTTAGACGCACAAATTAGCTTAATTAAATTAGCTGGTCGTGAATTAGCGTTAAAAGTAGAATCAATTTCTTTTAATCTCGATCAACAACAGTTTATGAATGATCAGATGGCAGCGGCTTTATGTCAGGCCCAGTTAATGATTTATCCGTTGACGGTCGTAGTTGAATTGACTGAGGATCAAGCGAGTCATGCGATTGATCCGCAAGCATTACAGAAAAGAGTTAGGTTATACCTTAGCTATGGTATGGAACTAAGTATAGATGATGTTAGTACTGGCGAAAATACCTATGAGAAAATCAAGTATTTGTTACCGTTAGCGTCAGAAATTAAAGTCCCATTACAAAATTTTCGTCAAGAAAAACGTGAAGCAGAAATTCCTGGTCAATTAATTTTTTGGCGTCAAATAGCACGCAATCACAATTTACGTTTGATTGTCGAGGGGGTTGAGACGCCCTCTGATGAAGAATTGCTCGATGAACTTGATTTGCCATTACGACAAGGATATTATTACGGGAGACCACATTTATTTAAGTTGCAATAAAATAACGAATATTTTATCGTGTTACTAACAAAAATTAAAACACCGCCGTCAGTCTGGTAATCAGCTACGGCGGTGTTTTGTTTAATCCAAAAAATAATTATATAAATCCCCGATACTTGTTCCTTTGAAATTAACATCTTTTTGATCGGCTACTTTTACATCGACCACTCGATAGTGGTCTTGAAGTGATGGTACCTCAAGTTGCTCGTCAGCTACAAAATCCGCAGGTGATTTAAAATCAATAGTATGTCTTTCTCCATTTATTAGGTAAATGATCTCTAACATAACCAGGATCTCCTTTCTTGATTTGTATTTAGTATACACGCTTAAATCTACAATTAAAAATGTTTTAGCGGATAAACTAAAAAAAGTCTTGACATAAACAATAAAAACTAATACGATATATTTGTGATAAAAAAGGTAACAAAAAAAGGAGAACGACATGACAACTATTAATGGATACGAACAAAGCGATCGCGAAGAAAAACTGGATATTTTAAATTTACCTTCCTTGGAAGCTGAAGCCAAAAAGATTATTCCCAAGGGTGGATTTGGGTACATTAGTGGTGGCTCAGAAGATGAATGGACTTTACATGAAAATACAACAGCTTTTAACCATGTTCAAATTATTCCTCGAGCTTTGACAGATATGGAGCAGCCAACAACAGCAACTTCGGTCTTTGGCATCAATCTTAAAACACCAATTATGATGGCTCCGGCAGCAGCTCAAGGTTTAGCTCATTCTCGAGGTGAAGAAGCCACGGCTGAGGGATTAGCGCAAGCCGGTGGTCTAATGGCTCAAAGCACCTATTCTTCAACTTCGATTGCTGATACAGCAGCAGCTGGTAAAGGTGCACCACAATTTTTCCAGTTATATATGAGTAAGGACTGGGACTTTAATCGGAGTTTACTTGATGAGGCAGTTAAAGCCGGTGCTAAGGGCATTATTTTGACAGTCGATGCTACTGTTGATGGTTATCGTGAATCAGATATTATTAATAATTTCCAATTTCCAATTCCAATGGCAAATCTTGCAAAGTTTTCTGAAGGTGATGGTAAGGGAAAAGGAATCATGGAAATTTATGCAGCAGCTGCCCAAAAAATTGCTCCAGCTGATGTTCGTAAAATTGCTGAATATACTCATTTACCAGTAATTGTTAAAGGAATAGAAAGTGCTGAAGATGCTTTATTGGCAATTGGTGCCGGTGCTCAAGGAATTTATGTATCCAACCATGGTGGACGACAGTTAAATGGTGGACCAGCAGCATTTGATGTTTTACATGAAGTGGCCCAAGCAGTTGATCATCGAGTACCAGTAATTTTTGATAGTGGGGTCCGCCGTGGATCACATGTCTTTAAAGCATTGGCTAGTGGAGCTGATTTAGTAGCTTTAGCTCGGCCAGTAATCTATGGGTTGGCTTTAGGTGGTGCCCAAGGTGTCGCTTCGGTTATTAATCATTTGAATGATGAGTTGAAAATAGATATGCAATTAGCTGGAACTAAAACGATTGAAGATGTGAAGCAAGCAAAACTGATTCGTCACTAATTAATTAGAAAAGCAGGGCTGACATTTCAGTCCTGTTTTTTTTGCTAATTAGTAAGGGTTTTGTTTTAATAGAATTAATTAAAAAGAACAAGACAGGAATGGGTAACCTTGAAAGAAGAACTTAAAAGTTTAGTTCAAGCGATTATGGCTGATCCAGAGAATCAAAAATATACTGAACGCGCAATTCGACCATTATTTACAGTTGATCCGCAAGCAAAAATTTTGATTGTTGGTCAAGCTCCAGGACTTAAAGCTGAGCAAACTCAAAAAATGTGGAACGACGCCAGCGGTAAAAAGTTGCGGCACTGGATGGGGATTACACCAGCAGAGTTTTATTGTCCAGCTAAAATTGCAATTTTGCCGCTTGATTTTTATTATCCTGGTCGAGGCAAAAGTGGTGATCTTCCTCCACGAAAAGAATTTGCTGCCAAATGGCATCCGCAATTGTGGAAGTATCTACCACAGGTCAAGTTGACTTTGCTGGTTGGAAGTTATGCACAGCATTTTTACTTGCGGCAGCCTAACTCAACCCGATTAACAACTACTGTTAGAGAATATCGAAAATATCTACCACGGTATTTTCCATTAGTGCATCCGTCGCCACTGAATTATGGGTGGTTAAAAAAGAATCCGTGGTTTGAAAATGAGGTTGTTTCAGAATTACAATATCGAGTTAAGTCTGTTTTGAATTAAGGTAAAAAAGAGGTTCAAAAATGCAAATCAAATTAGTTAGGATCTATCAAAAGACGTCAAATTTTACTGGTTATCGAATCTTAGTCGACCGTTTATGGCCGCGTGGTATTTCAAAGGAAAGTGCCCATCTAGATCAATGGTTTAAAGAAATTGGTCCAAGTAAAAGTTTACGCCAGTGGTTTAATCATGATCCGGCAAAATTTTATGAATTTCGTGATAAATATTTGCTTGAATTAAAACAAAATCCCCAAGCCAAAACTTTTATTCAGCTTGTTTCACAACAACTGATGCAGCAGGATGTAATTTTTTTATTTGGTGCCAAAGATTTACAGCATAATCAAGCAGTTGTTTTAAAGCAATTTGTTGAACAGCGGTTATCTTGATGTACTTGTATTTTTAAGTGAAATATAGTATTCTTCTTTTGATAACTGAATAGATTTCTTCGGGGCAGGGTGAAATTCCCGACCGACGGTGACAACTAGTAAGTTGAAGTCCGTGACCCGCGTTATGCGGTGGATCCAGTGTGAGTCTGGGACCGACAGTAAAGTCTGGATGAGAGAAGAAAAATTTGATTTTTAATGAGATTTACTGTTTTGGATTTTTGTGTTATCCAGCTCAGTTGAAATCTTATTTAGCTTTCAAAAATTCTGCCCCGCATAAAAAATAATGCGGGGCTTTTTTTGTGGGGTGATTTAAGTTACGAAAAGAGATTATATGCAATTGGCAAGTGAGCTTGCTAAAAAAGGTCAGGGAAAAACTTGGACTAATCCGTTAGTTGGTGCGGTGATTGTTAAAAATCAAGAAATTTTGGCTTGCGGCTTTCACCATCAATTCGGGGAACCGCATGCTGAAATCAACGCACTAAATCAGCTAACGAAGCTTGCGGCCGCTCGTGGAGCAACCATGTATGTCACATTGGAACCTTGCAGTCATTATGGGAAAACACCACCTTGTGCTAAAAAAATAGTTGAGGTTGGCTTTTCTAGGGTAATAATTGGACAACTTGATCCTAATCCTCTGGTTGCTGGAAAAGGTTGCCAAATTTTGCGACAAGCTGGGATTAAAGTTGAAATTTTAAATCAAACTCAGCAATTGAATCCAGCTTATAACTTTTTTTATCGGCATCAGCGTCCTTGGGTTACTCTTAAATATGCAATGAGTTTTGATGGAAAAATCAATGCTCAAAGCGGGGTTAGGAGTATCTTAACTGGTCCAGCAACTTTTGCAGATACGCAGCAATTGCGAGCGCAGCAACAGGCAATATTAATTGGTGAGAACACTTTAAAAGTCGATGATCCACAACTGACAGTTCGCTTAGCTAACCTTTTATATCCGCCAGTCAGAGTTGTTTTAGTTAATGATGCGGATCAACTTGATTTGAGTTTACGATTGTTTAAGTCAACTGCTCCGATTTTGTTATTGAGTCGTAAGAAATCCAAGCGAGAATGGCCGCCACAGGTGACGGTCTTAACCGACGATGAGTGGTCATCACAAAAAGTAATCCAGTTATTATATCAGCGTGGAATCCAGTCATTACTAATTGAAGGTGGTGCACAGATTCAAGCAGATTATTTAGGAGCTGGAATTGTTGATCGGTTGGTTATTTATCTGACTCCTCACATTTTTGGTGGAATAGGTTTACCAGCAGCATTCGGCAAAGCGACTCCTAATTTCATTAACTACAGAGTAATAAATCAGCAACAAATCGGTGAAGATTTTCGCTTTGAACTTATCAGAACTAAGGAGGAGTCAAATGTTTAGCGGAATTATTGTGACACAAGGTCGCTTGAAAGGTTTGATAAAAACTGCTTCAAAGATTAGTTTGACAATTACTGTTTCCGATACTTCCAAACTAGCTAAGAAAACTGGCGACAGCATTGCAGTTAACGGAATTTGTTTAACTGTTACTCAACTTGATGCAACCGAGTTTAGGGTTGATTTAATGCCAGAAACTTTGCGGCGAACCAATTTGCAAAAAATTAGACAAGGAGCATTAGTTAATCTTGAACCGGCTTTATTGCCGACAACTCGGATTGCTGGTCATTTTGTTTTAGGACATGTTGATACAACGGCAATGGTGGTTAAACGAGAAAATGAACAAACAGCACTGATTTTGACTTTTCAAGTATCTAAAAAGTATTTGCCGTTTATCGCTGAAAAAGGATCAATCGCGATTAATGGAGTTAGTTTAACGGTAATGGCAGTTGATCAAAGTGGGTTCAGTGTTAGTTTGATCCCGTTAACTCAACAGATTACGAACTTAGGAAGTTTGCAAGTAGGTGAGCAGGTAAATGTTGAGGTAGATGTTTTAAGTCGGTATCTTTTGCGACAAGAGGAGGTAAGTAATGAAAGCTAAACAAATTATTGAGCGTGTAGAGCAAGCGGTGAATGTTTTAAAACAGGGTGGATTAGTAGTTGTTACTGATGATGAACAGCGTGAAGCCGAAGGAGACTTAATTGGTTTAGCAGAATTTGTCACCCCTACAACCGTTAACAAAATGGTGACGAAAGCACGTGGATTGTTATGTGTTCCATTAGCCCCACAGGTTGCTCAGCGTTTAGGATTACGGCCAATGAGTGCCAACTCTACCGATGCTTTTCATACGGCTTTTACTGTGAGTGTTGATGCTAAAAAGACGGTTACTGGGATTTCAGCTTTTGATCGAGCAACCACAATAAAAAAATTAGCCGATCCAGCAGCTCAACTAACCGATTTTTACCAGCCAGGCCACATTTTCCCATTGATAGCCAAAGAACATGGTGTTTTGGAACGCGGCGGACATACTGAAGCTGCCGTTGATTTAGCAAAATTAGCAGGTGCGCAACCAGTCGCTTATATTATGGAAATTTTAAAAAAAGATGGAACAATGGCTCGTCGCAAAGATTTAAAAGCTTTTGCTGAAGGAATGCAATTACCGTTGATATCAATTGAGGATTTACAAACGTATCGTTATTTGAAAAATATCGATGTTGCAAATTCAGCGGTTCATATTAAGCTCCCCACCCGCTATGGAGATTTTTTAGTTGAAGCATTTACGACATTTGATGGTAAGGAACCGACGTTGTTGATATCTAAAGGAAAGATCAAGCTGGACCAACCATTGCTGCTCCGTTTGCATTCGGAATGTCTAACGGGTGATTTGTTAGGGTCTAAACGTTGTGATTGTGGTGATCAGTTGGAACTATCATTGAAAAAAATTGCGGCTGCCAAAAATGGAGCAGTTTTATATTTGCGACAAGAAGGACGCAGTATTGGTCTTTTGAATAAATTAAAAGCCTATCAATTACAACAACAAGCTAACTTAGATACGGTAGCTGCTAACTTGGCTTTAGGATTTGAAGCCGATCAGCGTGATTATGGAATAGCAGCGGCAATTTTGCACCAAAAAGGAGTTACTCAGGTTGACTTATTGACTAATAATCCCGATAAAGTTAATCAACTTGAAGATTTGGGGATCGAAGTATGTCGACGAATTGGTTTGGAAGGTAAGGTTTATCCTGAGAACTTGGACTATCTAAAAACCAAAAAATCACAGATGGGACATCTACTTAAGGAGGTCAACTAATGAAAGAATATGTTGGGAATTATGATGGAGAAAAGCAGCGAATTGGAATTGTGATTGCCAAATTTAATGATTTAGTAACTAAACGGTTGTTGGAAGGTGCGCGGCAAACTTTGTTTCAAGCTGGAGTGACGGCGGAAAATATTGAAGTTTATTGGGTACCTGGAGCATTTGAGATTCCGCGAACAGCCAGATTATTAAGCGAGTCTGGTCGAGTTAAAGGTATTATTGCTCTAGGAGCAGTTGTTCGTGGTGAAACTGCGCATTTTGATTATGTTTGTGCCGCTGCCGCTAATGGAATTGCCGAAATTTCACTCCAAGGAGCTGTTCCCGTAATGTTTGGTGTTCTAACTACAGATACAATGGATCAAGCATTGAACCGGGCTGGTGGTAAGGCAGGCAATAAAGGTAGTGAATGCGCGCTGGCCCTCTTAGAGATGGTTTCTTTACAACAGCAAATTCAAAAGATTTGATGAAATGCTCAAAAAAGATAATAAACTAGTTGAAACTTAAGTGCCTAAATTATCTATTCAATTCCCGAAGTATTCGCGATGATTGACAAAATCTGGCAGTTATTCGATTGAGCGCAGATTTGAACATATTGAAAAACAACCAATAAGATGTTTTAAAACCTATCTTATGTGTTATTCTCAGATTATAAATCGGGAACAAATAAATCTTTTAGAAAAATAAGTATGCTAAAAAATTATAAATTAATAGCAAAAAAATAATCCGTTTCAGCTTTCTTATTAAGCTGGCGGTTTATTTTTGTTAGTTCAGTCAAATTTTAATGTGACCGCGCTAAATTGATTCAGATTTATAAATACCTTTGTAAATCAGTGAGGTAAAATGAGCCGTTTGACCGTTTATCATTACTACTGCTGAGGTTAGTCGATAATTGACAGTCCGAGTAATTTCAATTGGTTGTGATCGAAGCTCATTATTTCTTAAAAAAATATGATACGATCCGGCTGCTATAATACCGGAGTATGAACCGCTGGATGTTAGCGAGTAACACTGCTGGGTTTGGTCATTTATCAATTTTCCGGTTATTTGGGCTTTTGGCGGTACGGCGACTGAAAATTTGTTAATGTCATGATTGAAGATTATTTTTTGGGAAACAGATTTTCCCGGCAATAACCAACTGGTCTTAGCGTGGTATTGTGAAGAAAGCTGACTTCTTTGAGCGGCAATAATTTGGTTTGTTGCGGTATGCCAGCTGATTAGATTACTCAAAATGACAAGGTTGCAAAGTATGATCGCTCCAAATTTGGCAGTTAATGATTTTTTCCAAGTGAATCGCAATTCATATCCAGGTAAAGTATTGATAATCAGGAGTAAAGGCAATAGCACTTGACCATAACGGCTTTCAGCTTCCCAAATCAGTGTATAAAAGCTAATGTAGCCGACAGCAAGAATAATTGCTAGTTCACGAATGGAATCAAGCTTGGAACGATACTTGAGCTGAAACAAGCAGCGGCTTAACCCGATCAAATAGAGCCAGATAAAGCTACTTCGCATAATTGCTTGGCTTAAGATGTGTACTGGCAGCTGCCATTTTAAATAGAATTTGGGAGCTTGGATAAAGCCGCCGGTGTAAGCGACTTGGAGGGTACTGACATTTAATGAAACAGCAGCTTTTTCGACCCATTGCTGTAATATGCCACCAAGTCCCAAACTGTTTAAACGTTCTGGCAGAGCTTTTGCTAGATATTTTTGTCGGGTGGTCTTAGATGGTAAGCTAATCATTTTTTCAACGTCTGATGTGTTGTACATCCCGTGATCATGTGGATTATAACTCATCCAAACCCAATGAGTCAGCGGGAAACTATAGCGATTGTTAGCTTTAAAGCCGCTGACAGCGTTGACCGCGCTACTGGCAGGAAAGGCTGCAGCAAAAGCAAACCCAATGACGGCCAGCGGAATTATTAATTTTTTCAAGGATTGTTTTTTTTGCTGCAAGAGTAAGCTAAATGTTAAAAATAATCCGGCAACTGCTAAAATTATTAAATTAGGTTTAATTAGTTGACCACAAACAACTAGTCCGAACAAAATAACTGCATTGATAAACTGGGAACTTCTTTTTTGGGGCCAATCAGCCAGGAGTTTGAAAATCAGCAACAATATTACTAAAATTGGCAAGTCTGTGTAATAGACTTGCAGATAATAAGTGTAAGCAAATGGTGAAAATAAAAAAAATGCAGCTATTGCTAACATCTTGGCCGAATGTTTTGAAAATCTTTGGCAAGACTTAAAACTCAAAAAGATAAAACTGTCCACTGTTATCAAAGCTAGCAAGTGCAATGAGATATTTGTGGAAAGGTGAAAGATATTAGTCAGTTTTAACCATAAAGACAGAAAAAAGGTCAAAGAAACGTTATTCGAATAGCGCCAAAAATAGGTAGAATTATCCCAGTCAGGGCGATTTCGACTTAATAATTCAGCCTCATGTAGCACGCGAAAGGGGTCATGATAAACGGTTGCCGGGAAAAAAGTTAAAACTATTATTTGAATAATGAAAATCAAACCCATAATTGAATAGCAGATTTTGAGAGCTGTAGTTTGGGAAAGCGAATTTGCCCAGTGCTTAAAATTTGGCAGACAAAATCCGATTATTAAGCAAATTGCAATAACGATTAATGACGTGCTAATATTTGCTGGATAAAATAAATTTGAAACAATTCCGATAATTAAAGATATTCCCAAGCAAATTATAAAAAATTGTCTAAAAATTTTCATGAAGTATACCTTCCTTAACTAGCTGGTGAGCATGAGTAATTGTTAGTAGCAAATTTATTTTTCCCCTAACACATTTATGGAGAAACAGTATCTGAAACAGCAGCGCTTTGTTTTGATTGAATGAATTTGAAATAAAGTAATCGTGAGAACTCCCACCAAGAAAGTGCGAAGAGAAAACTGCCACAGATATCACTGAAAAAATGAGCTCGTAGGTATAATCGTGTAAAGGCGATCAAAATCAGCCAACCGTTTGCCAACAGCACAGTTGTAAACTGAATTTCTTGATCCTGCAGCCAAGGCACAATCAAGCAGAGGATTGCTAGGACAACGATAGCTGTTGCAAAGGTGTGACCGCTGGGGAAGCTAAAGCCGCTGTCTGGAATAACTTCTTTCGTTGGACGGAAACGGTGGATTATTTCTTTGATTATTACGACAGCTGAACAGCCGCTGAGCTGAGTAAATATTAGCCAAGCGGCATGAGTCAGTCTGTGTTCTTTTAGCCAAATTAACAAAGCAATTATAATGGTCCAGCAAATTGCTAAAACAGGGCTGCCTAAAAGTGCAATTAGACTGATAATTTTTGTCGTTGTCGGTTTTACTTTAGGAGCAATTAAATATTGAGTAGTAGTATCAATGTTTTGAAGCCAAGCGGGCTCTAATTTAACGCTGATTGCTAAAAATATAAATGCAACTGTTGCGAGACTGCCGATAACTAACCATGCTCTACTTTTTCTCATTCAAATCATTTCCTTTTAAAGTCTTATGTGATGTTGTTAAGTTGATGTTTTTTTTGAATTTTATTAGCAAAATGGGCAGTAATGAAATTACGATAATTGCCATCATTAGCAATTCAAAATGGTTTTTCACAAGCGGAATATTTCCAAAAAAGTAGCCACTTAAAATGCCTAAGCTAACCCAGGCAATACCACCGCAGACATTGAAAAAAGCAAATGTATGATAGGGCATCTTGCTGATTCCAGCTGTGAATGGGACTAATGTTCGAATTATCGGGGCAAAACGCCCTAAAAGAACAGCATTTGAGCCATAACATTTAAAAAAATCGTTTGTTTTTCTTAGATAGTTAGGCTTGATCCATTTTGACCATTTGGGTTTAGTGAGCGATTTACCAAAGTGGTTTCCAATTTCAAAGTTCAAACTATCGCCTAAAAAAGCGGCAAATGAAAGTAAAATCAGCAATAACTCAACATTAAAAAATGAATGCGGCAGAGTGGCAATCGAACCACATAGGAACAATAAAGAGTCTCCTGGTAAAAACGGCATTATTACCAGCCCAGTTTCGCACAGAATAATCAAAAAAATGATACTATATGCAACCCAACTACCCTGATCAGCCAAGCTAGTTACAAAGTTGTTTAAATTCAACATTAGTAGTAAAAAACCTCCATTTAGTAAGTTCGTTATTCAAAGACATTTCAAATTGCCTTTTAGTTCGTCATTTTTTCAGGTTTGAACTTTTTTTTAGATAATGCTCAAATTAGTTTGTTTAATGAAATAAGTTAGTTTTCAATTTTCCCAATAACTCAAAGCAGTTAACAAAGATGCGGTTGAACTGATCAAAAAATTTTTTGATGAATATTATTGATAAACAAGCACTATTACCATCCAAAGGAAAACAATTAAACATAGTAAGAAGCGGTACGGTTTGAACATCAAGCAATGGCATGATCGAAATGATTAGAATGATGGTGATCGTTACCGATGTTTATTCATTTAAATAATCACTAACTAGTATTTACCGTGAAAATGAAGTTTAATAATTTTATATTTTTATAAAATTAATTTAAAATCTAATTGGATTGTTTTTAGTCTATGGTTTTGTTGCTGTCTTAAAAAGGTCAGAGTACTGAGAGAATTCTAAAATTCTTTTAGAGTTGTGATGGATTAATTTTATCGACAAAAAAAAGCCCTAGCTGATTGGCATAATAGCTAAGGCAAAAATTAAATTCTTTTAGAAAGCAGTTTTTTATAAATTTAAGATTAAAGAGAAAATACTTCCTTGAGGATGATTATCTTCGACAATTAGTTGGGAATGATTCAGTAAGGATAGCTGTTGTGCAATAGCTAAACCCAATCCGGTTCCAGCAATTGTACCTCGAACATCACTTGCCCGATAAAATCTTTCAAAAATATGTTTTTTATCTTGAGCAGCAATTCCTATGCCGTGATCAGCAACTTGAATAATTATTTGGTCAGCCTCTTTTTTTAAGCTTAATTCAATTACAGAATCTTTAGCTGAGTATTTGCTGGCATTTGTCAAAAGAATAATAATGATTTGGGAAATGCTTTTAGAATGTCCGGTTATTTTAACCTGAGCTGGGATCCGGGTGATTATCTTTTGTGGTGCAAGCTGAGCGATCTCTTGAGCAATCTGTTGGAGGGATGCACTGAGATCATAATTATGATAAATCAAAGTCATCTTATCAGCACGCGATAGTGCCAGCAGATCATCTATTAAAATTGACATTTGTTCCGATTCTTTATAAATATAATGCAGTGAATCTTGAACGATCTCCGGATGGTCACGACCATGTCTCTTGATTAATTGAACATGGCTGCGGATAGTTGCGATTGGAGTTCGCAACTCATGCGCCGCATTTGCAACAAAGTCTTTTTCTTTTTTGGTTTTACTGTACAAATTTGTCAATAAACGATTAAAGCTGAGTGCTAAATTTTTCACTTCTGTAGGAGTTTCTGGGACCGGCAACTTATCGACAGTTTGAATTTTTTTGATAGAAATCGTTTCTGCTGTTTTGGTCAGCTGGCTTAGCGGACCAGTTAACCGCTGAGCAATTACGCGAATATAGAGTGGAAGTGTCAGTAAGATTAAGACTAAAACAACCGCTGTGATAATAATTACTCTTTCCAGAATTTCCAACTGGGAATTTAATTTTGTCCATAGACCATAACTGATTCCCTTAGCATGGCCGGTATTATAGAGCAAAAAACCAACATGTGGTCGATAGTATAATCCATGAATGAAAAAAATTTTTTGCGGCTTAATTTTTAATAGTGACCGAGTACCTGGTGAATAGTAGTTTTGCGTTGTAATATGTCGGCGAGTATTTCGAACTCGGACATAACTGGTACTGGTGTCCAACAGGCTGTTGAAGCGCCACTGTTTCCAGTCATGATCACTATCAATTACTGTTCGCTTTAAGCTTTTAATAATATTATTTGAAGTTGTTCGACTGGTTTCAAGCAGTTGATGACCGACAGCTACACTGGTAATAATACTGAAACCTACAATGACTACCGTTAGCAGCAGGAGAAAGCTTCGCAGCATGATTGAATCGCTGTTTTGATTTTTCTTTAAATGAGTCCGCATTTAAAATTCACTTCCTATCAGTCATCCGTTAAGGAGTAGCCAACACCTCTAATGGTGTGAATTAATTTTTTGCATTCAGGAAACTTATCAATTTTGTTTCGTAAGTAGCGGATATATACATCCACGATATTCGGATCGCCTTCAAATTCACTTCCCCAAACTAAGTCCAATAATTCATTTCGGGTAAAAACTTTGCCGGTTACTTTAAACATTTCGGTTAGTAAGTTGTATTCCCGTTGGGTCAATTGGATGTTATGTTTGCCGCGGCTAATTCGACGTTTTTGGGTGTCCAAGGTTAGATCATCCAACTGATAAATTTGGTAACTAGCCAATGTTTGCCTTGGTCGCCGTAAAACGGCAGTTATTCTAGCTAACAATTCTTCAATGTCGAATGGTTTAGTAACATAGTCGTCAGCACCCCCAGTTAAGCCAGCAACTTTATCTCCAGTATAGTCGCGAGCAGTTAGCATGATAATTGGTACATCATAGTCGCGTCTGATTCGTCTGAGAACACCCAATCCGTCCAATTTAGGCAACATCCAGTCTAAGATGATCAAGTCGATTAAATGCCGGTTTTTATTGAAAGCAGTTAAAGCTGCCAAACCGTCAGTGGCAGTTAAAACTTGATAATTTTCAAATTGCAATTCTTTTTTTAAAGAAGCTACTAAGCCAGGTTCATCTTCGACTAACAAAACAGTTTTGTTCATTAAATAAATCCCTCCAAAATAATTCTAAATACTAATGGATTAAGCGTCGAAATCAATAATGTGTTTAATTTGAAAAGTTTAATTTTTTGATAAAGATAATTATTGTTTTTTTCTTCAAATGCTATTATACCAGTTACTTGCCAGTAGTTTCTGAGGTTTTCTCAGACAGTTTTCATAAATTGTAAGTAGTTCCACAGCATAATTTAGCATATTATCTAAAAAAAGGAATTAATTAGCTTGTGTTTGAAGGCGAGGAATAATTATGTGTCGTAAAGTAGCAGCAGTTTTTTTATCTTTAGCCATTGCAGTAGCAATGGCTTTGGATGGTTATTTTGTGTTCTTTCAGCCGCTAAGCAGCAAAAAGAGTACGATAAGCAGCACAAGTACAGCTGCAAGTACGAGTTTGAGCAATGCAACAGCTTCCAGTCAACCTGGAAGTCAGCAAACGTATAAAGATGGTGAATATGTCGGCAAGAGTACGGCAACTGCGTGGGGAAATGTGCAGTTAAAAGTTAAAATCACTAATAGCAAGATTAGTCAGATTACTGTACTCAAATATCCAGACACACATTCACATTCGGTTGAGGTAAATCAGCAGTCCCTGCCGATTTACAAGCAAGAAGCACTAAAGAAACAATCTGCAAGTATTAATCAAGTTTCCGGAGCAACTGAAACTTGGAAAGGTTTTACTGGCTCTTTACAGAGCGCATTAATGCAAGCACGGCAAGCTTAAATATCATAATTGATCGGAGATGATTAACATGGGACCAAAACAACTAGACTACCAATTTTATGATCGGTTAATCAACGAGATGAATTTGCCATTTACCTTAACACTTGTTTGTGAAAAAAATTCACCAAGTATTGAGCAAGAAGTTAATCAATTAGCAAAACAGATCCAGCAGAATTTACAAGATATTGACCGAATCTTTTCACCATTTAAACAAGATTCATTATTAAAAAAATATCAGCAAGGTGACTTGCAAGTAATGCAAAATAAAAGCTTCCGAACGGTTTTTGGGCTGGCTGAGATGGCGGCTAAGCTGACAACCGGTTTCTTTGATCCTTATTATGCAGCTAAATATGATCCAACCGGTTTAGTTAAGGGATGGTCCATTGAAGAAATCTTTAATAAATTACTGGTTCCATTTCTGCTACAGCATAGTCAAGTTGTCGGTATTTCGTTAAATGGCGGTGGTGATTTGCAATTTAGGACCCGGGCTGATAGTGCTTTTTATTGGGAAGTTGGAATTGAAAATCCTAACAACTTGCAAAAGTTAAGTGCTGTCTATCAAATGAAGGATGGGGCGATTGCTACTTCTGGTTTCAGTAAACGCGGACAACATATTGCCAATTTAACAGATCACTCATTGTTACAAGCAACAATTATTACTGATAGTTTGACCTGGGCAGATATCTGGGCAACGGCGGCACTGACAGCTGGTCGGCAAAATTTTCTTGAGCTTTTAAAAACAAACCAATTAAGTGGAGTATTGATTACGCCGACAAGTACAATTCCATTTTCAAAAGGGAGGCTAGCAGATGCTGCGGAAAATTCAATATAAACTAATCCTTTTTTGGTTTAGTTTCTTCTTTATTATTCCACTTCCTTTTATTCAGACACTGGCTGAGGGACTGCAGGGTGTGTCTTCGAATGAAGCTGTAGCGATTTATAGTGGGGCAATTGCCTACGCTTGGATGCTGGCAGTTGTTTATCTAAGTACTAAACCGCGTTGGTTGGACCGGTTAATTGGTCTTCCGAGCATTTACCAGCTTCATGGAATATTAGCATTGGCAGCTTTAGCGTTGTCTTGGTTACACAAGATCGGATTGACTTCAAGTGGTTTAATTAAGCAAACCGGTAATTTGGCGCTATTCATTTTAATCGGGACAATTAGTTATTCGTTGCTGTTTTTAGCTGGTTGGTTGACTAGTCGCTGGTTTTGGTTGAGAAAATTCAAGCAGAGTCTTGAAATTATTTTTAAACATGAAGTTACAATGTGGATTCATAAATTATTGCTTGTAGCAGTAGTTTTAGTCTTCATTCACGTGCAGTTGATAGACTATATTACTTCAATTACTCCATTTATGATTTGGTTTAATGGTCTAAGTTTGCTAGCAGCAGTCAGTTATCTGTTTAGTAAAGTAAGCTGGTATGGCCGTAAAGGACAGGCTGAAGTTAAATTAATTCGTAATTTATCGCTATCAGATCAGATCCAAGAATTAACTTTAGGCGGCCAGCAAAGCCAGCAGCTTGATTTGCAAGCAGGAGATTTTGTTTTCTTAGCTTTTCCAAGTGTGCCGCAACTGCGAGAACTGCATCCTTTTTCGTTAGTAAGTCTGCCCAATCGAGTGGGAGAATTCAAATTAACTATTCGAGCTGACGGTGATTTTACTTCACAACTGAAAAAAATCAAGGTTGGAACGCCAGTTAAGGTTATGGGTGGCTTTGGTCGCTATCAAGAATTTATCGATGAACACAAGCAAATTGTTAATTTAGTTATGATTACTGGTGGAATCGGAGCAACACCGTTATTTTCCTTAATCCCCGAAAATTTTTCACGTCAGATTTATCTATTTTACTCGGCTCACCAGGAGAGCGACTTATTGTATCGAAAACAATTAAGTCAGTGGAATCAAAGTGCTAACTTTACTGGGTATTGGCAGGAAGGGAGATTTGCGGATAATTTTATTTTAAGCCGGTTGCCGAAAAATTGGGAAAGACAAACGTTATTTTTGCTTAGCGGCCCAGTACCGCTAATTCATCATTGGGAACGAGTATTAGCTCATGCTCACGTCAGCAGTAAAAATATCTTTAAAGAAGAATTCAGCTGGTAGTTTTGTTAACTGTTTTTTGACGTACATTTAGATACCAGAGATATTTGGAAATACATCGAGTCCGGGATTTTTCCCGAACTTTTTTTGTTTAAACAGAACAGCCGGTAGGGCAAATAAATGTTTAATTATTGTTAATGATTATTGCAGACTTGATCATGACGTAAACAAGTACACACTAACTGTCTTAAAGGCATACATAAAGCAGTCAATACGGTTCGTACGCAGCTCATGATTGAGAGCCATTTTAAACAGTTTGAAAAAAAGCCAACAAGATGTTTTCAAATCCGTAAAGTGGGATTTTTGAGGGGCTTTATCAAGAAGAATATGACTGTTTTCGACAAAGTATTGACTGAAAAAGAGACAGTCAAAATTACGTTGTTGAATGGGTGTCACGCAATGGTTTGACAACTTCGAGTAATTAAGAATGGCAATATCTGTCTGTGATTTTCCAACTTTGAAATTTGCTTTGATTTTTCCTCTTTCTTCAGGCGTGAGTTGTAAATGGAGCTAGTATAGATTTTGGACAATTTTTGGTAGAACATCTTTGTCAGCCTCTATGGCTACAAAATATGATTTTATTTCTTTGTCGAAATGGAGAAAAGGTAAAATATCTTACCAGCAGATGTGGTGTTTCAGATGAAAATATTTATCTTTGGATTAAACATTATTCTAAAGATAAACAAACGAACGCCAGTCAGGATAAATATCTCAAGTTGAAAAGAATTATCAAAAAATTCAAAAAAGGCAACCCAATAATTGAAACATAAATATAAATAATTCCCCTAATATCTATTCTACAGATACTAGAGGTATGCCTCAAATAGCAGGGTCTTTTTTTCTGAGCTGTATTTTAAAAGTAATTATTACTGTTTACATAGAGAAAAAAATATCATATACTGTTAAGAGTAATTATTACTATTAGTCAGAAAGAAAGGATGTTTTTTATGGCAAAGAAATCGAAAATTGCAAAATTAAAGCGTCAAGAAGCTTTAGTTGCAAAATTTGCTGCTAGACGTCAAGCATTGAAAGCCAGTGGTGATTATCAGGCGTTAGCTAAATTGCCACGTGATAGTTCACCTGTTCGGCTGCACCATCGTGATCAGCTTGATGGACGACCACATGGTTATCTAGGCAAATTCAAAATGTCGCGACTAAACTTTCGTGAATTGGCATTAAAGGGCCAAATTCCAGGAGTTAAAAAAGCTAGTTGGTAAAGGGAGAATAAATTATGGCAGTTCCAGCAAGAAAAACTTCAAAATCACGTAAAAAACAACGGCGAACACAACAAAAACTTAAACAACCGGCAATTTCACTTGACCCTAAAACAGGAGAGTATCATCGTAGCCATCATTATTCATTAACAGAAATTAAAAATCGCAGGAGCTAACATTATGAATTCAATAATTTATCCTCCGTTAGTTGAACAGGCCGTAACAGAATTAGCGGCGGGAGAACCAATTACTGCCGCTTATCAAGCTCAAGTTTATCGAGCGTTAGTCAAAGACCAAATTATTGATGAGTTTGGTAATCCAACTCAACAAGCATTGCAGCAAGGCTGGGTAACAGAGGTTGTTGAAAAATCAGATTTGACTTGGCGAGAATTCATAGAACTTTATCCAGTTTTTGGCAATTTTGCTCAAGACTTTAAAAAGTTTGATGGTTTTTGGGAAGTTACGCTTGAGTTTAAAAATTTTTTAATTCATGAACTGAAAGGAGCTGCTTTTACTGAAATTGAAAAACAGCAGATCCAAGATTTTTTAGGTGGAAGGTTGGAATAGAAAATGAGAGTACATGTAATCTTAGAGTGTGAAGAGACTGGCGAACGGATTTACTTAACCAGTAAGAATAAAAGAAATACTCCTGAGAGACTGCGATTAAAAAAGTATTCACCAAAACTCATGCGTAAAGCCTGGTTTGTGGAAACAAAATAGTTATTGGAGGTGAAAAATGGAAAAAGAATCATTAGCAGGGGCCTATCGTAAATTAAAGAGCCCCAATAAAAAGACTAAAAAACGAGCATTACGTTTGATTCACGAAACAAAACGTAAGAAAAATAAATAACTATGTTAAAAAAACTCTTCAAAGTCAAGTAGTATTGAAAAAACTAACTTGATTGAAGAGTTTTTTATTTAATCTAAATTGATGTTAATTAAAACTTAATTTCATCGAGACTTCTTAAATGACGTTTAGAAATTTCCTTAACTTTATTGTTGCGTCGCAAGTATTTCTCTTCAGTTAATGGATCAGTTGTCATCCAAGTCTTAACAATTTCAGCTGCAATTGCAGACCCAATGATTTTGCCCCCCAAGCATAAAACATTGCTGTTAGTGTGTTGACGAGCTAATTTAGCACAAAACGGATCTTGACAGACAACGGCATCAATTCCTAAAATCCGATTAGCAATTAAAGCACTGCCATAACCAACACCATCAATAAAGATTCCCCGATCGTATTCATGTTTAGCTACTGCAAGGGATGCAGGGTAAACAAAATCAGATAAGTCAACTGAATCGCCGCTAAATGGTCCGGCATCTTTAACTGTATGGCCCATCGCAGTTAGTTGTGCTGCAATTTCTTTTTTTAGTTCATATCCAGCGTGATCACCAGCTAAAATAATTTTCAAATAAATCGCTTCTTTCTTATGCTTTCTTGAATAGATTAAGGATAAATTATCCCTTGCCATTATAACAGTAAATCTGCCCAGTGTCGGTGATATTTTTCAGATAATAACTTTATTCAAGTTTGATTAAAATTTGATTCAAAATATTGGACAATTCATAGGGTGCTGTGTCCGAGTCACGCATCAACCAATTAATGAAAATATTGATTGCGCCAGTTACGGTAAATAAAATTTCAAAGTAAGCTTGTTTGTTAGCTTGAGTTATTTTTTCAATTTTTAAAATTCGTCTGGTAAATAAATTAATTAAATTATTGGTTAATTTATTTTCACTATCTTTTTTGAATAATACTTGGAAAAAACTTTTTTGTTCAGCTACATAATTGATTAATTCTTGCATTAAATTTTTGAAATTTGAAGCTAAAGTACTGGCTGGATAGAGCCGATCAAAGCGATTGGTTAATCCACTTAATAAATTATTGATAATTTGATCATATAAATCATAGACATCTTCATAGTGCAGGTAAAAGGTACTACGGGCAATATCAGCTCTTTTAGTAATATCGGCAACCGTAACTTCATTAATTTTTTTGTGACTTAATAAATCGAAAAAGCTTTTTCTAATAGCTTGTTGGGTTTTGGTAATGCGCCGATCAATTCTCATAACATTCTCCTGTTTTTAGACAATTTCAAGCCAGGTGTCCATTAATAAACAATTTTTATCAAATTGATCTTTGGCTACAGTGACTCTACTAATATAATAAGTGATAAACCTTGAAAAATTAAGCCGGAATTGCTAATTTTAGCAGTTATTTAGCATTCCAAAAGAAAAACTTTAATTCTTTAATAAAACTTAAAAATTCAGCAAGTTTGCAGTCAGGAGAATGAGAATGAAGAAAATATTTTTTAGCGGACACAAGTGGTGGGCACTCGGCTGGTCAGTTTTATTGCTAATTGCTTTAATATTTGCCCCTAATGTTGCTAATGTAACCAAAAACAGTTCAATTCCTAGCAACTATCAAAGTAGTCAAGCAACTAAATTGCAAAATAAGTGGGGAAGCAAGCAAAATAAGACAACTTCAGTCGTAGCAGTTTTTAATAATCACAATCATCATTTAACGGCTAAACAAAATCAGGCAATTAATCACACAATTGCGCGACTGAAACAAAAAGAACAACAATATCAGATTAAAGACATTACCGATGCTAAAGATACACCATTGGTTAAATCGCAGTTAATTTCTAAAGATAAGACAACTCAAATTGTTGAGATTTCAGTTAAGAAAACTAAACAGCATGATATTAAGAAAATTAAACAAGAATTGACGAAAACAATAAAAACACCTGGTGTTAGAAGTTACTTGACGGGAAGTGATATTTTAGACCAAGATTTTTCTAATTCAACTGAAAAAGGTGTCAAGAAAACTGAAATTATTGCGGCAATATTTATTTTCATAGTATTGTTGCTGGTATTCAAGTCACCAATCACTCCAATTTTTTCTTTAATAACGGTTGGAGTTGCCGGCCTAATCTCAATCAGTACTGTTGATGCATTGGTTAAATACCTTGGCTTTCCATATTCCAATTTTACTGAGGTGTTTATCATTATTGTCTTGTTTGGAATTGGTACGGACTACAATATTTTGTTGTATAACGAATTTAAAGCTGGATTATCAGTTGGGTTAACTAAAAAAGAGGCGACTAAGTCGGCTTTACGAGTGGGTGGTCGAACGATTATTTACTCAGGAATCTCGGTCTTAATTGGCATGACGACTTTATTTTTTGCCAAATTTTCTCTCTATCGCTCGGCAGCTGGAATTGCCGTCGGAGTAGCGATTCTTTTATTGGTTTTATTGACGTTGAACCCGTTTTTTATGGGAACAATAGGTGAAAAAATTTTTTGGCCGATTAAACATTTTAAGGGTGAAAAGCAAAGTCGTTTGTGGCATGGATTAGCCAAATATTCATTATTGCGACCGATTTTAACGATTATTGTAGTTTTGGCCTTCTTGACACCACTAGCAGCTCAAACTCAGGGGTTGTTGAATTATGATGATGCAGATGAAGTTAGTAATCAAGTTCCATCAAAAATTGGTTTTAACTTGATTCAACAACATTTCTCAAAGGGAATGTCTGAACCAACAACCGTTTATCTTAAAAGTCATCAACGGTTGACAAGTGAAAAATATCTCCAAATAATTGATCAACTTACTAACCAGCTAAAAAATGTAGCTGGAGTTAAAACCGTTTTATCTGCTTCGCAACCAGCAGGGAAGGCAATAAAAAAACTATATATAAAAAGCCAGTTAACAGATGTTACCAAAGGCTTAACTCAAGCAAAAGTTGGTTTGAACAAAATTGGCAGCGGCTTAAGTTCAGCTAAAAACCAGGTTGATGGAGTAAACATTAATAGTGGTATCACTTCAGCCAAGCAATTGGCCGAAGGATCGCAGCAAGTCGCGACTGGGACCAGCCAATTAAGTGACGGCATTAAAGAATTGACTGCAGCAGTTACTGAATTGCATGGACAGCTAAGTTCAGGAATGAATAATTCTGAACAGGTACAATTACAAAAGTTAGTTCAAGCATTGCCAGAGTTGAATCAAGCTATTAGCCAACTGAACCAACAAGTAGCTAATAGTTCCAGTAGTTCTGAGTCAACGACTAAAAATTCATTAACACAGATTGGCAGTGCAGCAAATGATATTCAACAGCAGTTGACTACGGTTGACGCTGCAATGGGGAAATTAACTGCTAATACAGTTTCTGGGACTCAATTGGTGGCAGAGTTACAAAGTGCAGGTGCTCAGTTGACAACTGAGCAACAGCAAAAAATTACTCAAGTTATTAATCAAAATCAACAACAGCAACAACAAGCTTTATCCAGCTTAAGTGGGGTATTAACTGATTCTTTGACAAAAATTGGAAATGACACTAAGTCAATTGGCAGTTCAGCTAATTCTCTAGCTGCTCAATTAACTGCTCTTCAACAGTCATCGGCCAGCTTGCAGCAAGCAGTTAGTCAATTAGCAAGTTCATCAGCACAAGTCTTGCCAGCTGCTGCAAGCACAATTAAGCAGTTAAACAGCAGCTTAGGTCAATTAAGCAGTGGAACAGCACAATTAGCAACTGCTATGGACTCATTAAACAATCAAACTGGTCAATTAACGACAGGAGCCAGTCAAGTTGCTACGGGAAACCAAAAACTAGTTCAAAGCTTAACCGGATTGCCACAAGCTGTTCAATCATTATCAACAGGATTGGGTAGTGCTACTAATGGAATCGGTCAGGTTAATCAGGTAAACCAAGCCAGCAACAATTATTTGCAAGGATTGCAGAAATCTGCAGCGGGTAAAACTTATTATTTGCCGACAAAGGAAATCCACAGTAAAGCTTTCAAACCGATTCTAGATACTTATTTTTCAGATAATAAAAAAATGACACAATTAACTGTCGTCCTCAAGGATGATCCTAATTCGCAAGCAGCTATTCAAACTTTGGCAAAAATTCAACGATTAATCACAGGTTCTTTGAAAGGAACAAGTTTGAATCATGCAGATGTGGTTTTAGGTGGTTCAACTTCACAAACACGTGATTTGAAACAAGTGGCATCACAAGATTTTAAGCGAACAGCCTTACTAATGTTAGTTGGAATTTTAGTTGCCCTGATGTTCGTTACTCGCTCGCTAATTCAGTCGTTGACGATTGAAGCAATGTTGCTTATTATTTACTATAGTTCACTGAATCTGGTTCACTGGTTCAGCCAAATCGTTTTAGGAACCTCAATGCTGACTTGGAATACACCATTTTTTTCGTTTATAATGTTAGTCGCTTTAGGGGTTGATTATAGTATTTTCTTGGTTGTTAAGTTCCGTGAAGGAATGCATGATCCGCTTTCAATCGATGCTAAGGTGTTACGGGCAACGTCGATTATCGGTACGGTAGTTATTTCAGCTGGAGTTATTTTGAGTGGAACTTTTGCAGCTTTGATTCCATCAGGCGTAACTACACTGATTCAAGTGGCCTTAGTGGTAATTACAGGAATTTTCTTGTTGGTACTTTTAATTCCGGTTGTGATGCCAGCTGTGATGAAGATTACTTATCCAACGCCAAATTCTAAAATTAACGATCAATCACATGAAGAACAATAAATAAAAAGAATCCTCTGATTTAATCAGATCAAAATGATTAAATATCGGAGGATTCTTTTTTTATCAGGTTAATTCTTTTTAACACTGGCTCGTTGGCAAATTTGAATCTCAGTATAAGCATTTTTATTACTGCCAGAAATTAAATAGGTTGTTCCAAGATAGCCCATTTGATAAAAGTCTTGGGTAATGCTAGTTAGAGCTGGCCGAACCAATTGACAGAGATTCGTTCCATCAATCGAGACAACAGATAGGTCGGCTGGAATATGCAGTCCAATTTTAGCAGCTTGATTTAAAATACCAATTCCTACTAAATCGCTAGCGGCAACTATTGCTGAAACTTTACCTTTTTGATAAGCATTCATTGCCGCTACTCCAGCTTCATAGCTATAATCACCAGTTTGCAGCCAGTTTGTTTGAAAATTAATTCCACTTTCAGCCAGAGCTTTTCGGTAGCCATGGAATCTTAAATTTCCAGTATGAGCACTTGGAGAAATATCTACCCCAGCTAAGCCAATTTTCCGATGACCATGCTTAATCAAAAATTTTGTTGCTTGATAGCCAATCTGATAGTCATCTGAAGCAATGTAATTCAATTTGGTATCTTCAAATGAAATTGAGATAAAGAAAAAAGGAACTTTAGCTGATTTTAATAGCTGTAAATTATCAGGATAAAGATCAACGGAAACTAACAAAATTCCTAAAAGAGGTCGTTCTAATGCGGTTGTTAAAGCAATTTGCTGAGCAGTTTGATCATGATCACCAGCATACAAGATAATAACTCTTTTGCCTGTCTCGCCAGCTTTTTTTTGAATTCCCATAATAATTTGATCGGAGAAATTAGTTTTAGTTGAATTAATGATAACTGCGATAACATTGCTGGTCTGCATAACTAATTCAGTTGCGGCCATGTTTTTTTTATATCCTAAATCTGCAGCTGCTTGATGAATAGCTTGCGCAGTTGTTTGACTGAAAAAACCAGTTTTATTTGATAGAACTCGTGAAACCGTGGCAACAGAGAAACCAGTTTTTTTGGCAATATCTTTAATTGTTACGCTCATAGACTTTCTCCTTCTATTTATCTGTAATTAATTTTACCTCATGATGTCAAAAAATAAAACTGTTCAAAAGAAAATCAAGAAAACGTTTGTGTTTTTTATAAAAAGCTATTGTGAACGTTTGCCCACGGTATTATAATACCCAATGTAAGCAGTTGCAGCTAGCTAGTTAATTTAAGGAGTGAATCAAATATGGAGAGAAAAGTTAATCAAAAATCAGTTGATACTACCAAAATGACTGATCAAACGGCAAAAAAGAAAACAATTACCAATTCGTTACCTTCACTACCGTTAAGTACCATTTTTGCAATGACTTTTGGCTTTTTTGGTGTTAACATGGCATTTTCTTTGCAATCGTCACAAATGGGAAGAATTTTTCAAACAATTGGTGCCGATCCAACTAAACTGGGATTTTTCTTTATTTTACCGCCGTTGGCTGGGATGGTTGTTCAACCGTTAGTTGGAAAATATTCTGATTTAACTTGGTCAGAAAAGTTCGGTAGAAGAATGCCGTACCTAATGTTAGGTGCACCGATTGCTGCAATAGTTATGGCTTTATTACCCAACGCTGGTTCATTTGGATTTGGTTATGCTTCATTGGCAGCGCTAACTTTCGGAGCAATTGCAATTTTATTCATGGATTTATCAAGCAATGTCTGTATGCAACCATTTAAAATGATTATTGGCGATATGGTAAATGAAGATCAAAAAGATTTAGCTTGGTCTTGGCAACAATCGTTTAGTAATTTAGGTGGCGTGGTTGCAACTGTCTTTCCTTTTTTACTAACAATGGTTGGCGTTTCCAACGTTGCTAAACAAGGGGTAGTCCCACTATCTGTCAGACTATCATTTTATATTGGGGCAGCTATTTTGTTAGCTACTTCAATCTACACAATCATTAAAGTTAAGGAATATGATCCGACAACTTATGCAGCTTATCATCATATTGATCCCAAACATCATCAAGTTGCTCCTTCGTTGTGGAAACTGGTTAAAAAAGCACCACGTTCGTTTTGGGAAGTTTCATTTGTTCAATTGTTTGATTGGTTTGCATTTCAGTATTTATGGACTTATGCAACTGGAGCAATTGCTAAAAATGTTTGGAATACTGCCAACACAGCATCAGCAGGCTATCAAGCGGCTGGAAATTGGTATGGAATTTTAACCTGTGTGCAATCAATTGCAGCAGTTGTTTGGGGCTTTTTAGTATTATCAAAAACTAATCCTTACAAACGTAAGTTTTGGTTCCGAGTGGGTTTGATTATGGGAGCAATTGGTTTTATTGGTGTCTTTATGATTCATGACCAGTATTTGTTGATCTTGCCATTTTGCTTGATTGGAATTTCATACTTGACGATGCAAACAGAGGCTTTTTCTATCTTCACTTCATCTTTAGATGGTAAAAATGAAGGGGCTTATATGGGATTGTTTAATTGTGGAATTTGTTTACCGCAAATTATTGCTTCAGTGGCCAGTTTTGCCATTTTCCCATTAATTAACCAATCAATGCCAGGAATGATTTTGGTAGCTGGAATTGCTATGTTACTTGGAGCAGTGGCTGTTGGAGTAATCAAAGAAGATCAGCCACAACAAGACAATGCTCAGAAATAAATTAAACTGAGAGGGAGAAAAAGATATTATGAAAAAGAAATGGTGGCAAAAAGCAGTTGTTTACCAAGTCTATCCACGCAGTTTTCAAGATAGTGATGGAGATGGTATCGGCGATTTAGGTGGCGTTTTGCAGCGCCTACCTTATATAAAAAAACTTGGTGTCGATGTTATTTGGTTGAATCCAATTTATAAATCACCTGATAAAGATAATGGTTACGATATCAGTGATTATCGGGCAATCCAGCCTAAGTTTGGCAATATGAAAGTCTTTGATCAGTTACTAGCTGAGACCCATCGACTAGGAATGAAAATTGTAATGGATTTGGTAGTTAATCACACATCTGATCAACATGAGTGGTTTAAACAAAGCCGTTCCAGTAAAGACAACCCATATCGTGACTTTTATATTTGGCGAGATGGCAAAAATAACCTAGTTCCAAACAACTGGGGTTCTTATTTTGGGGGTTCGACTTGGCAATTTGATGAAGCAACCAAACAATATTATTTACATCTATTTGCTAAGGGACAGCCTGACTTAAATTGGGAAAATCCAGCTGTTAGGGAGCAAGTCTGGGAATTAATGCGTTTTTGGTTGAATAAGGGAGTTGACGGTTTTCGGATGGATGTAATCAATTTCCTCTCCAAACCAGCTGGCTTGCCCGATGCACCTAATCCAGAACATGCTGAATTTGCTAATGTAGAACCAATGGTAGCTGATGGACCGAAGCTGAATGATTATTTACGGGAAATGAATAAGAAAGTTCTTTCACACTATGACGTTATGAGTGTTGGCGAGATGCCTAGTGCCAAACCTAAAGATGCGCTGGAATATACCGGTTTGGACGCCCATGAGTTAAATATGGTTTTTCAATTTGATCATGTGACCTTAGCACTGAATAAAGATCCACGTTTAGGCAAATGGAACGACCAGCCAGTTAAGTTGGTTGATTTAAAGCAAGCATTATCGAAGTGGCAGACGGCTTTAGACGGGAAGGGTTGGAATAGTTTATACTGGAATAACCATGATCGGGCACGAGCTGTTTCACGTTTTGGCAATGATAGCCCACAATATCGGGTTTTGTCAGCAAAAATGCTAGCTACAACCCTACACATGATGCAAGGAACACCCTATATTTATCAAGGCGAAGAACTAGGCATGACAAATGCACATTTTACAGCACTATCTGAGTATCAAGACATTGAATCAATTGAGGCATATCATCAATTAGTTGAGCGGGAAAAGTTAGTTGATCATAAGACGATGATGCGGTACTTAGCAACCGAATCACGGGATAATGCGCGAACCCCAATGCAATGGGATACTTCAACTAATGCCGGTTTTACAAGCGGTAAGCCTTGGTTACAATTAAATAAAAATTATTGTGAAATTAATGCCGCAGCCGAATTAAAAGATCAGCAGTCAGTCTTTTACTATTATCAGAAATTAATTAAATTACGTCATCAAAGTGATTTAATTGTCTATGGCAATTATCAAGAACTTATCCCAGAAGATGAGGAAGTCTTTGCTTACCGACGAGAATATCAAGGACAAACTTTAGTAGTAATTAGTAACTTTACTGAAAAAATAATTAAACGACACTTAGAAATGCCAACCAACAAAAAATTATTAATCAGCAACTATGCTGATGATCAAGCGGATCAATTGCGTCCATTTGAAGCTAAAGTTTATCTTTATTAATTTGAAACAGCAAATAAGCGGGTAAATCAAAAGTTTTCTTTTGATTTACCCGCTTTTGAAACCAAAATATTTAAAAATAGGCAGTTATAAATAAATAACTAGCTAATCCAAAAGCGGCTATGGCAATTAATGCTCGTAACAAGTGGATGTTGGCGTGTCGAACAATAATTGGGCCAAGATAGCCACCAATTAACAAGCCAAATCCAAGTGGAACAACCATTAGCCAAGCTACATGCGTCTTGAAAACAAAAATTAGAGTAGCAATTAAATTTCCCGCAAAAGCAATGACATTCTTCATTGCGTTCACAGTTGCAAACTGATCATTAGTAATTAAAGAGAGAATTGCTAAAAAGATAACGCCACCAGCAGCACCAAAATAACCGGTGTAACCTCCAACAAAAAAAATACCAATTAAACTGACCAAACTGATCCAAATATTAGCTTGAGTGGGAAGACTATTTTTCGAAATTCCTTTTTTGCGGCTTGAAAGTAATAATAAAAGTCCAGCAGCAAAAATAAAAAAAGGAACGATTTTTTCAAAAGATGAAGCTGGAGCAATTAGCAGTAGCCAACTGCCAGCAACGCTCCCAAAAGATGCTAAAAAAGTAAAAAGTGCAACTTTTTTCCAGTGACCATGTAATTCGCGAAGTGAGGACATTGTTGATCCGATCCCTGAAAAAATCAGTGCGGTTGTGTTGGTTACATTAGCTAAAACGGGTGGTAAACCAACTAATAGTAATGCGGGATAAGAAGCTAGTGAGGCCAGACCAGCAACTGAGGCTAGTAAACCCGCTACAAATCCAGCAGCAATTAAAAAAATGAAAGTTAAGAAAAGCGACATAAGTGAATCCTTTCAAAGGTTTTTTAGATTAAACAAATAAAATTTGCTTGTTTTATTTATATTGAAGCAAAATAACTGTTTATCAATCAGTATTAACCTTCAAAAGTTAATTTGCAATCATTATTTGTTTTTCTTTGAAAATAAAATTAAAAAAAAGTCTTGACTACTTAAATTTGAAATGCTAGGATACTGGAAAAGATAATAATTAGACTTTGATGAGAAGAGTAAGCTGAATTTCATATTGCAGAGATCCCAAGTTGGTGAAAATGGGAGTTTGAATTAAGCTGAAGATGAACTCGGAGTTGCAATCGGCGGTGCAAGCCTTAGATTCGTGAGGATACGATATAATCCCTAACATAATTGTGTTGATGAGGTTTGATTAGTAATAATTAAACGAATACGGGTGGTACCACGTTTTGACGTCCCTGTAATGCAAAATTGCATTACAGGGATTTTTTGTTATCAAAAATTAAGGAGGAAATTAACATGGTTGCGAATAAATTTCATTTTGAAACTTTACAGGTCCACGCAGGTCAGACGGTTGACGAGACAGGGGCACGAGCAGTTCCGATTTATCAAACAACATCATATGTTTTCAAAGATGCGCAGCAAGCAGCAGATCGTTTTGGACTGAAAGATCCAGGAAATATTTATACGCGCTTGACTAATCCAACAACAGCAGTCGTCGATCAACGAGTAGCTGCTTTGGAACATGGCACCAGTGGAGTAACGTTAGCAACGGGAGCAGCAGCTATTTCTGCGGCAATTACTAATATTGCTGGTCAAGGTGATGAGATTGTAGCGGCCAATACACTTTACGGTGGGACGTATAATTTATTTAATGTTACTTTACCTAAACTAGGGATTAAAACACATTTTGTCGATTCAGATGATCCAAAAAATTTTGCAACTGCAATTAATGAACACACGAAAGCTTTATATGTCGAAACAATTGGTAATCCAGATATCAATTTAGTTGATTTAGAGGCAATAGCTGAAATAGCTCATGAAAATCACCTGTTACTGATTTCTGATAACACCTTTGCTTCACCTTACCTTTACCGACCACTTGATCATGGAGCTGATATTGTCATTGAATCAGCTACCAAATTTATTGGTGGACATGGAACTACCATGGGTGGAGTCATCGTTGAAAATGGTCAATTTGATTACCGGGCAAGTCAGCGTTATCCCGAATTCACGACACCTGATCCACAGTATAATGGGTTAGTTTTTGCTGACTTAACAGGAGGTGCCTTTACAACTAAAGTACGGGCGGAGGGATTGCGAGACACCGGAGCAACAATTAGTCCATTTAATTCATTTTTATTACTACAAGGGCTTGAGACACTTTCGTTGCGGGTTGAGCGACATGTTGCTAACACTAGAAAAGTTATTGATTTTTTACAGAATCATCCTAAAGTTGCTTGGATAAAATATCCTGAATTAGCAGATAGTCGATATAATTCACTCGCAAAAAGGGACTTTCCTAATGGAGTTGGTTCGATCTTTACCCTTGGGTTGACGGGTGGTGAACAAGCTGGCAAAGCGCTAATTGAAAATTTGCAGGTCTTTTCATTGTTAGCCAATGTTGGTGATGCTAAATCTCTGATTATTCATCCTGCATCAACAACGCATGCACAATTAAATGAAGCTGAATTACGCCAAGCAGGAATTACACCTGATTTGATTCGTGTATCGATAGGAATTGAAAATGCGGCAGATTTAATTGCCGATTTGGAACAGGCTTTAGCCAAAATTAATTAGAATTTTAGTTGGAAATGAGGCAGTACAGTGGGAAAAACAGCAAAAGTTGAAGTTAATCGCGATGGAACTCAACGAGGACTGACGAATCTAGCCGTGCAAATGATCGCTTTTGGCGGTTCAATCGGAACAGGTCTATTTTTAGGAGCTGGCAGTACAATTCATCGTACAGGGCCATCAATCTTATTTGTTTACGCGATTATTGGCGGTTTCTTTTTTCTGATGATGCGAGCAATCGGTGAAATGTTGTATGCTGATCCAAATCAACACACGTTTGTGGTTTTTATTCATCGGTATTTAGGAAGTAACTGGGGTAAATTTGCTGAATGGAGTTATTGGTTAGAATTAATTTTGGCGGCGATGGCCGAATTAACAGCTATTGCAGCTTATTTTCAATTATGGTTTCCAACTCTTCCAGCTTGGTTAATTCAATTAGCTTTTTTAGTCGGGTTAACCCTGATTAATGTGGCGGTTGTCAGTTTCTTTGGGAAAACGGAAATAATTTTGTCGGGGATTAAAATCATAACGATTTTGGGATTGATTATTGTTGGTGCTTGGCTAGTAGTAACTCATCATCAAGGAATTAGTGGTGATCAAGCAACAATCAGTAATTTAACCCGAAATTTTACCCTCTTTCCCAATGGAATTTCACAATTTATTTTTGCATTTCCAATGGTGTTTTTTGCTTTTCAAGGAATGGAATTTGTTGGAATTACTACCGCTGAAACCAAACAGCCGCGTCAAGTTTTGCCACGAGCTATTAATCAAATTATCGGTCGGATTTTATTCTTTTACATTGGTTCTTTAGCGGTGATCATGATGGTGTCGCCTTGGCAGCAGATTAATGCATCTCAAAGTCCGTTTGTTCAGATTTTTGAATTGGCTGGAATTCCGGCGGCTGCATTGTTAATTAATGCAGTTGTTATTATTGCAGCTGCTTCAACTTTGAATAGTGCAATATTTTCGACAGGACGGCATCTATATCAACTAGCACTCGAAAGTAATTCCCGCTGGATGTTACCTTTACGGAAAATTTCTGTCAAAGGGATTCCTTTGACTAGTGTTTTATTTTCAGCTGCACTGATGTTAGGTGCTCCGATTCTTAGCTTATTCAACCAGTTAACGACAGCTTTTACTTTTGTTGCGTCCGTTTCAGGAGATATTTATATTTTAGTTTGCATTTTAACTATGCTGGCACATTGGAAGTTTCGCCAAAAAACAATTGGACAAGAAGTATTATTTCGGATGCCAGCATATCGGATTACTGAACCATTAACAATTTGTTTTTTTGGTGCAGTTTTTGTGAGTTTGTTTTTCAGTTCAGCTTCTCGTTGGCCCGCAATCGGTGCCATTATTTAGGCATTAGGATTTGCTGCTTATCTAAAATTAGGACAGCAAAACACAATCAGCCGACTTGAAAGAGACAAACAATAATTATTGTTTAGGCAAATTTTTTCAATTAACTTAAGTGGTAAACTGAAAATAAGTTGAAATTGAAAAATTATCTCAAATAAAAAAAGAACTGGACAAAATTATATTTTGTCACAGCTCTTTTTGCCGTTTTAAGGAGGAAAAGCATGTCAGAAAAACAAAGTGAATTAAAATTTGCTTTTCAAAAAGCATTTCCAGTGATGATCGGATACTTAATGTTAGCCATGGGGTATGGATTATATATGCATAACCTAGGATTTTCCTTTTGGTTTCCAACTATTATGGCTGCAGTTATTTATGGTGGATCAGTCGAATTTATTGTTGCAAGCCGGCTTGTTGCAAGGTTTGCACCTTGGAATGTATTTTTAGTGACGCTAGTGGTCGGTTTTCGCCAATTTTTTTATAGTTTAGCAATGCTTAATAAATACCGAAATACATCAATTTTCCAACGGTTAATTTTAATTTTTGGTGAAAGTGATGAAACTTTTTCTGTTAACTATGCATTGGAAGTTCCAACCAATTTAAAAACTAAGCTGGTTTATACTTATGTAACTATTTTTAATTATTTGGCTTGGGTGATGGGGGCGTTTCTAGGGGGATTTTCAGGCCATTTGTTGGGGATTCAACTAAGAGGCCTTAATTTTATGATGACAGCATTGTTTATTGTCCTTTTTTTAGAACAATTTTTAAAAGAACAGAGTCATCTCAGTTCGTTTAGTGGCCTAATAATAACTACAATTAGTTTATTGGTAATTGGAAAAACATATTTTTTGCTAGTAACATTAAGTTTTTTAGTAGTTGAATATGCAATTAAATACTATCTAGATCAAAAGCGGGTGTTTCCTCATGACATTGATTGAACAAATCATAACAATTGCTTTGGCCGCAGTGGCTAATTTTACCACGCGTTTTTTACCATTTGTTCTTTTTCGGACGGATAAAACGACTCCTTTTTTTGTTCGAAAGCTGGGAGGCTTTTTACCCCCGGCAATTATGGCGATGCTAGTCGTTTATTGTTTTCGCAATGTTTCTTGGCTAGCTGGTGATCATGGATTACCTGACTTACTGGCCAGCTTAATTACAATTTTTTTGCATTTGTGGCGTCGTAATTTGTTACTTTCAATGTTAGGTGGGACTTTGAGCTATATTATCCTATTGAATTTTTTGTTTTAGGCAGCAACCAATTTTATTTACAATTTGAGTATTAGCAGCCATAATCAAGACAGTTAGATTGACTAAAAGGGAGTGATTGAATGACTTCAATTTATGATTTTAGTGAAGTTGAGACAAGTGGCACTGAACTGAGATTGCGAGATTTTCGCGGCCAGGTGCTCTTAATTGTGAATACCGCCAGCAAATGTGGTTTAGCACCGCAGTTAAGCGGCTTGGAGAAGCTTTACCAGCGTTATCATACACAGGGATTAATGGTAATTGGATTGCCTTCAGATCAATTTCATCAAGAGTTAGCTGAAGATGAAAAAGTCAGTGAGTATTGTCAATTACATTATGGAGTCACTTTTCCAATGACCAAAAAAGTTAAAGTGAATGGGGGAGATGAAGACCCGTTATTTACTTATCTGAAAGCAACGGCCGGACATGGCCGAATTAAATGGAATTACACTAAGTTTTTAGTTGATCGAGCAGGAAAAGTGATTCAACGTTTTGCTCCAATTACAACACCAGAAAAAATTGAACCAGCGATTGTTGCGGCATTAAAGAAAAAATAAGTCAAATTAAAATTGAGCTCGCTGGAGAATAAATCAGGACTGCACAATTCTTATGCAGTCCTGATTTAAAATAAAAATTATTTAATTTCTAGTGAAATGAAGTTAGCTTGCTCAAAATCATAGAGTCCTTGATCAGTTAATTTAATAGAAGGAATCACTGGTAGAGTTAAAAATGATAGGGTAATAAAAGGATTGAACTTTACCGCAGATGGCAAGCTGATTTGCAGATAAGCATTTAAAATGGCGGTTAACTGCTCAGCGGCCACCTGACAGCTTTGATTAGACATTAGTCCAGCAATCGGTAAAGGCATTTTTGCTAAGACTTCAGTGCCTTTGCTGACCGCAATCCCCCCATGAGTGGAGCTGATTGCCTGAATTGCGGTGTAAATTGCTTGGTCATCACTACCGACAGCAACAATATTATGTGAATCATGAGCGATGGTGGTTGCAATTGCTCCGTTAGTAATTTTAAATCCGTGGACTAACCCAAGTCCAAAAGTGCCTAATTGATGATGACGTTCTACAACAATCATTTTGGAAATATCTTGTGCAGTGTCATTAACAAAATAGCCATTTTTCAGAGGAACATGTTTTTGCAAGTGATTTGTTTCAATATGATTTGGAATAATTCCAATTACATTGCAATAATCGTCAGTCAGTTTGATTTTTAAATCTGTTTTTTCTAAGTGCTGGTGAACGGTATTTGTCGTGAAAGAAAGTGGACGGGTTGGCTTAGGGACAATCCACTGACCGTTTTTCATCACTTTTTGAGCGGTGGCAGTTTTTAAATCTTTTAAAACAACTAAGTCCGCGACAAACCCGGTATTCAAAATTCCACGATCAATCAATTTGTGAGCTTGAGCCGCATTGTAACTTGCCATGGTGTAAGCTGTCTCTGGCCGTATTCCATTTTTAATTGCTAGTTGAATGCAGTAATTAATACCTCCATCTATTAACAAGTCACTGATTAATTTATCATCAGTACAAAATGCAAAACGTTGGGCATTACTTTCTGTGACTACTGGAATAAGTTTTTCAAGATCTTTTTCAACTGATCCTTCACGTAAAAAGGTCCAAAAGCCAGCTGAAAGCCTTTCTTGTGCTTGCTGAATGGTTGTACATTCGTGATCAGTATCAATCCCAACTTGTCGATAGACATCAAGTTGACTGGCATCTAGACCAGCTCCGTGTCCATCGGCATGGTATCCCAGTTGTTGCGCATCCTGAATTTTTTGCATAATATCAGGTTCACGTTTGGCAACGGCTGGGTAATCCATGACTTCTGCCAATCCTTTAACACTGGGTTCAGCGTAAAGTGGTCGTAAATCTTCAGCCGTTAAAGTTGCTCCGTTATGTTCAAAGGGAGTACATGGAACCGAAGAAGGGAGCATAAAGAAAATGTCCAACGGTGTTTGGCCGGCATCGTTAATCATATACTTTAGCCCAGAAATACCGGTAACATTAGCAATTTCATGTGGATCAGTTACGATTGTGGTCGTTCCTTTGGTTAGTAAAGCTTTACCAAGCTCACTCGGAGCAACCATGGAGCTTTCGATATGAACGTGAGCATCGATCATCCCTGGCACAATATAAGCTCCCTGAGCATCAAAAACCTCATGAGCCGTTAGTTCGGCTTTTTCACCAGTTGCAACAATCTTGCCTTGATCAATCCATAAAACTTTTTCTTCAAATTTACGATTAAAAACATTTAAAACTTTCCCATTCATGCAACACAAGTCAACTTGCTTTCTCATTATTTGCTCCCTCTCACTTTTTAAAGCTGCTTAAACTTGCTTAATATCTTAGTATAAAATTTTGAGAGATGCAAGCTCTATTTGATTAAAAATAGAATAATTTTAATGACTACATATTTAAATGTTCGCTTTTACCAAGCGAGTTCGCCTTTAACTGCCAACTGCCGAGTAGACAGAAAAGCAGATGAACAGCAAACAAGATAATAAAGGTCACTTGATAGTTCCAAAGTTGAATCATAACTCCCCCTAGCAACGGACCTAAAGCTCGGCCTAATGAACCAGCAGTACTCCCTAGAGCTTGAATTGTTGCTCGGTTTTGATCAGTCGCAAAACGGTTGATCATAGCCGGGGTCGTGGTTAATGCCAGCATGTCACCAAAAGATAAGAGGGTGATGCCAATTAAGAACTGACTATAGTGCTGGGCATTAATCAAGCTTAGGTATGATATTCCCAAAAGTAGAGTACCACTTAAAATACGATATTTTTCATTTTTAAAAGTTGGCCGAAAAAAGAAATTTAATAAAGGTTGAAAGACTACAATTTCGATGGTTGAAATTGTGAATAAGAGACTATATTTTTGGACTGAGATGCCTTGTTGGAGCGTATATACAGAAACATTGCTGTTCCATTGCTCATAGCCAATCCAGATAATAACTAATAGCAAACAAATAAACCACAAACTTCCAGAAAAATGTGATCTAGATTTCCAACTAGCTTTAACTTTAGGAATTGATGATGAACGGGGAATTTCCTGGAAAAATAATTTGACGACAATTAGAGTAGTGACAAATAGCATTAAAGCCACAGCAAAAACCCAGCGAATATTATGAGCATATAGTATTCCAGACAAAAAGGTTGCTAACCCCATACCAAGATTCGCTAACCAGTAAGCATTAGTAAATAAATTTGGAGACTCTTTCTGATAAGCTGCAATATAACCATTAACAGCAGAGTTCAGGATACCAAGACCCAAGCCATAACCAATTACTAAAATCGTATACCAAGGCCAGATGGGAAAAACAATTAGAAAAATTAGATTTAACCAAACAAGCACCCCTCCTAAATAGTGAGTAGGTTTAATTTTCCAATGGTCAAATAACCAGCCACCTAACAAATTGCCTAAAACCATTGCCAATGAAAAGCCCATTAAAACATAGCCAGAGGTTACTAAACTCTGGTGTAATCGATTGTGCAAAAAAAGAGTTGTAATCGGCATGATCAAACCAATCCCCATGTTGACCAGCATACTGGCCAGTAAAATCGGCAAGTTTTTTTTCATGATGTTTTCCTCATTAATCTTAAGATATAATTAACTTTAGCATTTAAAACAAATTATGGAAAGTTCAGAAATAAAAGTCGAACTATGGTATATGGTAGAAAATTACAGCAAGGGTTTACAACTGTTAATTTAGAAAAATAATAAATTAGCTGATTTGATTTTGTTTCCAAGAAAAGCATTATTTGGGCGGAACTTTTCTAATAGTTTCGCTATAATAAAGCTAACTCTTTTATAAAAAATTGGTTAGGGAGAAATACTATGCCAGCAATAGATGAAACGAATGAAAAAATGTTTTTAAAAGCTTTAAAAAAGGGCGTTGTTCCGGCGACCGGTTGTACTGAACCAGTTGCGGTTGCCTTAGCAGCAGCCAAAGCAATGGTTTATTTAGACCATGAACCAATCAAACAGATAATGGTTAAAGTTTCTCCAAATGTAATGAAAAATGCCCTAGCAGTGATGGTACCCGGAGTGGGAGAACCAGGGTTGTTAATTGCGGCGGCAGCTGGTGCTTTGACCGGCGATTCAAGCGCTGGTTTAAGTGTAATTGCGACCATTCCCAGGCAGAAGGTTCCAGCTATTAAAGAATTAGCTCACTCAGGAAAAATACGTGCTCAAGTAGCTTCAGTAGCTGATGATTTGTATGTTGAAGTAATGGTTCAAACAAGAGTTGATAAGGTAACCGTTCGAATTGCCGGTGGACATACCAATATCTATGAAATTGAAAAAAATCAAGACTTCATTTTTAAAAAAACACGTCCGGCTACTCATCAAGTATCAGAAATCAATCATTTCTTGCAGCAGACATCTTTGGCAACAATTTGGAAATTTGCTACTACAGTTGATTTAGCAAAGATCATGTTTATGGAACAAGCTGGTAGATTAAATATGGCATTAGCACAAGCAGGCCTTCAACATGACTATGGAATTGCTGTTGGGAATCATCTGAAAACAGCGACTACTGGGGATTTAGAACAAAAAATTGTAGCTTATTCTGCAGCAGCTTCTGATGCACGAATGGGCGGAATTCAGTTGCCGGCAATGTCAAATTCTGGTTCTGGAAATCAGGGAATTACAGCAACCGTCCCGGTATGTGTGACGGCTAAAGAATTAGAAGTGGATCAGGAACATTTAGTGCGAGCATTGACTCTATCCCATTTAACGGCACTTTATATTCATTCTTTTTTGCCTGTTTTATCAGCATTTTGTGCTACTGCTTCTGCAGCAATGGGTGCAGCAGCAGGCACAGTGTATTTGCGTACTGGAAACTATCAGGCAGCTGCAGCTGCAATTAAAAATATGTGCGGGGATGTCGTCGGGATGGTTTGTGATGGGGCTGGCTGTTCTTGTGCGATGAAAGTTGCCAATTCGGCAGCAACGATGTGTCGTGCAGTTAAATTGGCTTTAGCGGGAGTTGTTATTCCGGCTACAAATGGATTAGTGGCTGAAGATGTTGATCAGACCTTACGAGGAATTGGTCAACTTGCCACGATAGGAATGAAAGAAACTGATCCAGCAATTTTAAAAGTTATGTTAAACAAATAATCAGGAGATAATTGGCTTTTCAGAAATTTGCCAACAAGCAAAATAGTTGAGAATCTCTGTATGCTTGGTAAGCTTGGACATATGGAGGTGAGAAAATGGTTAAACATTCGGAAATTCTAGGCATTAATCATTTAGGTTTAACAGTTCCAGATGTTGATCAGGCAACGCAGTTTTTGAAAGCTGCTTTTGGAGCTAAACTAGCTTACGCCTCCTTGACTCAACAAGATAGCCCTCGGCAAGGCATGGAGGTTGAGCGGCAATTGGGTTTAGCACCAGGCAGTAAAATTGTTCGGCAGCAAATGGTTGTGATTGGTAAGGGACCAAGCTTAGAACTTTTTGAAATTCAAACAGATCAGCAACAGTCACCAGCAACATTAGGTGACCAAGGTATTACCCATTTTTCAATTTTTGTTAATGATCTGAACACGGCCTTGGATAAAGCAGTTGCTGCTGGAGCAACTGCTTTATCAGAAATCCACGGGAACTCAAAGTATGAGGACACGCCAGGAAACGGCAGTGTCTATGTTAAAGCTCCTTGGGGAACTTTAATTGAATTACAAACTATCCCTAATGGTTATTACTATCCTTCAAATAGTGAAGCTAAACTTTGGTTACCAACTGACTAGGTAATATTTTATGTTAAAGAAACTACAAAAAAACGGTAACAGCTAATATCTAGTTGTTATCGTTTTTTGTGGTGTTAAACATTACTTATTTTGTAACATAAGCATCTTTGAAATTATAACTGACACCAGCTGAGTTATAAATAACGCCTTTAACTTTTGGTTTAACTAAAGTTGCTTGTGTTTGTTGGTAAAGTGGAGCAACACCTTGATCTTGCATCAAAATTTTTGCTGCATCGATCATATTTTGCCAACGTTTACTTCCATTAGTTGCATTAGTGGTTCCAGATGCATCAATCAACTTATCGTACTGGCTGTTTTTCCATTTGCCATCATTATATGAATTCCCTGAGGTGAACAATTGTAAAAAGGTAATTGGATCGCTAAAATCGGCGCCCCAACCTGATAAGACGACTTGGAAGTTTCCATTTTCCGCTCGAGTTAAACGAGTTTTGAAAGGAACATTTTCGACAGATACATTAATTCCTGGCAAGTTTTCTTCTAACTGGCTTTGGATGTACTCGGAAACATTTTTGGCACTATCGGTATCATCAGCTAGAAGCGTGAAATCAAATTTTTTGACTCCCAGTTCTTTTAATCCTTCTTGCCAGAGTTTTTGAGCTTTTTGCTTATTATAGCTGATACCAGCTGATGTTTTAGCAGCTGTTGCAAAATCTTTACCTTGATAAGAGGCTAATCCGCTAGAAACAATTCCGGGAGCAGTTGTTGAACCATCTCCTAGAACTTTTTTGACTAATTGAGTTCGGTTGATTGCTAGTGAAATAGCTTCACGAATTTTTTTATTCTGGAACTCTTTTTGTGTTTGGTTATATTCCAAGTAACTGATTCTTGACTCTTTTCGTGGTGTGAAGTCTTTTGAATTTGATAGTTGTTTTGCCTGTTCAGCTCCTAACAATGTTTCATCTAACTTGCCACTTTGATAGAGATTGTAACTGGTAGAAGTACTCTTATTAACGGCAAAGTTAATCTGACTGAGTTTAACGGCTTTCTTATCCCAATAGTCTTTGTTTTTCCGGAGACTCCAAGTTAAGTTGGAACCAGTCCATCCTTTCATAACATAGGGACCATTATAGACAGAATATTTTGAAGCAGTGCCATACTTACTGCCATACTTTTCAACGGTTGCTTTGTTTTGTGGAAAAAAGACAGGAAATCCCATTAGTAACTTGAAATAAGGAACGTGTTTTTCTAAGGTGATTACTAACTTATAGTTGCCCTCGGCTTTTATACCTAAAGTATTAGCAGACTTTTTACCAGCTACAATGGCATCAGCATTTTTGATACCATCAAACAAGTATGAATATTCTGCCCCAGTTGCTGGTTTGACTGTTCGTTGCCAGGAATAAACAAAGTCTTTAGCAGTTACTTGGTCACCATTACTCCATTTAGCATTTTTTCGAAGTGTAAAGGTATATTTCAACCCATTGTTTGAAACCTTGGTTGTTTTAGCAATTCCCGGTTCAATTTTGCTCTTTTTGCCGATGCGATACAAACCCTCACCAGTATTATTCAGCATGTCAAAACTGATTGTGTCGGTAGCCGTTGAGATATTCATAGTTGGTAGTTCAGATGGCTCATCCCAATTAATAACCTGTTTGTCAGCTAAGTTTCCGGCCGAGCTAGAGGCAGATTTTCCACAAGCTGCTAATAAAAGACAACTTGCAACAACAATCCCTAATCCAAATTTTTTCCCCAATTTCATACTTGTTCTCCCCTTGTGATTGTGAGAAAAATTTTTACTTTAAGCAAAAATTTTTCTGTTCCTTTATGTGACATTAATCATAGATTAATAAATGATTAAAATCAATTAAGGATAACTATTGCTAAGAAAGATAAGTAAAGCAGAGAATCTAATTAATAAAATAACTTTTTTGAAACTTATTCTTGCCAAAAACAGACTATTAAATTTTAATTATCAACGAGTATTTTAGTAATTACAGATAATATTTAACTGAGTATTTAATTATCTTTTTGTTTTTGGCTTAAAAAAGAATGCTAGTGTCCGATACTTATTTATTGTAACTAACTTTTTAGATTAGTTACAATAAATACAGAAAGAGAAGTTGATATTATTGGCAAAAAGAAAGAGTATTGGCAAACCTATTGCAAGTTTATTAATTTTAGTAGCAGTTATTCCCATTATTGTTATGTTGACGAGCAACTTTTTAAGCACCAAAGAAATGTTAATTGACCGCAGCAATCGTGATAAAGCAGCGGCAGTTGCTACGGTTGATCACAGCCAATTATCTTTACATAAATCTGCTGAAAAGGGTTTGACTGGAATTTTGGAACAACCAGCATTTAAAGGTGAGTTTAACTTAAAACAAATTGCAGCAGTTATTTCTGCTGCTGAGACTGAAAACGGTACTATTAAGAATGCAATTTTTGCTACATCAGATAATCAGTTTGTGGCGAATAGCAAAAAGTTACCAGCAAACTTTAAGCCAACATCACGTCCTTGGTATCAAGGAGCGGTTACCCATCAAGACGAAATTTTTTGGTCAGCTCCGTTTGTTGATGCTAACAGTGGCCAATATGTTATGAGCGTTTCTAAAGCAGTTCGTGATTCTAAAGGACATTTAGGTGTACTATCATTCAATATTTCATACAATGCAGTTCAGCAGGATTTGACTAAATTACAAATTGGTCGAACGGGGAATGCAATGCTTGTCTCGACTGATGGGGTAGTAGTTGCTTCGAAAAATAAAAAGTTAATTGGCAAGAATATTTCTAAAAGGGTTATTTTTAAGAAAGCTAAATTAGCAAATTCAATCAAAGGTAATTTTTTGCCAAAACATGATACGGCGATTCAACGAGTTTATTATCGAAAAAACCTTAATAGCTCAACGATTGGATTAGCCCAAACTCAAAAAGATGAAATTAAACCGGAGTTATCAGCGATTGTAAAAATATCAATTGTAGTAGCAATTGTTATGGTGATTTTGATTATCTTAATGGCAAGTTCAATCACCATGTTGGTCAAACGAATAATTAATGTTTTTGTATCATCGCTTGAAAAAGTAGGTTTAGGTAAATTTCAAAAAATATCGACGAAATCAATTAAAAATGAAACTGCAGTTGATAAATTTGTTATAAGAGCGGTTATTGCTGATCGGAATGGAAGTGAGATTCAACGATTAACAGCCCATTATAATGAAATGATTAATTCAATCAGCGAATTAGTTAATGGTATTCAGCAAGAAGGTAATAAGGTATCCGAAATGTCGGTTTCTTTACTGGGGTTGTCCAAACAAACAAGTAAGGCCACTGATGAAGTAGCCCAGACTATCACTGGAATAGCTAATGTGACAAGCAGTCAAGCTGAAGAAACCCAAAAAAGTGTTGCACAGCTACAAAGCTTATCAGTAATAGTAAAAGATATGCGGGATAATGTCGTCAGCATCAATGAAAAATCAGAGGAATCTTCGAAGTTCAATCAAAGCAATATTTTAGTTGCTAACGAAGTGAAAGATAATTGGCACCATGAATTGAGTAAAATGCAGCAGTTGACTCAGAATATGAGTGCAACTAATGCTAATATTCAAAATATTGGAAAAATTGTTAATGTTATTAATGGGATTTCTCATCAAACCAATTTGTTGGCATTGAATGCTTCAATTGAGGCTGCTAGTGCCGGAGAAGCGGGAAAAGGTTTTGCAGTGGTTGCTGCTGAAATTCGCAAATTATCGGAACAAAGTAAAAGTTCAACAAAAGAAATTGAAGAATTGATCGATAAGATTCGCACTCAGTCACAACAAATGGTTAAACAAACGACAGATTCGTTAGCAGGAGGTCAGAAGCAAACAGATTTAATTGTAAAATCAATTGAATCTTCTCAAGAAGTTTCCAAACGCAGTGAGTTAATGATTACAGAAATTCGTAAATTGACCAAATCAAGTCAGAAAATAGTTATGATTCAAAATAAGGTTTTGGAAAATTTGGAGAATATTTCAGCGTCAACCGAAGAAAACTCTGCGGGAACCGAAGAAGTTTCAGCTAATTCCGAGGAAGTTTTAGCAACCATGGAAGAATTCACCGGACATATTGCTGATTTAAATAAAATAGCTGATCAATTGCAAAAAAAATTAGCTAAGCAATTCCAAATAATATCGGATTAAGAAAAGTTTAATAGCAAATGAAGCTTTAATTTCATTAGAAGTTTTCTGAATGATAAAAACCGCATTCCACTATTGAGGAATACGGTTTTTTTAAACTGAAAAATTATAAAATATTTAGTTGGTGTTGTTTTATTAGATAGTCTAGTAGGCCAAACGACTTTAAGATACAGCGTCACTGACAAAATCAGTTAACGATTTGCCTTTAAGACCATAACTCAGACCAACTAATAACTTTATCCGTGCTTTTTGCCCATTTAGTCCATGACAAAAAGTAACACCTAAATTATTTAGCTGGATTCCACCACCATCGTAACCATAAACATCTTGGGCAATTCCGTTAAAACAGCGAGAAACTAGGACAACAGGAATTTTTCGGTCTAAGATTTTTTTTAACTCCGGCAAAACAGTAGGTGGTAAATTTCCGGCTCCTAATGCTTCAATTACAACGCCATTGGTTGCTGAATTAGCTAACATTCCCAGAAGTTCTGGATCCATTCCAGCATATGCTTTAATTAAGTAAACATGTTTAATTACATGATCAATCGGATGACAGCTTTGTAATAGTAATTTTTCAAAAAAATGAGCTCCGTTTTTAGTAACTAAGCCAATTGGACCAAAAGTGGGGGTTCGAAAAGTCGCTACATTCGTTGTATGCGTTTTTGTTACATAACGTGCAGTATGAATTTCATCATTCATGACAACTAAGACACCTTTTCCCTTGGCTTGATCACTAGCAGCAGTTTGAATAGCAGTTTGAAAATTATGCAGACCATCTGAACCGATTTCATTAGCCGAGCGCATAGCACCAGTAATTACAACTGGTAAATCATTTGGAACAGTTAAGTCTAGAAAATAAGCTGTTTCTTCTAAAGTATCTGTCCCATGAGTTACAACAATACCGTCAATACCATCTGCCACAGCTTGCATAATTCGTTGTTGAATTAACAGCATTTCTTTTGGCCCAATGTGCGGTGAAGGTAGGTTAAAGAGATCTTCTGTTATTAAGTCTAGTTTTCCGTGAAAAGGATTTTGAAATGCATCAAGTGGGTTATTTGAATTTGGAACAACTGCGCCATCATTATTTTGTGACATAGCAATTGTGCCACCTGTATGCAAAATTAAGATTTTCTTCATTTGATTTGTCCTCCAAAATGAGATGATTATCTCATTATAATCATTGAGAGTGCTTGCTGAAAAGAAAAATTTTTAAAAAAACAAATTAGAAGTTAATTTTTAATTTTTACAAATTAACAAAATCACAAGCAAAAAATGCTTAACAGTTTTTTTGAAACTTGTTTCATAACAAAACGGCTTTTAAATGCTGATACAATGGTCTTTTAAGAAAACTGAGGTAATGTAAACTTAACGTTTTTAAATACTTTTTTCTGCAACAATTTGCAGAAAGCGCTTACTCTATTTAAAAAGATTGTGATAAGTAATACAATACAAAGTGTAAAAACAAATGAGTTCTTAAAGTAATTTTGTTTCTACACATGGTGTTTTTTACATGAGGAGGCCTTCTCTTGATTACACTTAAAGATGTTGCCAAATTGGCTAATGTGGATGTCAGTACTGTATCGCGAGCTATTAACAATACTTCGTATGTACATCCGGATACTAAGTTAAGAATTCTCGAAGCTGTTTCGCAATTAAGTTATCATCCAAATTTAATTGAAAAAGGTTTGCGAAAGGGTAAACGAAAAACGATTGGGTTAGTAGTTCCGGATATGCAGTTAACAATTTACAATGATCTTGCTTGTATCATTGAAAAAAATGCTGTTAAGAATGGATATCAAGTTATCTTATGCATCACTAATAATGATATTTCAAATGAAAAAGCTGGACTACAGCGATTACGAGATAGTTTTGTCGATGGAATAATTATTGTTGGCACAGGGGCTAACAATCGATTGTTGAGAGATATTGCAGTTGGTGGTTTACCAATAATTCAATTGATGCGAGCACAAGATAAAACTCTTAGTAGCGTTGGAGCGGATTATAAGCAGGCTGCAACAGTCGCAACTAGTTGTTTAATTAAACAAGGATGTAAAAAAATTGGTCTGTTGAATGGTCCCAAGAATCTTTTCCCTTATGAAAGACGTTTGGTGGGATATCAAGAACAAATTAGGCAAGCAGGATTGCAAGAATATATTTGTAATTTACCTACATTGAAATCTCAATATTATCAATTTGGTTATGAATCAACGCTAAGTTTAATTCAGCAAGCCAAAAAACTTGATGGGTTATTGGTCGCTACCGATACGATGGGAATGGGAGCAATTCGACAACTAAAAAAGCAGCATTATCAAATACCTGAAGAAATTAAAATTATCAGTTTAACGGGATATTCAATTGGTAGGTATTTAGAGACAACACTTAGTTCGATTGAATTGCCCTTAAAACAAATTGGTATTAGTGCTTTAAATTTGCTATTTAAGAATATCGCCGAGAAACAAATAGAAACAGAACATAAAATTTATTCTGTAAAATTGATTTTGAGAGAAACTTGTTAAATTTAAGGAGAGTGAATAATTATGTCAAAAAATAAAACATTCAAGACAATTTTTCCTGCTATAGCTGTACCTTTTAATGAAGATTATACAATTAATGAGCCCGAGTTCAGAAAGTACATCAATTGGATTGCTTCAATTGATGGAATTGATGGAGTTGTCTGCAACGGACATACCGGTGAAATCACCGCTTTAAGTCGAGAAGAAAGAAAAAGAGTTGTTGAAATAGTTAATGAAGAAGCTGGTGACAAATTAACAATTGTTTCTGGAGTTAACAGTGAGAGCACAGAAGGTGCTATTGAAATGGCACGTGACGCTAAAGAAGCTGGTGCAGATGGAATCTTATTGATGCCACCACATATGTGGTTAAGATTTGGAATGAATCCGCGAGCACCGTTTGAATATATTAAGGATGTTGCTGATGGTGCTGACATTGATATTATTATTCATCTTTATCCAGCGACAACTAAAGCCTTTTATCCAATTGATACCTTACTAAAAATGTGCACAGAAATCCCACATGTTAAAGGAGTCAAAATGGGGACACGAGTTGAACCAATCTATGAACATGATATTCGGGTATTACGTGACAAATCCCCAGAAACAGTTTTATTGACTTGCCATGATGAGACATTGTTAAGCTCAATGTTTCCAGGAATGGATGGAGCTATTATTGGATTTGCCGGTTGTATTCCAGAACTGATTACAGCTGCTTGGAAGGCATATGATCATGGAAATATGGAAGATATTCATCATTATGATGATTTAATCTACCCAATGGCACAAGCAATTTACGGTGGCGGTCAGCCTTCAGGAGAAGCGCATGCTCGTTTGAAAGAAGCTTTAGTACAACGCGGAATCTTCTCAAATGCCTTGATGCGTAAGCCAGTCTTACCTTTGAGCCAAGAAGAAAAAGACTGGGTAGCTAAAGGTATTCGTGATAGTCAAGTAGGAAAAGTCGATCTATTGGTAAAATAGTAATTTAATAAGTTGATATTTGAAATGGATAGCATAAAACTAATTTGATTTTGATTACTTTTATGCTGTCTTTTTTTTAGGGAAAAAGGAGGCAGTCAATTATGTCACTTTTAAGTTCTCAAGCAGTTTTAATAATTATAGGTGTCGCAATAGTCTATATCATTTTTACAGGTTATTTGAGTTTAAGATGGAGTGGTCATTCTAACAATGAATTTATGACGGGAAATAAAAATTTGCCGACTTTTGTTGTAGCAGTGCTCCTAATGTCAGAGTTTATTGGGGCAATGTCAACTATTGGTGCCGCGCAAACAGCATTTACATCAGGATTTGCTGCCGCTTGGTCGATTTTAGCTGCAGTAGTTGGTTTCATTTTGTACGGTCTTTTATTTGCGGACAAACTTTACAAAACAGGTGGTTTTACAATTTCACATGCAATTGAGCAAAAGTATGGTAAATCAACTAAAATAATTGTTTCGATTATTATGATTTATGCTCTGCTGTTGGTAAATGTTAATAATTATATCAGTGGAGCAAGTATTTTGTCAGAAATTTTACAGTTGAAATTGCCGTTGGCGATGATTATTATTGGGGTTATCAGTACATTTTACTTTTGCATAGGTGGGATGAAAAGTGTAGCCTATGTCACAGTTATTCATACTTTTTTAAAATATGTTGGGATCATAGTTGTTTTCATTGCTGCTTTGATGATGACCAAGGGAATTGCTCCAATTAAAGCGGCTTTGCCAGCGTATTATTTCTCAGCAACAGGGCATGTAGGATTAGCTACAATTATTGGCTGGATAATAACAATTACAGGGGCAATATTTTCAACACAGTTTATTGTCCAGGCAATTTCATCTTCTCGAAATAGTCATGAGGCACGAAAAGCTTCTTTTATTGCCGCCTTGTTAGCATTTCCACTTGGACTGATGGTAGCTGTAATTGGAATATGCGCGCGATATCTTTTTCCTAAAATCAATAATTTGTATGCGCTTACAATATTTTTGCGTCACATTAATGTTTGGTTATCTGCTTTGGTAGCAACAGGACTACTAGCATCAGTCTTTATCGGGGTTAGCGCGGTTGCGTTAGGGATTGTTTCTTTAATTGTAGATGATTTTTATGTACCACATTGGAAGCCAACACCAGAAAAACAACTAAAAGTTACGCGAATTATTTCTTTGGTTGTTGGTTTTACACCATTAGTTTTTGCATTTGCTACACCGCAAATTCTTGCATTATCATTTTTCACAAAGGCGTTACGAGTGTCAATCACGATTGTAGCAGTTGTGGCTTTTTACCTGCCAGCTTTCAGTGATACTAAAGGAGCAAATATTGCATTAGTTGGGACAACATTTATTTCCACAGCTTGGTTTTTATTAGGAGATCCATTCGGAATCAGTGATATTTATGTAGCATTATTATCGCCATTGATTTTGATGCTCCTTTGGAGAATGTTTGAAATTTTTACCAAAAATACAGGTAATAAAGCGTTACACCAAGAAAAATAATTAAGAGGGAATTTTGATGAAGCAGTTAAATAATGAGCAATTAAAAGTTTTAAAATCTCATCAACAAAATATTGGTGTTCTAGAAATTAAAGCGGATTTGAAAATTGAAAATCGAAAAGATTTAAGCTTGGCATATACACCTGGAGTAGCAATCTTAGCAGAAATAATTAAAGAATTTCCTGAAACCAAGAATAACTATACGATGAGTGGAAAATTAGTTGCAGTAATTACAGATGGAACGGCGGTTTTAGGTTTAGGAAATATCGGCCCAATTTCTGGGTTGCCAGTTGTTGAAGCAAAGGCGCTAATTTATAAAGATTTAGCGGGGATTAATGCTTTACCATTGGGAATTAAGCAAACTAACGTCTTAGAAACCGTTGCAACAATTAAGAATATTAGTGATAGTTTTGCTGGAATTCATTTGGAGGACATAGCAGCTCCTCGCTGTTTTGAAATTGAAGAAAGGCTGCAGCGTGAGTTAGATATACCGGTTTATCATGATGACCAAGAGGGAACAGCAATTGTGGTGTTAGCAGGCTTAATTAATGCTGCTAAGGTTTGTGGTAAAGAGTTGAAGAAGATGTATATTTTAATTAATGGAGTAGGGGCTGCTGGAGTAGCAATTGCCAAATTATTGCATGCGGTAGGATTTGAAAACCTAACGCTACTTGATCAACAAGGGGTGATTACTTCACAAACAATTACTGCAAACAAATGGCAACTTGAGGCAGCGAGCGGAACAAAAAGAGCTGTATCCGGTGAATCATTAATAGATGCAATAAAAGGCCAAGATGTATTTATTGGCGTTTCGGTTGGAGAAATATTGAATTCAGAAATGATAAAAATGATGAACTCTAGGCCAATTATTTTTGCGCTAGCCAACCCAATTCCAGAAATTATGCCTAAAACTGCAGTTGAGGCGGGAGCGGCTATTATCGCAACTGGGTCTAGTGAATATCCTAATCAAATTAATAATATTTTGGTTTTTCCAGGAATGTTTAAAGGATTACTTGAACAAGGAATTAAAAAAATAACTTTCGAACTTGAAGAAAAAATTGCTCAAGCGATTGCTGGACTAGTAAAGGATCCTTCTAAAAATAAAATAGTTCCCAATGTACTTGATCCAAAAGTAGTTAAAACTGTTTCGGAAGTTTTTAAAAAAATTTATAACTAATCATTAAAAAACTGATCCTAAAAGCAAACGTAATGTCGTTAAGCTTTTAAGATCAGTTTTTGATATTTTCTATCAATTAAGCAGGATTAATAATTTGATATAGCTGACTAGTAAGGGTTGTTTGAATCGCTGCTTTGGAATTCCAGTGGTTAGTCAATAAGACAACAGCATCTTGTCCACTTGAGCTCATTGCGACACTACTTTCAAAGCCAAACCCAATTCCATGTATTCGGTTAAATTGGGTTAACGGGTACATACCAGCTACGTAAGGATCTTTTGAAGTAGTTTGATATAGTTCAGCTTTACTTTGACTCGAAAGTAAAGTTCCATTACGTAACGCTGCAAGTGATTGATACAGATCCCAAACACTCATATAAATATTACTAGCACCAAATTCTCGCGAAATTTCGTATTGCTTAATCTTTTGAGCTTGCCATTGATTATTATTAAAGTTATAACCAATCGGTTGCTGGGGATTATTGAGATACATAAAACCAGTATTTGTTAAGTTCAACTTATCAATTATTTTTTGTTTGATCAGTTTCTCGTAACTTGTTCCAGTTAGTTTGGTTACCACACCAGCTAAAAGAGTATAGTTAACCTCTTGGTAATTAAATTTTCCTAGTTGTTGGCTGCTATATTTGAGATGGCTCAAATTATACTTCAAGACGCCTTCATCGGAAGCTAAATAATTCATTTGTTTTGGTAATTGGTAACCAGAACACATATTTAACATATCTCGAATGGTAACAGTTTGTCCGCCGGGAATTTTAGGGTAGAACTTACCGATTTTATCAGTAAAATTCAACCGATGTTCTTGAATTAGCTGCATTATTAAATAAGCCGTTAATCCTTTTTGAATCGAATTAATTGGATAAACAGAATTAATTTGATTCAATTTTCCGGTGGTGTTGTTGGCATTGCCAAAAGCTTGTAAGTAGATAATTTTACCATTTTTAACTAACAAGCAGGTACCACTAAACTTATTTTTGTCGAGTTGTTTTTGTATCGCAGTTTTCTCAACGCTAGGTAAAGAATCAACTTTTTCAGCGGGTTCATGATTAACAAATTTAATGCCATCACGAGTATACGTCAATTGTTGAAGATGCTTTGAAGTTACGGGCTTTTCTTGCCCAGCTCTCACACTATTTTTATACTTAAAAAACCCACCGACTAAAACAAACCCCATCAATCCCAATAAGATAGTTGTCATTAAAACTGCATAAAATTTTTTCATTCAGTTACTTCCTTTAAGCAAGACTCAATTATTCATGGGAGAATGCCTTGAGGTTTTGTTCAGTTGGTTCAAGTTGTTGCCAATTTTTGTTTAAGAATTTCTGTTGTAAGTGATAATTTGTTTTTTGGTTTTTTTGAGCCATAAAATTGGCAACGCGTTTATCAAATTTAACCCAACCGACCCAACCAATATGAATAGTATCTTCCATAAAGTAGGGAGTGTTCCCTTGATGCGAGTAATCGGCAATGTTGTTAAAGCCTTGCTGATGCAATTGATACTTAATTTTACGGACAGATTGGTAATACATCTTCATGTCCAGTCCAGTGTAATTAGCCCATTTACTGTTTATAGGTTGAATCATAAATAAAACCTGGGTATGCTGCTTAGCAAACTGTTTTAAAACTAACTCGAAATCTGAATACTCAGGTGATTTCAAATAGTCAAAGTTTTTTTCCGCGTTTTTTAACATCGCTTTTTTTGATTTAACTCGACTAGCATAAAAACTATTTAAAATACCAAATTGATTATTGGTAGTTTGTTGTTTGGCATCACTACGAGCTAAGCTTTTTAGGTCTTGATAATTATACTTAGCAGGTAGACGATCGATTTTAGGAGCAATACGTTTTTCGTAATTTTCATTCGGACGAAAACGTGAGAATAACTGGTCTTCGTGAATTAAAAATTTACGTTGAATTGCAATTGTTTGATAATTTACCCAAGTTAACTTATGACCGGTAGCAATCTCATGAGCCATTTGACCAACGCGGTCGTTAGCACCGAGAAGCTGAACTAACCGGCGAGCGAAGTAACGATCATAAGCAGAGTTTGGATCAGCATGTTGCAGCCAAGTTAAATCTGCTAGGTCGCCATTGTAATATTTAAAGGCCGCTGGAGAGATCCCTTGTTTAACAAACCACTGTGGTGAAATAATAAAGACTGCTTTTCGGTTTTTAAGTTGGGGCATAATTGTTTCCATCGATAAAACTTGTGGCAACGATTGCGCACCCTTTTTCCCTAAAAGAAAAGGTCGATAATTATGATATCTGGCAGCCATTACAGAAGGATGAAAACGATCCATCCGTTCTAATTCACTAGAACCAAAAAACGGAACATAATGAGTAGTTTTGTTATCCAAGGCTTGCTTTTTTAAAAATTGATTTTTAAAAGTTGCTGTATCAAGCGAAACAGCAGCCTCTTTCAAAGTTTGCGAAGAAACTTTGAAATTTAACGGTAATAAGAAAAGGCCAATCAGCATTAAAACGGCAATTATGATTGGACCGAAAATCGGCCACAGTCGGTAATTTTTTTTCACTTTTGTAACTTCCTTATTTGATCACAGATTTTGTCTAAGGTATCCCATTGTGAACGATCAAATTCTGAAACAGGAACTTCAATATCAAGCTCATCTTGAAGTTGAACTAACAACTCAACAGTTCCCATTGAATCAAGGAATCCGTTACCAAAAAGGTCTTGGCCATCCCATCCCTTAACTGTTTCTTCATCAGTAGAAGTTACATCGGCTAAAACTTCAATTACTTTGTTTTTAATATCATCCATTAAAATTCACTACTTTCTTTTTATTTTTTAAAATTTCCCGCCAAACCAAAACCGATTTAAAAAACCGGAGAAAAGCAGGAAGCTTAACATGACAAAATTGAAGGTGATTACAATCGCAATAAATTCAGTAAATTTATTATGTGGTAACCATTTCAAGTGTTTCTTCTTTAAACGTAGCCACCAATCATTGATGATTAGCCCCAAGCCATGCATCAATCCATAAAGAATGTAATACCAAGTCAAGCCATGCCAACAGCCCATCACAAACATATTTAGAAGGTAGGCCAGTGAAGACAAGGTGTTGCGGTTTTTAATCCATTTATGGCGAGTAGCGGTAAAAACAAAACGCATAAAGATATAATCACGGAACCAAAACGACAAAGTCATATGCCAACGATTCCAGAACTCTTTAATGTTCTTTGATAAGAACGGTTTATTGAAGTTCATTGGCGTTTTGACACCCATCAAATAACTGATGGCAACTGCAAATAATGAATAGCCAGCAAAATCAAAGAAAAGATACAAGCCATAGACATACATGACGCCTACTAGGTACCAAGTGAAATGCGGACTGTAAAACATAGCTTTAGCTTCAAGCATTGGTAGTAAACGTGAGCCCAAAAAATAGGAAAGGACAAATTTATACAAAAATCCTAAGAACAAGTAATGTACGGCTTTATCAACCATACCAAGATATTCTTGTCGGTCAGGAACTTTTTGATAGTCTTTTTCAAAACGCCGAAAACGATCAATTGGTCCCGAAGTAATGGCCGGCATGAATGCCATAAAGCGAATAAAATGTCCCGTGTTAAATTCTTTAATAGCTCCATCACGGATCTCAATCAAAGTTCCTACAGCTCGGAAAGTTAAATAACTGATTCCTAAGAACCCAATAAGCGAATTTTTGCCCGAAACTGCTGGAGTAACCTTGACAATAATTATTGGGATCAATAACAAAAGTGTCCAGAGATAGAAGACTAAGTTGTTATTAGCTTTTTTTCGATATTTGAAGTAAATTAATACTAAAATTGTTTGCCAAGCAAGGAAAGCAATCAATGCAATCAGTTGCGGCCAACTGCTGGCATCAAACATCAAATAAATGAATACAATGTTCACTAAGACTTCATATTTAACTAGTCGTTTTCCAAAATACAGGCTGATTACCAAAGGCGTGATTGCCAACAATAAGTAGATAAAATAAATTGGCGTCCCGTAAACTTTTAAATTCGGGAGGCTGTTAAGAATATCAATCAAGAATTTGCCTCCTTGATTAACTGCTTAACATCAATTTTACCATTGGGTGATAAGGGCAATTGATCACGAAAAACAAATTCAGTCGGCATCATATACGGCATAATTACACCTTGTAATTCCTGACGAATGCCTTGAATCAGCTCAGTTTCTGTTTTGAAATTATTGGGGTTAGCAATAATATAAGCGACTAAATGTTTTGGACGTTGATTGCGGTCATACTTAGGAACCGCAACCGCTTGTTTGATGTAAGAGCATTTTTCTAATGAAGCACGAACTTCATCCAACTCAATGCGGAAACCATGCAATTTAATTTGAAAATCACAACGTCCATGATAGTAAAGTAAACCATCTGGTCCATAGTGACCTAAATCACCAGTATGATACGCTGGTTGACCATCGAGTTCGAAGAAAGCTGCTTTAGTTTTGGCTGGATTATTTAAATAGCCACTAGAAACACAAGGACCACTAATAATAATTTCACCGATGTCGCCTTGCTTAACCGGTAGCCCATCACTCCAGATTGATAGATCGACTTGGGGTTCAGCTGTTCCCAATGGGATACGTTTAAGTTCTGAAAGTTGAGATTTATCAACTTCCCAAGCACTAACGGCTACCGTAGCTTCAGTTGGACCATAAGTATTAAAGATTCGAGCATCTGGGAAGCGCTTGGTTAATTTTTTTGCTAGCTTGACAGTTAACTCTTCACCACAAAGTAAAAATAGTTGGAGATTCGGTTTCTTTTCCGCCTTAAACTCAGGTGAAAGGCAAAACATTTCAGCTAATGAAGGTGTTCCAACAAAAACTTGAAAATCTAATTGTGGTAAGATGCTGAACAGCGAGCTGAAATCATTGACTGCTTCCCGCGGCAAAGCTTTAATTGTACCACCACGTAAAACTGAGCTTAACCAATACATATTAGAAACATCAAAGGAATACGGTACCTGTCCTAAAAAGTTTGGCTGCTCAGGAATACCAAATTCAGGGCCTAGTAACCAAGTGATAAACAAGTTAATGTTTTGATGACTAATCGGAACTCCCTTAGGTGAACCAGTTGTGCCGGAAGTAAACAAGATATAAAAAGGTGTTGTTTCCGGTACAGTCAACTGTTTATAGCGATGCTGCTCATTAAAAATTTCTTGTAATTGTTCAAGATTGATGATTTCTCGGTCTGCTAGAGCAGCAATGTCAAATGGAAAATCATCAATTAAGATAACCGTTTTTGGATCAGCGGTAGCCAAAATTGATTTAATTCTCGGTAGGCTCGAAGATGAGTCTACGGGAATGTATGGATGTCCTGCAAAAGCACATCCTAAAAATGTTGCAATCATTTCAAATTGATGATCACCAAAAACCAGAATCGGACGATGGTCTGGTTGGCTTTTTTCTAAAAATCCAGCTAAAGATTGAACATTTGCTTCCAACTCTTGATAGGTGTGTTGTTTGCCAAGTTCGTCATAGGCAGTATGCCCTGAATTTTTTTCAAGTGCTGCCGTTAGCTTGGATATTAAATTTTCGGTCATCGAAAATCCCCCTCTAAAAGAAGCTAGAATTCATTATAAATAAATGGTTCTTGTCCAGCTCCGTAATAACCATACAAATAAATTAAGATTAGTAACACAGCAAAATAAAATAAGGTTTTACCGATAAAGGAAATTATCGGATGATATCGTGCCAATTCTTTCAATAATAAATTCCCCTTTTAAAAAAATTGCTTTTACAAGCTTTTTCCATTATATATGCTTTGTAATAATTTTGAAACATAAATTAGTTAATCTTAGTTAAACGTTAAAGAACTTAACTGGACTAGGAATTTAATTAATGGAAATTTAATAATCAAGCAGTTTTTAGCTAGAAAACTCTTAAAAAAATGGTACTCTTAAAAGGAAAATGTTAAACGATAGGAGCAGGATAAATGCATTTTAATATCGGAACCTGGATGGTTATCATTAGTTGGTTATTTTTTTGCTTGAGCTGTGGGATGTTGATATTTAGTTTGAAAAAAAACAAATTTCGTTTATTGAATGGGGTTTTAGGAAATAGTGCCCTACTACTTTTAGGGGTAGCAGTTTCTTTTACTATTATGTACAGTCAAATCTATTTTTTAGAAAGAGCTTTGATAATTGCAGCAGTAATAATTATTGTACCGTTAGCATTACTATATTTTTCAATGGGCTTTTTGCTGTTATGGAATGCAGCAATTGTTTGGCGTAAGGAAAGTCATTCATTAGGAAATATGTTAACCTTGATTATTGGAATTTGTTTAATTTTGAGTCCATTATTTTCCCGGGTAGTAAGAAGTTTTCTTTCACCTTATGTAACTTCATTGTTATTTGGTTTAATTGGAATTGTTGTTTTTTATTTTGTTTTTTGGTTGGGAAATTTCATTACCTCGTTTTTAATTACTCGGTTATTTCGGCCGCGGTGGGACAAAAAATATATTATTGTGCTAGGTTCAGGTCTGATAGGGGGCAGTCGAGTATCACCTTTACTAGCTTCTAGAATTATGAAAGCTAAGGAGTTCGGAGAACAGCAATTTCAAAAAAATGGATTGCGACCACTAATTATTTTTTCTGGTGGTCAAGGTCCGGATGAAAAATTACCTGAAGGTCAAGCAATGAAAGATTATGGTTTAGCTCATGGTATGCAAGACTTTACTTTGATCGCTGAAACCAAATCCAAAAACACTTATCAAAATATGTTATTTTCAAAACAAATTTTGGAGGAAAAGCAAATTGATTTAAAGGCTGGCTTATTTGCCACTAGTGACTATCATACTTTTCGGGCTGCAGGTTATGCTCGTTATGTCGGACTAGATATTGATGGTATTGGCGCAAAAACTAGTAAATTTTTTATTCCAAATGCATTTTTACGCGAGTATATTGCCATTTTGATGAATCATAAATTCTTTCATCTTAGTATGTTGTCAATCTTAGTGATAATTGATATTTTTGCTAGTTGGGGTTTTAACGTGAAGTAATAAATAAAAAAATAATAACCAAGAAGAGCGAGAAAACATTTTGTTTTCTCGCTCTTTTTGGTTATTAAATTCAAATTATAAAAAGTACTGATTCTAATTGTTCACTAATTTTTCCTAGAAAAAAATTTATACATTTTCTATTCATTTTTTTTATAAATTTCTTTTTTAAAACGAATATTGAATAAAAAACTGTGAATATACATTTGCATAAATACTTTTCTAAAAGTGTGCAAAATCCTTTAAAAATAAGGATTGATAGCGATTTCAACTAAAGGTAATATGATGATGTAATAAAAAATATACAGGAAGGTGATTTTTTATGTCAGGTCCAATTAATGTAAAATCCGAAATCGGTAAGTTGAAAGCAGTTATCTTGAAGCGTCCCGGAAAAGAAGTTGAAAACATTACTCCAGATACAATGCCACGCTTGTTGTTCGATGATATTCCTTATTTACCGATTGCTCAAAAAGAACATGATGATTTTGCTAGAGTTCTTAAAGAAAATGGGACAGAAGTTTTATATCTTGATGACTTAGTTGCTGAAGCTTTAGAAGAAGAAAAAGTTCGCCAAGAGTTTCTTGAAAGAATGATTTCAGAATCAGGTTTTCAAACTGGTAAAACTGCCACGGCTTTAAAAGAATACCTTGATTCGCTGGATTCATTAACCATGGTTCAACGTATTATGGAAGGAATCAGAAAAGAAGATGTCCAATTAAAATCATTTGATTTGAGGGAAGCATCGGAAGACAGTGACTATCCATTTTTAATGGATCCAATGCCTAATTTATATTTTACACGTGATCCAGCAGCTTCAATTGGTACTGGATTGAGCATTAATCACATGACTTTTGCTGCTCGACGAAGAGAGTCTTTGTTTATGGAATATATTATTGCTTATCATAAACGCTTTGCTAATCAGGGTGTACATGTTTGGCGAAATCGAAATCATAATACGCGAATTGAAGGTGGGGATGAACTTGTCTTGAGCAACCATGTCTTAGCGATCGGAGTTTCTCAACGGACTTCTGCTGAAGCGATTCAAGACATTGCTGGAAGCTTATTTGAGAATGCTTCTGGATACGATACAGTCATTGCAATTAAGATCCCTCACAATCATGCGATGATGCATTTGGATACTGTTTTTACCATGATTAATTATGATCAATTTACAGTACATCCAGCAATTTTAACTAAAGATGGTCAGGTAGATAGTTGGATCTTGCATCCTACCAAAGATGGAATTTCTATTGAACATCAGCGTGATTTAAAACAAGTTTTAAAAACTGCGCTTAATCTAGATGACCTAGACTTAATTCCAACCGGAAATGGAGATCCCATCGTGGCACCTCGTGAACAGTGGAACGATGGTTCAAATACATTGGCAATTGCCCCTGGAGAGGTAGTTACCTATAACCGTAATTATGTATCAAATGAGATTTTACGCAAGCATGGTTTAAAGGTACATGAAGTCTTATCAAGTGAACTTTCACGTGGCCGTGGGGGTCCAAGATGTATGTCTATGCCAATAGTTCGTGAAGATTTAAATAAATAAAGAGGAGAAAAATAAAATGTTCAATGTTCGAAACAAAAGTTATTTGACACTCATGGATTACACACCTCGTCAAATGGAGTACTTGCTTAATTTAGCTGAAGATTTAAAGAAAGCAAAATATGCAGGGACTGAACAACCTAAGTTAAAAGGAAAAAATATTGCATTAATTTTTGAAAAAAGTTCTACTAGGACTCGCTGCTCTTTTGAAGTTGCTGCTTATGATCAAGGAGCACATGTTACTTACCTAGGACCTTCAGGAAGTCATATGGGACATAAGGAATCAGTAAAGGATACCGCTAGAGTTCTCGGAGGAATGTTTGATGGAATTGAATACCGCGGTTTTTCACAACGAACGGTTGAAACTTTAGCTAAGTATTCCGGTGTTCCTGTTTGGAATGGCTTGACTGATGAGGACCATCCAACACAAGTTTTAGCTGATTTTCTAACTGCAAAAGAAGTCCTAAAGAAAGAATATAAGGATATTAAATTTGCCTTTGTCGGTGATGGTCAAGATAATGTTTCAAATGCTCTTATGATTGGCGCAGCCAAAATGGGAATGACTTATCATGTCGTTTGTCCGAAAGAATTAAATCCAGAAAAAGAGTTGCTTGAAAAAGTTGAGAAAGTTGCAGCTGAAACAGGAGCAGAAATTAAAGTATTTAATGATCTGGCTGCGGGTGTAGCTGATATGGATGTAATTTATGGAGACGTTTGGGTCTCAATGGGAGAAGCTGACAGTGTTTGGGAAGAAAGAATAAAGTTGTTGCAACCATATCAAATAGACAAAAAATTGATGGGGTTAACTAATAATTCACACGCGATTTTTGAACACTGCTTGCCAGCCTTTCATAATATTGACACTGAAGTCGGCAAAGAAATTTTTGAAAAATACGGAATTTCTGAAATGGAAGTTACAGATGAAGTCTTTGAAAGCAGTCAGTCAGTAGTCTTTCAAGAAGCTGAAAACCGGATGCATACTATCAAAGCCATCATGGTGGCAACTTTAGGAGAATAAAAGCCTAAAAATCAACCATGAGAGGATGGATAATTTTATGAAAAAAATAGTTGTTGCCTTAGGCGGAAACGCGATTTTGTCGAAAGATGCTAGTGCTGAATCTCAACAAAAAGCGATTTTTAAAACGGCTCAAGTCTTAGCTGAATTTATTAAACGGGGTCATCAGTTAGTGATTACACATGGTAACGGACCACAAGTTGGAAATTTGTTATTGCAGCAAGTGGCAGGAAGTAGCGATAAGAATCCGGCCATGCCATTAGACACAATTGGAGCTATGACTGAGGGCAGCATTGGGTATTGGATGCAAAAAGCTTTAGGAGAAATTCTTCAAAAAGCAGGAATTTCAAAAACAGTAGCGACTGTGATAACGCAAACACAAGTTGCAGCTGACGACCCAGCGTTTAAAAAACCGACAAAACCAATTGGTCCTTTTTACGACAAGATTGAAGCTCAAAAAGCCAAAGAAAAAAATCCTGACTATGTTTTTGTTGAAGATGCTGGTCGAGGATATCGGCGAGTAGTGCCTTCTCCAATTCCTGAAAAAGTAGTTGAATACCCCTTAGTTGCAATGATGCTTGAAAACGGCATGGTTCCAATTGCAGCTGGCGGCGGTGGAATTCCAGTATCGCAGAATAAAAATCATCAGATTATTGGTCAAGAAGCTGTGATTGATAAAGATTATGGAGCAGCAAAATTAGCTGAAAGTATAGGTGCAGATGAATTAATTATTTTGACAGCGGTTGATTATGTATTTGTGAATTTCAATCAACCAGATCAAAAAAAATTGACTAATACAACTGTGGCCGAATTAAAAAAATATATTGCTGAAAAACAATTTGCAGCTGGAAGTATGTTGCCAAAAATTAATGCAGCAATTGAATTTGTTGAGGCAACTCAAGGTAAGGCAATAATTACATCTTTAGATAGAGTTACAGATTTATTAGAAAAAGGAGTGGGGACAATAATCACATCATAGTCTTGCTTAGTAATTAGTTTGGCCATTTTCTAAGCAGATTGGTTGGATGGATGGAAATCAGGTTAGTGTAAGCAAAATGCTTAGGAAAACTTGGTTTCCATTTTTTAGGGTATTTGAAGCTAAGGAGATGAAGTTATGAAAGATAACAAACTGAGTTTAACTGAATTAGTTGGATTAGTTGTTGGCTCAATTATTGGTGGTGGAATCTTTAACTTGATGCGTGATATGGCCACACCGGCCTCAGCAGGTTCGATTATTTTAGGCTGGATTATTACCGCTATTGGCATGGTTATGTTAGCGCTGTGTTTTCAAAATTTGAATATGAAACGTCCTGATTTAGATGCAGGTATTTATAGCTACGCTGAAGCAGGTTTTGGTAAATATATGGGATTCAATTCAGCTTGGGGATATTGGATTTCAGCCTGGTTGGGTAATGTTGGTTATGCAACCTTGTTAATGAGTGCAGTGGGATATTTTATGCCCATTTTTAAAGATGGACAAAATATTTATTCAATTATTGTTGCATCGTTAATTCTTTGGGGATGTCACTTTTTAATACTACAAGGAACGAAATCAGCATCATTTATAAACACAATTTTAACTATCGCCAAACTTATTCCAATCGGAATCTTTTTAGTGGTAATGTTTATTTCTTTTAAAATTGGAGTTTTCACGACTGATTTTTGGGGAACTGTATCAAAACATTTTGAATTGAAACCAGTTTTGTCTCAGGTTAAAGGTACAATGCTGGTAACTGTTTGGGTTTTCATCGGGATTGAAGGTGCAGTCCTTTTTTCTGGTAAGGCTAAAAAAAGATCAGATGTTGGAAAAGCTACTATTTTAGGTATTGTTACCGTTATTTTAATTTATATGCTTGTTACTTTGCTGTCATTAGGGGTAATGACACGACCAGAATTAGCAAATTTGAGGCAACCAGCAATGGCTTATTTGTTGCAATCGGTCGTTGGTAAATGGGGTGCAGTTCTAGTTAATTTGGAATTAATAATTTCAGTTGCGGGTGCTTGGTTATCATGGACGATGTTTGCTGGTCAGTTACCTTATGAAGCTGCAAAAAATGGGACATTTCCAAAATTCTTTGCGAAAGAAAATCAACATCAAGCTCCAGTTAATTCATTGTTACTGACAAATGTGCTAGTCCAATTATTCTTTTTTACGTATTTAATATCAGACAGTGCATATAATTTTTTCTATTCTTTAGCAAGTTCTGCAATTCTGATCCCATATGCTTTTTCAGGATTTTACCAATTAAAGTATTCTTTGGAAGAAGAAAAAACTACTGCAGGGCGTACGACAAATATTGTCATCGGATTAATTGCTAGTATTTATGCTTGCTGGTTAGTATATGCTGCGGGAATGAAATATTTATTGTTGACAACTCTTTTGTTCGCACCCGGAATCGCATTCTTTTATGTTATGCAGAAAAACGATAATCACCAATCTAAGATTTTTTCAAAGCAAGAGTTGTTGGTGGCTGGAATAATAATTGCTTGTGCCGTTTGGGCTCTTTGCTTAATCTTTCTTGGCAAAATCACCTTTTAAAATAAAAAAAGTAATATAAATGAGGAATGATTATTTTGAATAGAGAAAAAAGAAGAAAACTAATTGAATTGTTGATTGTTCAGCATGAAGTTTCTACTCAAGATGAATTATTGAACTTACTTAAGGAAAATGGAATTGAATCGACACAAGCTACTATTTCACGAGATATTCGTGAATTGAATATCGTTAAGCGCAGCGACGATCAGGGGAAAATATATTATACCCAAGAAAGAATGGATCGTCGAAAGGAAATCGAAAAGTTATATCAATTCATTGAAATATCAGTCTATAGTATTCAACAGATTCAATTTATGAATATTATTCGGACGAGTCCCAATTATGCCAATGTATTGACAGCAATTCTGGATGGATTGGAGTTAATAGAAATAGTCGGAAGTATAGCTGGTTATGATACGATTATCATCATTAGTTCAAATATTAGTGATGCTACAACAATCAATAACATATTCAAAACTCATATTGATCCGGATCTACAATGAATTTTTGCTAGTAATTTTTAATCAAACGGCTCTTACAAAATGATAATGTGTTACAGACTTTTTGGCGAAAGGATATTTAATGAAAGCTCATATACACAATTCATCAGAAAAAATTGGGTTAATTACTTTAGTTTCGATTGTAATAACCTCGGCACTAGGATCCGGAATTTTTACAATTAATATCAATTTAGCTAAAGCTGCACCAGCTGGATCGGTAATAATTGGTTGGATGTTTGTCGGGTTTGGAACACTTATGTTGGCTTTATCGATAAATTACTTAGCTGTAAAAATGCCTGAACTCGAAGGCATTTTTTCATATGGGCAAGCAGGATTTGGAAACTTTATTGGATTTTTTTGTGGCTGGGGATATTGGTTGTCAGCCTGCTTAGGTAATGTAGCATTTGCGGTTATTTTGATGAGTTCTTTTAGTTTCTTTTTCCCTGTTTTTCAAACTGGTCAAAATTTAACTTCGATAATTACAGCTAGTCTTATTTTGTGGGGATTGATAATACTAGTTAATCATGGAGTTGAAAGTGCGGCAATTTTAAACACTCTGATTACTTGCTGTAAATTATTACCATTATTGTGTTTAATTGGATTAGGAATTGAAAATTTTAACTTTTCTATATTTATGAGTAATTTGTGGCAAAACAGTAATTCATTAATTGAAAAAAACAACATAGATTTAATTGGTAAACAGGTTAGAGGGTGCATGCTGACGATGGCATGGGTGTTTGTTGGAATAGAAGGAGCAACAACCATGGCTAAACGTGCAAAAAATAAGTCAGATGCAGGGAAAGCAACTGTTTTGGGGATGCTTTGTCTGTTGGTACTATATGTACTGGCTTCAGTACTACCATATGGCTATTTATCAAGAGCTGCTTTATCAAATTTAGCACAACCATCTGGAGCTTATATCTTTAAATCAATGGTTGGCAGCTGGGGTGGACCATTTATTAATTTAGGAATCATAATTTCAATTTTGGGTGCTTGGTTATCTTGGACAATGTTACCAGCTGAGACAACTAGTTTAATGGCAGAAAAAAAATTATTGCCGGTTGTATTTAATAAAAAAAATAAATTTGGAGCACCAACATTTTCTTTAATAATAGAAGGAATAATGTGTCAAATATTTTTGTTGGTAATTTATTTTGCAGCAGATGCATATAATTTGGCTTATTCATTATGTACTTCTTCGATAATAATCTGTTATATTTTTGTCGGACTTTTTCAAATTAAAACAGCTTTAAAAAACAAAGTTAGCAAAGAAAAATATATTAATTTAATTATTGGTTTACTGACGGTTTTTTTTGAAGGTGCAATCATCATTTTTGTTGGCTTAAAATATTTGTTTTTATGTTTTATTGCCTATTTGCCCGGATTGCTCTTCTATCTTTGGGTAAAAAGGAAAGAGGCTTTTGTATTTTCTAAATTTGAAGTCATTGAGATCGGACTTTTATTATTAGGAAGCTTTTATGGCCTTTGGATTATCTATAATTTATAATGTAAAATGGGGTTTTTGGATGAAAACGTTATTGAAAAATGGAAATATTTTTATCGGAGAAGATGAGCAAAAATTTTGTAAAGCAATGATAATTGAAGATGATAGAATTTTTTGGACGGGTAACAATTGGAAACGCCTTGTAGAAAATATTGATCAAATAATTGATTTAAAAAGTGCAACAGTTTTGCCCGGATTGATTGACGTTCATACACATCCTAAATATATTGCCGATGCATTACATGGAGTAGCCTGCACGCCGCCTAATGTGAACAGTATAATTGAAATGCAACGGGCATTAAAACAAGCTAAAGAATATGGTGATCAAGGAAAGTGGATTGAAGGATGGGGCTTTGACGAAACTAAATTAGCTGAACATCGAGCTCCTAACGTGATTGATTTAGATCAAGTTTCAGTTGAGCAACCAATTTTTATTTACCGTTCTGATTGTCATTCATCAGTTGGAAATTCTAAGGCATTAGAGTTAGCTGGTATAGATAGGGACACACCCGATCCATTAGGTGGAAAGATTAAACGATTTGAAAATGGAAAACCAACTGGATTTATGCAGGAGATTACGGCAACTCAATTGTTGATTAAAGCCAAATCAAGTCAAAGTTATGCACAGGATGTTACCAACATGGTGGCTAGCAGTAATCACTATTTAAAAAATGGAATTGTAGCTATTGGTGAGTTGATGGGACGGAAAAAGCCCTATGATACAGTTGAACTTTACAGAGATTCAATCAAGCGAGGCTTCGTTCCCAAAATTGCCGTTTATTATGTTTATGATGAAATTTTGGATAACGAAACTGAATTGGGTAATTTTAAAATGCTAGAACAGCAATTTTCGCAAATTAACATTTGCGGAATAAAAATTTTTATGGATGGCAGTATTTCAGGAGAAACAGCCTTTACAAAAAAACCTTACCAAGATGGTAAGCGAGGAATTTGTTTTCTTGACAAAGCAGCTTTGAAAAAAAGAGTTGATTTTGCTCGAGAACATCATTTGCAGTTAGCAATTCATGCAATGGGGGATGCAGCAATTTACTGTGTATTGGAGAGTACTGAAAATTTAGCACCTTGGTTACAAGATCGCCCATCAATTAGAATTGAACACGCTACCTTATTAACCGATAAGCTGATTCAGCGGTTAAAGACCGCTAGAATGAAATATGCTGTTGTTACACAACCTATTTTTTTATTTGCTGAGAGTGATTCATATTGTAAATATTTAAATTTTCAGCAGTTGCAGCTTGTATATCGGTTAAACTCATTAATCAAAGCTAAGATTTTATTGGCTTTAAGTTCTGATGCACCATGTACGCCATGGTTTGAACCTGATAGCCCTTTTTATAGTATATATGCAGCAGTTACTCGAAAAGCGGCAAATGGAATGTTAATTTCAGCAGCTGAGGGAATAACTGTCAATCAGGCTGTTTTAGCATACACGAAATGGGCTGCCATAATTGGTGGGTTTTCACAGAATGGAGAATTAAAAGCAGGCAAAAAAGCTGATTTTGTTATTTTGAGCGATAATATTTTTAAGGTTTCTTATAAAAGAATTAAAGATATTCAGGTGATTGAGACTTGGGTAAATGGTAAAAAAGTGTATCATACTTAATTTGTATTTAAAAAATGTCAGCTTTGTTTTTGGCTGAATTTCCTTTATAATAACAATTGTGCATTTATCAAATGAGCTAACAACTCGACTGGTTCGTGAACTTCCCAGGATAAAAAACCAAGTATCTCAGCCTAAGGGGCGTAAGGAGGTTGGAAAATGAATGCCAAAAAAGCTAAATATCAAGTTATTATTGACTGTGATCCAGGAATTGACGACTGCCTTGCTTTGCTACTGGCATTAAAGTCGCCGGAAATTGAGATTTTGGGGATTACAACGGTTAGTGGTAATGTTCCGGCAGCTTTAGGGGAGAAGAACACCCTAAAGCTGCTTAATTTTGCCCATAGATTGGATATTCCCGTTTATTGTGGGTCAAAGCAACCATTAAAAAGGGATTATGTTAGTGCACAAGATACTCATGGAATGGATGGCTTAGGCGAAAGTGCAATTTCTGAGATAACAACGGTTCAACCGCAGAAGCTTGATGCGGTTAGTTTTATCAGTCAGACACTGGCAACTCGAACTAATGTAACGATAATTGCAATTGGTCCCTTGACCAATTTAGCTAAGTCACTACAACAACAGCCAATCGCATGGCAGAACTGCTGTGATTTGATATCAATGGGTGGGACGTTTAAGAGTCCAGGTAATTGTTCACCGGTAGCCGAATATAATTATTGGTGTGATCCAGATGCTGCTGAATATGTATTTCAGCATGCTCCTTTACCAATAAAAATGGTGGGATTGGACGTAACCCGAAAAATCGTTTTGACACCGAATATTCTAGAATATATTCGACAAAAAAGTCCGACGACTGGCGAATTTATTACGGCAATTACACGCTTTTATTTTGATTTTCACTGGAAACAAGAAAAAGTAATTGGCTGTGTAATCAATGACCCACTAGCAGTGGCCTATTTACTTGAACCGAATCTTTGTCAAGGGTTTGCAGCTTATACAACGGTTGAAACGACTGGCAAAGCAATTGGTCAGACACTGGTTGATTCACAAAGCTTCTGGCATCGTTCGCCAAATAGTTTTATTTTAACTCAAGTTGACGCTCAAAGATTTATGCACATATTTTTACAGCGGCTAATCAAAGCTACTGATCCAGAATTGACAACAATTCTGCAACAAATTATGTAAAATAGAGGGGTTAACTATGTTAAAAAGACGTCTTTCACTGCAAGCAATTACTTTAATTGCTTTAGCAGCTGCTTTAAATATTGTTGGCAGTAACTTAGCTTTATTATTGCGCTTGCCGGTATATTTGGATACTATCGGAACGATTCTGGCTGCTGCCTTACTTGGTCCGATAGCCGGAATGTTAGCTGGTGGAATTACTGGGTTGATTGTTGGGTTTACTACTGATTTAATGTCACTTTATTTTTTGCCAGTTCAATTAGTTATTGGGTTAACAGCGGGATTTGTTTTTCATAAATGGCAACCTGATCACTGGCAGTCACTAGGGTTAACGGCTTTATTGATTTCGTTACCGGGCTCAATTTTTTCTTCAACAATTGCATACTTTTTGTTTCACGGAATTACTTCATCAGGTTCAAGTATTATTGTTCAGTTATTGATAGGTGCTGGGCTTAATAAAGCAGCAGCGGTTTTAATTGTCCAGTTTATTACCGATTATTTCGATCGCTTAATTGGTGTCAGTGTCGTTGCGGCATTATATCGGGTTTTGAAGACCCGAGTTAAACCTTCAATCTGGCAATAAAAAGCAGTTTTTAAAAATAAATTTGGTCAACAGGTTAAACTAGTGTTAATTCGTTTAACCTGTTTTTTTTAGTTCTCGAAAATGATATGTTTAAATTAATAGATTTTGATAATTAACTGGACAGGTTTCGTTAAGTGAGTTACTAAGAATTTTTGAGGGAGAATAATTTAGCTATGCAGAAAATTTTTATTGTTGAGGATGATCAAGCAATTATTCGAGCACTACAAGTGGGACTAAAAAAGTGGAACTATCAAACACAAACAGTCACTGATTGGGGAAATATTACTACTGAGATTTTAACAGCACAACCGGATTTAGTGATTATGGATATCACTTTACCGATGTTTGACGGCTTTTACTGGACCGGTAAATTACGCGAAAGTTCTCAGTTACCGGTCATTTTTTTATCGGCAGCTGAATTGGATCCGAATGCTGTTCGAGCTTTAGCCTTAGGGGCAGATGATTACATAGTTAAGCCATTCTCGGTGAATGTCTTAGTTTCAAAGATTCAGGCGATTTTTCGTCGAATGAAACTTAATCAAACTGAAATAAATGAACTTAGTTTTGAAAACTATCATTTGAATATTTTGACCAATAGTTTAACGATTGGATCAGAATATGTGAAATTAACTCCTACTGAAGGTGTAATTTTAAAATTACTATTTTTAAATGCAGGTAAATTAGTTGGCAAGAAACAGTTAATGAATGAGCTCTGGCAAGGTGGCAGTTTTGTTGATGAGGGGGTTCTAAACGTTAATATCAGTCGTTTACGAAAAAAGTTATCATCACTTAAGCTGGCTGAACAATTAATTACAGAAAGAAAAAAAGGTTATCGATTGGTGAAAAAAGATGATAAGAAATAAGAAGTTTGTAGTTTTAATGTTAGTAGAGCAACTGCCTTTATTGCTAGCATATGGGCTATTACTAAGCTTAATTTGGGTGTTGATAAAATTAAAAGAACCAATCACATCATTACCACAAGATTTATTACGTTTTTCCTGGCTGCCTTTTGTGATTTGGATTTTTTGGCGATGCTGGCGAACCTATCAGTCACAGCAGGACTTAAAGCAAGCGTGGGAAAATGAAAAATTGCCAGCCAAAAATCCAGGCACCGCAATAGCTGCTAGCTATTATCAACTACTGCAGCTAAAAGTTCAACAGCAAAGAGAAAAAAACGGACAGCAACGAATCCAAGCTGCACAACGGACAGATTATTTACGTTTATGGAGTCATGAAATTAAATTGCCATTAACTGCTTTAAAACTGGCGGCTGAAAACACCTCACAAGTAAGCAGTGAAGAAATTATAACTCAAATAGGATTAATTCAAAATCAGTTAGATTTAATGTTGAATTATGAACGCTTGGCTGATTTTCATCATGATTTGACATTTGAAAAATTTTCATTAAAAGATCTTTTGGAAGACTTACTGAAAGAAAATGCTGTTTTTTTTATTGACCGGAAATTGCGGCCTACAATTGACTTGAAAAAAGATGTGCAGTTGACTTTAGACAGGAAATGGTTGCATTTTTGTTTACAACAAGTAATTTTTAATGCAATCAAATATTCATCTGTGGGATCTGAACTGCATTTAAAGTGGTCTAAGGCGACATTAGTGATTCAAGATTTTGGTTGCGGTATTAAAAGTGATGAATTACCTCGAATCTTTGAAGCTGGCTTTACGGGTGAAAATGGACGACGGCAACAAGCAGCAACAGGGATGGGGTTATATCTCGTTAAACAAATTGCTGAAAAATTAGAGTTAACAATAAAAGTTAAGTCGGTGGTTAGTCAGGGGACAGAGGTCTATTTTATTTTTCCTAATAATAACAATCTGTAAGGTTAACGGCTTGACTGTAACTAAAATTCAAGCTGCTAACCTTTTATAATTTATTTTAGAAATAGCAAAGGAGAACTAAAAATGAGACTTTTAAAAATCGAGCATCTTCAACGGAACTTTTCTGAAGGAAAATTGCAAGTTCAAGCTTTAAAAGATATTTCTTTCACAGTTGATGCCGGCGATTACGTGGCAATCATGGGAGAGTCAGGAGCTGGTAAAACAACATTATTAAATATTATTGCAACTTTGGATCAGCCTAGTAGTGGCATCATCGAACTTGAAGGGCGCCAACTTGGTCGAATGAAAGAAAATCAAGCAGCGCGTTTTCGCAGAGAACATTTGGGATTTGTTTTTCAAAACTTTAACCTACTAGATACTTTTAACAATCGGGATAATATTTTTTTGCCCTTAGTACTAGCAAGGACAGCCTATGAAAAGATGGAACAGCGCTTGATACCTTTAGCAAGACAACTTCAAATTGTTGATTTATTGGATCGTTTTCCGTATGAAGTTTCTGGTGGGCAAAGACAACGAATTGCAGTTGCGCGCGCGTTGATTACACATCCAGAATTGTTGTTGGCAGACGAACCAACGGGAGCTCTAGATTCAAAAAATACGAATGCTTTACTAGATCTCTTTGACACAGTTAATGCTGCAGGACAAACGATATTAATGGTAACCCATAGTGCGGCAGCTGCCAGTTATTCGAAACGAACACTGTTCATTAAAGATGGAGTTATTTATCATGAGCTTTACCGGGGCAAACAGCCACGCAGTGCGTATCTTGAAAAAATTTCGGCTAGTTTGACAGCCCTGTCAAGTGAGAAGGTGCAGCGATGATTGAGATACGTTTAGCTAAAGCCGATCTTAAACATCATTGGCAACAAAATAGTTTATTTGTTTTAGCCAGTTCATTGATGATTGCCATTAATTATATTTTCTTAAGTTTGATGGCAAATCATAGTTTGGCCGATAGTAGTTATGGAAAAGTAATTATTAATTTATTAGCTCTCGGAAAGAATTTCACCTTAATCGTGGCAATTTTTTTTATGTTTTATGCAAATAGTTTCTTATTGCGCCAGCGTGACCGCGATTTAGGTTTATACAATATGTTAGGAATGACCAAAAATAATTTGCGGCAAATTTTACTGTTTGAAAAATTATTTTTATATCTGGTTAGCGTACTAGTAGGCCTGATTTTGGGGACAACATTTATTAAGTTAGCTTTTATCATTTTGCGGAATTTGTTAAATAACTACCATCTTTATAGCAAATTCTCGCTTGATCAATTAATGCAAACTTTTGTTTTTTTCGGTGGGGTTTTCTTGTTGCTGTTTATTTATGATTGTTGGCGATTGCGGCAATTAAGACCAGCAGCTCTCTGGCAACAAGCTGTTCAAGCTGAAAAAGAACCTCAGGCCAAACGATTGTTAGGAATTGGTGGTTTATTAATTTTAGGTTGCGGCTATTGGCTTGCCATTAAAACAAAACCGAATATGGCTGGTATTTCTAATTTTATGTTGGCGGTCATTTTGGTTGTAATTGGGACTTATGCAGTGTTTACTGCGGGAAGTATTTTATTATTGCACCTTTTGAAAAGTAAGCAAAATTTTTATTATCAGCCGGAACATTTTATCGGAATTTCGGGAATGCTTTATCGAATGAAACAAAATGCAGCTGGTTTAGCGACTATCTGTATTTTGTGTACGACAATTTTAGTAACGCTAACTAGCAGCGTTAGTTTAGTTGCCGGCCAACAGCAGTTGCTTTCGTCATGGAATCCATTTGAACTAATGCTTACCACGAAGGAGCCGCTAAATCCAAGTCGCGTTCAGCAAATAGCGCAGCGCAATCAAGTCAAGTTAAAGCAAAATCAGCAGTTGCAAATTACAAGTCCGATATATGGCAGTTTTAGTCGGAATGGGTATTTTAAATCAGGGATGACAAGCAAAGCTTCGGTTTCATTATCGGTTATAACTTTAGGAGAATTTAATCGAGTTCAACATCAAAATGTTAAACTTAAAGCTAATCAAGTTTTAGTCGATAGTCCTGCTGGTCAACGATTGACACAAATGGTGATTAAAGGCAAAATTTATCGAACTAAAGGATATATTAATTTAAAAGCTGGAAATGTGGATCACTCGATTTTTCAACCGGTTTTTCTAGTAGTTTCAAGTAATAAAATTGCTCGCCAAATTAGTTCCTCACACTGGATTTATCAATCTGGTTTAGATGTATCCGGTTCAGCTAAGAATCGTCAAAATTTGGCTACTCAACTACAGCAAACATTACAGTTAGACAACGGTAGTTTTTCTTATCGCCCAGAAATGCAGAAATTTTTGCGGGCAACATTTGGCAGTTTATTATTTGTTGGAATTTTAATCAGTTTTGCGTTAGCAATTACGACTGCTTTAATTATTTATTACAAACAGTCTGCCGAAGGATTATCGGATCAGCAGCGTTTTAAGACTATGCAGCAAGTAGGCTTGAGTCAAAAAGAAAGTCGTCAAGCAATTTATGGTCAAGTTTTGCTGGTCTTTATGTTGCCAATTGTTGGCGCAGTAATTAATACCGTATTTGCATTGCCAGCTCTCAGCAGTGTCTTGAAAATATTCTCTTTATATGACGGTTGGTTATTATTACGAGTTTGTGTGCTGACAATAGCGATTTTATTAATTGGTTACCTACTGGTATATAGTTTAACGACAAAAGTCTATCAACGATTAGTCAATCGAAGTAACTAACTTTAAAAAATAATTTATTGTCGAATAATTATTAATTAAAAAAGGTGTTTGACAAAAAAGATCAAGATAATTATACTAGCCTTAAATAAATAATAAAATTCTTAGAAAGTTTCAAAGAAATTTGGCTGTTAACATTGAAAAATGTGCTATTTAATGATAGTAAGTGACTTGACGAGATTTTTTATTTATGATAGTTATTTAATTTATTTAAACTACTCATAGGGGGAATTATTATGACAAAAGCAGTTGCTGCTGACATGGATTGGAACAATTTAGGATTTAAATATTGGGATTTGCCATATCGATATCAGGCGGTTTATAAAGATGGCAAATGGCAAAAAGGCGGTTTGGTCGAAGATTCTAATTTGACACTTTCCGAAGCTGCTGAAGATTTTCATTATGGTCAAGAAGTGTTCGAAGGCTTAAAAGCTTATCGCTGTAAAGATGGTAGTGTTAATCTTTTTCGGCCAGAAATGAATGCTAAACGAATGCAAGACTCAGCTAAGAGATTATGTATGGCAACTTACCCAATCGATGATTTTGTCGCTGCGGTTAAAGCAGTTGTTAAAGCTAATCAGGAATTTATTCCACCTTATGGAACAGGCGGTTCATTGTATTTACGCCCATTTATGATTGGAACTGAACCAATGGTCGGCGTTAAGCCATCCAAAACATATGTATTTCGTGTATTTGCAACTCCAGTTGGAGCGTACATCAAAGGCCTGACTCCAATGCCATATTTTGTTAGCGAATTTGATCGGGCCGCTTATGCAGGTACTGGTCAAGCTAAAACAGCTGGAAATTATGCAGGTAGTCTTTATCCAGCAATGCAGGCTAAGAGCAATGGCTTTGCGGATTGTTTGTATCTTGATCCACGAGATCATAAATATATTGATGAATTTGGTGGGGCTAACTTCTATGGAATCACTAAAGATGGTCAATTTGTGACACCAAAGTCAGATTCTATCTTGCCATCGGTAACTAAGAAATCATTGTTGGAAATTGCTGGCGATTTGGGAATGAACCCCACAGAAACTCAAATTAAAATGGAAGACTTTGATCAATTTACTGAAGCCGGAGCGATGGGAACGGCGGCCGTTATTTCACCGGTTGGTTCTTTGACTTATAAGGATCAGAAATTTGTACCATTTAGTGAAACTGAAACTGGCCCAGCTACTAAAAAACTTTATGATGAATTAACTGGTATCCAAATGAGTGAACGTCCAGATAAACGTGGTTGGGTCCAGAAAGTAGAACTTTAATTTAATCAAGCGGAGGGAAAAAATGGCACGAAAAATCGGCGTGATCGGCATGGGAAATGTTGGCGCAACTGCAGCCCACTATATTGTGGCAAATGGTTTTGCTGACGAATTGGTGTTAATTGATAAACGTAGCGAAAAAGTCAATGCTGATGCATTGGACTTTGAAGATGCAATGGCAAATTTAAAGAGCCACACCAAGATTATTGTTAATGATTATGCAGCTTTAAAAGATGCTGATGTAATTATTTCTGCGATTGGTAAAATAGAATTGCAAGATAATCAAGATGATGATCGTTTTGCCGAGTTGCCTTTTACTCGAGCAGCAGCTAAAGAAGTTGGTGCTAAGATTAAAGCTGCAGGTTTTAATGGGATAATGGTAGTTATTACTAATCCAGTTGACGTTATTACTTCAATCTACCAAGAAGTCATTGGTTTACCAAAAAACCATGTTTTAGGTACAGGTACATTACTTGACTCGGCGCGTATGAAACGTGCAGTAGCTCGTGAGTTAAAAATTGATCCCCAGTCTGTTTATGGCTATAATCTAGGCGAACATGGTAATTCACAATTTACTGCTTGGTCAACTGTGCGCGTTTTAGGTCATCCAATTACTGAAATTGCCGCGAAAACAGGGTTAGACTTGGCAAAACTAGATCAGGAAGCACGTGAAGGCGGCTTTAAAGTCTTTCATGGGAAAAAATATACAAACTATGGAATTGCTACAGCAGCTGTCAGATTAGCACTTGCTGTTTTAACCGATTCACGGACAGAACTAGCTGTGTCAAATTACCGAAAAGAATGGGAAACATATCTGTCATATCCAGCTATTGTTGGTCGAGATGGTATTGTTGAACAACTTGATTTTGATTTAACTGATGAAGAAATCAAAAAATTAGCTCGGTCAGCAGATTATATTAAGACTAAGTTTGCTGAATCAAGATAAAAATAATTTTACCGCAGTCTGTCAAACGACAGGCTGTATTTTTTTGCCTTTATAAAAGTATATACTTTTATAAACATAGATATTGATATTTTTAAAAACTAAGAATATACTTTAGATGTTCTCGAGAATGAAAACGCTTAAAAGAAGGTGGGAGATTATTGACTGAGCGAAAAATGCCCTCCAATTTTTTCTGGGGAAATTCAGTATCTAGCATGCAAACTGAGGGGGCTTGGAATATTGACGGTAAAGGACTATCAGTTTATGACGTTCGACCAGAAACTGATAAAACTAGTAATTGGCAAGTTGCAATTGATGAGTATCATCGCTATCAAGAAGATCTGGATTTATTAAAAGCAATGAATTTGAATATGTACCGGATTCAAATTTCTTGGTCAAGAGTAAATCCAACTGGTGATGGTGAATTTAATGCAGCTGGGATTGAGTTTTATGATCGCCTGGTTAATGCAATGCTGCGAAAAGGAATCACACCAATGATTTGTTTATATCACTTTGATATGCCACTGGTATTGGCTAAGCAGGAAAATGGTTTTATTTCTCGTAAGACAGTTGCAGCATTTGTACGATTTGCCAAAAAAATTATTGATCATTTTGCGGATCGCGTTAAGTATTGGTTGACTTTTAATGAACAAAATCTTTATTTGACAAGTGCCAGTTTTCGAATTTCTGGTTACCTAAAGGGAAACAAAACTTTATCAGAGATGTACACGATTTTTCATCATACGATTTTGGCACATGCAATGATTGCAAATTATCTTCATCAAAAAGATGCTTCATTGAAAATTGGTGGGATGACAGCGTATACAGGTGTTTACCCTTTGAGCTGTCGACCGGCTGATGTAATGGCAGTTAGAAAACTGCAAGAATTTCAATTTGATAATTTAAATGAAATTTTTGTCAATGGACATTATTCAACGGAAGTATGGCATTTTATTACAGAAAAAAAGTTATCAGTTGAGATCACAGATTCCGATTTAAAAATAATTGCAACCAGTAAGGTTGATTTTTTGGCTTTTTATTACCGTAGCGAAGTTTTGGATGCAAGTAAACTTACGGATAAAATAGCACCTAATCTATATGCTGAAGTGGCAAGTGAAAATAATCCGTTTTTAGAAAAGAGTGAATGGGATTGGACAATTGATCCGTTAGGTTTCCGAAATATTTTGACAGCGCTTTATAATCGCTATCGACTTCCAGTTTTTCCAGTGGAAAATGGTATTGGTTTACGGGAAACTTGGAATGGCAAGGATGCAATCGCAGATAATCAAAGAATAGCTTATCATCGAGATCATATTAAAGCTATGAAAGATGCAATGTTTATTGATGGTGTTAAAGTACTTGGATATTTAGGTTGGGGATTAATTGATATACCAAGTTCACAGGGAAATATGGAGAAAAGATATGGCACCGTTTATGTTGATCGTGGCAACCATGAATTAAGGACAATGCGGAGGATTCCGAAAAAGTCTTTCTATTGGTTTAAATCATTACTTGAAAAAAATGGAGATGAATTATAATGGTAAAAAATAAGTTTGGCGATTTTGTTAATCAAAAAGTCTTACCGCCAATTATGAAATTTGTGAATACCAAGCCAATTACAGCACTAAAGGATGGAATGGTTTATGCTTTACCGTTTATTATTATTGGTTCAATATTCTTAATTTTATCAAACATTCCGATTACTTCGGTAGCTAATGCATTGAAAGCCTCCGGATGGTCTGCGGTTTTCAGTCAGGCTTATACAGCTTCATTTGGCTTGATTTCAGTTTGGGCTTCAATTGGGATTGCATATGTTTATGTTCGCAATGAAGGATATGAACCATTACCAGCTGGACTAACCTCTTTATCAGCTTTTTTAATTTTACAATTCTTGCAAGTAGATAATCCTTTGATTGCGACAATGGGCAAATCAGGTTCTGGAATTGCCAATGCTGCTGGCAGCACTGTTATGTCTGGCAGTCAGGTAGCTCAACATATTGATAAATTACCCCATGCTTTGCAAACATTTCTTTCAGCACCAGTAACCAATACAATTAATATTACTTGGCTTGGTGGACAGGGGATGATTGCTGCAATTATTATCGGTATTTTGGTCGGCTGGTCGTACACTAAAATGTTAAAGGCAGGTTGGAAAATAACTTTACCGGAACAGGTTCCAGCTAATGTAGCTAACCAATTTACAGCTATGATTCCAGCTGGAGTTATTTTAACAGTTTCGATGTTATTGTATGCATTTTTCAAGATGGTAATGAGTACTGATTTATTGCAACTAATTTATAAATTATTACAGACTCCTTTACAAGGCTTATCAGATTCACTTGGTGGTGCTTTAATTATTGCTTTCTTGGTTCCGTTCTTCTGGTTCTTCGGTGTTCATGGTGGGTTAATTATGGGGGCAATCACCAGTGGCTTGTTGATTCCTAATACATTTGATAATGCAAGTTTATATCATGCTGGAAAATTGAGTTTAGCTAATGGCGCACATATTGTTACTAACGAATTTTATAATAATTTTATTAATTTGACTGGTTCTGGAATTACTATTGGTCTAGTAATCTTCACTTTATATGCAGCCCGCTCAGCCCAGATGAAATCATTAGGAAAAATTGAGCTTGTCCCAGCTCTATTCAATATTAATGAACCATTTTTGTTTGGCTTGCCATTGGTAATGAATCCATTTTTAGCGATTCCATTTTTCTTAACTCCGGTAATTGTTGCCTTGACTACCTATTTAGTGATTTATTTTGGAATTGCGCCACCTTTGAATGGTGTTGCGGCACCTTGGACAACGCCACCAATTATTTCTGGGTTTTTGATTGGCGGTTGGAAAATGGCAATTTGGCAAGCAATTGTATTAGTTATGTCGACGGCAATTTATTTTCCATTTGCAAAGAAATACGATAATTATTTATTGGCACAGGAACAAGCAAAAGTAGCCAAAGAAACAAAATAATCAAAAGAAAGAGAGCTGATTTTCAATGAGTGAAAAAACAATTATGTTAGCCTGTTCAGCAGGTATGTCGACATCATTATTAGTATCAAAAATGCAAGCTGCAGCTAAGGAGGCTGGTAAAGATTATCAAATTTTTGCAACTTCAACGGCAGATATCGATCATCAATTGGAAACTGCAAAGCCAGATGTTTTGTTACTAGGGCCCCAAGTAGCTTATATGAAATCAATGGTAAAAAAGAAGACTGACCAAGCAGGTATTCCAATGGATGTTATTAATATGACTGATTACGGCATGATGGATGGAGCTAAAGTGTTAGCAGCAACTGAAAAAATTCTTGAAGGGAAATAAGGTAATGGATAAAGATAAGCGAATGCAGGTAGTCATGGGCTTGATTATGGCTGGTGGAAATGCTAAGGGTAGCAGTATCGCGGCAATTCAGGCTGCAAAAAAAGGTGATTTTTTAGCTGCTGAAAAAAACTTAACAGCTGCAAACCAGGCATTAAACCAGGCACATAATGTTCAAACAGAGATGTTAACTCAAGAAGCCCAAGGACAAAAGACGCCAGTTGATCTGTATTTGGTGCATGCGCAAGATCATTTGATGACAGCAATTGCTTTTAAAGATTTAGCCCAAGAATTTGTAGATGTTTATAAAAGAATTGAAGAGAATCATTAGTTTCTGGATTTTAAGCATAGGAAGGGAAGAAGATTAATGAAGAAATTTCGCTCTGATTTTTTGTGGGGAGGAGCTGTGGCAGCCCATCAATTGGAAGGTGCCTGGAGGACAGACGGGAAGGGACCGTCAGTAGCTGATGTAATGACTGCTGGTTCAGCTTCTCAACCGCGAAAAATTACCGCAGAAATAAAAGAGGAAAAAAATTATCCCAATCATCAAGCAATTGATTTTTATCATCATTATCAAGCAGACTTGAAATTAATGGCTGAAATGGGTTTTAAATGTTTTCGAACTTCAATCGCTTGGAGCCGAATTTTTCCACAAGGCGATGAAGTAACTCCTAACGAGGCTGGATTGGAATTTTATGACCGTTTATTTGCAGAGTGTCTAAAATATCAGATTGAACCCATCGTCACACTATCTCATTTTGAAATGCCTTATTATTTAGTAACGAAATATGGTGGTTGGCGTAATCGTAAAATGATTGATTTTTTTGTTAAATTTGCCGACACATGCTTTAAACGTTATCGAAATCAGGTTAAGTATTGGATGACTTTTAATGAAATTAACAATCAAACTGGCTATCAAAATGAGTTTTGTTTATTTACAAACTCAGGAATTAAGGCTGCAAGTGGTGAAAATGCTGAAGAGTTAATGTATCAGGCAGCTCATTATGAATTGGTTGCGAGTTCAATTGCAGTAGAACATGGACATCAAATTAATCCAGAATTTAAAATTGGCTGTATGTTGGCAATGGTTCCATTATATCCACTTAATTCTCAGCCACACAATATTATGATGGCAGAAAAAGCCATGCAAAAAAGATATTGGTTTACCGATGTCCATGTGAATGGCACGTATCCTAATTTTATGGAGACTTTTTTGAAACACCGTCACTATCGCAATGATATTACCTCAGCTGATCGTTACAATTTACAAAGGGGAACAGTTGATTTTATTGGTTTTAGTTATTATATGTCTAAAACAGTCAGTTTTAGTGAAGATAATCCAGCTTATGATTATGATGATTATAGTAATGACGTTCAGAATCCATATTTACCGGCATCTGAATGGGGCTGGACAGTTGATCCTGAAGGCTTGCGTTATGGGGCTAACTGGTTTAATGATCGCTATCATTTACCATTATTTGTCGTTGAAAATGGTCTTGGCGCGCGCGATGAGGTTACCTCGGATGGAAAGGTTCATGATGACTATCGAGTGAATTATTTAAGAGAACATCTAATTCAGTTGAAGAAAGCAGTTGTTGAAGATGGTATTGATATCATTGGATACACCCCCTGGTCGGCGATTGATATTGTTTCTGCGGGAACAGGTCAGATGGAAAAAAGATATGGTTTTGTTTATGTTGATAAAGATGATCAAGGAAAAGGTTCTTTAAAACGGATTCCTAAAGATTCTTTTTATTGGTATCAGAAGGTCATTGCTTCAAATGGGGAAAACTTGTAGATAATTACTTAACAAATAATTTTCATTGAGATGAAGTCAATAATGACTTCGTCTCTTTTCTTTAGAAATGTTTCTTTTTTTGAAAATTACAGCTTTTTGATTAATAAAGTATAAATCAAACTCAAAAACGATTAAAATAACATTTATATAGGAAATTAATTTTAAGGTTGGATGAATTAATGAAGAAAGCTAAATATCAAATAGTTGCTGAAAAAATTCGGCAACGGATTATAAAAGGAATTTATCAAGCAAAGCAATTGATGCCTGACCAAAATTCAATTGCTAAAGAATTCGATGTTAGTCGCTTGACTGTCAAGAAAGCTTTAGATATGTTGGCGCGAGAGGGATTGATATATAAACAGTCAGGATTGGGCACAATTGTTTTAGGCGTAATTCCAATTAAGGCAGCCAGTGATTCCCCGGCAAATGCATTTGATGGAATGAGTAAACAGCATATTGGTGAGAAAGTTGAAAGCAAGATTATTTCTTTTGAGGTCCATTTTCCGGATGATGATTTACAAGCAAAATTGGATATTGCCAAAGATGAACCAGTTTATGAAATTGAACGGTTACGGATATTGAACGGGGAGCCATTAATCCTAGAACATACTTTTATGCCAGTCAAATTAGTTCCCGGATTGAACGAAGAAATTATGCATCAGTCAATTTATGGTTATTTGCATCAGGATTTGCATCTGAAATTTGGTGGTGCTTATCGTAAGATTCGTGCCAGTCTACCAGATCAATTAGATTTAAAATATTTAAACGCTAAGGAAACAGATCCTATTTTAGAGTTTGAAGAAATTGTTTGGCTTAACAATGGAGAAAATATTGAGTATTCAACTAGCCGTAATCGTTATGATAAACGAAGCTATACTGTGTTAGATGTTAATAATTTTTAAGTAAAAAGGATAAAGCAATGGATGATCTCTTCTTAAAAGCACCAGTTCCTAAAGCATATTTTAAATTAGCTTTACCAGTGGTTTTAGGGATGGTTGCCAGTATGATTTATAATTTGGCAGATACTTTTTTTATTGCTAAAACACAAAACGCTAATTTAGTCGCTGGAGTGACTATTTGAACGCCACTTTTTTCATTAATGTTAGCTTTAGGAGATATTTTTGGCTTGGGTGGAAGTGCTTTGATATCACGTTTGTTAGGCCAACAGAAACATAATGCAGCACGTCAAGCAAGTAGCTTTTGCTTTTATGCTGCATTACTAGTTGGAGCGATAGTTAGTTTACTAATGCTACTAAATGAAAATTTTATTTTACGACTTCTTGGAACTACGGGAGCGACCTATCAATATGCGGCAGAGTTTTATCGGGTGATGGTTGCTGGCTCGGTTTTAAAAATTGTTTCATTAATTCCGGGAAATTTGTTGCGGACTGAGGGTTTAGCTCTAGAATCGATGATTGGAACAATGGTAGGAACAATCTTAACTATTATACTTGATCCAATATTTATTTATTTTTAAATTGCAGTTGGGAGCAACTGGTGCGGCATTAGCAACGGTTATTGGATATGCTTTTTCAGATTTAGTTTTAGTTTATTATGTGTGTTATCGAGCAAAGTTCTTAACAATCAAGCCAATTGGTTTAAAAGTTAATCGAGCGACTTTTAGCTCAATTTTAGTAATTGGGATTCCCGCTTCAATTACTAATTTAATGCAGAGTTTTGGCACAGCACTTTTAAACAATGCCCTCGCAAATTATGGTGCAGCTGCGATTGCAGCATTAGGAATTGCTTTAAAGGTTTATTTAATTGTCATGTTAGTAATGGTTGGTTTTGCTTTTGGCGCCCAGCCACTTTTAGGTTACAATTATGGAGCTAAACAAATGCATCGTTTGGAGTCAGTTATTCGCTTTGATCTATTAATTGAGGTAGTGGCAGCTTTTAGTTTAAGTTTATTTTTGATAGCTGTTGCACCGGCAATAGTTGGCTGTTTTATGCAAAATGCAATTGTTATTCGTGATGGTGCGCAGATATTACGTTGCTTGTTGTTGACAACACCGTTTGTTGGCGCAATTTTGGTTTTTACGACATTGTTTCAGTCAGCTGGTCAAGCACTGGGAGCTTTTTCAATGTCAATTTAACGTCAAGGTGTGCTTTTGTTAATGGTTTTGTTAGTCGCTGTTCCAATTTGGGGATACCCAGCAATTATTTGGGCACAACCAGCAGCAGATGTTGGTACATTCCTGATTGGAGGGCTATTTTATCGACGATTCAAACAAAAAATCAAAAAAATAATAACTAAAAAGCCGGGCTGAAACTAGCCTGGCTTTTTAAGTTGTAGCATGAATTAATTATTGAAGATCGATTGTTTTTATAAAGAATTAGCAACATTTTCCATCATTTTAGCCGTTTCGTTTAGTTCCTCCATAGATGCTAAAACCTGTTCAGCAGCAGCTGATTGTTCACCGATTGTATTAACTGAAGCTGTTAATTTACTAGAAAAGCTATTGACACTTTGATCAATCTCAATTAAAACATCTTCAATTTCACTCACTGATTTAGCTGTACTAGCCGAAAGCTTACGAATTTCTTGCGCAATAACTCCAAAGCCAGCCGACTTAGAATCAGAGGTATGAGCTGCAGCAATTGCAGCGTTGATTCCGAGCATATTGATTTTTTGGGAAACTGATTGAATAAAACTAACTACTTTTTGAATGTCATGCATTTTATTAGTAGTGTCTTCGGCCGTTTTAGCTAAGTCTTGATTATTCTCATTTAATGACTGGGCTCCAGTGGCAATTTCATTAATAGCAGTCGTGGTCTGAGATAAAGCAGTTGCCAAATTTTGAGCACGCTCAAGTATTTGTTGCTTGCGGTTTAAGCTTTTTCCGACTACTAAGACGCCAATTGTTTGTTTCTGGTTGATTAGGGGAAAGGCATATGATTGAAAAGCAACACCATAAACTTTAGCGGGTACTTCACGAATGACAGTTTTACCAGAAATTAGTGCATCATGGACTGCTCCACCATCAGGAACGAGATCTCCAACGTTAGAGTTGATCGGTAAATTAGAATTAGGAATAACTTGAATAAATTTTTGCTGATTTGCGATGGCCACGGACACATCATCGTTAAATAATTGTGGAAAAAGAGGCATTATTTGTTGATAGGCAAACAATTGCTGTTGATCACTGATTTCTTGTTTAGACATATTTAAAGCTCCCCTTAAAAAGTTCTTTTTATATTATGCAACACACAGGTGTAGTATCGGCTAAGAAAACAGCTTTTTAAACGAAAAGCAAAAATTGAAATGACATTATTAGCCAATTAGTTAGGGTTAACCCAGGTCTTAAATAAGTTTTATTTTATTTAACAAATTATAAGCACTTTTAAGTAATTAAAAATAGAAGTTGCAACAATTGGCTTGACAATTTTTGCCCCTTAAACTACCATAAAAGCCATAAGTTTAAGCATTGATGAGAAGAGTATGTTTTTGGCGAAAAAGAAAGCGACCGTTGATAGTGAAAGAACGGATTTCAAAGAAAACTGAAGATGAACTCTAAGCTGTAACCAGGTGCAAGCTTGGTCACCGGGGACACCCGTTACCATGGACGAGTATATTTTTATTGTACTTAAGAGGTATTATTTGTGAAGATAATACAAATTCGGGTGGTACCGCGTAATTTTACGTCCCTCCATGTTTTTTAACATGGAGGGATTTTTTTTGCAAGGAGTGAATAAATATGAGTGAAATTTCGCCACTTTCTGTTCTAGTGGTCAATTTAATGCCAGACAAAGCAAAAACGCAACAGCAATTAACTGCTTTTTTTAAGCAGAGTAAACTGACAATTAAGCCGACTTTTTGTTATCCGGCAACTCATCGATTTCGAACATCGAAGTCGCTAATTGATATAAAGAATTATGTTTCTTTTTCTGAAATTCTGCAGGCCAAATTTGATGGATTAATTATTACTGGAGCAGCGATTGAACAGCTACCATTTACAGAAATTGATTATTGGCCAGAATTATGTAGAATTTTTGAATGGTCCCAGACTCATTGTCGGAAGGTTTTGACAATTTGTTGGGCAGCCCAAGCCGGAATGTATTACTTTGGCGGCGTATCAAAGCATTTACTGAATAAAAAAATTTTTGGAATTTATCCAACGATAATTCAAAAACAACATCCATTATTAAACGGATTTAAACGAGAAATTACTTTACCATTCTCACGATACACTACTAACTTGAATTCTGAAATACCCGAATCATCTTTGCAGATTTTAGCTAGCTCTGCAGCAACTGGACCAGCAATTTGTGCAACTCGTGATGATCACAATTTTTTTGTTACCGGTCATCCTGAATATCAATCAACCACTTTATTAGACGAATATTTACGTGATCAACACCGGGGACGAGTTGTTGAACAACCAGCAAACTACTTTATTAGCAATTCAGTTGAAAAAATTAACGAGTCATGGCTGCCCCAAAGTCAAAGACTATTTAACAATTGGTTTAACTTGTTACAATAGGACAAAACAATAGGACAAAGCAAATTAAAGTGGTTTTAAGTATTTTTAAGGGAAAATCATAATTTATCAGTGAAAAGGGCTTACAAAATGATGGAAATCATTGTATAATGATACCAGTTACAAATTATAAAGGAGAGATTCCAATGGCACATATTTCTTTTGATAGCTCTAACCTCGAAAAATTTGTTCATGATAATGAATTAAGTGAAATGCAGGCAATGGTTACGGCAGCTGATACCGAATTACGGGAAGGCACCGGAGCTGGTAAAGATTTTCGCGGCTTCTTAAATTTGCCGGTTGATTACGATAAAGTAGAATTTGATCGCATCAAAAAGGCTGCTAAAAAGATTCAAGCAGATTCTGATGTTTTAGTTGTAATTGGAATTGGCGGTTCTTACTTAGGAGCACGTGCGGCAATTGAATTTTTGCATCATAATTTCTTTAATTTACTTCCAGCTGATAAACGAAATGCACCTCAAATTTTCTTTGCGGGCAATTCAATTAGTTCGTCGTATGTAGCAGATTTGGTAGATTTAATTGGAGATAGAGACTTTTCTGTTAATGTTATTTCAAAATCCGGGACGACTACTGAACCTTCAATTGCATTCCGAATCTTCAAAGAAAAACTAGTTAAAAAATATGGCGCAGCCGGTGCTAAAGAAAGAATTTATGCTACAACTGATAAAGCTCGCGGAGCACTTAAATCAGAAGCTGATGCTGAAGGTTATGAAGCATTTGTTATTCCTGACGATGTCGGTGGTCGATTCTCAGTTCTTTCAGCTGTTGGTTTATTGCCAATTGCTGCCTCAGGTGCTGATATTGACAAATTAATGCAAGGTGCTGCTGACGCACGAGCAGCATATGCTGATTCGGACTTAACTAAGAATGAAGCCTATCAATATGCAGCTTTACGTAATATTTTGTATCGCAAAGGTTATACAACAGAGATTCTCGAAAATTATGAACCATCACTTCAATATTTTGGTGAATGGTGGAAACAATTAATGGGTGAATCAGAAGGTAAAGATCAAAAGGGAATTTATCCTTCATCAGCTAACTTTTCGACTGATCTCCATTCATTAGGACAGTATATCCAAGAAGGCCGTCGAAATTTGATGGAAACAGTCATCAAAGTTGATAAACCAAATCATGATGTTGAAATTCCAAAAGAAAAGGAAAACTTAGACGGATTGGCTTACCTTGAAGGCAAATCAATGGATTTTGTTAATACCAAAGCTTTTCAAGGTGTGGTATTGGCTCACACTGATGGTGATGTTCCCAATATGATCGTTAATATTCCAGATCGAACTGCATATACATTGGGATACACGATTTATTTCTTTGAAGCAGCAGTTGCAATTTCAGGTTATTTAAATGGAATTAATCCATTTAACCAACCTGGAGTTGAAGCATACAAGCATAACATGTTTGCTTTGTTGAACCGCCCCGGTTTTGAGGAACTTAGTAAAGAACTTAACGGGCGTTTGAATAAATAAAAACTAATTATTTGATGGAATTACCGATTTCTAAGGTTAGTAGGAAAATTAACCTGGGAATCGGTTTTTTTACTAGATTTAAGTTAAATTACGACGAAGTTCTCAAAAAATTCCTTGTCTGAATTACTTTTAGTGTTAAGATGTTCATTAATAAAATTTTTCTGGAGGGGGTAAAAAATTGTCGCATAAGGATGGTATGTTTTTAAAATTGCTTGCAGGGGCAGCAGTTGGCTCCTTTGTTTTTAGTGAGTATCTATTTAAATTGGCTTTCAAACGGGTTAATGAAGTACCGGAAACATCGCCAGAAAAACAGAAGTATGCTGCTAGCTACTGGATGTTTGTTGATTGGTTTAAACATGTTAATAAAGAACATTGGACTTTTTCGTTAACTGGTGAAACTGAACAAATGTCGGCTTATTTTATTCCGGCAAAAGACCCACTGACTAAAAAGGTTGTGGTTATTTCCCATGGCTACAAAGGAAATGGCGAGACAATGGCCAACTTTGCTAAGTTGTTTTATGACTTGGGCTTTAATATTTTGTTGCCAGACGATCGGGCGCACGGCGAAAGTGCGGGTGAATATATTAGTTTTGGCTGGTTAGATCGGCTGGATTACTTACAATGGCTGAATAAAATTATTCAAAGAGTCGGCGAAACGGCACAAATTGTTTTGTTTGGGGTCAGTATGGGAGCCTCAACGGTTGAAATGCTGAGTGGTGAAAAGTTGCCAGTGCAAGTTAAATGTTTGATTGCAGATTGTGGTTATTCAAGTATCAATCAAGAAATGACATATTTACTCAAACAGCAGTTTCATTTGCCAAAGTACCCTTTTTATCCTTTAGTTAGTACAATTAATCATCATCGCTTAGGCTACTATCTTGGGGATGTTTCGGCAACGGAACAGCTTGAGAAAAATCAGTTACCGATTTTTTTTATTCATGGTGAAAAAGATAGTTTTGTACCGAGTGAAATGGCCTTGGAAAATTTTCGAGCTACCACTGCACCTAAAGAATTGTGGATCGTTAAAGATGCCACTCATGCAGAAAGTTACTGGATCAATCCACAAGTTTATCAACAAAGAATTGTAGCTTTCTTAAATAAGTATTTTTATCATTTAAATTCGAAGGGAAGTAGAAATGATGACAAAAATTGATGGTCACACTCATACTGAGCTTTGTCCTCATGGCAGCGGTGAAAAAACGGCGGCAATGATTGAACGGGCTATTCAGCTAGGTTTTGATAATTATTGTATTACAGAGCATGCTCCTTTGCCGCAGAGGTTTGTGACTGACTATCGTGGAGATCCGGCTGGACTAACAACAGCCTCCTTGTCTTGGAAACAATTAGATGAATATTTTTTATTGACAGATCAGTTAAAAAAGTTTTATCATGCGCAAATCAAAATTTCTGTTGGTTTTGAAGTAGATTATTTACCCGGCTATGAAACCGAAATCAAAGAATTCTTAAATCAAGTTGGACCTAAGACAGAACAAAATATTCTCTCAATTCATTTTATGCCAGGTAAAGAGGCTGGTTTATGGTGTGTTGATTATACTACAACTGATTTTGCGGCTGGCTTTTCCCAATGGTTTGATCACCCCCAAGAATTGTATCGACGATATTTGCGTTTGGTTTTACAAGAAGTTACGACGGATTTAGGAGAATTTAGTCCGCAGCGTTTGGGACATTTGAATCTGATTCAGAAATATCAAGATTATTTTCATTTTCCAAATGAATTTGATCAAGAAAATCTTGAATTAATTCACGAAATCTTATTATCAATCAAACAACAGCATCGAGAATTAGATTTTAATACAGCTGGTTTGTACAAACCTTATTGCAACGATTTTTACCCTGGAAAACAAATTACAAGAATGGCTCAACAAATGGGAATTCCATTAGTCTTTGGCTCGGATGCACATGCAATTGTTGAAGTTGGACGTGGTTGGCATTTACAGAGTAGTTACAAACATTAGAAAATAATTAACTGTTTGTGGTTGACAACTTAAAAATCAAAGCGTAGACTAATCATAAATTATTCATTTTATAATTATTATTTAATAATGAAGAACAGAAAAGTAACTGATAGTAGTTTGCACAGAGAGTTTCCGCAGCTGAAAAGGAAATCAAACCTATCAGTGAATCACATCTGGGAATTGAACAGCTGAAGTAAGTAGGTTGATTCCGGTCGGGCCGTTATCCTAGCTGATTAAATAGCAATGAGGCTTATTTTGAAAAAAGTAAGTAAATTGAGGTGGAACCACGGTTGAACGTCCTCTTGGCAAAATGCCAAGGGGACGTTTTTGTTAGGAGGGAAAAAATGCATAAGGTCAATTTACCATTAGGTACAAGAGATGAATTTGGAATTCGTGCCCGTCGTAAAACTAAAGTGATTAGTCTGATTGAACAAGAATTACAAGCAAGAGATTACATGAAAGTTTCAACGCCATTATTAGAGTACCAAGAAGTTTTTGCAGATTTTGATTTGAAGCAGTTAAGAACTTATCAATTGTTAGACCATAACAATGAAACAGTAGTTTTGCGACCTGACTTAACCTTACCGATTGCCCGCTTTTTATCGGCTAACAACTTAAAATTGCCGCAAAAATTTTATTACGTCGGTGATCATTTTAAAATTGCTCCACTACTTTCTGGTAGATACAACCAACTTACTCAAGCAGGTGTTGAAATGGTTGGCTATGGATCTAGTAAAGCTGAATGTGAATGTTTGCTGTTAATTAATCGATTAAGTAACTGTTTGCACTTGAATGATATTCAGGTTGAACTTGGGGATGCCCGTTTTGTTGATGCAGTGTTAACTTCAATTACTTCAAATGAAAAATTGAGTAAAAAAATTAAGCAAGCACTTTATCAGAAAAATTTACCAGTTTATCAACAATTGATTAAGCGATTTGAAGCTGATTCAGTAATGCCTTTTTTGAAAATTTGGCCACGATTGTTTGGCAGTTTTACAGCAGTCTCTCAGCAATTAAATAAGGTTGAATTGCCGACGGCAGCTAAACAAATCTTTGCTGAAACTACTCAATTTGCCAGTTGGGCACAGCGATTGCCCAATCAACAAATTATGCTTGATTTAAGTACAGCACCACCGCAAGATTATTACACTGGTTTAACTTTTAAAGTGTTTATGAAAAATATTTCGGATTATCTGTTTAGTGGTGGCCGTTATGATCAATTGCTTAAAAATTTTCAATCTCAATTAGAACCAGCTGTTGGAATGGGAATTGATATAGATTTATTAGTTGATCTGGAAACCTTGATTACTCGAAATAAAAAACATGATTTACTGTTTTTTGAACCAGATCAATTAGCAACAGTTGCTCAAATTTTTCAAAAATATCCCGAATTAGAGTTGAGCTTAGCTGATGATTTACGCCATGCTCAGCGAAATGCGAGAAATTTACAAGTTAAGCTGTATCGCTTAAATGCAAAAGGAGAGTTGGAAGATGTCACTTAAAATTGCTTTGACTAAAGGGAGGGTAGAACATCAGGTACTACCACTATTGGAGGCGGCTGGGATCAATTGTTCATTGTTAAAAGAAAAAAATCGCAAGTTGATTATTAATACTGCCAACGGTGAGTTTCAATTTATCTTAGCCAAAGGACCAGATGTTACTACTTATTTGAATGCTGGTGCGGTTGATATTGGAATTGTTGGAAGTGATATCTTGACTGAGCAGCGCAATCAACAAGCAGAGTTGTTAGATCTTAAAGTTGGACAATGTCAATTTGTTTTAGCTTCAACTAATAATTTTAATTTTAATCAACCGGGACGTAAGGTAATTGGGACTAAGTATCCATTAATTACTCAACGTTATTTTGAAAAACTTGGACGCGACGTTGAAATCATCAAAATTGAAGGCTCAGTTGAACTAGCCCCCCTAATTGGTTTAGCAGATGCAATTATTGATATTACAGAAACTGGCAGTACTTTACGCGAAAATAATTTATACGTTTATGACTATTTGGACTTAGTATCAACTAGATTAGTAGCAAATCGAATGTCTTTGAAGCAGCATGCAACTGAGATCTTTTCACTTGTTGATCGGTTAATGTCAGTAGTACAAGATTTAAATCAATCTGGAAATCAAGGGAGTCGAATTAAATGAAAATCTATCAAGAATCTTTAGCAAAAATGAAACAAATTGTAAAAAATTATACTCAGCAGACATCAGATTTTACAATTGAACGGCAAGTAAGTGAAATAATTGAAAATGTTCGTCAAAAAAAAGATCAAGCATTGCGGGAATATGAGTTGAAATTTGATCGAACATCAATTGAAGATTTCATTGTCCCTACAGCGGAGATTCAACAAGCCTTGCAAAAAATTTCTCCCGAATTGCGTCAGGCACTGGAGCATGCCAAAAAGAATATTATTAGTTTTCATGAAAAAGAATTAACATCAGGTTTCATTGACACGAGTGTTGCTGGAATTATTCGAGGACAAAAGGTTACCCCATTACAACGAGTTGGTATCTATGTTCCAGGTGGGACAGCGGCTTACCCATCGACGATTTTGATGAGTGCTCTGCCAGCTAAGATTGCAGGAGTTGATCAAATTATTATGGTTACCCCGCCGCAAAAGGGTGGAATTAATCCAGCTGTTCTAGCGGCGGCGGCAATTGCCGGTGTTGATAGTGTTTATCAGGTTGGTGGTGCTCAAGCAATTGCGGCTTTGGCTTATGGAACTGAATCGATTCCAGCTGTTAATAAAATTGTGGGACCGGGGAACATCTATGTAGCTACAGCAAAAAAACAAGTTTTTGGTCAAGTGGCCATTGATATGGTTGCTGGCCCATCGGAAATTGGTATTTTAGCTGATGAGACGGCTGATCCAGCGGAATTGGCAGCAGATTTGTTATCTCAAGCCGAGCATGATCGACGAGCAAGGCCAATGCTAATCACCGATAGCCTTAGTTTAGCAAAAAAAGTTAGTCAAGCAGTTGATCAACAGTTAGTTGATTTGCCACGAAGAGAAATTGCTCAAACAGCTGTTGAAAATCGTGGATTTATTGCGGTAATGCCATCAGTTTCCGAAATGTTTGATTTGATGAACGAAGTAGCACCTGAGCATTTAGAAATTCAATTAGCTGATCCAAGCCAATATTTGAGCTACATTCGTAATGCCGGTTCAGTCTTTCTTGGACGTTATGCTTCTGAACCGTTGGGTGATTATCTGGCAGGTCCAAACCATGTTTTGCCAACTGGAGGAACAGCAAAATTTTCTTCTCCATTGGGTGTCTATGATTTTGTTAAGAAGACATCATTTATTCAATTTTCTCAAGCAGCCTTGGCAGCTGATATAGCTGATATTACTAAATTGGCGCGGACTGAAGGATTAGAGGCTCATGCGCGAGCAGTTGAACAACGCTTTAAAAATCTGAAGGAGGAAAATTAAATGCGAAGTGCGACAATTACTAGAAAAACAGCCGAAACACAAATCATGGTTAACCTAAATCTTGATCAGCAAAGTGAAATTGATATTGATACGGGGATCGGCTTTTTTGATCATATGTTAACACTTTTTGCCAAACATGGACGATTCGGTTTGACCGTTAAAGCTCAGGGAGATTTAGAAGTCGACCCGCATCATACAGTTGAGGATACAGGAATTGTTTTAGGAGAATGCTTTAAACAAGCCTTGGGTGATAAAAAACAAATTGAACGTTATGGCACCGCCTTTGTACCGATGGATGAAACGCTCGGTCGAGTCTGTGTAGATTTGAGTGGTCGAGCCTACCTAGTTTTTCAGGCTGAGTTAGATAATCCCCGTTTAGGGAGCTTTGAAACTGAGACAACTGAAGACTTTTTTCAAGCATTAGCTTTCAGCAACCAAATGAATTTACACGCCACAATTTTATATGGTCGTAATACTCATCACAAAATTGAAAGCTTATTTAAGGCACTTGGTCGGGCAATGAGAACAGCAGTGACCATTAATTCTGAAATTCAGGGAGTTAATTCAACAAAGGGCGTGATTTAGATGTTGGTGATTATCGACTATGATGCTGGCAATACCTATAATGTAAAAAAGGCATTTGACTATCTCAAAATACCCACAACTTTAACAGCTGATCCCCAACAAATAAAAAATTGCGATGGAATGATTTTACCAGGGGTTGGCGCTTTTGGCCCAGCTATGGCAACATTACAAGAACGTGGATTAGCAAACTTGATTAAACATGAGGCACTTGCGGGAAAGCCGTTATTGGGAATTTGTTTAGGGATGCAAATGTTATTTGAAAATTCAACTGAGTATGGTAATCATGCAGGGTTAGGCTTGATTCCAGGAAAGGTAGTAGCCTTTCCAACTGAGACAAACTATCGAGTTCCACAAATGGGATGGAATCAAAATCAATTACTGCAATCTAAAAAGAATTTTGATTTTTTAGCGAATGAATATACCTATTTTGTTCATTCTTATTATGTTAAATGTGATTTAAAATACATTGTTACTGCAGCTGACTATGGCGTTCAAGTTCCAGCATTGGTCCGGCGTCAGCAAATTTATGGAACCCAATTTCATCCAGAAAAAAGTGGTGCAGTTGGTTTGCGAGTACTGCAGACGTTTGCGCAAAAGGCGGTGGCAAAATGATTTTTCCAGCAATTGATTTACAAAATGGTCAAAGTGTGAGGCTATTTCAGGGCGACTTTAATCAGCGGACATTGATTGAACAGAGTCCAGCGGTCCAAGCTGAAAATTTTGAAAAAGCGCACGTAGGTTATTTGCATTTAGTTGATTTGGATGGAGCCAAAACCGGAAAGCCACAAAATGCAACAGTAATTACGAGCATTCGGCAAGCTTTTAGCGGTTTGTTAGAATTGGGCGGCGGTATTCGTAATTTAGCAACGGTAGATTATTATTTAGATTTAGGAATTGATCGAGTCATTATCGGTTCAGCAGCCTTGAGCGATCCAACTTTTGTCAAGACGGCGTTGAAAAAATATGGTCCGAACAAGATTGCAATTGGCATTGATGGACAAAATGGAGAAGTTGCAGTGAACGGTTGGGTGGAACAAACTCAAACTAAGATGACATCATTGATAGCTCAAATAGCGGCAGCTGGTGCCAAAGTTTTCATTGTAACTGATGTTAGTCGTGATGGGACTTTAACAGGCCCAAATTTTGATTTATTAGCAAAACTGCAGCGTCAGTTTGACAACTGTACCATTGTTGCTTCTGGGGGAATTCGCAATTTAACTGATATTAAGCAACTACAACAATATCAAATTAAAGATGTAATTGTCGGAAAAGCGCTTTTTGTTGGTGGCATTTCATTAAAAGAGATTGCCGAGGTGAATGCTAGTGTTAGCTAAAAGAATTATTCCATGTTTAGATGTTGATCAAGGAAGAGTTAAGAAAGGGGTAAACTTTCTTAACTTAACTGATGTCGGAGATCCTGCTGAAATTGCAGCGGAATATCAACGACAGGGAGCTGACGAACTCGTTTTTTTAGATATTACAGCTACTAATCAGCGGCGTAAAACAATGACTGAAGTGGTTGAACAAGTTTCCCGTCAGGTTTTTATGCCCTTAACAGTTGGTGGGGGAATTACATCAATTGCAGAAATTCAAGCTTTGCTTAAAGCGGGAGCTGATAAAATTTCTTTGAATTCGGCAGCAATTAGCAATCCGAGTTTGATTACTGCTGGAGCAAAGAAGTTTGGTAATCAATGTATTGTTGTAGCAATTGATGTCAAGACAGATCAGGCTAGCGGCAAGCACTTTGTTTACACTCATGGTGGTCGGCAAAAAACATCATTTGAGGCAGTTGAATGGGCAAAACGCGCGGTCAATTTGGGTGCAGGAGAATTGCTTATTACTAGTATGGATCAAGATGGCATGAAGACCGGTTTTGCAATTGATTTGTATCGAAAATTAGGCGCAGCAGTTGATGTTCCCATTATTGCTTCTGGGGGTGCAGGAAATTTGCAGGATTTTGTCGATGTTTTTCAACAAGCTGATGTTGCTGGTGCTTTGGCTGCCTCGGTTTTTCACTATCGTGAGTTAACAATAGCTCAGGTTAAGGAGTCACTTAAACAAGCGGGGGTGGTTATTCGATGATTGAACCTGATTTTTCTAAGGGTTTATTGACCACAGTTGTAGTCGATCAAGCCACTAAGGATGTTTTAATGGTTGCATGGATGAACCGAAATAGTTATCAAAAGACTTTGGCGACAGGTCAAACATGGTTTTGGTCTCGCTCACGACAAGAGTTATGGCATAAAGGTGCCACTAGTGGAAATACACAGCAAGTTGTTGAAATGATTTTAGATTGTGATCAAGATACTTTGCTGGTGAAGGTAATTCCAGCTGGGCCAGCTTGTCATACTGGCCAGCGAAGCTGTTTTTTTAATCAAGTTAAAAATTTTTCTAAGGGGTTAGTTAATAATGAAACAAGAAATTGATGAATTATACCAAGATGTTCTAAAACGGCAGCAAAATCCGGTTAAAGGTTCGTATACTGATTACTTATTTGATAAGGGTTTAGACAAAATATTAAAAAAAGTTGGTGAAGAAGCAACTGAAGTAATTGTTGCTGCTAAAAATCCAGATAAAAGTGAAATTGTTTATGAAACAGCAGATCTTTTATATCACTTGATGGTTTTGTTAGTTGAACAGGGAGTTTCTTTTGACCAAATCAAAGAAGAGCTGGGTAAACGTGAAGGCCTGATGAGCAAGACACAAGAAAGACGGGAAATCAAAAAGCTTTAGATGTAACTAAGGAGGCTAAATTTTAATGAAAGAACAGGTCAAAAAAATTGCCAGTTATGTTCCAGAAGAACCGTTAGCAAGCGTAGAAAGGCGCTTAGGATTAAAAAAATTAATTCGTTTATCAGCTAATGAAAATCCTTTTGGTACTTCTGAAAAGGTCAAGGCTGCTGTAACTAGTTGGAGCTTTAGTGAAGCAAATCGTTATCCAGACGGTGATGCTCAAACACTTCGTCAAGCTGTTGCCCAAAAATTACAAATTCCAGCTAATCAATTAGTTTTTGGGGTCGGTTTAGATGAAATTATTACAATGATTTCGCGCATTTTCTTACAACCTGAAGATCAAGTGATTCAGACTAGTCCCACTTTTTCTGAGTATGCACTTCATACTCAAATTGAAGGAGCACAAACGATCGATGTTCCTTGTGATCCAATTACAGGCAAGCATGATTTGACAGCAATTTTGGCAAAAATCAATTCAAAAACCAAATTGATTTGGTTTTGTAATCCTAATAATCCGACTGGGGCTTATACTTCAGTAGCTGAGCTAGATAAATTTTTAAGTAAGGTCCCAAAAGAGACAATGGTAGTTATTGATGAAGCCTATATTGATTATGTGACTCAAAATTCAGCTCCCAGTGCGATTCCACTAGTTGGGAAATTTACTAATGTGATTGTTTTACGAACTTTTTCCAAGGTCTATGGTTTAGCAAATTATCGGGTAGGCTATGCCTATGCAGTTCCTAAAGTTATTAATTATTTACAGGCAATTCGCTTACCATATAATTTGAGTTCTATATCTCAAGTAGCAGCAACAGCGGCACTGGCGGACCAAAAATTTGTCACAGATTCAATTTTAAAAACTGTTCAAGAACGAGAAAAATGGCAAATCTTTTTTAAAAAGCAGCAGATTAAGTTTTTCCCCAGTCAGGCTAATTTTATCTTTTTTTACTATCCTGGAGCACTTGAACTAGCAGAGTATTTGTTGCAGCATGGGTTTCAACTGCGGAAAGGATTGGTAGATGACTGGTTGCGTTTGACTATTGGTGGTGAAACTGAAGGAGAGCAGTTGCGAAAACTAATGAATAATTATCGAAAATAGATTTTTGTCCTTTTTGGATACGAAACTGCCGAATTGTCTGTTACAATAATAACAGGAACCAGATGATTGATTAACTTCAGATGAGGTGAAGAAATGGCAGTTGAAATTAAATATGGTGTTATTGGATCAGCTAAGGATGTTGCTGATTTAGCAACAGCTTTGGCAGAAAGTCAATCAGCTAAGTTAGTTGGCATTGTTGGAAATAGTTCAACCGCAGCAGCACTAGTTGCACAGGATCCGCAAATTAAAGTTTATCCGAATGAGCAGGCTTTATTGCAAGCAGATCTTGATGTAGTCTATCTGGCTGCTTCTCAGCAATCGCGATTTGAAATTGCTAAAAAAGCGCTCAAAAATGGAAAACATTTATTATTAGAAGGGCCACTGACGCGCCATTTTGTTGGTGCTAGCGAATTATATCGCCTGGCTAAACAACAAAAAAGATTAATAGTTGAAAATCAAACCCCACTATTTTCCCCAATTGTTGCGAAAGTTAAGGAATTGCTAACGGATAAGCAGATTGGAAAAATTAAATTTATTGATGTTAAGTGTTTTCTTCCAAACATTCCAAATAATTTTAGTGATTTATCGGCTGGTGGTGGTGCTTTGTTTAAAGGCGGACCAGCAGTTTTGGGTATGATTCAAACATTAACTGGTAATAAAATTGACAATTGGAATGGTTTTGAAAGTAACCAAGTTGGTCAGGCCGATATGCAGTGTAACTTGTCGTTAACTGCAGGCAAAGTTTTAGCAAATGTGATGATCACAGCTGATTTTTCAATTGAAACTAATTTAACACTTTATGGAACTGATGGTACTATTCGTTTGCCAGAGTTTAATCAACAGACTGATACGGCTGTTTTGGAAAAGGCAAGTGGCAGTCAGCGCTTTGTAATTGAGAATCAGCAAGGACGCTTATTTTATGCAGTTGAACATGTAAATAATTGTTTGCAGCATCAAATGGCACTTAGCCCATTAGTTTCACCTGAACTTGCTTTAAATGGAATTAAAGTAATTGATTCGATGTATCAGCGTTGGTATGGTGATCCATTGAATTAATTTATTCTTAATAAAAATCAACTATAATGCATTTATGCTAATAGTTGTTTTTTATTGTGATAGTTGGTTTTATACTGCAAACGTTCTAAAATGAAGTCAGCAGTACAAGGAGGTTTACACTAGTGATTGCCAAATCAGTTGAACATTTGCTAGGTCAGCGACAAGATCGTTTTTTAATTCCCGCTGAAATTGTAGCTAATGTCCAGGACACAAACCATCTCGACCATGCATTTTTAGTTTTGACAAAAATTAAATATTCGAAAATTCCGGTTTTAGATAAACACCAACATTTTAAAGGGTTGTTATCTTTAGCGATGTTGACTGAAACGATGCTGGGGTTAAATGGAATTGACCCTTCAACTTTAGGACGAAAAAAAGTAGCTGATGTTATGCAGACAGAGGTACCGACAATTCAATTACCTTATGATGCCGAAGAAATCTTGCATTTACTAATTGATCAACCTTTTTTAGTCGTTGTTAACCGGGATAATATTTTTACCGGAATTGTTACCAGACGTGAAATTATGAAGGGAATTAACTTCGTTGCTCATGAATTGGAAAAAGATTACACTGTTTCTCCAAAAATACAGACAGTATTAGATACTAAAAATTAATTTTAGGGAGTAAGATAAATGGTTAAATTAGACGCTAATGAAATTATTAAAACAATTGCAACAGCAAAAAAACAAACACCAGTTAAAGTCTATTTGAAAGGTGAATTGGATCAGTTAAAGGTACCAGCAGAAGTTGAGGCCTATTTTGGCACTCAAGCTGGAGTTTTGTTTGGTGATTGGAAGGATGTTGAGCCGTTTTTAAAAGCTAATCAAAATCAGATTACGGCTTACCATCTTGAAAATGATGGACGCAATACAGGTGTACCTTTATTGGATAAGAAAAAATTCAATGCCCGAATTGAACCAGGGGCAATTATTCGTGATCAAGTTGAAATTGGTGATAAAGCGGTAATTATGATGGGAGCGATTATTAACATCGGAGCAGAAATCGGTGATGGCTCTATGATTGATATGGGTGCAGTTTTGGGCGGCCGAGCGATAGTCGGTAAAAATTGCCATATTGGAGCTGGAACTGTCTTAGCTGGCGTGGTTGAACCACCATCTGCTCAACCAGTTGTAATTGAAGATGATGTTCTAATTGGCGCTAACGCAGTTGTTCTAGAAGGTGTTCGTGTTGGTAAAGGTTCAGTTGTGGCTGCAGGAGCAGTTGTAACCAAGGACGTTGCTCCTGGGACGGTTGTTGCTGGCATTCCAGCTCGCAAGATTAAAGACACTGCTGACGTGGCAGCTGGCAAAACGGAGTTGGTGGATGATTTGCGCAACCTGTAAGTTCTTTAATTTGAAAGATTGGAAATGATGTTATGAGCTTAAGCGAACCAGAACTGATTTCTTTACGGCGTGAATTGCACCAAATTCCAGAAATCGGTATGGAAGAATATGAAACACAGGCTTTGTTATTACAAACGATTAAAAAAATGCCCCAGACTTGGTTAGAAATTAAAACTTGGAAAACAGCGATTTTAGTTCATGTAATTGGTCAAAATCATAACTATACAATTGGATATCGGACTGACATTGATGCTTTGCCAGTTACAGAAGCAACAGGTTTACCCTACACCTCAAAACATCCTGGGAAAATGCATGCCTGTGGACATGATATTCATATGACGGTGGCAATCGGTGTCTTGAGTTATTTTGCTGAGCACCAACCAACAACTAATTTGACTTTTATTTTTCAACCGGCAGAAGAAAATGCTAGTGGTGGAAAACAACTTTATGATGCCGGCATTTTAGATCAATGGATGCCTGATGAAATTTATGGCCTGCATGATAATCCGCAATTGCCGGCTGGGGTAATCGGTTGTTGTCAGGGAACTTTATTTGCTGGTACCTGTGAAATTCATGCTCATTTTATTGGTAAAAGCGGCCATGCGGCATTTCCACAAGATGCTAACGATATGGTAGTAGCGGGTGCAACTTTTGTAACACAGATTCAAACAATTGTCAGTCGAAATATTGACCCGATTCAATCGGGAGTGGTAACATTGGGCCACTTTTCTGCAGGAACGATCGGTAATGTGATTGCTGGCAGTGCTCAGATAGATGGCACAATTAGGGCTTTAACACAAAAAAATAATTTGAAAATTCAACAACGAGTCCGCAAGATTGCTGAAGCTATTGCTGCTGGATTTGAATGCCAGTTAGAATTAGATCTGCACCAAGGTGGTTATTATCCAGTGGAAAATAATCCGGAAACAACATCTGCGTTTATTAAGTATATGAAAAATACACCGGGTATTACTTTTCAAGAGACTAATCCAGCAATGACAGGTGAAGACTTTGGCTATCTATTAGCGAAAATTCCTGGGACAATGTTTTGGTTGGGTGTTGATAGTCCATATTCACTACATTCTGAACATATGGCACCAAAAGAAGAAGCTATTCAAAAGGGTGTAGCTGCTATTACCGGGTTTATTTTACAACGACAAACGGAGATTAATTAAAGAACCGAAAGTGAATTGAAATTCGTGATTTAATGAAAGAAGCTAAGAAAGTGGCTAGGTTAATAATTAACTTAGTCACTTTTTTAGCCTTTTTGGATTTTCAAGCAATTATTAATCGGCCGTTGTTAGATTTAGTGGTGAATTGGCAATTTTACAACCGGCTTTAGATAGTTCTTCAAGATAAGTTGCTAAAAAAATTCTTTGAACAGTATACTGAGCACCATTTTTGGTGTAGATAATTACTCGCAGTGCCAGTTGACCATGACCGTTATCAATAGTACCGAGTAAAGTCGGCCCTTGAGTAATTTCTGGATATTTCGGAGCTAGTTCTTGATTAACATTTTTAATAATTTTGGACATTTTAGTAATATCCTCATTGGGATCAAAATAAATATCAATTAAAGCTCGCATATCATTTCGTGAAAGATTGCTGACAATAGTGATATTGCGATTAGGGATAAAGTGTAAAGTCCCATCGTAATCAACAATTTGTGTTGTTCGTAATCCGATAGCATGAATTGTCCCGTTGATGGAGCCAATTTTAACTTCATCGCCAACATCAAATTGTTGCTCCAGTAGAATAAAAAAACCAGTTACTACGTCAGTTACAAAGCCTTGGGCACCAAGACCTAAGGCAACACTCAAGATTCCGGCACCGGCGATCAGTGTTCCAACTGGAATACCCAGTACTGAGAGAACCGCATAGAGATAGAAAAACAAAATACAATAATGAAAGATATTTAATGACAAAGTGTAAATTGTGTTCATCCGATTTGATGTTAGGTGTTGACCACGCTTAGTATGTTTAAAGCTATGACGAATGAATTTCTTCCCGATCCAATTGATTAGAAGAAAAAATATTGATAATAAAATAATTGATATTGCAACACTGATGATTTTACCAAGCACAGTGTCCCAATTAATGCTGGTGAAGTATTTAGTTAAAACATTAGTTTGACGATTCATTTGTTTTGATACAGTTGAGGTTACCGTATCAGCTTTTTTGCTTAAATAAAAAAAATACATTGTTTTTACTCCTTCGCGTCTTGTATTTATGATAACAAAAAAAAGTTCATTTTGCAGGGAACTTTATCAATCAGATGTATCCGCTGTTTTAATTGCAGTTTTAGGCCAGCAATGCTATTCTAAAAGCAAGTGAAAAGATGGGGAGGAAATATCATGACATTTACGTTTGGACAGCTAGCAGGTTTAATTGCGGCACTAGCGTTTCTTTTGCTGGTTATTTTTTTGTGTGCCGTCTTGGTAAAAACAGTAAAAATTATCAGAGAAACACAGCAAAGTATCAAATCATTGACGAGCGATGTTGATTCGATTTCACATGAAGTCGAGGCCTTATTAGCAAAATCAAATGATTTATTAAACGATGTTAATGGAAAAGTCAAAACAATTGATCCGCTTTTTCAAACAGTTGCTGATTTAAGTGAAAGTGTTTCTGACTTGAATGATGCTGGTCGTTCTTTGGCAACTAAAATGACCTCATCTTCGAAAAAAGTTGGCAAGACAGCAGTTGCTTGGAATTTAGCTAAGCACTTTTACCAAAAGCACAACGCAAAAAAGAAATATTAAAAAATTAAATTAAGTAGTCAGGAGGATTTTTAAATGGTTAAAAAGAGTTCAGTTTTCTTTGCAGTTACTGCCGGTATAGCTGCGTATGTGGTTACTAAGAAAGTTTTGCAAAATCAAGAAAATGTAAAAAATAAATTACAAGAGTTAAAGGAAGATGGAACTGAAGCAGGTGTCCGCTATTATCAATATGCACGAGAGTTTTTCAATGATGAAACTTTTAAGCCATCCTTTGAAGGTTTTAAGCAGAAGGTGGTTGATACAGCTAGTGATTTAAAAAATAATGAAAAAATAAATCAGGCATTTGCGTCGTTAAAAACGGCAACTGCTGATTTGCGTTCGGAACTGACGGAGCAAAAAAGAGCAGCTGAGGGTGAAAATTTAGCCGAGAAAACAAAATCAACTGAAGATGAAATTGTTATTGATGGTCGTTCAGCCTTTGGACAAGCTAAAGCAGCAGCTGACTTTGAAGAAGATCATCCAACAGAAACCTTTTTCCCACATGGAGAATAAAAAAATTAAATTGCGCAACTAATAAAAGCTTCCTAATCAAAACTTAATTAGGGAGCTTTTTATTGGCTATTTATTTAATTGGCAATACTCGCAAGTCTTTATTTGTGTGAGTGAAAGGCTCAACCCCGTTTTCCGTTACATGGACACAATCTTCAATTCGTACACCCGCTATGCCAGGAATGTAAATGCCTGGTTCAATTGAAAAGCACATCCCGGGTTGTAATTCAAGATTGTTTCCTTCCATAATTGATGGGAATTCGTGTTCACTTTGGCCCATTCCGTGACCTAAGCGGTGGATAAAGTATTCTCCAAAGCCAGCGTTGGAAATAATGTCCCGAGCAATTTTATCAAGTTCAGCAGCTCGCATTCCCGGTTTAGCAGCAGCTTGAGCAGTTAGCTGTGCTTCAAGGCAAACTTGGTAAATATCTTTTGTTTTTTGATCAATTTCACCAAATGCAACTGTTCGACTAGCATCTGAAATGTATCCCTGATAGACAACACCGAGGTCGAATAAAGTTAATTTGTTTTTTTGAATATAATCAGGTTTAGGTGCTCCATGTGGTTCAGCAGCGTTAGTTCCACTTTGAACGATAGTATCAAAACTAGTATGTGTAATTCCCTTTTTCTTTAGAGCATATTCGATTTCAGCAACAACATCTTGTTCTGTTCTGTGAGTTGATAGAGCATTAAAGCCAACTTTGAAAGCAAAATCAGCCCATTTGCCAGCAATTTTTAATTTTTCAATCTCAGCTGGAGTTTTAATTAAACGTTCCCGTTCAATTACTGGTGTTAAATTACCATTAAACTCAGCTTGCGGAAACTTCTCATGCAGCTGTTCAAAACGCGCTACGTTTAGATTGTTTTTTTCAATTGCCCATCTAACAGGAGCTTTAATACGTTGGAGAACTTGATGTTTAATTATTTCATAAGGATTTTCATGGTCTAAGTAGCCATAAACTGGATACTTCCAGCCAATTTCTTTAACAGCTTCAACTTCTAATGCTGGTGCAAAAATAAATGGATCTTGATCAGCAAAAACCAAAAGTGCTAAAGTTCTTTCAACTGGATCGCTAGCGAATCCGGTATAGTATTGGATGTTTTTGTAATCACTGACATAACCAATTTGATAGTTGTTACTACTTAACCATTCTTGTAGTTTCTCAAGATGTGACATTTCATCGCTTCCTTACCATTTAATAGTCTGATTATAACATAAAAAAATTTTTTACTGCAGACAGTAAAGCTTGATTCATCAATGAAAACTATATGAAAATAGATGATTTCATATGATTAACCGCTTGCAATTCCGAGTGCATTTTGCTAAATTAGACAGTGATAGTGAAAACAAAATGAAAGCGAGAACCTTAAAAATGGAAAAACATACAATTACGATTTATGATGTTGCTCGAGAAGCTGCTGTTTCAATGGCAACTGTTTCACGAGTTGTTAATGGTAACCCCAATGTCAAACCAGCTACGCGTAAAAAAGTTTTAGAAGTTATTGATCGGCTTGATTATCGTCCTAATGCGGTAGCTCGAGGATTAGCTAGCAAAAAAACTACGACTGTCGGAGTAATTATTCCTGATGTAACAAACGTTTATTTTTCCTCATTAGCTCGAGGAATCGACGATGTTGCCACCATGTACAAATATAATATCATTTTAGCTAATTCCGATGGTAATCCTCAAAAAGAATTATTGGTACTGAATACTTTATTAGCAAAACAAGTTGATGGAATTATTTATATGGGAAACAATATTAGTCCGGAATTAAGATCACAGTTTTCACGGAGTAAAACTCCAATTGTCTTGGCGGGTTCAATTGATGACAAAGAGGAGATGGGCAGTGTTCATATTAATTATGTAGCAGCTGTTGAAGAGGCTGTGGCTGACCTGTTGAATCATGGAAATCAAAGAGTAGCCTTTATTTCCGGACCACTGAGCGAACCGATTAATGGTGAGGATCGCTTAAAGGGCTATAAAAATGTCTTGGCTAAAAATGGAATTGACTTTGATCCGGAATTAGTTTTTGAAACAGATTACAGTTATCGTGCTGGGGAAATTTTATGGCCAGCCATTGTATCTGCTGGAGCGACTGCAGCTTTTGTCGGTGATGATGAATTAGCAGCCGGTGTTTTAAATGGTGCGCAAGATGCTGGAGTTAAAGTTCCAGAAGAATTTGAATTAATTACCAGCAATAATTCGAAGATCACAGAAATTGTTCGGCCAAAAATGTCATCAATTACGCAGCCTTTGTATGATATTGGAGCAGTTTCGATGCGTTATCTAACTAAAATGATGAACAAAGAGGAAATGACGGAAAAGACTGTTGAATTGCCTTATGGTTTTATTAAACGTTCAACAACTAAGTAAATTATTGTGAGGCAAAGAAGTTGATTAAGGTTTCAAAAAAGAATACGACAAAGTTATATATATTTATGGCAGTCGGAATTATGGCTCTTTTATTCATCAGTTCATCAATGACGTATCATCAGCAAACAACAGTTCCGTTATTGGAGCGCTATCTAGCAACAAAACCCTTTGAAAATCAGTTAGCTAAACTTTCATTTACTTATGGTGGCCAAACGATTAGCGTTCAAGCGGCAGGGTATTTTAAATTCGTTGAGTTTTTTATGCGTAAAGCGGCCCATTACTTTATTTATCTGGGGTTAGGGGCTTGTTTTACCCTAGCCTTACGGGAACGATTGGGTGGTAAAGTACTAACTATTTTTGTTTGTACATTAATGTCACTAGGCTATGCGGCACTTGATGAATTTCATGAAATGCTAACTGGAGGCAGAACACCACTGTTTCAAGATGTTATTTTAGATGGAATTGGTGCTTTAACTGGAATTTTATTGATAATTTGGTTGAAACGAAAGTAAGCGATTGTAAAACATATTTGCTTTCAGCAGTGGATTTTGCTAAAATTTAAATTGACTGTAACGTCGATTAGTGACTATTAATTTGGAAAGAGGTATTTGAAATGTCAGGACATTCTAAATGGAATAACATCCAGGGCCGGAAAAATGCTCAGGATGCCAAACGCGGTAAAATTTTCCAAAAATTATCACGTGAAATTTATATGGCGGCTAGAAGTGGCGGTCCTGATCCGGATGGTAACCCGCAATTACGCTTGATGCTTGATAAAGCGCGTGCTGCAAACATGCCGAAGGATAATGTTAAACGTGCAATTGATAAATCAACTGGTGCAGATGGTGCTAACTATGAAGAAATCACCTACGAGGGTTATGGCCCAGGAGGCGTTGCAGTCTTAGTTCATGCACTGACTGATAACCGGAATCGAACGGCTTCAGCTGTTCGGGCGGATTTCACACGCAATGGTGGTAATTTAGGCGAAACTGGTTCGGTTAGTTTTATGTTTGATCGACGTGGCTACATTGCAATTGCTCGTGAAGGATTAGACGTTGATGAAGATCAAATGTTTGAAGATGTCATTGATGCTGGTGCTGAAGATCTTCAAACCGCAGATGATGTTTTTGAAATTTATACAGATCCGAAAGATTTTACAGCAGTACGTGATGCGCTCGAGAAAAAATATGATTTGGCTAATGCAGAATTAACAATGATTCCGCAAAATTATGTACCTGTTCCAGCTGATAAAGTTGAACAGTTTGAAAGAATGATCGATCGTTTAGAAGATGAAGATGACGTTTCTGAGGTTTATCATGCTGGAGAGTTATCAGAAGATTAATATTTTAAAATAAGTATAAAAATGAGTCTAAGAATGAATAAAATTTGTTCTTAGACTTTTTTTGTGCAAATTAAAATTTGTCAAGAAAAAGCCTGCTTGTTGCGTATTTAATTGCCAGGGAGGTAAAAAAATGATCGAAAAGTTAATGTTAGAAATGTTACAAGACTTTATAGTTAAGAATGCAACAGATATTTATTTTATGCCAGTAGCAGCCGAATTTGAAATTAAAACTTTGATTAGAAATAAATTGCAAATGTATCGAAGGATACCTCAGAACTTTGGCCTACAACTAATCAATTTTTTGAAATTTAGAGCGGGATTAATGCTGAGTGAACATCGACGACCCCAAACTGGTTCTTTGATTTTCAATGAGCTGTCAAATTCAAAAAAACAAGTTTTTGGTCGGATATCAACAGTAGGTGATTTTCAAGGTAGAGAATCAATGGTAATTCGTTTGATTTATCAGTTATCTTTAGCAAAAGATAATTTTTTCTTTGAAGACCAATACGAACTACTCAAAAATCAATTACCAAAAAAAGGATTAATTTTATTTTGTGGACCGGTAAGTTCCGGTAAAACAACGACGATGTACCAATTAGCAGATTTATGTAAAAATCAACAGGTAATGACGATTGAGGATCCAGTCGAAATTTATGCCCCAAATTTTTTGCAACTACAAGTTAATGAAAAAGCTAATATGACGTATTTAAATCTCTTAAAAGCAGCTTTAAGACATCATCCAGATCTTTTAATTATTGGTGAAATTAGAGATCAGGCAACAGCTAAAGCAGTATTTGATGCTGCTTTAAGTGGTCATCTGGTTTTTTCTACACTTCATGCAAATTGTGCAGCTAGTGCGATAAATCGCTTAATTGACTGGGAAATTCCAGTAACTGATTTAATTGCAGCCATTAGATTAATTAATTATCAAAGGCTTTTACCAACAGTTAAACAGTCATTTAAAATTTTATGTGAACAAGTATTAATTAATTCAGCCGAATTAGAAATTTTAAAACGGGGCTTAATCTCTGATGAATGGGGGAAACAACTTGAAAGATGTTTTCAGAGTAACTGGATCTCTTTGTCAACTAAAAAAATTTTTGCAGCCGGATAGGAATGAGCATTGGAGTATTCGACAGCAGACAGAATTTTTCCAAACTTACTATGTCTTATTACGAGAAGGGTTTTCTCTAAAACAAATTGCTGCTGATTTGCCAGTATTATATCCACAAGATCGTGAAAAATTTTTAAAGATTTACGACTGTTTGAATAAAGGACAGACTTTGAGTAATAGTTTGCGTCCGTATATTAGTCAAGATGTTGCCAACCAACTGTGGATTGCTGAATCTCATGGTATGCTGCTGACCTGTTTAAAGCAATTAGCCAGATTTTATACACAAAAACGTCAGCAACTGGAACACTTAAAAGCAGTTTTATTATATCCGATTATCTTAGTTGCTATGATGTTGTTTTTGCTTTTTAGCATTACTTTTTACTTAAAGCCAGAATTACAATTGATTCAAACAACATCAGTACCGACAAATAGAATAATTTTACGGATTAAAAAAATTTCAATTATTTTGATGAGTATAATTTTGTTGTCATTCATTAGATATTTGTGGAATATCAAAAAGTTATTTAAAAAGCAACATTACCTTTCTAGGTGGGACTGGTTTTGTGATATTCCAGTTTTTAGTAAAATATTTCGCACATATGCTTACTATTACCTAGCTTTTAATCTGGGACTGTTATTGAAAGGGGGATTGGATTTACAAAGTATCTGTAATTTACTAGTTAGGTTTGATCACCGCTCGCTGTTATATCAATTTAATTTAAGTTTGCATAATTTATCAATTTCGGGTCAAGAACTGTCAGTCCTAGCTGATCAAAAGAAATATATTCCTCCTGAATTTCGGCTTTTCTTTAGTAAAGGAAGTACATTAGAAAATTTAAGTAATGAATTGTTGTTCTACGCAAACTTAACTTATGGTCGGTTATTATTTCAACTTAACCGGTTAATTGAATTGATCCAACCAATAATGTTTGTAGTAATTGGAATTGTAATAGTATTGACATATTTAAGTATTTTACTGCCAATGTACCAAAACTTAGGAGGTATAAATTATGATAATGGGTAAGAAAAAAGTTCAAGGATTCACCTTAATTGAAATGTCAATTGTTCTTTTCATAATTGCTCTATTAATACTAATTATCTTACCAAACATCGGCTCACAGCGACAGAGAGCTCAAATGGTAAGCGATCAGGCTTTAGTACATGTAGTTCAAACACAAGCAGATTTATATCGTGATCAGTTCGATACTAAAAATGTTTCACTAGAGGATTTGAAAAAAGAAGGTTTTTTGAGTGAATCTCAGTATAAAAAGGCAATCAAGGAGAAAATTCAAGTTCAAGAATAGAGGTTTCACTTTAATTGAAATGCTGGTTGTTTTGGCTTTAATGGGGGTATTATTAATAATTTCTATCAGGCCAGCGAATAAGACAACCGATAATTATCAAGAAAAAATTTTTTGGCAAGAATTACAGCATGCTTGGAATAATCAAATAACAACAGTTACTCAACAAAAATTAACGGGTAAAGTAGAATTTAACCAAGGAAAAGTAATTTTTTATGTGAATAGTTATAAAAATATGGTTATTAAAATTCCAGCAACATTAGAGATATATCGTGGTTATCGATTTCATATTAATTCGACTGGGCAAACGAATGGAGGTACAGTTGTTTTTAATTCGACTGATCGGCAGCGGAGGTTCTATTTGGTTGTTCAGTTAGGATGGGGGAAATATTATGTCAAGCAGGTCAACTAAATCAGGTTTTATAATGGCAGAGGCAATTATTGGAACAAGTTTGTTTTGTGTCGGTTTGACCTTTTTTTTGGAACAAAACTGTTTTTTGAAATCAAAAATTGAGCAGACTAATCTGGCCGTTACTCAGAGTGAAAAAGATGTTAATTTAAGTTTTCAATTGCTTAATAAACATTCAGCTAAAATAACTGCTGCAGGACAAGAGTTGTTAAAGCAAGTGGAAAAATAGATGAAAAGTTGCAGAGGATTTACTTTATGGGAATGTTTAGTTGCCTTAATTGTGGTTAGTGGTTTCACTTTGATTGTTCAGTTAGCATTGTCAACTATTCAACGGCAAACTTTTTTTCAAAGAGATGAAGATCGATTAAATTGGTATCGGTTTAAGTCAACTTTAACTGGAGATAATTTAGCATTACAATTTGTTTCACAAGATAAGCAACTAGTGTTATATAGTCCTATTACCATGAAAAAATATCAATTAATTTATAATAGTGAAGAACAGCTGTTAAAATTAACTGGTGAAAAAAATGGTTACTTGCCACTCCTTTATCAAGTTTCGACTTGTCAGATTAAGGTTCAAGATAGCTATTTATCAATTAAAGTAGGTATTCATAATTGTGAATATCAAATGAAATATTACTTATTGAAAGCTGGAGAAATCTATGAAAAATAGAAATAGTGGTTTTATAATGGTAGCTGCATTAACGTTTTTGACTTTAATTGCTTTATTATCGGGTGCTCAGTTGTTTGTTTACCAACAAAAACAACAAATTTTACACAGCCAAATTGAATATAATCGAGCAATAATCTTACGTAACATTGCGATTTCAAAACAAATTAAGGATCGGGCAACGATGAGTTTTAGTTATGGGGAGGTTTTAAGACACGGAAAATTTTATCAAGTAAAGTTCAGTAATGGTCGTCAAGTTGAATTGAATAGTCCAGTTGAATAATCAACATAAATTTCATCACCCTTGAATTACATTGAATAACTCTTTAAACTGTTTAAAGTAGTTATAAATACAATTGAGGTGAAATCATGAGTACAGGTGATATTGAACAAGGCTTAAAGTTATTTTTAAAATCGGTTGAATTATTACAAGAAACGTTAGATTCTTCTTTTATAGATGCAGTGATTGAATCTGGTGATAATTTAAATGATAAACAGGTTTTGGTTGAAAATGGAAAACCAGATCAATTGCAGCAAAAAGAATTGCTGAAAATTTATCAGGAAATGTCACAATTGGATTTAAAGCAAGAAGAAAAAAGAAAAATAATCCAGTTTGTTTTACTACGAGCCGAACATGTTGATAAAATTCAAACTAACCATCAATTGACTCCGGATGTTAGTGGAATTCTAATTAGTTCTTTATTACAAAACTTTTTGAGTAAAGATAAGCCAGCAATGATTTTGGACTTAGCAGCTGGAACTGGAAATTTATTGTTTACGATTGCTAATAATTTAAGTCAAACTGGTTTTAAAAAGTTAGAGTTAGCTGGGATAGACAATGATGATACTTTACTGGCGGTTGCTAGTATGAGTGCCCGTTGGCAAAAGTTAGCGGTTGAGTTATATCATCAAGATGCAGTTGAAGCATTGGTGACCTCGAAAGCCGATGTTATTGTAACAGACTTACCAGTTGGTTATTACCCAATTGATCAGCGAGCTGAGAGATTCACTACTCATGCTGCTAAGGGTCACTCGTTAGTACACTTTTTGTTAATTGAACAGGCCTTACTACAATTGAAACCAGGTGGTTTAGGTGTCTTTTTAATCCCCAAGGACGTTTTCAAATCGACTGATAGTAACCTTTTATTGAAGATGATTCAAGAAAATGGTTATTTTCAGGGACTACTAAATTTACCAAGCGAATTATTTACAGATAAAAAAGCCCAAAAAGCAATGTTGATTTTGCAAAAAAAAGGTGGAAAAGCTCATCAAGCTGAACCTGTTTTGATTGGTGAGTTTCCTTCAGTAAAATCTCACCAAGAGATAGCCGATTTTATTCAGCAGATAAGAAGTTGGCAACAGGAAAACTTAAGTTATTAGATCAACAGATAAGTAGGAAGAAAAATGATTAAAGTTCTAGCAATTAATGCAGGTAGTTCATCACTAAAGTGGAAATTGTTTTTAATGCCACAACAAAAAGTTTTGGCACAAGGTTTAATTGAAAAAATTGGTTTGCCTGATAGTCAAGTTAGCTTTATTTTAGGAAAAAAACATTACCAATTTAATTGGATAATTAAAACCCAATTAGCGGCCGTTAAGCAGCTTTTAAAACTGTTACGTGAATATTCTATTGTCACGAATTTAGATGAAATAAAAGCTGTGGGCCATCGGTTCGTAAATGGGGGGAGTTCTTTTTCGGATTCAGTGATTGTTAATGAAAAAGTTTTGCAACAATTAACAGGACTTAATGAACTGGCTCCTCTGCATAATCCAAGTAACATTATGGCTATTAAAGCTTTTAAACAGGCGTTACCAGCTGCAGTTAGTGTTGCAGTTTTTGATACGGGCTTTCATCAATCGTTACCAATTAAGAATTTTTTATATAGCTTACCTTATCAATATTATCAACGCTTTCAGGTCAGAAAATATGGAGCGCACGGAATTAGTTATCGGTATGTTTTTAACAAATTATTAGAATCATCAGGCTTAATAGCTAAAAAAACAAATGCAATAATTATGCATTTGGGTTCGGGAGCATCAATTTGTGCAATTAAAGAGGGACGTTCCTTTGATACTAGTATGGGATTCTCACCAGTTTCTGGAATAACAATGCAAACTAGGGTTGGTGATGTTGACGCATCTGCAATTGTTTATTTGCAAAAAAAATTAGGAATCAATTCAGAAAAGATGTTGGAAATTTTAAATAATAATTCAGGCATTTTGGGAATTTCAGGAATTTCACCAGATATGCGTGATGTCTTGGCTGATACGGCAGCTTCTAAACGTGCGCAATTGGCAATTGAAATTTTTGTAAATCAGATTGTTAAATATATTGGGGCATATATTGCTGAATTGCAACAGGTTGATGCAATAGTTTTTACAGGTGGAATCGGAGAAAATATTCCTTTGATTAGGGAAAAAATTTGTCAACAATTAGGATTTATGGGTGTTAAAGTTGATTCTGAAAAAAATCAAAACCCTCAAAAGTATCCTTTAATTAGTACTCCAAAGTCGTCCTCAACTGTATGGGTAATACCAACAAATGAAGAATTGATGATTGCTCAAGATGCCTATCGGTTAGCAGATTATTAAAGCTTTTGATAATAATGATGAATCTTATTCAATTTTAAATGAATGAATTGAGTTTTACTTCATCATTTAATTAGTTTACAATTATATAAGATTGTGCTTTTTAAATGAATGGAGTTATTTATTACATGAAAAATGATCAAAATTTGGCGCGGGGATTAAAAAATCGTCATGTCCAACTGATTGCACTAGGAGGAACGATTGGCACAGGGCTATTTCTTGGCGCGGGAAAGTCAATTAAATTAGCTGGTCCGGCAATTATCATTGCTTATTTATTGACAGGAGTTATATGTTTTTGGTTAATGAGAGCAATGGGAGAGTTATTGCTATCTGATTTAAGCAATCATTCCTTTATCGATTTCATTAGCAAATATTTAGGAGAAAAGATCGGGTTGGTAACTGGTTGGACCTATTGGTTTTGTTGGATTACAATTGCGATGGCGGATGTTACGGCTAGTGGACTCTATGTTCAATATTGGTTTCCAACTCTTCCCCGCTGGTTACCAGGCTTAATTATTCTTTTAGTATTGTTGATTGTTAATATGACGGCTGTCGGGCTTTTTGGGGAAACAGAGTTTTGGTTTGCGTTAATTAAAATTGTGGCGATTGTTGTTTTGATAGTTACTGGAATTATCTTGGTACTGGTTAATTATCGCACGCCGCTAGGAACAGCATCACTCAATAACTTAGTCAAATATCAAGGCTTTTTACCTCATGGGGTTAGTGGTCTAATTAGTTCATTTCAAATGGTAACATTTGGTTTTATTGGAATTGAATTAATAGGGGTAACTGCATCAGAAACACAAGATCCGCAAATTACAATACCTAAGGCAATTAATGAAATTCCGACAAGAGTAATCTTGTTTTACGTTGGGTCCTTAATGGCTTTAATGTGTATTTATCCTTGGAATCATATTTCACCAACTCAAAGTCCTTTTGTCCAAGTTTTTAAAGGAATTGGAATTTCAATGGCTGCAGGTATTATTAATTTTGTAGTTTTAACCGCTGCAGCGTCAGCCTGTAATAGTTCAATTTTCAGCACTAGCCGGATGATCTTTACTTTAAGTTACGGGAAAAAACATAAACTTTATAATTGGTTGAGTCATTTGTCGCGCCGGCAAGTTCCGGCAAATGCAATTATTTTTTCAACTTTGACAATTGGTTTGGCAGTTGCAGCTAACTTTGTTTTTTCCAATACAGCATTATTTGCTTTTATTTCTAGTGTTGCAACAACATGTTTTCTCTTTATTTGGGCGATGATTATGTTAGCGCATCTTAAATTTAGACATTTAACTAAAACAAAATCGAGTAAGTTTACAATGCCGTGGTATCCTTTTAGTGACTATGCAGTACTGTTATTCTTGGGTTTTGTAGCAGTAATTATGTGTTTGAATAGTACGACTTTTTGGGCTTTGGTGGCTTCAATTTTCTGGTTAGTAATACTCTGGCTGCTGATAGCATTCAAGCAGTTCGAGGAACATTGATATGTATAAAGAATCTGTGATTGTAAAAAAATTACAGGTTCTTTTTTAATTGGTCTTTAGAGCTAATTGAGCCGGTATGTGTGTGAAAAAATTGCTTTGTAGATTTAAAAAAATAAAAGTTTAAGCCAAATATTTAAAAATAAAAAAGGAACGCTAAGAATTGGTAAATAAGATAAATGGTTTTGCAAAATAATAAAAGATTATTAGTCTAGTACAAAGGTATAATAATTTTGGAAGGATATCCAACGCCAGACTGGATCCCACCAAAGTTAAACGCTTCAAGTTTTATAAGATATTCAAAAAAGGAAAAATGTATTAATGATGTTCGATCAACAGGCAAATTTAAAGTATAAATTTGAGAATTGTCATTTGGCGTCAGAAATATATTGTGTTAGCACAAATAGAAATGAAGCAACTGTCAAAAATATATTCAAGATCAAAAAAATGATTATCTAAGTAAATTATGCTCGTTACACTCTCAAGCGAAGGTTCCACAAGCTTGGGGCTTTAAGTTGGGCGTGGTTGATAAACGTGTTCTTTTGTTATTTAGAAGTAAGTTGTAAGATAATAGTAGAGTGGACCCGGTGAAAATGGTGCTGTATTTCACTACAGATACGCTTTTTTTAATAGAAAACCGCTTCATGTTAAAAATTTGGGAGCGTATTAAAAGAAAATAAGAAATGATGGATAACCAGCAAGTTACTGAAAAAGATGTTGTAGATCATTTAAACTTTTTTATTTTGATTTCCATTGAAAGAACAATCTATTAAAAATATTGTGAATGATCATCTGCAAAAGATAAAATTTTCCAAAATGCAATTTTGATTTAGAAAAAATTTAGGAGGAAATTAAATGGCAATAGAAAAATTGGTTGTTTTTCACACAAATGATTTGCATTCACATTTTGAAAATGTTCCTAAAATACGTAGGTATTTGCAACAGACGAGAAAAATGTTAGAAAAAGCCCAGACATCTGTGCTCGCTTTCGATCTAGGTGATGCAATGGATCGTGTTCATCCGTACACCGAAGCAACAAATGGTAAAATTAACATTGAATTGATGAATCAAATTGGTTATGATGCAGTTACAATTGGAAATAATGAAGGAATTGGCAACTCGCATCAACAACTGATGGATCTATACCGGGATGCAAAATTTCCAGTAATCGTTGACAATTTGCTTGATAGAACAACTGGAAAACCGCCAAAATGGACTTGTCAAAAAAAAATATTTACTACTGCAAATAATACTAGAATTGGAATATTAGGCTGTACAGCGCCATTTGATGCAACGTATGATATGAATAACTGGGAAGCTTTATCAGTTGATCAAGTATTACCTGATTTGGTGAGAAGTTTAGCTGCTGAAACCGATTATATTATTTTATTATCGCATTTAGGTATAAATTGGGATCGAAAATTGGCACATGAGTATCCACAAATTAATTTAATTATTGGTAGTCATACCCATCACTTGTTAAAGAAAGGTGAATGGGTTGGAGATACGTTGCTTGGTGCAGCTGGTAAATGGGGTCAATATGTTGGTCAAATTACGCTAAATTTTGATGATCATCATCTTAAATCTGCTCAAGCTGAAACGATCAAAATAGAGGATCAACCGGAACAGGTTGGAGATCAAATTGAAATTACTAATTATCAGCAGACGGGTGAAAGATTGTTGCAACAATTTAAAGTTGCTAACATTCCGAACGCTTTACCAGCATCTTGGCAAAGCTCATCTCCATTAATGAAAGTGACTTTAGCTGCCATTCAGCAGCTGACTAGGACAAAATTAGCAATTTTAAATGGTGGCCTATTTCTTGGTGATTTAGAACAAGGAGTTATTACAAAAAATGATTTACACCGGATTCTACCACATCCGATGCGTGTTGTTAAAGTTCGTTTAAATGGCTATAATTTATGGCGATTAATTCGCGAAATGGAAAAAAATCGTAATCATTTACGAAACGCAATTGTTAAAGGAAATGGTTTCCGGGGCAAAATCTTTGGTGAACTCGTTTATGCAGGAATTAAATTTGATACCGAAGAAAAAAGGGTTATAGTTAATGGTCATTCAATTAATTTAAGCGCAGATTATGAGATTGCTACGGTGGATAACTTTATTTATTGTCCATTTTTTCCTACGTTAGAAATTGCTGGACACGCCAAGTATTGGGGGGATCGCTTTTTGCGAGATATTTTAGGAGAATATTTAGCCGAACTATATCCAGTTAGAAAGGGGTGAAATAGTGAATAGCGAGAAAAAAGAACGACTTGAAGCACAATTGGCCAAAAAGGCAGCAACTTTAAAAGAGTATGCAAGTAAGGTTGAAGTTACTGGAAAAAATGAATTAACAATTGATGGACGTCCTTATTTGTTGATCAAGAATAGTCGTGATGGATTCCAGGTTGAAAAATTAGAAGAACGATTTAGTCAGATCTTAACAAAATACGATTATATAGTTGGCGATTGGGGATTTGATCAATTAAGACTGCATGGCTTTTATGAAAATGATAGTCAACGAGGACTTCCTTCACAGAGTATTTCACATCTTGAGGATTATTTGTATGAATATTGTAACTTTGGTTGTGCGTACTTTATTTTGAAAAATTTATCAGTTGCAGTTCCTGCTAAAAAAGTTAAAAAATTTCGTCGAAAAGATAACATACTGTCCAAAAGTAATAAAACAAAGGAAGTTAAAAAATTATCAGTTGCTAAGAAAAATTCATTTGGGATGGGGCAAAGGGTAAATAAAAAAAGGGCTAAAGAGGTTAGTGACAAACAGAAATTTGAGATTCATCAACGCCAAGATTCTAAAAAAGCTATTAAAAATTCGAAAAAAAATGTTATTAAGCAAAATAAACAGAAACGTCAGCGGAACTTTACTATTCGTCAAAAAAATAAAGAAAATTAGTTTGAAAGAGAGAAAGAAAAATGCAACGGTATCAAGGATATTTAATCGATTTAGATGGTACAATTTATCGCGGGAAAATAAAAATTCCTGCTGCAAAACGATTTATTGAGCGATTACAGAAAACAAAGACTCCTTTTTTATTTGTAACGAACAACAGTACTCAAACTCCTGCAATGGTAGCGGCTAATTTGGTTGAGAATTTTGATATTAATGTTTCAGCAGATAATGTGTACACTACTGCTTTAGCAACAGCCGACTATTTGGCAGATTTAGATTCAACTAAACGAACTGTATATGCTATTGGGGAACTAGGTTTAAAGCAAGCTTTGCTAGATCGTGGATTTCATTTTGAAGAAAAGAAACCAGATTATGTAGTTGTCGGTCTAGATTATGATGTTACGTACCATAAGTTTGAGTTAGCAACTTTGGCTATTAAGCGTGGAGCTAGGTTTATTGGAACTAATGCTGACACTAATTTACCTAATGAACGAGGTTTGGTTCCTGGAGCGGGATCAGTAATTGCACTGGTTGAATGTTCAACACAGCAAAAAGCAACATATATAGGTAAGCCTGAAAAAATAATTATGAAAAAGGCTTTAAAAAAAATTGGCTTAGATAAAGATCAGGTTATTATGGTTGGCGATAACTATCAAACTGATATTAGAGCTGGAATTAATTTTGGAATTGATACTTTGTTAGTTTATACTGGAGTTTCAACCCGTCAGCAGGTCGCACAACAAATTAATCAACCAACTTATGAAGTCGCTTCACTCGATGATTGGAAGCTCTAGATGAAACTGATTAGTTGGCGTAATATAATAAATTGGATATTTCTTGGGATTTTTGTAATTAGTTTGTCGATTGCAATCACTATTAATTTTACGCCTTTGTATTACTTCTTTGTCTATCATTATCATTTAGCTTCTTTAGTTAAAATGACCAATCAGCAATTAATTACGGAATATCATCAGTTGTTATCTTACTTAAATTTTCCCTGGCAAAAGCAATTAAGACTGAGTTTGCCAAGTACAGCTAGTGCGCGAGAACATTTTTTAGAGGTTAAGCATTTATTTGAAATTAATTATTTGTGCTTAATACTAACTTTTTATCCAACACTTAGCTATCTGCATAGATTAAAAATAACTAAGTGTTGGTGGGAATTACTATTTCCTTGCAAAATATTTGGTAGTTTGACAATTGGACTTTTTATACTTGCAAGTTTAGATTTTAATGATTTTTTTGTTTACTTTCATTTAATTTTGTTTCGTAATCAAGATTGGGTTTTTGATCCTCAGAAAGATCCAATTATTAAAGTCTTACCAGAAGAATTTTTTGCGGCAGCTTTTGCACTATTTTTCTTGCTGATAGGTAGTTCTTTCGTATTTTGTTTGATTCAAGGGAAAAAAAGTTTAAAAAAATAGCTTGCCAGTTACTAGTTTGAAAGTAACTGGCAAGCTATTTTATTTTTAATGGCTAAGCTTCTTTTTAAGAAATCCGATAACAGCTGGTAATAATGAAACGACAATGATTCCAATGATTACTAGTGAAAAATGCTCTTTAACAATTGGAAAGTTTCCAAAATAAAAGCCGCCAGCACAACAAAGTGCCATCCAAGCGGTGGCGCCTAGAAAATTGAATTTAAAAAAGTCTTTAAAAGGCATACCACTTCCTCCAGCAATAAATGGAGCCATAGTACGAATAATTGGCATAAATCTTGCTAGGGAAATTGCAATTGCACCATGTTTTTCAAAAAAATTGCGAGTTTTTGTTAGGTCTGATTCTTTGATAAACTTTCCCAGAAAAGAACCCGGTTTAATGTGACTGCCGGTTCGTTTGCCAATTATAAAGTTTAGTGAATCACCCAATAATGGCGCTGACCAAAACAATAAAACTAACAACCAGATATTTAAGTGATAACTCGGATTTGCAGCTAAGGCACTCGCAGCGAATAAAAGTGAATCACCAGGTAAGAATGGTAAAATTACTGCGCCAGTTTCAATAAAAATAATCAGAAATAAAATTAAGTAGGTCCAACCACCAAAAGTATTGACGATTGAAACAAGGTGGTTGTCTATATGCAAAATAAAATCAATTAAAAAATTCATACTGCTCTCCTTAAATATTAGTTGTTCTATTTGGATCTAGGCAAAGATTTAACCAGCTGAGTACTATGCATGGGTTGGCGTTTCTCAGGATAGAGCTCTAAGAGAGCATTATTTACTGCGATTGGAGCTTCACCAAAGCCTGTAGCAATCAAATTTAGTTTTCCATTGTAACTGGCAACATCACCAATTGCGAAAATCTTGGGAATTTCGGTTTCCATTTTCGAGTTTACTTCGATGAGTCCATGTTGAACAGGAATGTTCCAATCTTTCAAATTTTTATTATTTGAAATTATGCCATAATTAACTAGAAGATAATCGGTTTCTAGTTCTTTTTGTACAGTGCCACGAACCTCTTTCAAAATAACTTTAATTCTCTGATTGTCAGCAGGTAGGACTTGGTCAACCAAAAAAGGTGTTTCAAGGATGGCTTTTGACTTTTTCAATTGGCTAACACTACTTTCGAGTGCACGGAAGTTATTGCGTCGATGAACAACATGAAGAGAATTAGCTTTGGAAGCTAATTCAAGCGCCCAATCAACGGCTGAATCGCCACCACCGGCAATAATTAAATCCTTTCCAGCAAATTCTTGGGGATTTTTGATGAAATAGCGTAATTGCTTGTTCTCGAATTGAGCTGCCTCGGGCAAGGCCAGTTTTCGCGGCTGAAAAGCTCCAACACCTGTAGCAATAATTATAGATTTACTAAGTGTTGTGCGTTTTGTAGTAAGCAATTGAAAATAATTGCCTTTTTGCTTGATTTGGGAAACTGCTTCATTTAAAAAGAACTCTGGACCAAATTGTTCAGCCTGATTCTCAAGATTTTCGATTAATTTTGTTCCAGTAATTACAGGATAACCTGGAATATCATAAATTTTTTTTGCTGGGAAAAGTGCGGAAACTTGACCACCAAGTTGATCAAGACTCTCGATAACTTGAACTTTAGCTTGTCGCATTTTTGCATAAGCAGCGGCAAAAATACCAATAGGACCACCACCAATTATTGTAATGTCGTAGTATTCATCTGACATTTATAAGTTACTCCCTTCATCATAATTACACTATGCTACCTTAGCATAGATGGGTATCAAAATAAAATTGAATTGGAAATTTTTTATTTTTTTAGTACAATTAAAAATAAGATTAAATTATATTTATTGAAGGAGTTAATTAAATGTATCCACAAATTAATAAAACAGAGTCAACCAGCTCGCTAGCAAAAATTGTGACTAACTTTGGTGAAATATTGGTCGAACTATTTCCTGAATATGCACCTAAAACGGTAGAAAACTTTACTAAGTTGAGCATGAAAGGTTATTACGATGGAACTATTTTTCATCGAGTAATAAAAGATTTTATGATTCAGGGTGGCGATCCGACAGGTACCGGGATGGGAGGACAAAGTATCTGGCAGCAATCGTTTGAAGATGAATTTTCAAACGAACTTTTTAATCTACGTGGGGCACTTTCAATGGCTAATGCTGGTCCTAATACAAACGGAAGTCAATTTTTTATTGTCCAAAATCAAAATTTACCTTCTCAAATGGAGGAACAGTTAAGACAAGCAAACTATCCACAAGAAATTATTCAGGCATATCTTAAGGGTGGAACACCTTGGTTGGATCATCATCATACAGTTTTTGGACAGGTTAGATCTGGAATGGATGTTATAGATGAAATAGCAAATTTGCAAACTGAGAACGATCACCCAATAAAAGAAGTAGCTATTAAGAAAATTTCTATATCAAATAAATAATATTTTATTTAGAAATTTCTGAATGTGGAGGTGAAAAGTTGACTTACAAAATTGGAATGATAATTAAGGGAAGGGTAACTGGAATTCAATCTTATGGTGTATTTGTAGGCTTAGATAATCAAGCACAAGGATTGATTCATATTTCTGAATGTTGTCAGGGATATGTGTCAGACATTCATAAGTTGGTCAAGGTAGGACAAGTGGTTAAAGTTATGATTATTGATATTGATGAATACACCAAGAAAATAAGCTTGTCTTTAAGATGTGTAACTAAGCCGCCGCAAATAGCAGCTAAAACTAAAGTTAAATGTCTTCACAAGCATTATTGGACAAGCCGTCAGGTTACAACCGGATTTGAACCTATTGCAATTAGGCAAAAAGCTTGGATTGCCGAAGGACTAGAGAATGTTGAAAAAAATAAAAATTGAGTTGTTTTTTAAATTTTTCTTGACTTTTTGATGGCTAAACAGTATCATTTATCTTGTTGCTGCTAAGCAACCGAGATTTTAAAAAATAAAAACTTCAAATTAGTTCTTGACTGATTATGTAATATGTTGTATAATTTAAAAGTTGCGTTATTAAAACAGTAGACCTTTGAAAACTGAACAAAGTTTCGATAAAGCAAATGTGCAGGGCCTTGCGAAAGCAAGGACAAAATTTGCGAAGTCAATTCGCTAGTAATAAAAATGAGTCATAAACTTTAAAATGAGAGTTTGATCCTGGCTCAGGACGAACGCTGGCGGCGTGCCTAATACATGCAAGTCGAACGAAGCTGTTTTAACTGGTGCTTGCACCGACTTAAACAACTGAGTGGCGAACGGGTGAGTAACACGTGGGTAACCTGCCCCAAAGTGGGGGATAACATTTGGAAACAGATGCTAATACCGCATAACCACAGAAACCACATGGTTTCTGTGTCAAAGATGGTTTCGGCTATCACTTTGGGATGGACCCGCGGCGTATTAGCTAGTTGGTAAGGTAATGGCTTACCAAGGCAATGATACGTAGCCGAACTGAGAGGTTGATCGGCCACATTGGGACTGAGACACGGCCCAAACTCCTACGGGAGGCAGCAGTAGGGAATCTTCCACAATGGACGAAAGTCTGATGGAGCAACGCCGCGTGAGTGAAGAAGGTTTTCGGATCGTAAAACTCTGTTGTCAGAGAAGAACGTGTGCGAGAGTAACTGTTCGTGCAGTGACGGTATCTGGCCAGAAAGCCACGGCTAACTACGTGCCAGCAGCCGCGGTAATACGTAGGTGGCAAGCGTTGTCCGGATTTATTGGGCGTAAAGGGAACGCAGGCGGTCTTTTAAGTCTGATGTGAAAGCCTTCGGCTTAACCGAAGTCGTGCATTGGAAACTGGGAGACTTGAGTGCAGAAGAGGAGAGTGGAACTCCATGTGTAGCGGTGAAATGCGTAGATATATGGAAGAACACCAGTGGCGAAAGCGGCTCTCTGGTCTGTAACTGACGCTGAGGTTCGAAAGCGTGGGTAGCAAACAGGATTAGATACCCTGGTAGTCCACGCTGTAAACGATGAATGCTAAGTGTTGGAGGGTTTCCGCCCTTCAGTGCCGCAGCAAACGCATTAAGCATTCCGCCTGGGGAGTACGACCGCAAGGTTGAAACTCAAAGGAATTGACGGGGGCCCGCACAAGCGGTGGAGCATGTGGTTTAATTCGAAGCAACGCGAAGAACCTTACCAGGTCTTGACATCTTCTGATAGCCTAAGAGATTAGGTGTTCCCTTCGGGGACAGAATGACAGGTGGTGCATGGTTGTCGTCAGCTCGTGTCGTGAGATGTTGGGTTAAGTCCCGCAACGAGCGCAACCCTTATTGTCAGTTGCCAGCATTAAGTTGGGCACTCTGGCAAGACTGCCGGTGACAAACCGGAGGAAGGTGGGGATGACGTCAAATCATCATGCCCCTTATGACCTGGGCTACACACGTGCTACAATGGACGATACAACGAGTCGCTAGACCGCGAGGTTGAGCTAATCTCTGAAAGTCGTTCTCAGTTCGGATTGCAGGCTGCAACTCGCCTGCATGAAGTCGGAATCGCTAGTAATCGCGGATCAGCATGCCGCGGTGAATACGTTCCCGGGCCTTGTACACACCGCCCGTCACACCATGAGAGTTTGTAACACCCAAAGCCGGTGGGGTAACCAATAGGAGCCAGCCGTCTAAGGTGGGACAGATGATTGGGGTGAAGTCGTAACAAGGTAGCCGTAGGAGAACCTGCGGCTGGATCACCTCCTTTCTAAGGATAGAAACGGAACCTGCACAAGCACGAAACTTTGTTTAGTTTTGAGAGGTCTACTCTCTTGAGGATGTATGGGCCTATAGCTCAGCTGGTTTAGAGCGCACGCCTGATAAGCGTGAGGTCGATGGTTCAAGTCCATTTAGGCCCATCCTTTTGATATGGGGCCTTAGCTCAGATGGGAGAGCGCCTGCTTTGCACGCAGGAGGTCATCGGTTCGATCCCGTTAGGCTCCATTGATGGTAAAACCATCAGTTTTGTTCTTTGAAAACCAGATAATATCTTTTTTATTAAACCGAGAACACCGCGTATTAAAAGAGTTTTGAACAAGAAGTTCTTGACGCAAACTCATAACCGTTTTACCGCAGGTAAAACAAGGTTAAGTTAATAAGGGCGCATGGTGGATGCCTTGGCACTAGGAGCTGATGAAGGACGGGACTAACACCGATATGCTCCGGGGAGCTGTAAGTAAGCTGTGATCCGGAGATTTCCGAATGGGGCAACCCAATAGCTGTAATGAGCTATTACTGCTAGTTGAATACATAGACTAGTTAGAAGCAAACGCAGGGAACTGAAACATCTAAGTACCTGCAGGAAGATAAAGAAAACTCGATTCCCCCAGTAGCGGCGAGCGAAGCGGGAAGAGCCCAAACTAGAAAGCTTGCTTTCTAGGGTTGTAGGACTGAACATTTGAGTTAACAAAGAAAACGATAGTCGAATGATCTGGGAAGGTCAGCAAAATAAGGTGAGAGCCCCGTAGACAAAATCGTTTTCCCTCAGTTCAGGATCCTGAGTACGGCGGAACACGTGAAATTCCGTCGGAATCCGGGAGGACCATCTCCCAAGGCTAAATACTACCTAGTGACCGATAGTGAACCAGTACCGTGAGGGAAAGGTGAAAAGCACCCCGGAAGGGGAGTGAAATAGTTCCTGAAACCATGTGCCTACAAGTAGTTAGAGCCCGTTAACGGGTGATAGCGTGCCTTTTGTAGAATGAACCGGCGAGTTACGTTTGTATGCAAGGTTAAGTCGTAAATGACGGAGCCGTAGCGAAAGCGAGTCTGAAGAGGGCGAATTAGTATGCAGACGTAGACCCGAAACCAGGTGACCTACCCATGTCCAGGTTGAAGGTGTGGTAAAACGCACTGGAGGACCGAACTCGTGTATGTTGAAAAATGCTGAGATGAGATGTGGGTAGCGGAGAAATTCCAAACGAACTTGGAGATAGCTGGTTCTCTCCGAAATAGCTTTAGGGCTAGCCTCGAAGTTAGGATAATGGAGGTAGAGCACTGTTTGAACTAGGGGCCCGTCTTGGGTTACTGAATTCAGATAAACTCCGAATGCCATATATTTATCTTCGGGAGTCAGACTGCGAGTGATAAGATCCGTAGTCGAAAGGGAAACAGCCCAGACCACCAATTAAGGTCCCTAAATATATGTTAAGTGGAAAAGGATGTGGAATTGCACAGACAACTAGGATGTTGGCTCAGAAGCAGCCACCATTTAAAGAGTGCGTAATAGCTCACTAGTCGAGTGATCCTGCGCCGAAAATGTACCGGGGCTAAACATATTACCGAAATTGTGGATGCAACCGTAAGGTTGCGTGGTAGGAGAGCGTTCTAAGGGCGGAGAAGCTGGATCGTAAGGACCAGTGGAGCGCTTAGAAGTGAGAATGCCGGTATGAGTAGCGCAAGACAGGTGAGAATCCTGTCCACCGAATGACTAAGGTTTCCTGGGGAAGGCTCGTCCACCCAGGGTTAGTCGGGACCTAAGCTGAGGCCGCAAGGCGTAGGCGATGGATAACAGGTTGAGATTCCTGTACCAGCAATGATTGTTTGAGCAATGGAGGGACGCAGGAGGCTAAGCACGCACACTGTTGGAGGTGTGTTCAAGCAACAAGTCTGTTAGTGAGTAAAATGCTTGCTGGCATAAGGACAAGTTGTGATGAGTAGCGAAATTTAAGTAGTGAAGGTGCTGATGTCATACTGCCGAGAAAAGCTTCTAGTGAGATCAAAGCTGCCCGTACCGCAAACCGACACAGGTAGTCGAGGAGAGAATCCTCAGGTGAGCGAGAGAACTCTCGTTAAGGAACTCGGCAAAATGACCCCGTAACTTCGGGAGAAGGGGTGCTGAGCGTAAGCTCAGCCGCAGTGAAAAGGCCCAGGCGACTGTTTATCAAAAACACAGGTTTCTGCAAAATCGTAAGATGACGTATAGGGGCTGACGCCTGCCCGGTGCTGGAAGGTTAAGAGGATGGGTTAGCTTCGGCGAAGCTCAGAATTGAAGCCCCAGTAAACGGCGGCCGTAACTATAACGGTCCTAAGGTAGCGAAATTCCTTGTCGGGTAAGTTCCGACCCGCACGAAAGGCGTAACGATCTGGGCACTGTCTCGACGAGAGACTCGGTGAAATTATAATACCCGTGAAGATGCGGGTTACCCGCGACAGGACGGAAAGACCCCATGGAGCTTTACTGTAGCTTGATATTGGGTGTTTGTACAACTTGTACAGGATAGGTAGGAGCCATAGAAGCCGGAACGCTAGTTTCGGCAGAGGCATTGGTGGGATACTACCCTCGTTGTATGAACACTCTAACCCTCGCCAATAAACTTGGCGGGAGACAGTGTCAGGTGGGCAGTTTGACTGGGGCGGTCGCCTCCTAAAAGGTAACGGAGGCGCCCAAAGGTTCCCTCAGAATGGTTGGAAATCATTCGCAGAGTGTAAAGGCACAAGGGAGCTTGACTGCGAGACAGACAAGTCGAGCAGGGACGAAAGTCGGGCTTAGTGATCCGGTGGTTCCGAATGGAAGGGCCATCGCTCAACGGATAAAAGCTACCCTGGGGATAACAGGCTTATCTCCCCCAAGAGTCCACATCGACGGGGAGGTTTGGCACCTCGATGTCGGCTCATCGCATCCTGGGGCTGTAGTCGGTCCCAAGGGTTGGGCTGTTCGCCCATTAAAGCGGTACGCGAGCTGGGTTCAGAACGTCGTGAGACAGTTCGGTCCCTATCCGTCGCGGGCGTAGGAAATTTGAGAGGAGCTGTCCTTAGTACGAGAGGACCGGGATGGACACACCGCTGGTGTACCAGTTGTTCTGCCAAGAGCATAGCTGGGTAGCTAAGTGTGGATGAGATAAACGCTGAAAGCATCTAAGTGCGAAACTCACCTCAAGATAAGATTTCCCATTCTTTAGAGAAATAAGGTTCCTGAGAGAAGATCAGGTAGATAGGCTGGAAGTGGAAGTTCAGTGATGAATGGAGCGGACCAGTACTAATAAACCGAAGACTTAACCAAAGAAGAAGAACGGAGTTCGAGGGAAAAAGAGAAAGATATTAGCTGGTTTTGAGAGAACAAGATTTTCTCAAAAGAAGAGTGCGGTGGCGATAGCAAGAAGGATACACCTGTTCCCATGCCGAACACAGAAGTTAAGCTTCTTAACGCCGATAGTAGTTGGGGGATCGCCCCCTGTGAGGGTAGGAAGTTGCCGTGCTCACTTCGATGGAGGATTAGCTCAGTTGGGAGAGCGTCTGCCTTACAAGCAGAGGGTCACAGGTTCGAGCCCTGTATCCTCCATTGAGTCGTTAGCTCAGTCGGTAGAGCATCTGACTTTTAATCAGAGGGTCGACAGTTCGAGCCTGTCACGACTCATTATGTTAAATAGTTCAAAGTTGCTATTGACATTTAGTTAATCTTTTGTTACTATAATTAAGTCGTTGTGTTGATTAACTTCTGCCGACTTAGCTCAGTTGGTAGAGCATCTGATTTGTAATCAGAGGGTCGGGCGTTCGAATCGTCTAGTCGGCATTATAGTAATGCGGAAGTAGTTCAGTGGTAGAACATCACCTTGCCATGGTGGGGGTCGCGGGTTCGAATCCCGTCTTCCGCTTGATTTAAAAATTATATTTGCACCCATAGCGCAATTGGATAGAGTGTCTGACTACGAATCAGAAGGTTGTAGGTTCGACTCCTACTGGGTGCATTATCGGGAAGTAGCTCAGCTTGGTAGAGCACCTGGTTTGGGACCAGGGGGTCGCAGGTTCGAATCCTGTCTTCCCGATTAGTGAGAAATTCACTGATTGGCTTTAAAAAAGTCAGATCGCGGCGTAGCTCAGCTGGCTAGAGCGTCCGGTTCATACCCGGGAGGTCAGGGGTTCGATCCCCTTCACCGCGATACCGTTTGGAGCTTGGACCTTTAGCTCAGTTGGTTAGAGCAGACGGCTCATAACCGTCCGGTCGTAGGTTCGAGTCCTACAAGGTCCATTAGGTTCTAATAGACCTTGTGGTTTAAAAAAATTATGGAGGATTACCCAAGTCTGGCTGAAGGGAACGGTCTTGAAAACCGTCAGGTGGTTAACCCCACGCGAGAGTTCGAATCTCTCATCCTCCTTTTTTATTATCGCGGGATGGAGCAGTCTGGTAGCTCGTCGGGCTCATAACCCGAAGGTCGTAGGTTCAAATCCTGCTCCCGCAATATTGGTCCTATGGTGTAGGGGTCTATCACGCCTGCCTGTCACGCAGGAGATCGCCGGTTCAAATCCGGCTAGGACCGTTTATAGAGTGATGGCTCGGTAGCTCAGTCGGTAGAGCAATGGATTGAAGCTCCATGTGTCGGCAGTTCGATTCTGTCCCGCGCCATACATTGTTTTTATGCGGGTGTAGTTTAGTGGTAAAACCACAGCCTTCCAAGCTGTTGTCGCGAGTTCGATTCTCGTCACCCGCTTATTTTGGAGAAGTACTCAAGTGGCTGAAGAGGCGCCCCTGCTAAGGGTGTAGGTCGCGAAAGCGGCGCGAGGGTTCAAATCCCTCCTTCTCCGTTTTTTGACCCGTTGGTCAAGTGGTTAAGACACCGCCCTTTCACGGCGGTAACATGGGTTCAAATCCCGTACGGGTCAGTTTTAATATTATCGCGGGATGGAGCAGTCTGGTAGCTCGTCGGGCTCATAACCCGAAGGTCGTAGGTTCAAATCCTGCTCCCGCAATATTGGTCCTATGGTGTAGGGGTCTATCACGCCTGCCTGTCACGCAGGAGATCGCCGGTTCAAATCCGGCTAGGACCGGTTTTCAAAGCTTTAATTGCAGTTAATTGCAATTAAAGCTTTTTTGGGTCTATACTTTCTGATATTGGTGGAACATAAAAGCCAATATCAGTTTTTTTATTTTATACATTAAAGGACATGGCATCCTATGATACGATTTAAGTGTCTAAACCCAATCGAAAGAAGGATAAACCATGTCCCAGTTAAATTCTATCGCACAATTACTTGAAATAAAAGATCCTAATATTAAATTCTTTAAAGTTGAAGATCTTAGAACTACTAAAAATAGCGTTGTCTACCATTTTAAAGTTATCCATGCCCGCCTTAGTTATCAACTTTTTCATTGCCCTCACTGTGGTTTTACATCGTTGATAAAAAATGGTACCAACTTGACCAAGCTCCGTTTGCCGACACTCAATGGTCCAATGATTTTGATGTATCTGCGGAAACAACGCTATTTTTGTAAATCCTGCCAGATAACTTGCGGTGCCAATACTCCAATTGTTGAAAAAAATCACTCGCTTACCAGAGGTCTCAAATCTGCTGTTGTTAAATTAGCCAAACAATCACTCACTGTTACGATGATTGCCAAACTAGTCGGGATCTCTCCTAGTTCAGTTACACGGATTTTATATCATGATTTTCAAAGACCTCAGCGCCTAGCCAAACTTCCTGAACGGCTTTGTTTTGATGAATTCAAATCAGTTGGCAGATCATATGTACAAAGCTCTTGCAAAATACATAATATTCATTTATTGCCATCGATGCTGAAAATCACAATTTAATCTCAATTCTTGATGATCGCTTGTCTAAAAATATTTGTGCTTACTTTGAAAATCGCTATTCTCTAGAGGAACGTTCAGCTGTCAAATCGGTTGTCATTGATTTAAATGCCAATTACCAGCTTTTCATCAGACGACTTTTCCCGCATGCTAAAATCATTATTGACCGTTTTCATGTTGTTCAATTGATAAATCGAGCGTTTGACCAACTCAGAGTTAAGATTTTAAAACAACAAGGCGATAAGCATAGTCGTATCTATAAAGCTTTAAAAATCAATTGGCGTTTGTTTCATAAAGATACTGAAAAAATCAATCGTTCAAAAACACAATACTTCAGAGGGCTTAACGAATATATGACGCAACAGAACCTGATTGATTTAGGGCTTAGTACTAATTCAAAGCTTAAATATACCTATGAAACAGCTCACCAAATCCAAGAAGCAATTAAAAAACAAGATTCAAAAAAGCTCAGACAAGTTCTAACTAATTACCAAAAACAACAATCTCCAATGGACCTATCGAAGGAATCAATCGTAAAATCAAAGTAATTAAACGTATCTGTTACGGATTCAAAAATATGGATCATTTTTATGCCAGAATTCTTTTAATTGTAAAATAAAGAAGCCCCCCATTCAGAGGACTTCATGGTTCCACCAATATAATTTGACGGAGACCCGCTTTTTTGTAGTGTTTAATGGTTCTATAAAAAATAAACGATTAAAGTAAATGTAAAATTTGAATAAGCAAAACAAATGAGGAGGCAATCAGAATTGTGTACTAGTATTATTCAACAGGCTAAAAATGGAGCCAAAGTTATTTCAAGAACAATGGATTGGAATCAATTAGTTGATTCTCCGGTATTTATTCCAAAAGATTATGAATGGAAGTCTGCATACGATAATCAGTTAATAAAAAACTCATATTCAATTATAGGTGCAGGGCATCGTTTATTTGATGAAATTGATCTTTCAGATGGAATTAATCAATGGGGACTAGCGGTTCAAAAATTGACTTTTAAAAATGGCACGAATTATCCTGAATATTCCAAGAATGGCAAAATAAATTTGGCTCCTTTTGAATTACCCTTGTATTTACTAGGAAACTTTCGCTCGGTTGAAGAAATAGAACGAAAGATTTCTGATTTTTACCTTCTAGACGATCAGTTCGCCCAAAGAAAATATAAACATTTGGAACTTTACTATATTTTAATTGATCGAACGGGTAAAACTATTTTATTACAACCTTCTGGCCAACCAATGAGGATTTTTAACAACCCATTAGGAATAGCAACCAACACATTTAATTTTGAGCAACAATTAGGAAGACTGAAAGCTTATCTTGATCTGAAACCAGACTTTGAAAATAATAAATTAGAAAAGTTTACTAGCCGAATTAGTAGTGGAAGCTTTAATGGCAAAAAAACACCACCTGGTAGTTATACCCCCAGCGGACGTCTCTTTCGCGCTGCTTATTATAAGGAAAGAATTGATTTAGCTGCATCAGAAAAACAAGCACTTAATAATTGTTGGCGTTTGTTAGATTCGGTAACAGTACCTAAAAGTTCTAAATATCAACCAACTTATTCTGTATATCGATCGGCTGCCTGCTTAAGTTCCTTAACTTACTATTTTGAAGAGTATTATAGTTTTAATCCAATTAAAATTAATTTAAATAAGGAAGCCTCAATGAATAGTAGCGTTAAATTTTACACTTGTGATAGTAGTGTAAGATGATTTATAAAAATTAAACTGATTTACGATTCGAATTAATAGCAAAATAAGGGTTGTTTAAATTATAATAAAAGTAGAAAGAATAGAGAGGTGAGGTAAGCTTGAAAAAAATTAAAGGCATTGGTTTTTGGTCGAAGTTATCTCTGTTACTAGCATTGGGGCAATTGCTGCTAACAATTTATAAAGAATTAAATAAAAACAAAGAAAAAAATAGGTGAGTTGGCTTATGGAACTGATTAAAATAATTTTCAAAACTGCTTTTAGTATTTTTTTAGTTATTAGTGGTATATTATTAGCTGGAACAGTAGTGGCTTCAAAAAAAGTCGATGATTTAGGTGATAAGTTACAAGATAAAATTCACCGCTAGAGTCAAGCACAGAAACCATAGATTAACGGCAAACAATTAGTTTGTCTTTTTTATTTTATTGAATAATTTGATATGTGATTTTGTAGTACAATTTAATTAAAACTAATGATCATCCAAGAATTTTTGTTGGTTTAGTTTTGGGGTTGTTTGAAAAATATCTGGCAAGAGCTATATTTGAAAGACTTAACTCCATTGGTTGGTGGCCTAGGCCTAGGTTTAAAATTAAGAAAAGGTGTATATGGTTTGGCACAGTTTTCAGAAAGGATAACGTTCAGGTTCTTCACTAACGGTGGTTTGCCTATAACCAACTGAATGAGATTATAGATGTAGTTACATTCATAAAGAGCCACTATCTGTGCCTTCTTCTTAGAATGATCAATTTAATATTATAAAAATTTAGATTTTTTTAGATGTTATAATGCTTTTATCACCATTGAGAGGCAACTAATTGAGCAAGACTATGGCACAGCTTTTGGTTTGTTGCGGTGTAAATTGCGAAGTTTCCCGTCCATTTCGCAATGTCAAAAATTAGCAGAAACGACGTGAGCTTGTTAAAAGTAGTCAATAGTCATAAAAATCTTTTACACTCTGTTCTGACAACACTTATCAAGAACCGCGATTTGTTTTTTTGGCTGAAAAATTAAGAAGCAAGAATTTGCTGTAAAATTATGACCTAGCTAAGAGCATTTTCTGATGTTGAAATGGGTACGCCTGCCTGTAAAGCTAAGTTGTATGGAAAAAGATTTGTTACAGTTAACTCTAGAAGCACCACTCGATCTTGCCATGATTGAGGTTTTGTCAGAGACACTGGAACAACTAACAAGCTAATATTCGCTGACCATAATATAATATGGTACTCACTATTTTGTGACCTGCAGCTAGATTCAGTCCGTCTGGCAACGGGTAATCAGCGCGTAAGACGTGTTTGCAAGGTAATTGCTGTTGTGGTCGTTGCGCTGTTAGGTGCAGTTTTCACTAACTTTTGACTTTAGTTGGGAGTGGTTGACTTAATGGATTTTGTATTGAGGTGAAATAATTGACAAAAAAAGGATATATTGAAATGATTCGAGAACTAGTTGGTAATACACCAATTATTTTAAACGTTGCGGCAGGGGTAGTTATGAATCAACATAATGAGGTGCTACTTAACTTGCGAACCGATTCTCATAATTGGAGTTTACCAGGTGGCTTTCTTGAATATGGTGAAACTTATCGCCAAGCCTGTTTGCGTGAAATGAAAGAGGATAGTGGGCTAGACGTTGAAATTGTTAAACTATTAAAGACTTTTGATAAAGGAACAGCCACTTATCCAAATGGTGATGTTGCACAAACAATTACAGAGTTATTTTTAGTTAAACCAATCGGTGGTCACTTATTGACAGAAAAAACGGATGAAACTTTGGCATTACAGTATTTTTCTTTGGCTAATTTACCACCATTGTTTAACCAGCAGACAATTGATATATTAACGTGGTTAAGAAAAAGTTATTAGGAAGGAAAGCTGAATGAAAATCATTCATTGTGCAGATCTACATCTCGACTCGCAATTGACAACTCATCTAGCACCCAAAAAAGCTCAAGCAAGACGAGCTGAATTATTAGCTAACTTCAGTCGTTTAGTGGAATATGCTTGGAATAATAAAGTTGCAGCAATAATAATTGCTGGTGACTTGTTTGATACTCCAATTATCTCAGCTACTGCTCGCAATTTGGTTTTAGATAACATCAAAAAATATTCACAGATCCAATTTTATTATTTAACCGGTAATCATGAAAATGATTGTCTAACGACTACGCTAACGGAACTACCCGAAAATTTACATTTATTTTCCAATGAATGGGAAAACTATTATCTAAATCCAGACAGTAACTGGCCGATTGCTATTAGTGGGGTAGATTTAAATGATCCTCGTTTTCAACCACCCTTGCGAGTTCCAAATTTATCAGCCAACAATTTTAATTTGGTTGTTTTACATGGTCAAATTTCAGAATATGGTCAGTTAACCTCGAATGAAAACATTATTCTAAAAGATTTAGTAAATCAAAAAATTGATTATTTAGCGTTAGGTCATTTACACCAATTCCAAACTGGAAAATTACCTCCGCGTGGTATATATTGCTATTCGGGTTGTCTTGAGGGACGAGGTTTTGATGAATTAGGTCAACATGGATTTGTAGAATTAAATATTGACGAAAAGAATCATCGTTGGCAATATCAGTTTGTTCCATTTGCTCAACGTGAACTTTACGAAATCAAAGTCGAAATAACAGGATGTCAAACGACGTCAGCAGTTCTTGAAAAAATAAAATTAGAGTTGAAACATCAAAAGGTTCCCACGACAGCATTGTTAAAAATTATTTTATTAGGACAAGTTTCACTATCAAGTGAGCATGACTTAGTTCAATTACAGAACAATTTGAAGAACACTTATTACTTGGTCAAGCTGGTTGATCGAAGCACCTCACAGGTTGACTATGCTAATTTTACTAATGATATATCTTTAAAAGGTGAATTTGTTCGTTTGTTGCAAGATGATTCGACGCTAAATGAACAGCAAAGAGCAGCCATCATTAAATGCGGTCTCCAGGCCTTAAATGGGGAGGATTTTTGAAGATGAGGTTAATTAACTGCAAAATTAATGATTTTGGCAAGTTACATGATTTTGAATGGCAGTTTGATTCTGGATTAAGTTCAATCGTAGCTGAAAATGGTTGGGGCAAAAGTACTTTGACCGTATTCATAGTTGTTATGTTCTATGGTTTTGCGAATGAGCATAAGCGTAGCTTGGTTGATAATGAACGTAAACATTATCAACCTTGGCAGCAAGGAACTTATGGTGGGAAATTAACCTTTAGGACCGCTGGAAAAAAGTATTTGTTGGAGCGAACTTTTGGTGCTCGACCTAAAGAGGATTATTTTGCTTTATATGATGCAGTTACTAATTTACCTAGTAATGACTTCACGACTAAAATTGGTGAAGAGATATTTGGAATTGACCGGACTTCCTTTGAAAATACATTATTTATTGCCCAGCAAAACTGTCAAACAGATGTTACTCCGGGAATAAATGCTAAAATTGGTAATTTGTCTGGTGAACAGGCGGACATGAATAGCTATCAACTCGTTCAAGCAAGGTTTAAAGAGCAGACTAATCATTTAACACCGCGGCGAAAGACTGGGGAGCTTTATCAGGTGCAAGCCAAAATAGCTGAAATTAAAGTTGATTTAGAACGGCAACCAGTGATATTAAAACAAGTTGCTGAAAAAAAAGAAAAATTATCGCTTTTAAATGAGAAAAGACAACAGTTAAAGCAACAACAAGTTAAATTACAAGAAAGATTACAGCAATCTAGCCAAAATCAAGATCAACAATTGGCAAGTAAAAAGTATCAATTGTTGTTGCAACAAAAACAACAAATTTTAACTAAAATCAATCTGATTAAACAGCAATTTTCTGGACAGGTTCCTTCGTTAATTACTATTGAAAAGCAGCAAAAAAAAGCTGAACAAATTAATTTACTTGCAAACATGATTAAAACACCTGGGTCAACTGACAATGAACGCTTAGAACAATTACTTCAACGTCGAATTGATCAGGTTACAGTAGACCAGTTGACCAAAATGACTGCAAAAAACCAACAATTGCGAAAATTAAAATTGCAAGAACAACAAAGCGGGTTATCAACGGCTGAAATGATGCGCTTGTCAGTTGCACAAACAAAATTTGCTCAGCGACCAATAACTGAAACAAAAATTGCTGAGCTAGAAACTTGGCTTTTAGAACGGCACAAGTTGCAAGATCAATTTGAAAAAAAACAAGCTGAATATCGGGGGTGGCAGCAAGCAACTACAGGTAGTCTAAGGCGCCAAACGAGACCTAAAATATTAAATTCGAAGATTTGGTTGTTTATTAGCATTTTAATGATCGGTTTAGGAATTGTTAATTTTCAAACTAATTTATTTATGGGAATGATTTTATTTTTAATAGGTTGTTTGCTATTAATATGGAAAATACTACAACAACCTGTTCAGCCAAAGCAAGCTAATCTTCAAATTTTGCAGTTGGAAAAAGAATTGCAAGACCTGCAACAGCAAGTAGTCAAAGTTACTAACCGGATTGAACAACGGTTGCAGCAATTTGAAATTAATTGTCCTGTAAATGCGGCTTCGAATGAATTAGCAAAATTTAAAAATGAGTATCTGGATTTTCAGCAATTGAGTCAACGTAAAGCCCGAGGAATATCGGCAGCTGACCTGCAACAAATGCAACAATTACAAACAGAGTTATTGAATTTCATCAATTATTATCAAGTTGACTTGACGGCAGATTATGCAACTGCTTTGCAGCAATTGAAATTTGAAATTCAAGAATATCACCACTTGCAACATCAACAAAGCCAAACAATAGCAGCAAGAAAAAAGTATCAAGTTTTAATGAAGGAACAACAAGATTTTTTAACTAGCTTTAAACAATCAGAGACGGCAAATTTTAGTGATCAGCTACAAATTTTACGTGATCAAGTAATTACTTTACAACATGAAGAACAGCAACTGGCGAATCTGAAAGTAATGATTCAAAATTTTTTAACAGAAAATCCTACGTTTTATGCACAGAATTCTACGACATCGATAACTAACCAGCCAGATTCTCTTAGTGAATTAACTAATGAATTGAACACAGTAAAAGAAAAGTTAGAAAAAAATCAGCAAAAAGCTTGGAAAATTACTACAGTTTTGAGTGAATTTGAAAAAGAAATAAATTATTTTAATCAGTTATCCAGTCAAAAAACTGAATTTGAACAAAAGAATTTGGAACTGACCAAGCGATTTAAACTACTAACAGCGACTAGCAAGTATTTGGCTACTGCAAAAAACAATTTTTCTGCTCGATATATGGATCCGATAATGAAAAATTTTGCTCATTATTATCAAGAATTAGCTCAAGAGAACAGTCAGAATTATCGTTTAGATGCTGAGTTGAATTTAACGGCAGCAGCTTATGGAAAACAACATCAATTAAATCTTTTAAGCGAAGGATATCAAGATTTATTAGGAATTTGTCGACGTTTATCATTAATTGATGCGATGTATCAGCAAGAAAAGCCACCAATTATTTTTGATGATCCGTTTGTGAACTTAGATGCTGAAAAGTTGCAGGGTGGAATGAAGCTTTTACAGGAATTGGCCAAAGAACATCAAATAATCTACTTAACTTGTCATCCAAGTAGAACACTGAAATAGAATAAAAAAGTGAACAGATCTTAAAGCGTAAGCTGAGCAAATTATAAAATCAGGTCATTAATGTTTAAATTAATGACCTGATTTATATTTTAGTATTGTAAATTAATTACATTTAGTTGATTTAAAGAAACTATATTTCGGTATTGTTTAGACTAGTTAAGATTTCATTGAAAGCGGGTTGTTCACTTTCAGTAATTCGATATTGCTGCCGATAGTTATCAACCATTTGATCACCAAATGTTGCTCGATCAACTGGAACAAAACTTGTATCAATTGGATCAACATTCTGAATTTTAGCGTCTAAAACAATTGGTAAGCGGTTGCCATTAGCCTGTAATTCTTTAATCTTTTGCATAGAAGCTGTTAATTCGGCTAAATTAGTTACTTTAAACCCGATGGCACCAAAGTTTTCTGCCGCTTTTGCCCAATCTGCACCCAATAAATCAATTCCATACGGCGCTTGATGGGCGACTAATTTTTCGTGTTGAATAAATCCGAAAACTTTATTTTCTAAAACGACATTAATAACTGGTAACTGATATTTAACTTCAGTCAATAAATCTGGCATTACCATTGCATAGCCACCATCACCTGAGATACTCCAAACCTGTCTGTCAGGATAGCTTAATTTACCGGCCAACCCCGCTGGCAAGCCAAACCCCATTGTTCCATACCAGCCTGACATTGTAAAGCGCTGTTGTCGGTTGAGTGGTAGTTGACGAATGGCCCACTCAGTATTATTGCCGACATCAAGTCCAAAAATAGCATCATCAGTTGAGTTTTCTTTAATTGCTTTCATCACGCCTTCAGCTGTCAAACCAGCTTGATCATCATCTGCTAGTTTATTTAACCAAGCGTCCCAGTTCTTTTTGTCAATCTGGGCAGCTTTTAGAAAATTGGTTGGTGCGATTGAAAAATCAAATTCTAATAACTTTTGAAGAAAGAGTTGAGCATCTGACAAAATAGTAAGATCGGCATCACGCTGTTTACCAAGATCAGCTAAATTGTTATTAACTTGAATGAATTTGATATTATCAGGCAGGTAACGAGCAAAAGGAAAGTTAGTACCAATAAATAAAACTAAATCAGCAGCTTGAGAAACTTCAAATGCCGGTTTTGTTCCAAGGCGTCCGCGCGAACCCATAAAATTAGGATGATCGGTTGGGATTGCTCCAGTTGCCGGAGCAGTTGATAATACGGGTAAACTAAATTTTTCTGAAACTGCTATGATCTCATTTCGAGCTTTAAAAGCTCCTTTACCGACCCAAAGAATCGGATGCTTGGCTGCTTTTAAGGCTGATTTAACTTGTATTAAATCACTTTCTTTGGGGCTTGAATTTTGAACAGTTGCTTTGATTGGAGCAGTTTTGAAGCCAGAAAATTCAATCTTTTGACCGGATAAATCATCGGGAACAATTACTACTGAAACAGACTTTGTGGCATATGCTGAGCGAATCGCCTCATCGACTACATAAGGAATTTGCTCAGCATTAACAACCTGCTTGTGAAATGCAGCTACATCAGCAAAAATTGGATCTTGATTCATTTCCTGAAAGAAGTTCGTATTCATTACACCAGTCGCTGACTGTCCAACGATTGCTAAAACGGGTACGTGATCCATTTTGGCATCGTATAGTCCATTCAGTAGATGGACAGCACCAGGGCCTGCAGATCCAAAACTGACACCGATGGTTCCTGTTAATTTGGCATCTGCAGCAGCAGCTAAAGCTCCAACTTCTTCATGACGTACTTGAATATATTTCAATCGACTTCTTTCTTGATAAAAGCCATCAACAGTATTGTTGATTGAATCAGCTGTAATACCATAAAGATGATCAATATCCCAATCTATTAAAACTTTAGCGATAGCTTGTCCTGCCGTTATTTTTGTCATAAGCAATTCCTCCGTATTTAGCAAATCTATTGTTACTTTTTTTATTACAAGGATTACTATAACACAAATACCGTCATTTACAAGAGACTATTGTTATTTTTTTTATTACACGTAAAAATACTCATTTGGGAGAAGAATTAGTGAACGAATTGAAATAGATTAGTATAAAAAAAGCATTGATTTCTCAATGCTAATCTAGTTCGTTATTCTCTAACAGTAAAGCCCTTAGCTAATAAGGCATTTTTGGAAGATTCATCAGCTGGTATATAGCCAGCTGATAGCAGATCATTTATATAAAGCTTATTATAAATAAATGCAAAAACAATATTTGCAACGCCAGAAACAAGTCCAAATGACCAAAATCCGGTTACTAAATCAATTCCTAGTATAATTAGTAACCATTTCCAATCTCCTCTAAAAAGTGCTGGAAAAAATCCGAAAAAGAATACAGTCCAAGAAAATCCGGCCTTGCATTGTTTGAACTGATTTGTAACAGGATTTTTTAAATTAACCATCATAATAATCAAAGTCCTCCAATAATTTTAAAAATCTATTTAATAATATATTAAATTTATTAGAAAGTAAAGATTGCTCAAAAAAACTGCTACTCAATTTGAGTAACAGTCACTTGCCGCCAGAAGATATTTTGTGGTTTTCTTGTGGTTCTCTTTTATTACCGATTCTTAAAAACAATTAGACACGCTCTAAGCTGAAATTACCTCAACAATGCTATTTTAAGCACCATTACCATCAGTTGAAATTCATTTAATGGATCATGCCGGACTTGAACCGGCGACCTCCTACATGCGAAGCAGGCGCTCTCCCAACTGAGCTAATAACCCAAGACACTGTTATTATATCACTGCTAGTCAGGAGTCGCAAAGAATAATTTATGTTTAAGCGATATTAATCAACTTTTTATTAAAGGCTTGGAGCGGTGAATTGACTATTATAAAGATCTGCATAAAATCCCTTGGCTGCCATCAGTGAGGTATGATTGCCAGTTTCAATTATTGAACCATGATTCATCACTAAAATTTTATCAGCATCACGAATAGTTGATAAACGGTGGGCAACCACAAAACTTGTTCGTCCACTCAATAGACGATCCATAGCATGTTGAATTAAAATTTCGGTTCTAGTGTCAACTGAACTAGTTGCTTCATCAAGAATTAAAATTTCCGGATCAGCTAAAAAGGCTCGAGCAATCGTTAATAATTGTCGCTGACCTTGAGAGATATTTGAAGCTTCTTCGTTTAAAACTGTTGCATAGCCTTGAGGAAGTTGGCGAATGAAAGTATCTGCATGTGCAGCCTTAGCAGCTTGATAAATTTCTGCTTCAGTAGCATTTTCGCGTCCATATTTGATATTTTCATAAATACTGCCAGTAAACAACCAAGTATCTTGTAAAACCATTGCAAAGTGTTTTCTAACTTGGGAACGTAGCAGGTTTCTTGTGTCACGTCCATCAAGTTTTAAAGAGCCACCTTTAATATCATAGAAACGTTCTAAAAGATTAATTAAAGTAGTCTTACCAGCACCAGTTGGACCAACAATCGCAATTTTTTCACCATTAACAACCTTTAAATTCATGTTTTTAATCAAAGTTTCTTTTTGAGCATAGCCAAAGTCAACATGCTCAAATTGGATTTTGGCTGGGGTAGCAGTTTGATTGGCAATTGGTACGCTAGTCTTTTGCATTTCAGGTTCATCAAGAACTTGGAAAATTCTTTCAGCAGATGCAACAGTTGCTTGGATAGTGTTTGCCAAGTTTGCTAATTGGGTAATTGGTTGAGTAAACTGATTAACATATTGTAAAAAGGCTTGGACGTTTCCCAAGGTCAATTGACCATTAGCAACCTTTAAACCACCAACAACGGCTACACAGACATATCCGATGTTTGAAACAAAGTTCATTAAAGGCATAATTAAACCAGAAATGAATTGTGCTTTCCAAGATGAATGATAATAAATTTGATTTTGTTCTTTGAAAGCGGCAATACTTGTTTCTTCACGATTAAAAGTTTTAACGACCGTATGACCAGAAAAGCTTTCTTCAACTTGATCATTCAATAATCCCAAACTTTTTTGTTGGGCAGCAAAGTATTTTTGCGAACGAGGAGCTACAGCAGCAATTACGATGATACCTAATGGAACTGTGATACAGGCAATCAAGGTCATTTCCCAACTGATAGTTAGCATCATGAATAAAACACCGACAAAAGTTACGGCACTGGTAACGATTTGCGCTAAACTTTGCTGCAGTGTTCCTGCGATATTATCCATATCATTAATTGCTCGTGACATGATATCACCATTGGAGTGAGTGTCATAATAGACGATTGGTAGACGCTGCATTTTAGCTTTTAAATCAGCACGTAGTCGATAGACAATCTTTTGCGAAATATTAGCCATAATTAATTGTTGAAAGAATGATAGGATTGCTGAAATTAAATACATAATTCCAACAGTTAATAAAATATTTTTGATTTTAGTGAAATTAATTGGAAAACGGCTTAAATGCTGTCCAACTTTGATTTTTCGATAACCGACTAACAGGCCATTGAAAATCGTAGTTGTAGCTTCACCTAAAATTTTGGGTGAAATAATTTGGAAGATAACTGAACCAATGGCGAATGCAAATACGATAAATAAGAACCATTTCCAAGGTGCCATATACTTGCATAAACGCCAAGTAGTTTGCCAGAAATTTTTGGGCTTTTCGACTTCCTTGCCAATGTTAGCGGCAGGTCCATGTTGTGGCATTAAATCTCCTCCCCACGTAATTGTGACTTGATAATTTCTTGATAAGTTTGGTTGTGCTGTTTAAGTTCAAGATGAGTTCCTTGTCCCACAACTTGTCCACCGTCTAAAACAATGATTTGATTTGCTTGAGTAACTGTTGCAATTCTTTGGGCAACAATGATAACAATACTTTGTTTAATTTGCGGATCATTAGCTAAAGCTCGACGCAATTTAGCATCTGTCTTAAAGTCAAGAGCAGAAAATGAATCATCAAAGACATAAACAGCTGCAGGTTTAATGACTGCACGAGCAATTGCTAATCGCTGACGTTGTCCACCGGAAAAATTACTCCCATTTTGTTCAACAACTGCATCTAAACCTTGCGGTAAATCAGCGACAAAGTCTTTAGCTTGCGCGATTTCTAAAGCATGCCACATTTCAGCTTCAGACGCGTCAGTTTTTCCAATGGTTAGATTGCTGCGAATAGTTCCTTTAAAGAGAAATGCTTTTTGTTGAACTAGGGCAATTTGTTGATGCAATTCTTTTTGTGTTGTTTGACTGATATTTTGACCATTAAGCTTGATTGTTCCCTTTTCGAGATCATATAAGCGTGGAATTAAGTTGATCAAAGTTGATTTTCCTGCACCAGTTCCACCAATGATTGCCAAGGTTTGTCCACCAGTTAACTGAAAATTAACATCGCTTAGCGCAGGGTTTTCGGCATGATCATAGCGGAAGAAAACATGTCGAAATTCAAGTTTAGGCTGGTGTCTAATTGTTAATTTAGTCGGCTGTTGTTGATCCTGAATAGAATATTTGGTATCAAGCACTTCTTGAATTCTTGTTGCGGCTGCTTGTGCCCGAGGAATAAAGACAAAAACCATAGATAGCATCATGAAGCTAAATAAAATCATAGCTGCATAAGTCATGAAAGAAACTAAGTTACCAACTTGCATCGATCTTTTAGCAATTAAATTAGCACCAAGCCAAATAATTCCAATATTGGTAGCATTTAAAATTAAAGTCATGATTGGAAACATTAAAGAGACTAAGCTAAAGGCTTTAATCGCCGTGTCAGTATATGATTTATTGGCCACTTTAAAACGATTTTGTTCGAAAGTATCTTGTCTGAAAGCGCGAATGACACGAACACCAGTTAGTCCTTCACGGAAAACCAAATTAATGCGATCAATTCTTTTTTGCAGGCTTTTAAAAAGAGGGACAACAAAATACATAATTAATCCAACAGCAATTCCAAGCAAGGGCAGTGAGATTAAAAAAACACCAGTTAATTTTTTTTCACTCAAAAAGGCCATAATAATTGCTCCAATTAACATACTTGGTGCTTGGAGCATCATTCGTAAAATCATGACGGTAACATTTTGAATTTGTAAAACATCATTTGTTGTTCGGGTAATTAAAGAAGATGCACCCAATTGATCAACTTCATGGCCACTAAAGTAAAGTACTTTTTCAAAGAGTTCATCTCTTAATTTAGTACCAAGTTTTTGAGCTTGAGTTGAAGCAAAATAGACATTGCCTGCTGAAGCAATGATTCCAATTAAAGCAATCAAGAGCATTTCTTTGCCGATTTTCCAAATGTAAGCTGTGTTACCAACTGCGACACCCTTATTAATCATTGTCGATGTTAGGGTTGGTAAGTTAAGATTACAAAAAACTTGAATCATCATGAAAATCGTTGCTCCTACGACAGCCCAAGGTGCTAATCGTTGACGTACAATTTTGTACATAGGAAACCTCCAATTTGTAAATAATGTTAATTAATTGCAACACCGTTAGCTAACCAGTCGAGCATTAACAAACAGCGCTTTTTAATTTGTTCAACAGTTGGTTGAGTTTGTGAACGGCTATTAATAAAATAGCTGCCAATTGAGCGGAAAAAAATATTTAAAATCATTTCAATTAAATAACGAAAATCTTCTAAATTGTTGACTTTCAGTCGACTGAGATCAGTCTGTTGATAGAGATCATTTACTAATTGTTGACGACTGCCATGGTGCAAAAAGCGATGCAAACGAAAATCATGAGCGGTAATCATGGTTTGATAAAAATCAGCATACGTACCATGGAGAACATCTTCAATACTGATAGTAAAGAAGTGTTTAGTGGCGGCAATTAAATCACCTTGGTTGGCAATTAAAGTATCTAAAAATATTTGGTTACGTTCATTTTGAATTTGACCGACAAAATAAAGGTAGCAGTCAAGTTTGTCCTCAAAGTATTGATAGAAACTACCTCGAGAAATACCAGCCATTTTAACAATTTCGCTAATTGCCGAATCAGCAAAGCTTTTATGTGAAAATTCCGCTTTACTAGCCACGAACAAACGTTGTTTCTTTGCCGGTTCAAGATTGTAAAATGTATCTTTAGGCATAGCATAAATCCTTTCTATTAATTCATGACGCAGTGTCACATGACGACATGTCACATTATAAAAGATCTTTTGTGAAAAAACAAGGATTGAGGGGGAATTATTTTCTTTATTAACGAAGAAAACCGTTTCATGCTATACTTGATTCAGGACAAAAATTTAAATAACGGGTAATTTGGAGGCAAATATGATAGAACCCTTGTTTTTAAAACCATATTTTCAAGAAAAGATGTGGGGTGGGACTCGGCTGAAAAGTGAATTTGGTTACCAAATACCAAGTGATCACACAGGCGAATGTTGGGCAATTTCGGCACATCCTCACGGCCGGGCAATTGTTGAGAATGGAGAATTTTCAGGCGTACCGCTTGATCAACTTTGGCAAGAACACCGTGAACTTTTTGGAAATGCTAAAGGAAAAGTTTTTCCATTGCTGACTAAAATATTAGATGCTCACAGAGACTTGTCAGTACAAGTTCATCCAGATGATAATTACGCGGCCGAACATGAACATGAATTAGGCAAAACTGAATGTTGGTATATTATTGCAGCCAAACCAGATGCTAAACTAATTTATGGTCATACCGCTCAAACACGTGCCGAGTTAGCTGAAATGATTAAGCAGCAAAAATGGCAGCAATTATTACGTTATGTTCCAGTTAAAGCTGGTGATTTCTTTTATGTACCTAGTGGCACAATCCATGCTCTCGGCGCGGGAATTATGGCATTAGAAACACAACAAAGTTCGGATACGACTTATCGAGTTTATGATTTTGACCGAGTTGATCCAACAACTCATCAAAAGAGACAGTTGCATTTGCAACAGTCAATTGACGTCACGAATGTTCCACACGTTGATCCGAGATTACAATCGAAAAAATATCGAGTGGGGGATGCACAAGTGATCCAATACGTGGAGACTGACTTTTTTGCGGTTTATCGTTGGGACTTGACTGGTGGTGGAACAGCAAATTTTGTTCGAAAAGACGCACCTTATACGTTGATGTCGGTTTTATCTGGAAGTGGCCAATTACAAATTAATGGACAAGACTATTCTTTGAAAAAAGGTCAGCATCTAATTTTGCCATTTCAAGTTAAATCATGGAAAATTAGTGGTCAATTAGAAATTATTGCATCAGAACCCGGGGAAAAGTCTTAGTACTTAGCTACATGGACAAGATTAAGATATAGGTCAACGTGAAATTTTCTCAAAACTAAATGAGCGGTTAGGTCAAAAGGTACTTTTTGACCTAACCGCTCATTAATTAGCAAAGTTATTCAATTTCAATATGACTCGCACTATCTTCAACTTTTTCAACCTTTGGCAAAGTTAAATTTAAAACACCTTCATTATATTTTGCACTAACTTTGTCACGATCTACATCGGGTAAATGATATTGTCTTGAAAATTCGCCATAGGAACGTTCACTGTAGACAGTATTTCCTTCTTTGTCGCTTTCATCACTAAAACTATCACGTGTTCCAGCAATTGATAAAACATCATTATCATAGTTGATATGAATATTTTTTTTATCAAAACCCGGCATATCAATTTTTACTTGATAGGCATCTTTAGTCTCTTTAATATCTGTTTTTAAATCACCTTTAATTGGCAATTTATTGAAAACATTTTTTCCAAAGTTCTTAAAGAAGTCATCATTCATCCAGCCACCTAAATTATCCAGTAAACCATTATAACGATTTAAATCATTAGCCATCTAAAATCATCCTTTCTTTAATTCCTCGCTTCATCTTCTATAATAAACATTTTGGCCATAAATGCAATTAATTAGCACTCTTAATTATCGAGTGCTAATTAATGATGATTATCAAGAAAAATCTATTCAAAAACTGCATAAAGCACTACGATCAAAATTGCAGGGAGCATATTAGCGACTCGTATTTTGCAATTTAAAAGAAGATTCAGACCGATGCAAAAAATGAGCATCGAACCTACCAGGGAGATCCCATTCGTCATTGAAGTACTCAACCAAGGTGAAATAATTGCCGCTAACAAGGTAATGCTACCCTGAAAAATAAAAATTGGCAAAGCACAAAAAATTGCGCCAATTCCAAGCGCAGCTGTGTATAATGCTACAATTACACCATCTAAAATTGCTTTAGTAAACAGCATAGTTGGATCATGTGCTAAAGCATCTTGTAATGGACCGATGATTGCCATGGCTCCAACGCAAGTCGTCAAAGTAGCAATTACAAACGCATCAATGAATTTTGAATCATTTTGTCGACCAACACGTGTACGTAACCAATTTCCTAAACGATTAAATTGCCCCTCAATATTTAACAGCTCACCAATAAAGGCTCCCAGAGCTAATGAAATTGCAGCCATCATAGTGCCTTTAGTTGTTAAAAGATGGTGTTGAATCACTAAAATTTGACTTAAGGCACCAGAGATACCAATAAAAATTACAGCTGTTCCAAGTGCTTGCATTAAAGTTTCTTGCATTTTTTTGGTTAAAATCCGTTGAAAAAGATAACCACCCAATCCTCCAGCAATAACAGCTCCAGTATTGACGATAGTTCCAATTCCGATAAACATTAAAATCCCCCCAGGTTAAAAATCTCGCATTAACGATGTTAAACTATTCTAACATTTTCTAACGGAAAACGGCTGTATTTTTTTAAGATCATAATACGGAATTGAAATAAAAAAAGCTGCAGTTAGTTGCTGCAACCTTTTTAATCAGTCCTAGTTTGTTCTAGAGTGTTATTTTGAGTGAAGTTAAAAGTTAATTTTTGAGTTTTGCCGGTCACATAACAATAAATTTCTTGTAAATGTCGAATATAGTTTCTAACATCAAACATTTTAATAGTTTGTTGGACTTGCTGATGGTTATAGGCAAAGCGATTAAGATAAAGCCAAGTACAGGCATTAGCAAAAGCAGTAGCATCATTCATTGGAGTTAAAATTCCATTTTTTTGATTGATAATATCTTGTGGACCAGTAGGACAATTGGTCGAGATAACCGGTAATCCTCGAGAAATTGCTTCAACAAGCACCATCGGAAAACCTTCATAATTTGAGCTTAGTAAGAGAGCATCAGCTTGACGGATTTTTTCCCAAGGATCTGGCAGCCAACCATGCCAAGTGATTTTTTCTGCGATGTTTAATTTTTGAGCATAATACTTAACTTTTGCTAAATCATAGCCTTTGCCAAACATATCTAATCGCCAAGGAATTTGTAATAATTTGAGAGAGTCAAATAACAACCGAATATTTTTTTGACCATCAAGGATCATTCGACCGATGAAGACTGGATGGAATGGCTGATTTTTGGGGGGAATGGGAATAATAGGTTGACGTTCAATGGTTACAGGGTTGTATATAAGAAAAATTTTAGCAGCTGGAACGCCTAATTCTTGCAGTTGCTTTTCAATACCAGAACTGATAGCTAGATGATAATCTGGAAACTGTAAATCATCTTGACTGAAAAAATCTGTTTCCTTAATGGAAGTATGTCCCCAAGAAACAATCTGATAATTCAAATGGTATTGTTGCCTTATTTTAGCAGCTAATCGATTGGCTTTTCCCTCTAATCCTAAAACGATATCTGGTTGATAAGTAAGTAAGTTTTGTGTAATAAATTCTAGCTGCTCATTTTTCGTGACAGTTGAACAAATTTTAACCTGTTGACCAGTTGTTCGTTTAATCCATTGAAGCCACTCGGGATGATCGCCACTGTGTGGAACTAAAACTAAATAAGTGTTGTTTAAATCATGGTTTAGCAATTCAGTAATTACACGTTCGGTGCCACCATGGCCTTCAAGATATTGTGTTATTAGAGCAATTTTCATAAAACAGCGGCTTCCTTTCTGAAAAATAAATAGTAAGTAAAAAATAGGTAGTTACGACCAGTCGTTGGTCTGTAAAAATTAAATTGGGAGGTTATCATTAGGTTAGACATTTCATAAATCAAAGTTAGTAGCAATTATCCATAATAGACAACCAATAAAGAATTTCTATTTCCTGAGATTAAAATAAATAATCTAGTATATATCAATCAGGCTAAATTAAAAAATATTATTTAATAATATTATATGTCAGTATAAACCTATTGTTAAATATAATGAACTTTTAGTAATCTTTATTCTATTTACTTATAATGGAAATTTTTATTTGTGATATTTTGCTATTTGGAATATTTGTTTCAGAAAATAGTTAGCTCAAGTTTATTTGTGTACAATCAATTGAACTTGAAATTAAATCATAGTAATCTTGTAGTAAGGGAGTGTTTGAACAATTAATCATAAGGAGAGCAATTATGAATAGACAACGAAAATTGACTAAATCGGCTGATAAAATAGTTTCTGGTGTATTTGGTGGAATTGCTGAATACTTTTCATGGGATAAATCTTGGACGAGAATTATCGGAGCACTTTTGATTATTTTCCCTGGACAGATATTTTTAGGAATTTTATTATACGTGATTGCGGCTATTGTAATGCCTGATCAGCAAAAACCTTTAAAGCAGAAAGATGACACTATTATTGATGGTGATTTTCGCGAATAATTAATTTGGCTTATACCAGTCAACAAGCTTGTTAAAACGGTTGAGAGGGAGCTGTTAAATGAAATTCGGTGTTATAGGTGTTGAAGAACAAGCGTTAAAATTGTTTTTGCCGTTATATTTTGAAAATCGTAATCAAGGCGAATTCCTGTTTGTGGTTAACAAACCAGAAATAAAAGAAAAGTTAATGCAGCAATATCAAATTAGTTGCCCGTATCAGAGTTTGGATCAATTGATTGCTAACGGAATTGATGCTTGTTTTATTCATGGTTCCTCCGCAGAACAATTGAAATTGGCTGAGCACTGTTTACAGAAAGGGATTCATGTCTTTATTGATCGGCCAGTTGGAGAATCATTAACAGAGATAAAAAATTTACAAAAGTTGGCGCTAGATAACCGCCGAATTTTTATGTTAGGTTTTAATCGCCGATTTGCACCAATGGTTGATCGTTTGAAGGAAGTTCCTAATAAACGACTATTAAATGTTCAAAAGAACTTGATGAACTTTAAACGACCTGTGGGTGATATGATAAATGAAATGTTCATTCATCTGCTTGATACGGCAGTATACCTAATTGATGAGCCAATTCAAAATGTTACAAGTCAAATCAAAGCCAACGAGGGCTATTTAACAACAGCCGTTATGCAATTAGAAACAGAACATACGACAGCCTGGATTGCTTTGGATGCTCAGGCTGGTGCTGAGAACGAACAAATTCAGTTAACTAGTGGTTCTGGTTATGGTAATTTAAAGAATTTGCAGCAATTAGAATTAGAAACGGGAACGACCAAAAGAATTTGGACACCAGAAAAATGGGCGACACCATTAGCTGTTTATGGCTTTTCACAAATGGTAACGGCTTTTATACAAGCTGTTCGCTCGCAAACCTCAACAAAACTCAAACAAAAAAATATCTGTTTAAGTCATCGACTATGTACTGAGATGTGGCAAAAGTATCAGCAACGATAAAATCATTTGATCCAGATAAGAACTTGACAAATTTTAGGAGAAAAACTGGGAAATTTTCCCAGTTTTTTTGTTAGATTTACAAATTAAAAAAAGTCTTGAAATATTTGTTTTATAAAAATGTAATCGGTTCCTTAATTGCTTTATAAGAGATTATTTAAGTTTGGGTTATGAAAGCACGAAAAATTTAGCGAATTAACGTTGGATGTAAGTTATCTCTAATTAGTTCTGTGTTAGAATGATTAAAAATTATCTTAGAAAGTATTAAGGAATGGAGGATTTAGCATGACAGACACTTTTCGTAAAGAGTTCACTTTAGCTGGACAGCAATATTATTACTATGATATTGCTGCTTATTTAAGTTCAATAGCAGTTCAGATTGAAACACTTCCGTACTCCATTAGAGTTTTGTTGGAACTAACTTTACGTCAGAGTTTTAAAAAACCGGCTTTAAGAAAGTATCTAACAGTTTTCCGAGCTTGGGATGAACATCATAGTAACGATATTCCATACAAGCCAGAAAGAGTTATTTTACAAGATTTTACTGGGGTACCAGCACTTGTTGATTTAGCAGCAATGCGTGAGGAAGTTCAAAAGCGTGGTGGTGATCCGACTGTGATTAATCCTGATGTGCCAGTTCATTTAGTAATTGATCATTCGGTTCAGGTTGATATGGCTGGGAATGAAGCGGCACTTGAATATAATATTAAGCAGGAATTTAAACGAAATCAAGAAAGGTATTCTTTCTTAAAATGGGCGCAGGCAAGTTTTGAAAATTTGACAGTAATTCCACCAGATACAGGAATTATTCATCAAGTTAATTTGGAATATCTTTCACCAGTTGTTCGTCAATCTGAAGCTGCCAAGCCCTTAGTTTTTCCTGATACACTGGTCGGAACTGATTCGCATACGACAATGATCAATGCTTTAGGTGTTTTGGGTTGGGGTGTTGGTGGAATTGAAGCGGAAGCAAGTATGTTAGGTCAAGAATCATACTTCCCAATGCCCGAAGTAGTTGGTGTTTATTTGATAGGACAATTACCAGCCACGGCTACGGCAACTGATTTGGCGTTGACTTTGACGCATCTTTTGCGGGAACGAAAAGTAGTTGGAAAGTTTGTTGAATTTTATGGTCCAGGCTTAAAAGCCTTACCATTAGCTAACCGGGCAACTATTGCTAATATGGCACCGGAGTATGGGGCAACTTGCGGCTATTTTCCGATAGACCAGCGAACTATAGAATATTTGCGGTTAACGGATCGCTCGGAAGATCAAATTAAATTAGTTGAGAAATATGCCAAAATAAATCATTTATGGTATCAAGAAAATGAAGATCAAAACAAGCATTATTCTGAAATGGTTGAATTAGATCTGAGGACGGTTACCAGCAGTGTTGCTGGTCCTAAACGACCACAAGATTTAGTTGAGCTATCGAAATTACCACGAAATTTTAAAAAGTACACTCAATTGTCAGACTGTAAAGTAGAATCAGCTGGACAGTCATTTAATTTACAACCAGGTTCTTTAGGAATTGCTGCCATTACGAGTTGTACCAATACCTCTAATCCAGAGATTTTAATTACAGCGGGATTGCTGGCAAAAAATGCTGTCGCTGCTGGTTTAAGTGTACCCGCTTATGTTAAGACTTCCTTTGCACCAGGATCAAGAGTTGTGGCAGCTTATTTGCAGGCAGCTGATTTACAAGACGCACTGAATCAATTGGGATTTAACATTGTTGGGTACGGTTGCACGACTTGTATTGGTAATTCCGGTAAGCTGCAGCCGGGAGTTCAAGAAATAGTCAGTCAGACCAATTACCCGTTGGCAGCAATTGAAAGTGGCAATCGAAATTTTGAGGGTCGGGTTAATCCCTTAATCAAGGATACCTACTTAGCTTCACCACCTCTAGTGATTGCTTATGCTTTAGCAGGAACACTTAATATTGATCTTTTACATCAACCTTTAGGAAAAAATCAGCAAGGACAAGATGTTTTTTTGAGTGATTTATGGCCTTCGGCGTCTGAAATCAGTGAGGTTATTCATCAATATGTTAAACCGCGACTTTTTTCAAAAAATTATCAAAATATTTTCAGCCAAAATGCAGCTTGGAATGCCTTGCCAATTACCAAATCGGTGACATATCCATGGAATGAAAAATCAACTTATTTAGCATCGCCGCCTTTATTTCATCAGCGGACTGCTAATCTAGTCAATTTGCGACTTTTAGCCAAGTTGGGTGATTCAATTACAACTGATCATATTTCACCAGCCGGTTTTATTGGACAAACGACACCAGCTGGCAAGTATTTGCAAGCTCAAGGTGTTAGAATTGAAGATTTTAATTCTTACGGCTCACGACGTGGAAACCATGAAGTGATGATGCGTGGGACCTTGGCTAATATTCGATTACAAAATCAATTAACTCCTAAATTACAAGGTGGTTATACTAAGTCATGGTTGACTGGAAAGGAAACTACCATTTATGAGGCTGCAATGGATTATCAACGAGATGGTATAGGTACGATTATCTTAGCTGGCAAAGACTACGGAATGGGTTCTTCACGCGACTGGGCAGCCAAAGGAGTTGAATTGTTAGGTGTTAGGGCCGTGATAGCTGAAAGCTTTGAACGAATTCATCGATCTAATTTAGTAATGATGGGGGTATTACCGTTACAATTTTTAACAGGAGACACAGCTGAAAAATTAGGTCTAATCGGTAACGAAACATTCAAAATTGTTTTAAATGGTAAAACAGCAAATGTTTCAGCCAGTTCACCAGAGCACCAAATTAATTTTACAGCCCAAGTTAGATTTGATGCTCCAATTGATGCTGAATATTTTAAAGCTAGCGGAATTTTGCCCTATGTAATTAGTGAAAAAATGAAATAATTAAAGTAAGGAGAAATGTTTAATGGTAAAAAACCATGGGTTAGCTGGAATTGTTGTTGATGAAACCAAGATTAGTTCAACAAAAAATGCGCATTTAATTTATGTAGGTTATCCAATTGAAGAAATTGCACAAGCTTCATTTGAAGAAGTTGTCTTTTTGCTGTGGTACAAGCATTTGCCTAAGCAAACAGAATTAGTTGCTTTTCGACAGGATTTAGTTAATAAAATGGTTTTACCAGCCGAAACAATTCGACTTTTATTATATATTGCTAAAGAACCGCAACATCCAATGAGCATTTTACGAACCACAACCTCTTTACTGGGCACGACAAACGACGTTGAACATGACGAACCACCAAAAATCCTAGCAAAAATGTTGACGGCAATTGCAGCAATTATTCGAATTCGTGATAATGAACCATTAATGGAAATTGATCCAGATTTGGGAGTGGTTGAAAACTTTTTGTTGATGATGACTGGGAAAAAACCAAGCAAACGTTTAGCAAAAATGTTTTCAACTGTCATGATTTTGCATGCTGATCACGAATTTAATGCTTCAACTTTTACAGCTAGAGTGGCAGCCTCGACCTTGACAGATTATTATTCCTGTTTAACAGCAGCAGTTTGCGCTTTAAAAGGACCATTACATGGCGGAGCAAATGAAAGAGTGTTCGAAATGCTGGAGACGATTCAGCAACAACAAATCGATCCATTAAAGTATCTGCAAGACCAATTAAAAGCCAAACGAAAAATAATGGGATTTGGTCATCGAATATACAAGGATGGGGACCCACGAGCTAGAATTTTAAAACAGATTGCAGCTGAATTGGCTCAAACAACAGATAATCAAGTTTACTATCAACTACAAATTAAAATTGCAGATTATATGTTTGCGAGATTTAATTTGCATCCCAATGTCGATTATTACACAGCCTTAATTTATCATTGCATCGGTTTGGAAAAAGAAACCTTTACGATGATTTTCGCAGCATGCCGAACTGTTGGATGGCTGGCTCATATCATGGAACAACGGCAAGAAGGTAGTTTAATTCGTCCAAGTTCAGTATATATTGGACCGACTGGAAGACATTATTTAAGAAAAGTGGGTGATCATAATGAATAAACCGGAAAATGTGACTCTTGCGGGCGGGAAACTGCAAGTACCAGCTTTTCCAATTATTCCATTTATTGCTGGTGATGGAATTGGTCCTGAGATTTGGTTAGCTGCAAAAAAAGTTTTTGACCAAGCAGTAACGAAAGTTTACGGGAATTCTAGAAAAGTAATTTGGCAAGAATTATTGGCGGGAGAAGTTGCTTTTAAAGAAACAGGACATTGGTTACCTGAAAAAACTATTAACAGCTTAAAACAGCATTTAGTAGCAATTAAAGGGCCATTGACAACTCCAATCGGTCAAGGACATCGTTCATTAAATGTAGCACTTCGACAGGAACTAGACCTATTCGCCTGTGTTCGACCAGTGGCTTATTTTCCTGGAGTGCCCTCACCGGTAAAATTCCCTGAAAAAGTAGCAATGACAGTTTTTCGTGAAAACACGGAGGATATTTATGCTGGGATTGATTTCGCAGCAGGAACAACAGGAGCCACTGAACTGTTAGAACTATTGACACAACAGCATCAATTAGCAAAAGTCCGTTTTCCAAAAAGTTCAGCTTTTGCTATTAAACCAGTTTCAAAAGAGGGTTCCATTAGACTGGTAAAAGCAGCGATTCAGTACGCAATTGATTATCATTTACCACGAGTTACTTTGGTTCACAAAGGAAATATCATGAAGCAAACAGAGGGTAGTTTTAAAAAATGGGGCTACCAAGCAGCAGCATTTTTTGGCAACCAAGTTTTTACGAGTGAAGAATTTGCAAAAATTAAACTCAAAAAGGGGTTAGCAGCGGCCAACGAGGCGCAAACGGAAGCAATTAAGGAGAAAAAAATCTTTGTGAATGATCTGATTGCTGATAATTTTTTCCAACAATCTTTGTTGCATCCCGAAAAGTTTTCGGTAATTGCTACGTTAAATTTGAATGGTGATTATATTTCTGATGCATTAGCTGCTCAAGTGGGTGGAATTGGGATTTCTCCAGGCGCAAATATTAATTATCAAAGCAGACAGGCGATTTTTGAAGCAACTCATGGAACTGCTCCAGAGTTTGCGGGGAAAAATAAACTTAACCCAACCTCGCTGATTCTTTCTGGTGTGATGATGTTTGAGTATCTAGGATGGCAACCAGTAGCTGATTTAATTAGGTCGGTAGTAAAACAAGCGTTGTTTAAACAACATGTTACTATTGACTTTGCGCGACAACTACCAACAGCGGTTGAGTTATCAACCAGTGATTTTGCAGATTATTTAGTAACGTTAATGCAGTAAATGAATTTGGAGTTGTTTATTTTATTTGTAAAAATTAGTTGAAAATTCACACAAAAAAAAACGAAATCAAACAAGAAACACTCAGTAATAATAAATCTGGTTATTATTACTGAGTTTCTTAAAACGATTTCGCTTTTTTGATTTACCATCGGCCACCGTGGACTTTAACAACATTGGAAGTAATGATAAAGACGTTAGGATCAATTTGATGAATCTGTTTGATTAGCGGACCATAGTTTTGGTTATCGGTAACTAGTAACAAAATATCTTTGTTTTTTCCGCTATAACCGCCTTCCGCGTGATAAATTGTTAAACTTTGTTGCTGACTAAGCAGCATTTGTTTGATTTCTGGGAGCTTTGTTTCACTGACGATTTGCAATTGGTATTTGTGATCCAAGCCAGTTTCGATATATCGCATGACTAAAGATGTAATAATCAAAGAGAAGCTGGCAAGAACAAACGAATTAAAACCAGCAACTGGAATATTAAATAAAGTTACGCCAAGATCAATTAGTAACAGCGAAATTGCTGGATTAACATGAAAATACTTTTTAATAATCATCGGCGGGACAGTTGTTCCCCCACTAGAGGCATTAATGCGATACAAAATGGCAATTCCAGCAGCAAAAATAGTTCCACCAGCAATTGCGGCTAGCAAAGAATCATTGACAACTTTAAAGCTGGGATTTAGATAAAGCAGTAAAGGTAAGATAAAACTGCCAGCCAAAATTTTTTGCAAAATTTGTTTGTTTAAGAAAAAGTATGCCAAAATAATCATTAGGATATTAATTAATAACACAGTAAATGCCCGATTTACACCCCAGACTTCATCAATGATGATCGCGATCCCAGTAGCTCCTCCAGCTGCGACATTGATGGGTGCGTAGAAGAAATTAATTGAAATAGTAATTAATTCTAGGCCCGCTAATAATAAAAGGGTTTGTCCCCAAAATCTCTTTCCTAGGCGGGTAATCATAAATGACCTCCTTTAATTTCTAATTGTAAATTGATTTTAACAATAAAAAATTTTTTTAGCAAAAAATAAGTTTGAACAGTTTAATTGGAGTTAGTTGTTATTTTGAAAGAAACGTTTTTTCCAAATAAATTTGAACAGTGAGATTGTTAGCAGCAAAATAAAACTTATACCACTTAACCTGGCTGCAAATTTTAAGCCTGGGGTATGATAATCTAAGATAACGTGGTGGTTACCAGCACTTAGATACAATCCGACAAAAGCTTGGTTGGTTTTTAAAACTTTGACTGGTTTGCCATCAACTTTAGCTGTCCAACCAGTAGAGTAAGGGATTGATGAAGTCAAAATTCCATTTTTGCTAGTTGTAATTTTTCCAGTTACTTGATTGGTTTTGAATTTCAAATCCTTAAGTCGTTGTTTTTGTAGTTGCTGAACTTGTTTCGAATAACTGTGATTAATTTCGACAGCTACGATTTTTAATTTGAAATGATAATAACCTAATTTTGAAAGATTTAATGATAAAGTTTTTGGAAGATTATTTTCAAAATACCCAAGATTCAAGACACCACCAGTGACAGTTTTATAAAATGATAATTGATCTTGCTGAGGTTGAAACAGACTCTCATCGCTCAAGGAAGAGCTAACAGTCAATTTGAAGCTGTTATCAGGTGTGCCTTGTAAAATATGATAACGAAGGTAACGATAATATTCTAACTGATTGTTATTTGACAAAAGACCTTCATCAGCGGCAGTTTGCTGGTGGATTTCTTCAAGCTTTAGTTGTTGGCTAAGTTTTAATTGCTGATATTTTAAATCAGAAATTTCAACATGCAGTTCAACGTTTTTTAATGACTGTGTGGGATCTAAGATGAGACGGTATGTTTCAGCACTATCAAATTTAGTAATTTTATGTGAATCAAGCAAATTTCCTCGACTAGAAATTAATTGATATTTGATTGTTTGTTGTTTTTTAGGAGTTACCCGAGCTGAACGGAGACCATAACTTTTAGTTGTTTGGACGCCTTTTACAAGGGCTTGTTCTTTTTGGGTAGCGGACAACTGCTGATAAACTTTTGCACTAAAAACTTTATTTTGCCAATAAATCAAGGGAAAAGCATTTTTGGTCGTATAACGTTCAGTTTGGTTACTCAATTGATTACTTTGATTAGCATCAGGTATTTGATTTGAAACCCGATCAAGCTGATAACCAGCCGGAACTTTTTGACTGTTTGTTTGATTTTTTTTGACAAACAGATATTTAACACCTAAAAAATTATTTAAAATTGATCGATCATCAACTTGACCTAAGGGAATATTAGCTTCATATTGGTTAATTCCTAAAGATTCTGCCCAATTGCCTAAATATTTATTCTGGAGTGAATAATATGAACTAATGGAATTGAGCTTGCTAGGAACAGCGTTATACATATGAACACCATTACCGAGATAATAATTTTGACTAATTGTTGAGACACGATAGCCCTTGCCAGTTAAATTTTGATCCAAACCAGCATAACGTTTTTTGACTAATTTCTGGAAACCGCCAGAAGGTAGCATTTCATTGGAATAACCACCATTATAAGGGGCTTCAAAATAAACCGCATTAGCGACTACATTTAATAAAATTGCTCCAACGAAAACTAATTTTGTTAGCCGAATGGGAATTTTGTGGTGAACAGCTGCCACTAGTAAAAAATAGCTTAAAAAGAGAAAAATTAGTGGAATAAATAGTCGTTCATTATTTTGAAAATAATAACTGCCAGCTAACCACGTACTATAAAATATTAAGCTCCAACTAAAAAGTTTAAGAACTTTGGACGTGATTCGTGTAACTTGTTCAATTGTAATTGCTACAGACAATGCTATTGGCAAGCAAAGCATTAATGTCCAGCGATTGGAAGGAGACAAAAACCCGTTTAAACTAGCTCCAGCAGCTGGAAGTAATAAAAATATTCCTCCTAAAAGCAAACTGCTAACAATTACTGGATAATGACGAGCATGACTAAAAATAAAAACAATCGCAAAAAAAGCAAAACTTGCAAACCCCAATGCACTCCAAAAGTAGAAATCACGATTTCCTCCATTGATTAGTTGAGATGGTAACGCAATGTAGTAGTAGAGTGGATAAAGCTTTAAACCGTTGGCAAAGGGGCCATTGCCGCGAGTAGAGTTTTGGACAGCGATAACTTCAGGCAGCCAGACAACAGCTGTTACTAATAAACTGATTACACTGCTATATGCTAATTTAACTAAGGTTTTCCCAACAGAAATTTTTTTACGATAATTGAAACAATAACGCAGGCAAAGAAAAATAAAGCTGCCGATTCCTAAGATATAGGCAAAATAAAAATTATTAAACAACATCCAGCTGAACATTAAAATTAAGGGCCAGCAAGCTCCTCCTTGGAGGACTTTTTCAATTGCTAAAAGTAATAAGGGAAAAATAATGAAAGGCAAAGTGAAAAAGGGTTGAGCAACATTAGAGTAAAGAAGAAAAGCATTAAAAATGTAGACTAACGTGCCACCTAAAATAGCTGGTCGGTGCAATTTAAAATGATTAGCAAAAAAGCAAAATGCTAATCCTGCACAATATAGGCGTAAAATAATTAGAAATTGATATGCGGCTACAATTTTATTGGCCGGAAAAAGTAAAATTAAGTAGTTAAAAATATCGCCGATTGTATAATATGCGAAAATTTGATATAAATCACTACCCAGACCCATTTTCCAAGTCCATTGTTGCAAAGGACTAAAAGGATGTTGGAAACGATAAATTAAAAATTTTCGATACGTTTGTAATAATGGTAAATGCTGTTGGGCACCATCAAGCCGCCAAATTAAAGAATGGCCAGTTAAAAAATAAGTTCCATAAACAAAGACGGCCGCTAAGCAAAAAATTAAACTATAGTATATGTATAATTTTAAATTTTTTTCTTTTTTGAAAAAGATGGGCAAAGAAAAAACCTCCTTACTTCAACTATATCATTGTAACTTAAAGCGACATAATTGCGAAGTAAGGAGCTAAAATTTATTATTATTTTATTTTTTTTCTTGAATTAAGTAAATTGGTCGGTGTTTGACTTCTAAAAAGATTTTGCCGATATATTTTCCAACAATTCCCAGACAAAAAAGTTGAATACCACCAACAAAAAGAATGAAGCAAACTAAAGAGGGCCAGCCAGCCGTTGGATCACCATATAATAATGCTCGCAAGATAATCCAAACAATTGCAATTCCGGATCCTAGACAGGAGATGAAACCAACAATTGCTGCAAGGTCAAGTGGAATTTCAGAAAAAGCGACGATTCCATCGATAGAATATTTAAAGAGGCTCCAGAAATTCCAACTAGTTTGGCCGGCTTGACGCTCAATATTCGTATACTCTAAATAAGTTGTTCGAAAACCAACCCAACTAAAAATCCCTTTGGAAAAACGATTGTATTCTTGGACTGATAAGATTGCATCAATCATTTGCCGATTCATCATGCGAAAGTCGCGGGCGCCATCGATAATCGGGGTATCAGAAATACGATTAATTAAACGATAAAATAGTTTGGCGAAGAATGATCTGATGGGAGGCTCATTTTTACGATTTGTTCGACGTGTACCCACACAATCATAATTGCCACTGCGAATTAGTTCCAGCATTTGTGGTAATAACTCAGGGGGGTCTTGCAAATCAACATCCATAACTACTACTAAATTTCCAGTTGCTTGCTGAAGACCACAAAAAAGTCCAGCTTCTTTTCCAAAATTGCGTGAAAAAGATGCATAATGAACATGTTGCGGATCAGACAGATTCAAATTTCGCAATTCGTTTAATGTATTATCACTTGATCCATCGTTAATAAACCAATATTCTAATTCAACTTGTTTAAGTTGTGGTTTGATTTTTTGTACAGTTTGATAAAAAAGTGGAATAGCCGCTTCCTCATTATAACAAGGTACAATTATTGACAGTTTGTCGGTCATTGTTGCACTCCTCTTCTAAAACGACTATGAATTTGATTTTTCGTAAGTAGAAATTAATTGGTCGGCAAAGGTAGTTAATTTTTGAATATCTTCTTCAGAGTCGGGTGCTAGATTGATTTTAACAGCGGGAGCACCTTGCACAGCACCTGCTTTTTCAAAGGCTTTGGCAAAATCATCAACGGCTGTGCAAAAATATTCGCCATAAAATGTGTCACCAGAACCTGCCACGCCAAAAATTTTACCTTTCAAATCTAATTCATTTAAATCATCATAAAAATCCATTCCCTCATCGGGCAAAGCTCCTTCGTCATAGGTGTATGGTGTGACGATACATAGGTCAACGTCTTCAAAATCGGCTGCGTCACATTGAGAAATTTCATCGGTTTCAACTTCGACACCTTTTTTTTCAAGTTCCTCGGCAATAATATCGGCTACATCTTCATTATTGCCGGTAATTGATGCAAAAACTACTTTTGCTTTAACCAAATTAAATCATCCTTCCTATAAAGCTTTCAATCAATTATAACAAAATAGTGTTTAAGTTGGTAAAAAAATTCGCCTAGAAGTAATCTGCGCGAACCTACAAATTATAGGTTATAATAATTACTGAATACTAATTGGAGGCAATAAAAAATGATTACACTTAAGTCACCACGAGAAATTGCAGAGATGGCAAAATCCGGAGCTATTTTAGCAGGCATGCATCAGGGCTTGCGAAATATTATCAAACCTGGGATTTCCAGCTGGGAAATTGAGGAATTTGCTCGTAAATATTATCGACAGCATGATGCGGTAGCTGCCCAAATTGGTTTTGAAGGTTATAAATATGCCACCTGTGTCAGTGTCAATGACGAAATTTGTCATGGATTTCCCCGAAAAAGTTTAATCTTAAAAAACGGTGATCTGGTCAAAGTCGATACGGTTGTTGATTACCACGGTGCTATGAGTGATTCATGTTGGAGTTATGCGGTCGGTACTCCGTCACCAGAAGTTGCTAAATTAATGGATGTAACTAAAAAGGCATTGTATTTAGGGATTGATCAGGCCAAGGTAGGCAAGCGGATAGGAGATATTGGAGCTGTTATCCAGCACTATACTGAGGATGAAAATGGTTATGGTGATGTCCGTGAATTCGTCGGACATGGTATTGGACCAACGATGCATGAAAGCCCAAATGTTCCTCATTATGGAGAAGCAGGCCATGGTTTACGCTTGCGAGCGGGGATGACAATCACAATTGAACCAATGATTAATATCGGTACTTGGAAGGCAGAAATGGATGATCCAAATGGATGGACTGCGCGAACCGCAGATGGTAGTTTATCATGTCAATATGAACACACCTTAGTAATTACTGACGATGGTCCAAAAATATTAACATCACAAGATGCCACTTTTGATCAGAAGTATTTGTTGAATTATTGATAAAATCTTAACAAAATGTTTTTAAAGATAACGTTTTTATTCAACTAAAAACCGTGATATAATAATCTTGTTCTGTTATGAAGTGATAAAGGAGTTTTTTTAATGAAAGTAAGAAAAGCAGTCATTCCGGCAGCTGGTCTTGGAACACGTTTTTTACCGGCTACAAAGGCTTTGGCTAAAGAAATGTTTCCAATTATCGATAAACCAACGATTCAATTTATCGTTGAAGAAGCAAGAAAATCAGGAATTGAAGATATTTTGGTAGTTACTGGTAAGGGGAAACGCTCAATTGAAGACCACTTTGATTCTGTTCCTGAATTGGAACAAAATTTAAAGGAAAAGGGCAAGACTGATTTATTAAAATTAGTTGAACAAACGACAGACATTAATTTGTACTTTATTCGTCAGCCTCATCCTAAAGGCCTTGGGGATGCTGTTTTAATGGCTAAGGATTTTGTTGGTAATGAACCATTTGTTGTTATGCTTGGCGATGACTTAATGCGTGATCGTGTACCGTTAACGAAACAATTAATTAATCGTTATGAACAAACACATGCTTCTACTTTAGCAGTTATGCGTGTCCCACATGATCAAGTTTATAAATATGGAGTTATTGATCCTGGTTCAGAAACTAGTCAGGGCTTGTATGATGTCAAAAAATTTGTTGAGAAGCCACCGGTTGCTAAAGCACCAAGTGATCTGGCGATTATTGGCCGCTACTTGCTGACACCAGAAATTTTTGGAATGCTAGAAACCCAAAAAGTTGGCGCCGGTAACGAAATTCAATTGACTGATGCAATTGATCGTTTAAATAAAATCCAACGAGTATTTGCCCATGAATTTAAGGGTGAGCGCTTTGATGTTGGCTATAAATTTGGTTTTCTTAAAACTTCAATTGAGTTTGGACTGGATCATCCAGAAGTTAAAGACGATTTGAAAGCATATATTAAAGAATTGGCAAAAAACTTGAAGTAATTATTGGGCTTTAAGTCGAGCTGTAGCAAAACTTTGATTTTGCTACAGCTTTTTGTTTTTGAAAATTTTCAATGACACAAATTTAGCTTGAAATAAAAGTGATAATATTCGATAATTATTATATAATTTTAAGTTGCTTTTTGGAGGGGAAAGTATGTCACGAAGAAGTAAACATCAAGTAAATAAAAAAGTTTGGTTTGGAATTTTATTGGTTGTAATACTATTAATTGTTGGTTTTATTGGTTTTCGCAGTCGAGTAGTTAACGCGAGAATTCAGAGCTTTTTTGGGGATAATCAAACGGCGCAAAAGATTGAGTATCAAAAACAAAGACAAACTGCTCAGAAAAAATATGGAAAGGTTAGTCAATCAAGTAATTCAAGTTCAACAAAAAAAACGCAGAAAAGTTACTCCTCAACAAACCGCACTGAAAAACATAGCAGTTCTAGTGCGATTACAAGCAGTTCAAAAAATGGTTCTTATCGCTACTATGTGGTAAAATCGGGTGATACATTATCCAGTATTGCAGCTAATTACGGGACGACAGCCACAGCCATTATGAATTTAAATGATTTGACTACAGGCACAATCTCAACAGGGACTACTTTGAAGCTTCCTGCTGCTGCCTCATCAACTGGAACAAATTCAACATACACGTCTTCAAATACAACCACAAATGAGTAAATTTAGCGTGGCTAATTGTTACGTGTTGGAGGTCGATTAGCCTGAAGAAGATAAGTCTTGACTTTTTTAGAGAGTTGTTCAAACAAATTTTAAAACGATTAACGGCGATCAATATTAACAATGCGGCGATTGTAATTGCTTATTATGCATTGCTAGCTATTTTCCCGACAATTATTTTGATTGGAAACTTATTACCGCTGCTCAACGTGAAGGCAGCAACAATTTTGACATATTTGGAGAATGCTGTTCCTAAAACAATTTACCATACTTTAAGCCCAATCATATTATCTTTCTTGGATCATGGCAGCGGTGGGTTAATTTCCATTAGTGCTCTAGTAGCATTATGGGCAGTTAGTCGAGGAATCAATTCTCTTAAATTAGCATTTAACACAGCGTATGGAGTTGAGAATATACAAAATGTTTTAATGACTAGACTATTTTCAATTGTGATTACGTTTTTATTATTAGCTTCATTAGCAATAATAATTATTCTTTTTAGTTTTGGACAGCTAGTATTAGATTATTTAACGCCAATTTTAAATATTTCTGAAAATTTAACTGGCTTGTTCATTCAAGTTAAATGGCCGGTAACTGTTTTGGGCTTGCTGTTTATCTTAGGTGCAATGTATTTCTTTTTACCGAATGCCAAAGTACATTTTTGGCTGATTATCCCCGGAACAATCCTTGCGACAATCAGCTGGATTTTGTTGGCTCAAGGATTTTCGATTTATGTTCGTTATTTTGCGCGCTCAGTTTTAAGTTATGGAACGTTGGGAACTTTTATTGTACTCTTATTTTGGCTTAACTATTCTGGTTGGGTTGTGATGTTAGGCGCAGTTTTAAATGCTACTTTAGAAGAAGTCGTTTATCATCAAATAATTCCACGCAAAAACCGTTTTAAGCGTTATTTAATAAAGAAAATTAAAGAAAAATAGGCTTAATTTTCAGTCATTTCTATTAAAGCTTGATCAATTTTTTCGAGCGGGAAGCCTTTACGAAATAAAAATTGCTTAGCTTTTTGTTTACGTTTGGCAACTGGTAATGAATTATATCTCTGCCAGGTTTTTGACAGAAGTTTTTGAAGTACTTGGGTTTCTTGTTCAGGATCTTCGTCAGGAGAAATCTTTACCAATGCAGCGTCTATCGAGGTGCTAGTAAATCCCTTGATCATTAGGCGTTGTTTAGTCTTAGTGATCTTTTCTTTAAAAGAGCAGTTTTGATAGTGAGTAAGATATTTTTCAACTAGTTTAACTAATAATTCTTGTTCATTTTGTAGATCATACTCGTTAAATGCTTTTTCAATTAGCTCGGGCGGAATTCTTTTCTCCTGTAGCTTTTTTTTAATTTCGTAAGGACCTTTACTTGCAGTTCTTTGCATTGTTTTTAAATAAGCTAACGCAAATTGATAATCGTTTAGTAGATTTTGTTGTTTAAGTTTACTAATCGTTGCAGAAATAATATCATCAGGGTAATCTTTACTACGTAATTTTTTCTTGACTTCTGCAGAACTACGCATGCGGTAAGTTAAATAGTTCAGACTTGCTTGATAAGCTTGATTTATTTGTTCATCATTTCTGATTTGTTCAAGAACTTTTTGAGAGATAGTCTGTCCTTTATGGAGCTGAAAGCTAATTAGGGTATCTTCACTAATACCGAAAGCAAATGTTTGATTAAGATATAAGTTAAACCGATGTGGCCTTTTCTGGGCTTCAATACTTGTAATTATTAATTTCAAGTCAGTCACTCCTTTATAATAAAATATAACATAAGAATAAAATTTAGGAACTAGGAGCAAAAAATGAATAATTTTAAGCAAAAGAAAATTTCGTCAGTTCAGTTGGAAGAAGGACAAAAAATTCCGCTAACAATTAAGCGTCTGGGAATTAATGGAGAAGGTATCGGCTACTTTAAACATAAGATTGTTTTTGTGACTGGAGCACTGCCTAATGAAGTTGTTGTTGCTAAGGTTACTAAAGTTTTGCCTAAATATGCAACCGCTGAGATTCATCGAATTCGTCGAACAAGTTCTGATCGTGTATCTCCACGAGATGTGTATCAGGTTGGTGGAATTGAATTGGAGCATTTAGCTTATCCACAGCAGTTGAATTTTAAGCGAGATTTGGTTAAGCAAGCGCTAGAAAAATATCGCCCACAGGGTTTTAAAAAATACCAAATTCTATCTACAGTTGGGATGAAAAATCCTTACTTCTATCGTAATAAAGCTCAATTTCAAGTTAGAGAGAAAGGTGGCAAAATAATTGCGGGGTTATACCGCCGTGGAACGCATGAAGTAATTGATTTACCCGATTTTAGCACGCAAGGATTATTAACCATGAAAGTTGTTCGGCAGGTTTGCCATTTGATTGAGAAGCTTGGTATCCCGGCCTATAATGAAAAAAATAATTCCGGAATTATTAAAACGCTAATTGTTCGTGAATCATTCAGTACGCGCCAAGTTCAATTAACGATTGTTACCAATTCAGCAAAATTAATTCACCAGACAGCCTTAATTCAAGAAATTCATCAAACATTACCGGAAGTAGTATCGATCTTTCAAAATGTTAATCCTGGTCGACAATCACTAGTCTGGGGAGAGAAAACAAAGATTCTGTTTGGTCAGGAGAAGATTACTGAACAACTTGGCACCAAAAAATATAATTTATCTGTTCGCGCTTTCTTTCAGCTAAATCCACAACAAACAGCTAAAATGTACCAAATCGTTGCGGATGCATTAGCTTTAAAACCAACGGATCATTTGTTAGATGCTTATTGCGGTGTTGGAACAATTGGAATTTTTTTAGCTGATCAGGTTAATTCAGTTCGGGGAATGGATACCATTCCTGAAGCAATTAATGATGCTAAAGAAAATGCTTCAATAAATAATTGTTCAAATACAGAATATGTTTGTGGAACGGCTGAAGATGTTTTGCCTTTATGGTTGCACCAAGGATTTCATCCTGATGCAGCGATTGTCGATCCCCCACGAGTTGGCTTGGATCAACGATTACTTGAAGCTTTACTGCAGTCAAAACCTCAGCGGTTGGTTTACATTTCATGTAACCCTTCAACCTTGGCACGTGATTTGGTTAAACTGGCGCGAATTTATCAAATTAATTATTTGCTGCCGGTGGATATGTTTCCTCAAACACCCAGAGCAGAAGTTGTAGTTAAACTAACTTTGAAATAAATGCCGTATTTTAGAAAATTAGCTTTTTATTCCAGATAGTTTTGGGCTTTTACTGCTATGTTTGGTATAATAAAAGAGATATCGGTGTAAGTTACACCTGTCTGTTTTAGAAAGCAGGTTTTTTTATGCGGCAGTCTAAGGAACCTAAGGAAGGTGATTTTATCACCATCAAAAGTTATAAACACGACGGAAGTTTACACCGAACTTGGCGTGATACAATGGTTTTGAAAACAAGTGAGAATGCTTTAATCGGTTGTAATGATCATACATTGGTTACTGAAGCTGATGGTCGTAGGTGGGTGACTCGAGAACCAGCACTTGTTTACTTTCATAAACACTATTGGTTTAATATTATCACTATGATTAGGGATAATGGCATTTCTTATTATTGCAACCTAGCATCACCAGCTGTTTTAGATCGTGAAGCACTTAAATATATCGATTATGATCTCGATGTCAAAGTATTTCCTAGTGGAGAAAAAAAACTACTGGATGTTGATGAATATCAGCTTCATGGAGCACAATGGCATTATTCAACAGAAATTGATCGAATATTGAAACATAATGTTTTGACTTTGGTTGATTGGATCGAACATAAAAAAGGTCCTTTTTCTCAAGAATATGTTGATATTTGGTATAGTCGCTATTTAGAATTATCACGTCAAGAGCAGTAAGTTGAACAAGGCTGTGTTTATAACGAGGCTGTGGTCACGTCGACGGTGACCGCAGTTTTTTAATTTGTCTTTAGACTTGGTTGGGCTTGTATACGCGCAATCTAAAAACCTACCTGCATTTTTGGTCAGAAGGATGTTATGTTAGTATAGTAGGAATGAATGAGACAATCTTCAAAAAATATCCAAGATCAAGCAGTACGATAGTCTACAGGTTTAACTTTTTCTTTGATAAATAAGAGGTAATCGAATGTTTAATAAAATGCAACGTTCAAAGTTATTATGGGTAACGCTAGAATTATTGTTAATAGCTACTTTAATTTTTGTTTGTAGTAAAATTGACTTTATTTTTAAGCCGATTGGAACATTTATTTCAACTTTATTTGCTCCAGTTTTGATTGCTGGTTTTTTGTATTATCTAGTGAATCCGATTGTAAAACTTTTAATGAAAGTAAAGGTAGGAAAGCATCGAATTTCTCGGACAGTAGCTGTTAGTATTGTATTCATTTTATTAATAGGAATTGTTGCCTTAATTGCGGCGATCGTAGTTCCTTTATTGATTAATGAAATTGGACAATTAATTAAGCAAATGCCACAATATATAGCTGGACTGCAAAAAATTGGCAATGATTATTACCAGCACTTAAGTCACGTTGAATGGGTAAAAAAACTAAAACTTACCAATTATACGACTAAAATTCAGAATAATTTTTTGAAAACTCTTGAGAGCTTTGCGGGTTCTTTAACCAATAGTTTAGGGGTAGTTATTGGAACAATAACTACCATTACGGTTACGATTATCACTATCCCATTTATTTTGTTTTATATGTTGAAAGATGGACAACAATTAATTCCTAATTTGCAAAAGATTTTTCCTTCGAGACATGAAAAGCAGGTTGCAGAATTAATGAAGAAATTAAATACTACACTTTCACGTTATATAGCTGGTCAAGTTATTGAATGTTTGTTTATTGCCACTTTTACGTCGATCGGTTATTGGATTATTGGATTGCCATATGCCTTTTTGTTAGGTGTAACGGCAGGAATGACAAATATTATTCCATATGTTGGACCTTATATTGGAATTTTTCCAGCATTGATTTTAGGCTTAACTTTTTCAACGGGAAAGGCATTGCTGGTAATCATTGTTTGCGTTATTGTGCAACAGGTTGATGGTAATTTAGTGTATCCGAATGTTATTGGCAAATCATTAGCAATTCACCCATTAACAATCATTATTTTATTACTAGTGGCTGGAAACTTAGCTGGAATTATTGGCATGATTTTGGCTGTACCGACCTATGCCGTTTTAAAAACCGTAGTAAAATATTTGATAGATTTATATCATTTACATCAAGCTGAATAACTATTGTCCAACTTGACGATGGAGAATTAGCGTGATAGCTTTATTGTATGTAATTAAAATTGATTAATCATAAAGGATAAATAAAAATGAAAACAGTTTTAACATATGGAACATTTGATTTATTGCATAAAGGACATGTTCGTTTACTCAAACGTGCTGCTGATTTAGGAGATAAATTAATTGTAGGATTGTCTAGTGATGAGTTTAATGCTTTGAAGGGAAAAAAGGCATATATGTCTTATGAGGATCGTAAATATGTTTTAGAAGCGATTAAATATGTTGATTTAGTTATACCAGAAAATAATTGGGAACAAAAAGTGAAAGATGTGTTAGAGTACAAAGTTGATGTTTTTGTTATGGGAGATGATTGGCAAGGCAAATTTGACTTTTTAAATGATTATTGTCAAGTTGTCTATTTGCCCAGAACAGAGGGTATTTCAACTACAAAAATTAAAAAAGATTTGGGTACGGATTAGTACTTTTGAGAAGCTTTGGACTCCTATACTACAAATGGCCAAAGCTTTTTTATGATAAAGAAGATTTTGGGTGTAAAAATGAAAAAAATAGAAATAAAATATATAACTAAAGAACAACCACTGATTACTGAAAAAAAAGAGTCAGTTAATAAGAAAAGTCCACTAGCAAAAAATAAGTCATTCTGGCCATTGCAAGGAGTTTCTTTGACAGTTAATCCTGGGGAAGCGGTTGGGTTAATCGGAATTAATGGCTCAGGAAAACGAACTTTAACCGAAATATTGGCTGGAAGATTAAAACAGACAACTGGTTTTACGACCTTAAATGCCAAAATAAATTATGCAAGCAGCCGGGCCGGACTAGATGAAAACTTTACGGGATTAGAGAATATTAAGTCACAAATTACTAAGATGGATATTGATGAATTTAAAGCTAAACATTTATTAAATGGTATAATTGACTTTTGTGAGTTAGGTAACTGGTTGGAACGACCGGTTAGAGAATATTCAGTAGGAATGTATGCTAGACTTTCTTTAACGATTGCAATGTTTACCGAGCCAGAAATGATTGTTTTAGATAATGTCTTAAATGCACTGGATATTCCCTATAGTCAGCAAGTAAATCAAAAGTTGCAAGAATTAAAAGATTCAGGAGTTGCTTTGCTAGTCGCTGACGTTAATTTAGTGAATGTTGAACGCTTTTGTGAAAGGACCTTGTGGTTGCAATTTGGTAAGGTTCAACAACTGGGGCCGACTCCGGATGTTATGTTGCAATATGAATATTTTCAAGACTGGCTACGAAATGCAACTTTACCGGAAAAAAATAAGTATTTTGCAAAGAAAAAGAAAGACAGTCAAAACTTTGATATAGCTCAGATTTATGAGGAATTTAAAGTTGAACAATTTAAACACGGATTTACTCGTAAAGACGAACCTAAAATGCGCCGCGCCTTTTTTAAAGAAAGAGGTGCTGATCCTGTAGCAGCAATAGAAAAAAATGCTGCAAAGAAAACTCCGGCAAACAAAAAAAAGATGTCTAAAAGAAATAAGCAGCGCCTAATTTGGATAGTTGTACTACTTGGTGTAATTGGATTAGGAAGTTGGGGATATTTGTCACAGGCAAATAAATCTAAATTGAAGAGTGAACAAAAAACGACTTTGACGAGTAGCGAAAAACGAGTTAGTTCATTAAAGGAACAGCGCAGTTCCAAGAAAAAACAGTCATCTTTAGCTGCAAGTAAGGCAGCCGCAAGTTCTAAAAGTGTTTCAGAAAGTTCAGTGAAAGCAGCTAGCGCGGCTTCTGAGAGTTCAGCCAAAGCGGCTTCAGCTTCCAGTGCAAGTGAGTCATCCTTGAAAGCTAACACACAGACGATTAACGTTAATAGTGGAGATACGTTGGAAGGCTTAGCTGAAAAATATGCAACCGACGTTAACACAATTAAGAAAATTAATAATATTTCTTCAGAAGCTGATTTAAAAGCCGGTTCCGTAATTCGCGTTCCAAAGTAAATAAAAGTTAAATGCTATACAAAACCTTAATATTGGAGTTGAAATTATGAATTCTGATGCTGGACCGGCAGAGGTCAGCTTGATGATTATTTTATTTTTGTTAGTAAACGGGCAACTAGTCCGAATGATTAGAGTTGCTTGTCAACAATTGAACGAAACTTTTCCAAGGTTAGATGACTTACAAAGAGAAAAAATTTTACTGTTGAAACAGCAACTTACAAATTTAAATTTGATTAATATATTGTGTGACTGGATTGGATTTGGGTTGTTGGGTCTTTTAATCGGTCAGAATTTGTCAAGTTTTGATTGGTGGTATTTAGTATTAACAGTGTTAGCATTTGTTGTAATCAATATTTGTTTAACTGAGTTGGCAAGGCGTAGACCATTATTAGTTGGTTTACGATTAATAAAATGGACAATACCCATACGCTTTATTTGCTATCCTTTAACTAAACTCTTTTTGATTGTTAAAAAGTATTCAATTAATGATAAAAAAAAATTAGAGATTTCAGGGCAGCAGAAAATAATTGCGAATTTTCAAGAAATGTTGTTAAAAGAATCCACGGATAATGATTTCAAACCCGAAACTTTTAAAATGGTAGAGGGAGTAATTTCAATTCACCAAAAAATGGTGCGAGAGATTATGATTGCGCGAACAGATGCATTTATGGTTGATATTCAAAATGACAATGATCGTAATATTGATGCAATTATTCAACAGCCCTATTCAAGAATACCTGTTTTTAATGAAACAAAGGATAATATTGTCGGAGTGGTGCATATTAAAAACCTTTTACGTTCTGCTCGTGAAGAAGGCTTTGAGCATTTAAAATTGCGACGCATTATGCAAGCGGCTCTATTTATTCCGGAAACGATGACAGTCGATGATTGTTTGATTGAATTAAAGAGGACGCATAATCAAATGGCAATTCTGTTTGATGAATACGGCGGAGTAGTGGGATTAGTAACACTTGAAGATATTATTGAAGAAATTGTCGGAGAAATTAGTGATGAGTCAGATATTCCAAATCAACATTATCAAAAGATAGCCGATAATCAGTATATTGTTGAAGGACGACTACCATTGGATGATTTTAATGAAGAATTTGGAACTCACTTATATGATAATGAGGTTGATACAATTGCTGGATATATTATTGCCGGATTAAGTGCAATACCAGCTGATGGAGAAAAAGTTGAGCTGAGAACGCCAGAAGATGTGATTTTGTTGACGGAAAAGATTGAAGATTCTCGTATTCTTCAAGTTAAAGTAACTTTGCCATCGGGCTTAGCAATTGCCCATGTTCAACATGAAAAACAAATTAAGCAGTCAGTAAATAATTAATAAAGAGAGGTTATTTATGAAAAGCGATAGTTTAACAGCAGAGGTTAGTAAAAGACGAACCTTTGCGATCATTTCTCACCCTGATGCAGGAAAAACAACCATTACGGAGCAATTATTATTGTTTGGTGGGGTCGTTCGCAAGGCTGGGACGGTAAAAGCAAAAAAGTCAGGTAATTTTGCAAAATCAGATTGGATGGAAATTGAAAAAAAACGTGGTATTTCGGTCACAAGTTCGGTAATGCAATTTGATTATGCTGGGAAAAGAATTAATATTTTAGATACACCGGGGCATGAAGATTTTTCAGAAGATACTTATCGAACACTAATGGCAGTTGACTCTGCAGTCATGGTAATTGATTCTGCTAAAGGAATTGAACCGCAAACAAAAAAATTATTTCAAGTTTGTCGAATGCGGGGGATTCCGATTTTTACTTTTATTAATAAACTTGATCGTGACGGCCGGGCACCTTTAGATTTAATAACTGAACTGGAAGAGGTTTTACAGATCGATGCTTACGCAATGAATTGGCCAATTGGTATGGGGAAAGGTTTGAAAGGAATTTATGATCTGTTTAACCATCGAATTGAATTGTATCGTCGAGAAGATCATTCAGAGTCTTTTTTGACACTTAATCAAAATGGTGAACTGACTGAGGATAATCCGTTAAAAGGGGAAAGCATTTACCGGCAAGTTTTAGAAGAAGTTGAACTACTACAAGCTGCCGGAAATCAGTTAGATACAGATAAAGTTGCTACTGGGAAGTTGACGCCAGTGTTCTTTGGTTCAGCATTAACAAATTTTGGTGTAAAAACATTTTTAGATGCGTATTTGAAATTTGCACCTGCGCCAGCCAGTCATCAGACAGAAGCTAAACAATTGATTGAGCCGAGTGACCATGCATTTAGTGGATTCATTTTTAAAATTCAGGCTAACATGAATCCTAATCACCGTGATCGAATAGCTTTTGTTCGCGTCTGTTCGGGTCGCTTTGAGCGCGGAATGGATGTTATTTTACAACGCACAGGGAAAAAATTGCGTTTAGCGAATTCAACACAGTTTATGGCTGATTCTCGTGAAACGGTTGAAGAAGCAGTCGCTGGTGATATTGTTGGGTTATATGATACCGGGAATTTTCAAATAGGTGATACAATTTATACAGGAAAGCAAGCTGTTAAATTTGAAAAATTACCACAGTTTACGCCAGAACTTTTTGTAAAAGTTACCGCTAAAAATGTGATGAAGCAAAAATCATTTCATAAAGGGATAGCACAATTGGTTCAAGAAGGTGCGGTTCAGCTTTATCAAAGTTATTCAACTGGGGAGTACATTCTTGGCGCAGTCGGACAATTACAATTTGAAGTTTTCCAATTCAGAATGAAAAATGAATATCATTCTGATGTCGTGATGGATTCTATCGGTCATAAAATTGCTCGCTGGATTGACCCAGAACAATTAGATGAAAAAATGTCTTCATCTCGAAATCTACTGGTTAAAGATCGTCTAGGAATGCCATTATTCTTATTTGAAAATGAATTTTCTGAGAGATGGTTTAAGGATAAGTATCCTGATATTAAATTAACAGCAAAACTTTAGATAATATTAACCCGAATAAACAAAGGAGTTTAGATACTTTTTATCTAAACTCCTTTGCTTATTTTTAAAAGTTAAGGTAGTGTGCTGGTAGCCAACCATAATCAGCTAGTTCATACCATAAAATATCATCAATTTTTATTTTGGTAGTTATGCTGACTTTTGTTTGATTAGCGATTTTTCCAATCCATTGTCCATTGGGATAATCAAAATAATGGACCAAAGAAGTATCAGTAAAATTGATTTTAGCTGGCTGATTAACCGGACTTGCTTTTCCTAATAAAAGAAAATCAGAATTATCAATTAAAGGTTGCTGTTTTTTCTGAATAGACATGGCTTCTGGCTGATATTTTATCCAAAAGGCTCCTAAACTATACCAAATTTCTTGGGAATATAAAATAATTCGTTTAAAAGTTTGCCAAACAGTTCCAGCTCTTAAAAGTAACAGGGGATTGGAATCATCAATTCTTGTAAAGCAAAAAATATCTTTTAATAAAACAAAAGAAATGTCTGATTTTTCAACAGACTCCCACTCATTGTAACGATAATACAAAGTTACTTGTTGAAGTTGGTGAGTAAAAAAACCCTTAATTTTTCCATCAACAGTTTGTAAATTGAAATTATTAATTTCTGGTGAAAAAATTTGATAAGCTTCTCCAATTTTCCCCTTTAAAAGTTGAGCAGGTAATAAACTATTATTATTATCGTAATTTTTAAAAGTAATTCGGATTGGAGCTCCGTCTTGTTTTTGATAGAGTAACACCATAATTGCATATTGGGAAAAGAAGTGGTCATTAAACCCCTTGATGTTTATTAAGTTGTAATTCGATAATTTACGAAGCTTAAATTGAATCTTTTGTCCAATTAAACCACTAATTAGTTGTGGACGAGCAATTTCGTGTTGCTGTTCGTCTTGATAAATTAGCAAAAGAACAGCATTTTGTTTTTCTTGACTAATTTCATTAGGCTGCTTTAATTCTACTTTATTATTAGCTAATTGTGAAAGGGATTTCTGCTGTTCTGGCTTTTTCGTTGCCTTAGTGGAGACTTCGTCAGTTGATTTTGGGGGAATTTGGTTGGCAGTTGCTGAATCACTGCTTTTAAAAGTTTGGAAAACTTTCTTTAGAAAACTACTGACTGACAAATTTGATCACCACCTTTATAACAACTAATATAAACATTAATTAATGAACTGTTAGGCTAATTTGGACAACACTATCTGTTCGTGTAACTTTAGCAGCATCTTTTTTATTTTTAACGAGTTCATTTAAAATAAATTTTATTTCATCGTCAGAAATACTTCGATTTTTGTTAGAAATAATTATTTCTTCATCCAGACTGTTTCTTTTGAAAACGACTCGACTATTACCTAAAGTGTAAACTTTAATGAAATGAGTTGCTGAATTTTCTAATTCATGTTTGATTTTTCGTGAGTAGCTATTGCTAACATCAATTAAATGCATAGATATCTCCTCCTCTATTCTATAAGTTTATTATAGCCAAAAGTGTTGAATAAATGAACTAAAAGGTCAAGATAAATTGATAATTTTTTAACTTAGCCAAATAAAAAAGAGATTAGGTAGTAAATTCCCTAATCTCTGCAATTTCTTAATTATGTTAATTTGCTTTTTTGCTTGTTGGCTTTTTTTCGACAGGTTGTATTTTTATTTTATTATCTATTGTTGTAGCTAATAAAGATTTGTTTTCGGGATGTTCTAAATAGTAATCTGCGATTCCATCTTCAATTTGTTCCTGAATAATGCGTCTTAACGGTCGCGCACCCATTTTGGGATCATAACCTAATTCGACTAATTTTTCTTTGGCTGGAGTTGTAACTTTTAAACTGATTTCTTGAGGCACTAGCATTTTTTCAACATCAGTCAACATTAGTGAAACAATTTTTAGTAAATCTGGTTTGGTTAGTGGGTTAAATTCGACAATGTCATCAAAACGATTAAGAAATTCTGGCTTGAAATATTTAGACAAATTATCGATTACAGAGTGATTTTTCCCCGAAGCTGTAGCACCAAAACCAACATTAGCGACTGCATCACCGCTACCAGCATTAGAAGTCATGATAATAATCGTGTCTTTAAAGCTGACAGTTCGACCCTGAGAATCAGTTAAACGGCCATCATCAAGAATTTGCAAGAACATGTGCATGACATCCGGATGAGCTTTTTCAATTTCATCTAATAAAATTAAACTGTAGGGATGACGCCGAACCTGTTCAGTTAATTGACCGGCTTCTTCATAACCCACATAGCCAGGAGGGGATCCAATCAATTTTGAAACAGAATGTTTTTCCATATATTCACTCATATCGAAGCGGATTAAGGCATCAGTGGTTCCAAATAATTCACGAGCCAATTGTTTAGCAGTTTCAGTTTTTCCAACACCGGTCGGGCCAACGAATAAGAAGGAACCAATTGGACGACCAGATTTATTGAAACCAATTCGATTGCGCCGGATTGCCCGGGCAACTTTATCAACAGCTAAATTTTGACCAATAACATGTTTTTCAAGCGACTTTGCTAGGTCTCGTAACTGTTGTTGTTCTTTTTGCTTGAGTTCACCAACTGGAATGTTAGTTTTTTCCTCAATGATTTTTTCCATGTCTTTTTCGGTTACAGTTGGAGTCGTAGTTTCACCTGTTTTTTGTTCACGCATTTGTGAAAATTTATTAGCTTGGTCGCGATAATAAGCAGCTTTTTCGTAATCTTCTCTTTTTAAAGCTGCTTGCTTTTGATTTTCAGCTGTTTTGATTTTTTGTTCAATGACTTGCGGATCAACGGCTTGAATTGTTAAATTTTTTCTCGAACCGGCTTCATCTAATAAATCGATTGCCTTATCAGGCAAAAAACGATCTTGAATATATCGGTTAGACAATTCAACCGCTGATTTCAAAGCCTCAACTGTGTATTTAACATGATGGTATTTTTCGTATTTTGTTTGAATGCCCTTTAAGATTTGTACGGTTTCTGCCACAGAAGGTTCGTCAACTTGGATTGGCTGAAAGCGCCTAGCTAATGCTGCATCTTTTTCAATTTTGCGATATTCATTAAGAGTGGTTGCTCCAATTAATTGAATTTCACCACGTGCTAGAGCTGGTTTTAAAACATTACCGGCATCCATCCCACCTTCTGCATTACCAGCACCCACGATTTCATGGATTTCATCGATAAACAAAATAATCTCTGGTTGTTTGCGAAGTTCTTGCATCAATTGTTGCATTCGTTGTTCAAATTGACCACGAATACCAGTACCCTGAACCAAGGAAACAACATCCAGTCGAAAAACTCGTTTGTTTAAAAGTTTTTGTGGGACGTCTCCATTAACAATTTTTTGAGCTAAGCCTTCGACAACAGCTGTTTTGCCTACTCCAGCTTCGCCAATTAAAACAGGGTTGTTTTTAGTTCGACGATTCAGAATCTCAATTACACGAGCGATTTCTTTATCGCGACCAATAACTGGATCGATACGATTATTTTTTGCTTCAGCGGTTAAATCAAGCCCGTATTGTTGTAAGATTCCGCCGCCTCGGTTATTTCCATTACCTGCAGCAGCTTGGGGCTGTTGAAATTGGTGCTGAGCAGCAGAACTTCCATTGCTCATGGAACGAAAAAGATCATCCAAGCTACCAAATCCAAATGGATCTTGCATCATCGCTTGAGGATTATTTTGCTGAGCATGATCTTTTAGTTCTCGATAACAATTTTGACAGAGATCAATCGAGGTTTGTCGACCATTTACAGTGGTTGATAAATGAATTGTCGCGGGATTTTGATGGCAATTTTGACAAATCATCGTCTTTCACTACCTTTCATAAAATTAACTAAAGGCCTCTTTGACTATCTTTGACCTTTGACTATAAGTATACTACATCTGATTTTTAGCGCAAGTTGGAAGCTTGTGTGATATGATAAAAAAAACATGTGAGGGTGATTTTTTGGAAGAACGCAATTATCAGGAATTATTAGATAAATTAGTAGCCGGGGAAATTGATGAAATCAAAATCGAACCGAAAGAGTTCATGAGTTTTCAAGTGGCTTTCATGAATTTCCGACAAAGAAAGCGCATTGTCGGGATTGCTCATCAACAAGGAATAGTTTATTACCATTATAATGATAATCCAACACAATAATGCTTTATAAACTTGTTTTATCAAGCAATTCATGCTAACATTTACTTCAGCAGGGAAAGTATTGCCAATTCTGATGAAAACGCGTTCTTAAAAGGCTTTTCAGGAATTGAAGTGCTGTTCTTGAATTTTCTATCAACATTACAAAAGGAGCTTGATTTAAATGGAAAAGAAAGACTTTCATATTATTGCAGAAACAGGTATTCATGCACGTCCAGCAACTTTATTAGTTCAGGCGGCCAGCAAATTCAACTCAGATATTACTTTGACTTACAAAGATAAGTCAGTTAACTTGAAGTCAATCATGGGTGTAATGTCACTCGGCGTAGGCCAGAATGCTGATGTTACAATTGCAGCTGACGGTGATGATGCAGCTGATGCTTTGGCAGCTATTGAAGAAGCAATGAAGAAAGAAGGACTTGCTGAATAATGACGAAAGTGTTAAAGGGAATAGCTGCCAGTGATGGAGTTGCTGTTGCTAAAGCATACATGCTGGTGCAGCCAGACTTGACTTTCCAAGAAGAAAATGTTGAAGACCCAACTTCAGAAATTGCACGTTTAAATCAAGCAGTTGCTGATTCCGAAAAAGAATTGCAGTTGATTAAAGAAAAGGCAACTGCAAATCTGGGTGAGGCTGAGGCAGCCGTTTTCGAAGCACATTTGACTATTTTAGCTGATCCTGAGTTTTTCGGTAAAATTAAAAGTAAGATCAAAGATGAGAAAGTTAATGCTGAGAAGGCTTTACAAGATGTAGCTACTGAGTTTATCTCAATTTTTGAAAATATGACTGACAATAAATATATGCAGGAACGGGCAGGAGATATTCGTGATGTTTGTAAGCGAGTATTAGCTCATTTACTAGGAGTTAAATTACCTAATCCAGCATTAATTAATGAAGAAGTAGTTATTGTTGCTCATGATTTGACGCCTTCAGATACTGCTCAACTTGACCGGAAATATGTTAAAGGATTTATAACTGACATTGGTGGGCGGACTTCTCATTCTGCAATTATGTCACGAACTTTGGAAATACCAGCTGTTGTTGGCTCACAGTCGGCAACAAAGGACATTGAAGAAGGACAATTAGTGATTATTGATGGTATTGGTGGCGAAGCATTAGTTGAACCTACCAAAGCTGAAATTGAACACTACCATCAAAAAGCGGCTGATTTTGCTAAACAAAAAGCTGAATGGAAACAGTTAAAATCAGCAGATTCTCTAACAGCGGATGGAAAGAAATTGATTTTAGGAGCTAATATTGGGACACCTAAGGATGTAGTGGGTGCCACTGATAATGGTGCAGAAGCTGTCGGCTTATTCCGTTCGGAGTTTCTGTATATGGATGCAAGTGAATTGCCTACTGAAGATGATCAGTTTGAAGCCTACAAAAAAGCTGTTGAAGGCATGAATGGTAAACAAGTAGTGATTCGAACGATGGACATCGGTGGTGACAAAGAGTTGCCATATTTACCGTTACCTGATGAAATGAATCCTTTCTTGGGTTATCGTGCTATTCGAATTAGCTTAGATCGTCAAGATATCTTCCGGACGCAATTACGTGCTTTATTACGTGCTTCTCATTATGGTAAGTTAGCTATTATGTTTCCAATGATTGCTACTGTTAAAGAATTTAAAGCAGCTAAAGCGATTTATGAGGAAGAAAAAGCTAAGTTAGTTAAGGCTGGCGTACCTGTAGCTGATGATGTTGAAGTAGGTATGATGATGGAAATTCCAGCAGCTGCGATGATAGCTGATAAATTAGCAAAATATGCTGACTTCTTCAGTATTGGAACAAATGATTTAATTCAGTATTCAATGGCAGCAGATCGTGGAAACGAACGTGTGTCATATCTTTACCAACCATATAATCCATCGATTCTTCGCTTGATTAAGAATATTATTGAGGCATCTCATGCTGAGGGTAAATGGACTGGTATGTGTGGTGAAATGGCTGGAGATCAGATTGCAGTTCCATTATTGGTTGGTTTAGGCTTAGATGAATTTTCGATGAGCGCCACATCAATTTTGAAGACCCGTAGTTTGATGAAAAAACTTAATACCGCAGAAATGAAGCAGTTAGCTCAAAAGGCGGTTACTGAGTGTGAAACAACGGAAGAAGTTGTTTCATTAGTTAAAAACTTATCACTCTAGATTAAGAGTGATTCTTTTAGAAGAGTAAAAAGGGGAGCGTAAGCCAAATTGGCATTGCTCCCTTTTTTCTTTAAAATCATTAATTGTTTTGAATTAAGTAGAGCTAATCTTTCCTTAAGATTTTATGTTAATTTAAATGAAGGCCTTTTGAATGATTGCATATATTGGATAGAAACAATATAATTAATGTGATTAACTTAGTTAAGGAGGATACACGTGAATATCGGGATTTTTACAGATACTTATTATCCGCAAGTCAGCGGTGTGGCCACCTCCATTAAAACACTTAAAGAACAACTTGAAAGTCAGGGGCACCACGTCTATATTTTTACGACTACTGATCCTAAAGTAGCTTCTGATGAATATGAAAAAAATATATTTAGATTTACCAGCATCCCATTTATTTCATTTACTGATCGTAGAATTGCTGTTCGCGGTTTATTTAGAGCGTATCAAGTTGCTAAAGAACTGCAGCTTGATATTGTCCATACACAAACGGAGTTCTCAATGGGATGGATTGGCAAATTTGTTGCTAAAAATTTAAAAATTCCTTGCATTCATACTTATCACACGATGTATGAGGATTATTTGCATTATGTTGCCAAAGGAAAACTGTTAAAGCCGCACCACGTTAAGCAAATGTCGCGTTCTTTTTGTTACCATATGACCGGGATAATTGCTCCAAGTGAAAGAGTCTTAACTACACTTGAGGGGTACGGAGTCAAGTCGCCAATTACAGTTATCCCAACTGGTGTAAATTTACAGAAGTATCGTCAACCGGTAAAATTGGATATTCGAAAAAAATATCAAATAAAAGAACAAACACCTTTGCTGTTAACTTTGAGTAGACTAGCGTATGAAAAAGATATTGACCGGTTAATTAGTGTTATGCCCCAATTGTGCCATCTGTTACCAAATGTTTTATTGATGATTGTTGGTGATGGACCGGCGAGAGAAGATTTAGAGCAGCAAGTGGCGGAGTTGAATATCCAGCCAAATGTTTTGTTTACTGGTGAGATATCTAACGATCAAGTTGCTGACTATTATCATGCTGCTGACCTTTTTGTATCAACATCAGTTTCAGAATCTCAAGGTTTAACATATATTGAAGCATTGGCATCGGGATTGAAAGTTGTTACAACACATAGTCCATATACAGACGACTTACTAAGTGACAAAGAATTCGGAATGACGTTTGAAAAGTTGGACGACTTGGCTAATATTCTATTTGAATATTTAACGACGAGTCAGCAATCGATTGAAACGAACAAATTGAATCAAAAATTATCAGCGATTTCGGCTGCTGATTTTGGAGAAAAAGTAATTCAATTTTACCATGACTGTCAGGCTATATATTCAAAAGAAAGAGAAACAAGTCATTCAGGAGAGATCAGTTAGGTTTATAAAGGGGTTTAACGAATGCTTAAAGTGAACATGTTTTCTTCGGCTACGAAAATCAAAGGACAGGGAGTTGGAAGTGCCTATACTGAGTTAATTGGTTTGCTGCAACGGAACTTTTCAGATAAATTGATAGTTTCTTACAACAAATATTCTCGTACAGATATTAGTCACTACCATACAGTTGACCCGCAATTTTACATTTCAACGTTTTTCCCTGGACGTGGTCAAAAAATTGGATATGTTCATTTTCTTCCAGAAACTCTAGAAGGTAGTTTAAAGTTGATTCAGCCTTTTAAAGCTATTTTTTGTCATTATGTTATTTCCTTTTATCGACGAATGGATCATTTAGTAGTTGTTAATCCGAGTTTTATTCCGGCACTTGCTAAATATGGTATTAGTCCTGAAAAAATAACTTATATTCCTAATTTTGTTTCTAAGAGTGACTTTCATCAAGTTGATCAAAATCAAAAGAATAACTTGCGTCAACAGCTTAATATTCCCTTAAATAAATTTGTTGTTTTAGGAGTCGGCCAAATTCAGGAGAGAAAAGGTGTTTTTGACTTTATCAAATTGGCGAAAAAATTTCCTGAACTCCAATTTATTTGGGTTGGTGGTTTTTCATTTGGGAGAATAACAGATGGTTTTGATAAATTAAAAGAGATTGTTAAAAATCCACCACAAAATTTACAGTTTCCCGGCATTGTAGAACGTGATCGGATGGGTGATTACTACAATGCGGCTGATTTGTTTTTGCTACCATCTTTTAATGAACTTTTTCCAATGAGTATTTTGGAAGCTGCCAGTTGTGGCTTGCCAATTTTATTGCGAGATCTGGATCTTTATCAAGCTATTATAAAAAGCAACTATCTGGCAGGAAAAAATTTTGCTGAATTGGCAGAGAACATATTAGCTTTAGTTAAGGATCGAGATTTGCTAGTGAAATATCAAGCTAAGGCAGCTAAGATAGCTAAAGAGTATTCTGAAGAAAGGCTTGCTAATCAATGGCTGAATTTTTATGTCCAGCAAAGTAGGTTAAATAAAAAATGACAAGTCGAAATAAAATAGTATTAATTTTAATGTTATTATTTGGCTTAGCTATTACAGCTTTCTCTTTGCGTGATATTTCATTTAACTCCTTAATCAGAGATTTAGCAACTTTGAAATGGGGTTGGTTAGTAGCTGCTGTATTTAGTATGCTGATTTCATATTTTTTAGAAGCCATAGTTGTCAAAGTTTTATTGCGACGTGAGACGATGGACTTTCCGTTACAATCTGCTTTAAGAATCCCGTTAGTTGAGCAGCTTTTTAATGGCATTACGCCATTTTCTTCTGGAGGCCAACCAGCTCAGTTATTTGCTCTAGTTCAAGCAGGTGTTGATGCTGGACAAGCAACATCAGTTTTATTAATGAAATTTGTTGTCTATCAGTCAATGATTGTTGTTAATTTCATTGTGGCATTATTTATTGGTTTCCATTTTCTAGCTAGTAAAATGCATGCTTTGTCATTGCTTTTTTTATTTGGTTTTTTAATCCATTTTGCAGTGATAATTGGTTTATTGTTAGTGATGTATTGGTATTCTTTTACGAGAAAATCAGTAAAACTCCTGTTTAAGTTACTTAGACTTTTTAGGAATTCTTCTAAAATTGATCGCTGGGAAGAGATTCTAGATGAAAAAATAAATAATTTCTACCAAGAAAGTTTGCGGTTAAAGCGAGATGGTCGCTTATTGATGAAAATAGGGATAATAACTTTAATCCAGTTAATGTTTTATTATATTGTTCCTTATTTTATCTTATTATCATTGGGCGAACAGCATGTAAGCTTGCTGCTCGTTACGACATTTCACATTTTGATTGTAATGGTTATTTCTCTATTCCCAATTCCTGGCGGCTCTGGTGGAGCAGAATACAGTTTTTCAACTATTTTTTCTAGTTTTATTACTAACTCCAGTAAATTAGTTTTAGCAATGTTACTGTGGCGGTTACTGACTTATTATTTAGGAATATTGCTGGGAATGATAGCTTTAGTTGTACGACCTAAAAAGATTAAGCAGTAATCTGATAAAGATTTTCTAAAAAGAATACTTTTTGCTGGTTTAGTGTTTAAATTCTGGTAGAATTGATAAAGCGTAGTATTTGGGAATGATAAAATATAAAGGAGTGTATTGAAGTGAGTTCAAAGTTAGCAGCTATTATTTCGCGACTTGATTCTATGACAACTGATGTTGAAGAGGAACAAGCAAGTCGAAGGTTTGAAAAAAACGGACAACAGGTTGCAATTGTTACTTATGATAGTGCAACAAAAACATTCAATTTAGCCGAAATCAAAAGTCAGCAAAAATTTGAATTTGATGATATTGATTTAGTAGCGATGGAAATATATGATCTTTTGACAGATTAATAATTCTGCTGAAAAGCAACTTTATTCCAATTTTTTTAAAATTAGTTATAATAAATAATCAAAGATATGTAATTGGAGGATGTTAGATGAGTTCGATTTTGAAGCCATTAAGAGCTTTGCGGAATAGAACTGTCGGGGAAAATAATGGGGACAATCACGATAGTTCTTCCAAAAATTGGAAGAATAGTTTGAATACTAGGACAGGATTCTTTCTATTAACACTATTTTTGTTTTGGATAAAGACATATTTTATCTATTTGACTAAGTTTAACTTGGGTTTGAGTGATACAGCTCAAAAAATTATTTTGTTTTTTAATCCAATTCCAGTGGCATTGTTACTGTTAGGCATTGCTCTTTATTTTCGAGGTAAAAAGTTTTATTGGATTCTCTTGATAATTGATTTGTTGAGTTCACTTTGGTTGTTCGCTAACATTTTGTATTATCGGGAGTTTTCTGATTTCCTGTCAATAGGAATCATTAAGTCATCAAGTTCCGTTTCGAATCATCTAGGCCTGAGCATTATGGAAATTATTCATCCTACTGATTTTATGGCGTTTGTAGATATTCTAATTTTGGTATTGTTGTTGCTTTTTAAGGTTATTAAAGTTGACAAGCGTAAAGGAAAGTTACTTAATTCAATTACTGTAAGCTTGTTGGCGGTTGCCCTGTTTGGATTGAATTTAACAGTTGCAGACAAGGATCGCCCACAATTATTGACTAGAACGTTTGACAATAATTATATTGTCAAATATCTAGGAATAAATTTTTACGCTGGTTATAATGCTTATCAAAATTATCGACAAAACTCTACTAGAGCTAACGCTAGTAGCAATGATTTAAATAGCGTTCTTTCTTTCTTAAAGAAAAACCGTGTTGGTGATAATATAAGTTATTACGGTAAAGCAAAAGGCAAGAATGTTTTTATTTTTCATTTAGAAAGTTTTCAACAGTTTTTGATTGATTATAAAGTTGATGGTCAAGAAGTAACACCGAATATTAACAAGTTTTATCATGATCAGAATACGTTATCTTTTGATAATTTCTTTAATCAAGTTGGTCAAGGCAAGACTTCTGACGCAGAAACTATGTTAGAAAATTCGCTTTTTGGATTACCTACTGGTTCAGTTATGACTGAATATGGTACATCGAATACTTTTCAAGCCTTACCCGCTATTTTGGATCAAAATGGTTATTCAACGGCTGCTTTTCATGGGGATGTTGGAAGTTTTTGGAATCGTGATAATACGTATAAATCATGGGGATATCAATACTTTTTTGATGAAGATTTCTATAAGGAAAAAACCAATTACAGTATTGGTTATGGACTGAAAGATAAGATCTTTCTTAAACAGGCTGTCCAATATTTACAACAGTTGCCTCAGCCATTTTATGCTAAAATTATTACATTAACTAATCACTATCCATATGAATTGGATAAGATAAATCAAAGCATACCTAAAACTAAAACGGGTGATCAAACAGTTGATGGCTATGTTCAAACAGCTCATTACTTAGACCAGGCTTTTGGTGAGTTTATTCAATATTTGAAGAAGTCTGGACTGTATGATAACTCAATGATTGTGGTTTATGGGGATCACTACGGTATTTCAAATAATCATAAAAAGGCAATTGCACAGCTTTTGAATAAAAAGTCTGTTTCTAGTTATGATTTAGCGATGTTCCAGAAAGTTCCCTTTATGATTCATTTGAACGGACTTAAGGGTGGAGTTAATCATACCTATGGCGGCGAAATTGATGTTATGCCAACTTTGATGGATTTGATGGGTCTCAAGGATGACGACTATATACAATTAGGTCAAGATCTTTTGGCAAACAACCGTAATCAGACGGTTGCCTTTAGAGATGGAGATTTTGTTTCGCCGACATATAGTAAGGTTGGAAGCAAGGTATATAATAACCAAGGGCAACAGGTTACGAATTTGTCGGGTTCTGAAAAGCAGCAAGTGGATACAATGCAGAATCGAACCGACAAAGTTTTGTCCCTGTCAGATAAAATCATTACTGGGGACTTGTTACGTTTCTATACACCAAGTGGTTTTAAAAAGGTTACCCGAAGTGATTATAATTATAAGTACAATGAAACAATGAAACAGCTTAAGGTGGCACAACAAAAAAAGAAAACTAGTTTGCAAGATAAAAACAATGGAAAATCAACCGTCGATTTATTTGAGACTGATGCACCTGAATTGAAGTAATTTAGTTACTTTTAGATGAAAATTAATATATTTTGAGTAAAAGGTTAGCCGTTTTGAAGAATGGTTAACCTTTTTTTGTTTCATATGGTATAAAGTTCAATACTAGGTGAATTTTTTGTAAACGGTATAGTCAAGACTAAATGGTCTGCAGTAAAATGGAATTTTAAGAAGACTAAAACGAAGTACTGAAATGACGAATAAAATTGGAAAATAAATAGAGTTAGGAAAAAGTGTAAGATGTATTATTTGAAGATATCATAGTAGAGGTGGTAGTGCATGGTAACCCAGAGAAAATTGATCATCAGTTTATGACAAAATTCAGATGTGGTCGTTCAGTGTCAACTAGTCAGTTAGGATTGCGGTATTACATTAAAAATAACATTGCTGGATCACGTGTTTTGAAATTCATCACGATAGCATTGAAATTAACACTCAATCAAAAGACACAAGTTTTGATTCACTATTTTTAAGCGTCTGGTTTTCATTTGCTGTAGATAAAGCTGGTGCAATGCTTTTGATCGTATAAAGCCATGAAATAAAACAATTCAAAAGATGGCTTACTGCAATTAATGAATAGTTTGATAGCATTGATGAAAGAGGCTAGTAAAAGATGGATTTATGTAGCAGTATCGGTGAACTTATATGAATTACCATTTCAAGTGTAACAACCGCGGAGTATGTATGAGCTAACTTACTGGTGTGTCCTTAATGAATTTAACAGCGGTATTGAAGATTCATTGTATCGTGAATCTTTGCTATTTTATGTAGATAGTGATTGGCGTTTGAGAAAGATACCTTCGACTAAGAACATTTTCACAACTACGACGTTGTCATGCTGAATAAGAATGGGTAAAGCAGATCTCACAACCTTGAACTTGATCTAAGGGTTTGAACTTAGAACAATTATCAAAAAGATTTTTTTGAAATAGTTGGAAAATTTATATAAGTGGCTAGGAGTTCATTTAAACAAATGTCGGCAAGGTAACTTGGAATCTTCACTATAATTTAGAAACGCATTTGTCTTTTAGTCGAAGTTATCAGTGCTGATTCATTGATTTGAGTTTTCCCCGCTACTAAAGAACTCTCTCAATTGTTGATAAAGTCTGGTGCTTGAAAAAGGTGTGGCTTTTTAAAAGATAGTAACACTCTCAATGCATAGCCGACGCTTGAGTGACGATTTAAACAACTTGAAAAGGAGTCAGTAAGGTTTTCTAAATCTTTAAAATATTGTTTTTACCTTTTTTTATTACAAAGAGTCTGAATGTTTTCGGCAAACTGCTGCTTTAAAAATTAATAATCAAAATTATGTTAATGAATAGTGCTACGCTTGATATCATAAAAAAGGTACTGCGATTTCAACTAATTAAGCATATAATGTGATGTCTGCCGGTAACTTTTCAACATGCTTCGATCCTTTCTTTTTCTTCAGGTGAGATTTGTTGATAACGTTTAGCAGTGTTTTTTAGAGTGGATCATGGAGATTTACTTTCTTTAGGTTTTTCTCACTTTAATTGCGGCCTTCGATGACCTATTTGTGTATTTCTTTTGTTGCATTTAGCTTGTAAATTAGGAAACAAAAAATAAATTCAAATGAATTAAAAAAAGACTTGACCTTGTATAATAATGTTGGTATTATATTAAATGTCGTTGAGTTACGAAAGTTAATCAAGTAAACGTAATTAACTAATTAAATTTCTCTTGACAAACAGCCTGCTACAAGATATAATGAAATGGTTGTTGAATTTAAGTAGACCTTTGAAAACTGAACAAAGTTTCGATAAAGCAAATGTGCAGGGCCTTGCGAAAGCAAGGACAAAATTTGCGAAGTCAATTCGCTAGTAATAAAAATGAGTCACAAACTTTAAAATGAGAGTTTGATCCTGGCTCAGGACGAACGCTGGCGGCGTGCCTAATACATGCAAGTCGAACGAAGCTGTTTTAACTGGTGCTTGCACCGACTTAAACAACTGAGTGGCGAACGGGTGAGTAACACGTGGGTAACCTGCCCCAAAGCGGGGGATAACATTTGGAAACAGATGCTAATACCGCATAACCACAGAAACCACATGGTTTCTGTGTCAAAGATGGTTTCGGCTATCACTTTGGGATGGACCCGCGGCGTATTAGCTAGTTGGTAAGGTAATGGCTTACCAAGGCAATGATACGTAGCCGAACTGAGAGGTTGATCGGCCACATTGGGACTGAGACACGGCCCAAACTCCTACGGGAGGCAGCAGTAGGGAATCTTCCACAATGGACGAAAGTCTGATGGAGCAACGCCGCGTGAGTGAAGAAGGTTTTCGGATCGTAAAACTCTGTTGTCAGAGAAGAACGTGTGCGAGAGTAACTGTTCGTGCAGTGACGGTATCTGGCCAGAAAGCCACGGCTAACTACGTGCCAGCAGCCGCGGTAATACGTAGGTGGCAAGCGTTGTCCGGATTTATTGGGCGTAAAGGGAACGCAGGCGGTCTTTTAAGTCTGATGTGAAAGCCTTCGGCTTAACCGAAGTCGTGCATTGGAAACTGGGAGACTTGAGTGCAGAAGAGGAGAGTGGAACTCCATGTGTAGCGGTGAAATGCGTAGATATATGGAAGAACACCAGTGGCGAAAGCGGCTCTCTGGTCTGTAACTGACGCTGAGGTTCGAAAGCGTGGGTAGCAAACAGGATTAGATACCCTGGTAGTCCACGCTGTAAACGATGAATGCTAAGTGTTGGAGGGTTTCCGCCCTTCAGTGCCGCAGCAAACGCATTAAGCATTCCGCCTGGGGAGTACGACTGCAAGGTTGAAACTCAAAGGAATTGACGGGGGCCCGCACAAGCGGTGGAGCATGTGGTTTAATTCGAAGCAACGCGAAGAACCTTACCAGGTCTTGACATCTTCTGATAGCCTAAGAGATTAGGTGTTCCCTTCGGGGACAGGATGACAGGTGGTGCATGGTTGTCGTCAGCTCGTGTCGTGAGATGTTGGGTTAAGTCCCGCAACGAGCGCAACCCTTATTGTCAGTTGCCAGCATTAAGTTGGGCACTCTGGCAAGACTGCCGGTGACAAACCGGAGGAAGGTGGGGATGACGTCAAATCATCATGCCCCTTATGACCTGGGCTACACACGTGCTACAATGGACGATACAACGAGTCGCTAGACCGCGAGGTTAAGCTAATCTCTGAAAGTCGTTCTCAGTTCGGATTGCAGGCTGCAACTCGCCTGCATGAAGTCGGAATCGCTAGTAATCGCGGATCAGCATGCCGCGGTGAATACGTTCCCGGGCCTTGTACACACCGCCCGTCACACCATGAGAGTTTGTAACACCCAAAGCCGGTGGGGTAACCAATAGGAGCCAGCCGTCTAAGGTGGGACAGATGATTGGGGTGAAGTCGTAACAAGGTAGCCGTAGGAGAACCTGCGGCTGGATCACCTCCTTTCTAAGGATAGAAACGGAACCTGCACAAGCACGAAACTTTGTTTAGTTTTGAGAGGTTTACTCTCAAACTTGTTCTTTGAAAACCAGATAATATCTTTTTTATTAAACCGAGAACACCGCGTATTAAAAGAGTTTTGAACAAGAAGTTCTTGACGCAAACTCATAACCGTTTTACCGCAGGTAAAACAAGGTTAAGTTAATAAGGGCGCATGGTGGATGCCTTGGCACTAGGAGCTGATGAAGGACGGGACTAACACCGATATGCTCCGGGGAGCTGTAAGTAAGCTGTGATCCGGAGATTTCCGAATGGGGCAACCCAATAGCTGTAATGAGCTATTACTGCTAGTTGAATACATAGACTAGTTAGAAGCAAACGCAGGGAACTGAAACATCTAAGTACCTGCAGGAAGATAAAGAAAACTCGATTCCCCCAGTAGCGGCGAGCGAAGCGGGAAGAGCCCAAACTAGAAAGCTTGCTTTCTAGGGTTGTAGGACTGAACATTTGAGTTAACAAAGAAAACGATAGTCGAATGATCTGGGAAGGTCAGCAAAATAAGGTGAGAGCCCCGTAGACAAAATCGTTTTCCCTCAGTTCAGGATCCTGAGTACGGCGGAACACGTGAAATTCCGTCGGAATCCGGGAGGACCATCTCCCAAGGCTAAATACTACCTAGTGACCGATAGTGAACCAGTACCGTGAGGGAAAGGTGAAAAGCACCCCGGAAGGGGAGTGAAATAGTTCCTGAAACCATGTGCCTACAAGTAGTTAGAGCCCGTTAACGGGTGATAGCGTGCCTTTTGTAGAATGAACCGGCGAGTTACGTTTGTATGCAAGGTTAAGTCGTAAATGACGGAGCCGTAGCGAAAGCGAGTCTGAAGAGGGCGAATTAGTATGCAGACGTAGACCCGAAACCAGGTGACCTACCCATGTCCAGGTTGAAGGTGTGGTAAAACGCACTGGAGGACCGAACTCGTGTATGTTGAAAAATGCTGAGATGAGATGTGGGTAGCGGAGAAATTCCAAACGAACTTGGAGATAGCTGGTTCTCTCCGAAATAGCTTTAGGGCTAGCCTCGAAGTTAGGATAATGGAGGTAGAGCACTGTTTGAACTAGGGGCCCGTCTTGGGTTACTGAATTCAGATAAACTCCGAATGCCATATATTTATCTTCGGGAGTCAGACTGCGAGTGATAAGATCCGTAGTCGAAAGGGAAACAGCCCAGACCACCAATTAAGGTCCCTAAATATATGTTAAGTGGAAAAGGATGTGGAATTGCACAGACAACTAGGATGTTGGCTCAGAAGCAGCCACCATTTAAAGAGTGCGTAATAGCTCACTAGTCGAGTGATCCTGCGCCGAAAATGTACCGGGGCTAAACATATTACCGAAATTGTGGATGCAACCGTAAGGTTGCGTGGTAGGAGAGCGTTCTAAGGGCGGAGAAGCTGGATCGTAAGGACCAGTGGAGCGCTTAGAAGTGAGAATGCCGGTATGAGTAGCGCAAGACAGGTGAGAATCCTGTCCACCGAATGACTAAGGTTTCCTGGGGAAGGCTCGTCCACCCAGGGTTAGTCGGGACCTAAGCTGAGGCCGCAAGGCGTAGGCGATGGATAACAGGTTGAGATTCCTGTACCAGCAATGATTGTTTGAGCAATGGAGGGACGCAGGAGGCTAAGCACGCACACTGTTGGAGGTGTGTTCAAGCAACAAGTCTGTTAGTGAGTAAAATGCTTGCTGACATAAGGACAAGTTGTGATGAATAGCGAAATTTAAGTAGTGAAGGTGCTGATGTCACACTGCCGAGAAAAGCTTCTAGTGAGATCAAAGCTGCCCGTACCGCAAACCGACACAGGTAGTCGAGGAGAGAATCCTCAGGTGAGCGAGAGAACTCTCGTTAAGGAACTCGGCAAAATGACCCCGTAACTTCGGGAGAAGGGGTGCTGAGCGTAAGCTCAGCCGCAGTGAAAAGGCCCAGGCGACTGTTTATCAAAAACACAGGTTTCTGCAAAATCGTAAGATGACGTATAGGGGCTGACGCCTGCCCGGTGCTGGAAGGTTAAGAGGATGGGTTAGCTTCGGCGAAGCTCAGAATTGAAGCCCCAGTAAACGGCGGCCGTAACTATAACGGTCCTAAGGTAGCGAAATTCCTTGTCGGGTAAGTTCCGACCCGCACGAAAGGCGTAACGATCTGGGCACTGTCTCGACGAGAGACTCGGTGAAATTATAATACCCGTGAAGATGCGGGTTACCCGCGACAGGACGGAAAGACCCCATGGAGCTTTACTGTAGCTTGATATTGGGTGTTTGTACAACTTGTACAGGATAGGTAGGAGCCATAGAAGCCGGAACGCTAGTTTCGGCAGAGGCATTGGTGGGATACTACCCTCGTTGTATGAACACTCTAACCCTCGCCAATAAACTTGGCGGGAGACAGTGTCAGGTGGGCAGTTTGACTGGGGCGGTCGCCTCCTAAAAGGTAACGGAGGCGCCCAAAGGTTCCCTCAGAATGGTTGGAAATCATTCGCAGAGTGTAAAGGCACAAGGGAGCTTGACTGCGAGACAGACAAGTCGAGCAGGGACGAAAGTCGGGCTTAGTGATCCGGTGGTTCCGAATGGAAGGGCCATCGCTCAACGGATAAAAGCTACCCTGGGGATAACAGGCTTATCTCCCCCAAGAGTCCACATCGACGGGGAGGTTTGGCACCTCGATGTCGGCTCATCGCATCCTGGGGCTGTAGTCGGTCCCAAGGGTTGGGCTGTTCGCCCATTAAAGCGGTACGCGAGCTGGGTTCAGAACGTCGTGAGACAGTTCGGTCCCTATCCGTCGCGGGCGTAGGAAATTTGAGAGGAGCTGTCCTTAGTACGAGAGGACCGGGATGGACACACCGCTGGTGTACCAGTTGTTCTGCCAAGAGCATAGCTGGGTAGCTAAGTGTGGATGAGATAAACGCTGAAAGCATCTAAGTGCGAAACTCACCTCAAGATAAGATTTCCCATTCTTTAGAGAAATAAGGTTCCTGAGAGAAGATCAGGTAGATAGGCTGGAAGTGGAAGTTCAGTGATGAATGGAGCGGACCAGTACTAATAAACCGAAGACTTAACCAAAGAAGAAGAACGGAGTTCGAGGGAAAAAGAGAAAGATATTAGCTGGTTTTGAGAGAACAAGATTTTCTCAAAAGAAGAGTGCGGTGGCGATAGCAAGAAGGATACACCTGTTCCCATGCCGAACACAGAAGTTAAGCTTCTTAACGCCGATAGTAGTTGGGGGATCGCCCCCTGTGAGGGTAGGAAGTTGCCGTGCTTTCTAATATTCCGGCATAGCTCAGTTGGTAGAGCACCTGACTGTTAATCAGGTTGTCGACGGTTCGAGCCCGCCTGCCGGAGTTATTGTTGCTGGAGAGTTGTCCGAGTTGGCCGAAGGAGCATGATTGGAAATCATGTAAACGGGTGTTGACCTGTTTCAAGGGTTCGAATCCCTTACTCTCCGTAGCAGGATGACCCGTTGGTCAAGTGGTTAAGACACCGCCCTTTCACGGCGGTAACATGGGTTCAAATCCCGTACGGGTCATTTTGGAGGATTAGCTCAGTTGGGAGAGCGTCTGCCTTACAAGCAGAGGGTCACAGGTTCGAGCCCTGTATCCTCCATGAGTTGTGGTTCTATGGTGTAGGGGTTTATCACGCCTGCCTGTCACGCAGGAGATCGCCGGTTCAAATCCGGCTAGAACCGCTAATTATTAATTTTATGGCTCGGTAGCTCAGTCGGTAGAGCAATGGATTGAAGCTCCATGTGTCGGCAGTTCGATTCTGTCCCGCGCCATTATGGAAGGGTAGCGAAGTCTGGCTAAACGCGGCGGACTGTAAATCCGCTCCTTCGGGTTCGGTGGTTCGAATCCACTCCCTTCCATTGTAGGGGTATAGTTTAAAGGTAGAACTACGGTCTCCAAAACCGTCAGTGTGGGTTCAATTCCTACTACCCCTGCCATTATGGCGATAGTGGCGAAGTGGTTAACGCACCGGATTGTGGCTCCGGCACGCGTGGGTTCGATTCCCACCTATCGCCTGTTATTGGGTTATAGCCAAGTGGTAAGGCAAGGGACTTTGACTCCCTCATGCGCTGGTTCGAATCCAGCTAACCCAGTTGATGAAGTTTAATTTTAGCTGGCGGTATAGCCAAGTGGTAAGGCAGAGGTCTGCAAAACCTTCATCACCGGTTCAAATCCGGTTACCGCCTTTTAAAAGGTAGTATTTTTACCATCTTTATGCTACAATTTAAACATCATGCCGGTGTGGCGGAATTGGCAGACGCGCTGGACTCAAAATCCAGTGTCCGTTGAGGACGTATCGGTTCGACCCCGATCACCGGTATTTTTATTAATATTTAGAAGACGTAAACGTTGATTTATCAGCGTTTATTTTTTTATAAATGGTTAAAAGCCGTTATAAAATATAACTTTGTTGTCTTGCTGTTGTCCTAAGTTGTCCATTAAATGTTCTATCTTATTGTCATTACGAGCTTTATACTCATCAATGAGATAGGCATATTTTTTTGCTGTAATCATCATATTTGAATGACCAAGACGTTTGCTAATTGCATATAGATCAATACCTTTAAATAGCAAGTAAGCAACATGAGAGTGACGTAGTGAATGAAAATGAAAGCCTTCCTTTTTTATATTGCACTGTTTAAATAGCTCTCTAAGTTTTTTATTAACAGCATTGGAACTAGGGACAGTGTTTTGATTGTTGCGAAATACATTGTCCATTCCATTTTTCTTCAGCTGTGATAAGCAGTTGAGTAAATCATTATTTACACTAATAGTTCTATTTGAACTTGTTGTCTTTGTTGTCTTAGTCTTGTGACTGTGATAATCATAAGATTTATTTATCGAAATTGTCTTGTGTTTAAAATCAATATCTTCCCAAGTTAAAGCCATTATTTCTCCTAGGCGCATTCCTGTATAGATGGCAGTTAGAATCATATAGCGGCTAGTGTATCTCGTATCCAGCTTATATTTAGCTGCATTTATTAGCATATTTATTTCTTTAACATTTAGATATTCAACCTTCATAGAATTCTGCTGATTAAACTTAAGCTCAGTCCTTTGAGTGAAATCTTTTGTAATAATATCATCTAAAATTGCATTTTTTGCACAAGCACGAACATAACCATTTATTTTTGCAATTGTTTCTTTAGCATGATTAGCTCCATACCAATTCAAAAAAGATTGATAATCTTCACGGGTTATTTTTTGAATCCTTTTAATTCCAAAGTATTTTTTTATAATTTTGCTGGTAAGCACATAATGCCGAAGCGTAGATTCTGTTACTTTGTTTTCCTTATACGTTTTATACCAATAATCAAAATATTTTGAAAGTTCAATATCCTTTTTAGCGGAAATAACGCCTGACTTTTTTGCTTCAATTTTAGCAGCATATAACCGCGCTTCCGATTTGGTTAAGAAACCACTTTTTGATGTTTGTTGCAATTTTCCATTATTATCACGTTGTGAAATTGTAACTTTCCAACCAGACTTAAGTTTCCTAAAACTTGCCATTGTAAAAGCCTCCTTCTTAATTTAATATATAAATAGGGTGTAAAAGCCCTTAGTTATTTATTTGACGGGCACATCTCAAACTTTGGCGAGTGGGGATGTGTTTTTTTACAACTTGATCTTGAATTTTTTACCACACTTCATACATACGGCATCGTATTTTTTTCCGCGTTTACCAGCAAATCCTGCAATTGTTCCAATTCCACCATATAAAACGCCACCAACAGCCGCCTTTCCTAGAGAAAAAGCTTTTCTTCGATTATCTAGTATTTGGATGTTATGTGACTTGCATTTCGGACACTTCGGAGCGTGACGAGAGTATTTTTCTTTTGGCTGTTCTATATTATTAATAATTGGTTGAGACTGCAGTTTTGGTTTTGAAACCGAATTGTTCTTTGTGTTATCCGGCAAATTGTGAACAAATTCTTCAGCATCTTTATACTTAGCATTTTCTTTGTCTCTTTTATCAGCACGTCCTTTAAATTGTGGCTGTGTGCCTTGAAATAGCCAAACACCTATAAACGCAATAATTCCTATATGCCACCAATGAAGAAATAAAATGTTAATTATTCCAACAACAATACCAACCATTAAGCCACTAGCAAATCCGCCAGCAGGATCTCCCTTCCAAAACTTTTTATCTTCCATTTTATTTTGCTCCTTTTCCTTAAATTATTTCAATTTGTTTATATTTATATGGAACGTATTCATATTGAAAAACAGCCTTTTTGATTATTTCATACAGCCCATAATTGTTAATTAGTGAGACATTTGTTTTTAAAGCTAATGTTATTGCAGAATCAGTAAAAGTGCTGTTAGTAATAACAACTGCTCTATCTAGACCATAATATTGTGTTCCGGCGATTGCCTGTTGAACTGCACTATTGCCAACAGGTGTGGAATATAATTTGCATTGGATTCCGTATTTTAAATTATTTTTTTCAGCAATGACATCAAGTCCTTGATCGTTAGAATCTTGCGTTCTTTTTATATTACTGTATCCAGCAAAACTTAACAGGCGTGCTATGTAGTATTCAAATTCTAATCCATTCATTTCTTTGATGCTAGATAGATCCATATCGATAAAAATTTGTTCAAGGTTGCTAATGTGTCTTTCCTTGTTATTGATTTCTTTATTAAGAGAATCGATAGTGTTTCTCATTTCAATTTGTTCAAGCCTGTATTTTTCCTTTGACAAACAGATATTGTTGTTTAATTCTTTTAATTCAGATTTCTTTAAAATGATTTTTTCATCTAATTTGTGGGCCTTCTCTCTATCCAAATTTACATCTTCTAGCACTTCTTTGTTTTGCCTTTTAATTTCACTGAGAGTTTTGTTCTTATCCATAATAAGCAAGTCTTTTTTTAGAACTACGGATCTATATTTAAGAACTATCAGCAATTCAGAAATCAGAATATGTTTTTCATGCTTTTCAGCTATTCCGGTTAATATGTCCGCTCTTTTGTTTTGCTTAGAAATTAGTTCTTTCATATTATTCTTTAGACGAGATGAAAAAACTCTTAATCTAATTTTATCATAATATTTTTGTGAGGTTTCAGTTATACGGAAGCCCAATTGTTTTAAACAAAAAATTAGACCAGTGAAAAAAATTATTAAGAAGAAAAGTGGATAAGGTTCTTTAGGCTTAGCTATATATAGTATAAAAGAAAATATCAGTAATATTGAAAAAACAACTGTAAGAACCCAGAAAAAAAGTTTCTTTAATATTTTCTTCATAGCAATCACTTCCTCATATATAAAAATATCCGAGTTTGATATATAATTAACTCGGACACATCATAAACCTTAGCTTATCGACCTCCACTCGCTCAAGCTGAGGCTTATTTTTTTGCTATAAATCAGTAACCACTCTAAACGCTTTTCCTAATATTCTAACTGGGTTATCTTTGCCAACAATAATTGGTGTGAACTCTGGATTATCCGGCATTAAGAACATCGTCCCATTTGACCGCTTAATTCTCTTTAGCGTGGCTTCATTTGTTTCAGTCATCAGAACAGCTGCTATCTCATCATCTTCTACATCTGGCTGTTGACGGATTAGAACTTTTGACCCGCTTGGGATAGTAGGTTTCATTGAATCACCTTTAGCCTTTAAGTAGAAGCATTTTCCGCTGGGTAGATAATTAACCGGTTCATCTATATATTCTTCAATATTTTCCTCAGCTAAAATTGGATCACCACAAGCAATTTCGCCTAGCAGTGGGATCTTAACCGTTTTAGTAATTGGTATGACATTATCAGGTTTTCTCTCAATTAAATCAGATTTTTCAACGTTAAAATAATCTGCCATTTTTTCAATACTACCAATCCTTGGATAGGAATTTCCGTTTATCCAATCAGTTAAGGTTGTATATTTAACGTTTAAATCAGCAGCCATTTTTGATCTCTCGGTTCCGTGCTGTTTCATAAACCTTTTAATATTATCAGATAGAACCCTTTTATTTCCTAAATCGCTCATCATTTTCACCTCACTTTCTACATATATTATACGGCTGTTCCGTAAAAAGTAAATAGAAAATCAACAAAAAAATATGTTTTTTTCGTATTTTGTTATTGACTTTACGATTTAATCGTATTAATATTGAAAATGCAAAGAGGAGGTGGAAAACAAATGGAAATTCAAAAACATTTCAAAGTAACTTTAAGAGGCCTACGTGCAACTTATGGGCTAAGCCAAAAAGAAGCGGCTGAAGCTATTGGTGTGGGGCTTGAAACGTGGAGAAACTATGAACGTGGGATCACTTCACCTGATGAAAAGAAGCTCAGAGTGATTGAAAAAGTATTCAATATAAGTTACGACGATATTATTTTTTGTCGTCAATTACGATTAAATCGTAGCAAAGTCACAGAATAGGAGGAACAAAATATGAAAACAGAAGTTTGGAATGGGCATCAAATAAGATTCATTGAATTGAACAATGAATGGTTTGCTATCGGCAAAGATGTTACTGACGCTTTGGAATATATCAATAGCAGAGATGCAATCAAAGCACATGTTGATGAAGAAGATAAGAATACCGTAGCGATTCACGACGGTATTAAAGGAAATCCAAATAGAGTAGTAATTTCTGAGTTTGGAATTTATGATTTGATTTTTAATTCAAAAATGCCACAAGCAAAACAATTTAAACGCTGGGTCTTCAACGTAATCAAAACATTGCGTACTCAATCAGGACTAGAGGGCTTTGAGATTTTCCGAACACTTGATAAGGATCATCAACGAAAAATGATGAATCAACTTAATCAATCATTATCACATCCAGTGCGACTAAATTTTATGAAAGCAAACACGATTACAAATAAAGCAGTATCAACTAAGTTTGGCTTTAAGAAAATGATTAAAAAGGGTGAAATGACACCACAGATGCTAGCTGAACGTGAGCATGTTTTAGAGGATGTAGTAAATTTGATGGCTTTACGAGATAAGTACGGATTGAATATTTCAATCAGTCAGACAATTTACAACTCGGATAAGCAACTAGTTACGGAATAAGGAAGAGTGATACAAATGGAAAAGTTGGATAAAGCAATCAGTGATTTTATAGTCGACGTTTTGTCTGAAAAAGAAACAAAAACAAGCCCTGAAATGGTGGCAGCCATTGCAGAACTTGTAGAAAGTGTTAACAAATATGGTTAGAACTTCTTTCGAATTGTTTGTTGTGACTTTGTTAGTAGTTGGGAATTTTTATTTAGCATTCTCTTTTACAAAAATGTTTAGCAGAGATAAAGATATTAGTTATTATCTTTTAATGTCAACTTTAGCCATTTTTATAATTGGAACATTAATAGAGTTCTTCTACTAAACGTGTCTCATAACAAATCCTTGCTTCTGAATCCTATCTAAATAGTTGTAATTTGAAAGCTTTTCGAGATAACCGTTCGCATGACGAAACCAACTAATATTTTGCGAATCGGTAAATAAAATAGCGGGTAAGTAATGATCGTTCCCCATAGCATGACTATCTATAAGATGAAACGTTTTTTTGCCGGGTGGAAATGTTTCTTGGAATTTACCAAGATTGCCATCTGAATTTAACTTTTCAATTAATGAATCGATATCTGATTTATCGATGTTGCGGCACATAAAGACAAACAAATTGTATATTGGAGAATCATTTCCATTTCTCACTATTATTTTTTCTTCGTGGTCTTCAAAATCTTCCCAGGCTGAGACTCTTGAAGCTTGTGTTCTTTCAATGCGTTCATTTGTGTCTTTGTCAATTTTATTTTGATGCTTAATTGAATAGACCAGAGTTATGAAGGCTACTAAAGATGGTAAAGCGGGTAACCAATATTTTACAAAATAAGTTATTTTAATCACCTCCTTCGAGATGATTATATCAAATATTTGCAGTAGGTGAGGGATTAAATAGAAAGGGGGGAATTAAATGAAATTAACTATTGAAGGCAATACAGAGGAAATTAAAAACGTGCTCCAAGCTATTGGTGGTAGCAAGGAGCACAAAAAAATATTTAAACCCTCAGATAATAAAAAAAGTCAAAGAAACATTCCTAACCCTTATTAGTTAAGAAAAGATGTTTTCTCGAATAAACTTCCATTGATCATCTGTGGCTAATCCTTGGTAATTTTTAACTAATTCGCAGACAAACAAACAATCATTTTTATCAAGTGCTTGTTCCAATTTAGTACACATATCTTCTGGGGACAGACTATTTCTTACCAGCCAAACAGATCCTTGAATTTTGATATATGCGCCACCAAAAGATTTAATGATTTTTTCAACCTGATCGTATTTTTGACCAGGATTGTCTAAATCATAAGAAATAATATAAGGCTTATCCATGTGTTTCACCTCGATTATGTTGGATTAATTAAATTATATACCAAAAATTTTATGAAAGGGGATGTAAATATGCCCACATTGATAAATGAAAATGCAATTGCCGAACTTGTAGAACAGCAAGTCAACAAACTTACTGATGAGCGACTACTAACTAGGCTTGATGGCATAACGTGGTCAACTGACCAATTCCGCAAAGCTTGCTGTGGTGGCAAAGACAGCGGCTGGGTTACGACTTTCATTTTAGACAAGTTTCTTGATGAGATTGATTACTACCACGGTGGCTGGCTGATTCGTGGTGGACGAGGAAAGGCAAATATTATTTTCGCCAAGCCTGCTTGCGAGTGGATGGAGAAAAATCGTAACCGAATTGATTGGGAGGCGAAAATATGACGTTTGCAGACTGGTTTGTAACGCTGATTATCGTCTATTTCATCGGCTGTTATGTGGGGAGGCATGAGCGAAAATGATTGGGTTTCTATGGTTTCACACACTATTTTTTCCCAGCGATTGTTTTTATAGGCGGCTTAATCGTTAGTTTGTGGTTGGTCGGAAAGGTGGCAGATGCAATTGAACGTATTGGGTCAAGAATTGCTAGGTGTTGGCTGATTAAAAAAATAGAAGCCTACGGCAATGGGCTTCATTACAAATATTTCTTACAAAAATTATACCACAGAAAGGATTAAAAGCATGAAAAAACAAATTACAGTAGGAACGGTTTTAAGAATGAAAACAACTGAAGAGTTAAAAACATTGAACACTATATTGGCTTTAGAAGCAGCAAGCCTTAAAGATCATCATCACTTAGAACAATTTGCTAAAAATGTAAGCTTTTTAGAAGAAGGTGAGTGAAATTGTCAGTCAAAATTAATAAATTAGAAATCGAAAATGTTAAACGCGTTAAGGCAGTCAAAATTGAGCCTAGCCAAAATGGATTAACTATCGTAGGCGGAAATAATAACCAAGGGAAGTCAAGCGTACTTGATGCAATTGCTTGGGCATTGGGTGGAAATAAGTACAAACCGTCAAAGGCAGAACGCGAAGGGTCAGCAATCCCACCTAGATTACACATTGTGATGAATAACGGCTTAATCGTTGAACGTACTGGTAAGAATTCAAGCTTAAAAGTAATTGATCCGAATGGTGAAAAGGGTGGCCAACAATTACTAAACGATTTTGTTGAAGAGTTAGCTATCAACTTGCCAAAGTTTATGGAGTCAACGAATAAAGAAAAAGCAAAAATATTGCTGCGAATAATCGGTGTTGGTGACCAGTTGTATCAACTAGAACAGAAAGAACAGGAAATCTATAATCAACGCCACACTATTGGACAGATAGCTGACCAAAAAGGTAAGTACGCTAAAGAACAGCCTTATTTTCCAGACGCGCCAAAGCAGTTAGTTGATGTTAGCGAGTTAATCAAGCAGCAACAAACAATTTTGGCTAAGAATGGTGAAAATGCTCGAAAACGCCAGCAGGTTAAAGAAATTCAAGGACAATTTGAACTTGAAAATCAGCAAATTAAACAGCTTCAGGAACAACTAGCACAGCTACAAGCCAAACATGCTAAGACAGAAGCAGATTTACAAGTAGCTCAAAAAGATACATCAATTCTGCATGATGAATCGACAGCAGAACTTGAAGCAAACTTATCTCATATTGACGAAATCAACCGCAAAGTTCGGGCTAATCTCGATAAAGATAAAGCCGAAGATGATGCAAAACAGTACGCTAATCAGTACGACAAACTAACCGAACAAATTAATCAAGTTAGAAAAGATAAAGCTGCATTGTTAAATAACGCAAAGCTACCTTTACCGGGGTTGTCCGTTGAAGATGGGGAACTAACTTACAACGGTCAAAAATGGGACAACATGAGCGGTTCGGACCAGCTAAAAGTGTCAACTGCGATTGTTCGTCAGCTGAAACCAGATTGCGGATTCATACTCTTAGATAAATTAGAACAGATGGACATGGTTACATTAACAGAATTTGGAAAGTGGCTTGAACAGGAAGGCCTTCAAGCAATTGCTACAAGAGTTTCGACTGGCAGAGAGTGTTCAATAATTATTGATGATGGTTATGTTAAAAGGCAAGAACAAACAATTAAGCAGCCTAAACCAGAATCATCATGGGCTGGGAAAGGAGCATTTTAAATGAATATCACGAGTGGAATTGTACCCAAACCTCAAAAGTGTGTTTTGTACGGAGTGGAAGGCATTGGTAAAACGACATTTGCCAGTCAATTCCCAGATCCATTATTTATAGACACAGAAGACTCAACTCTGTATCTGAATGTTAAACGTTTCGACAAACCCACCAGCTGGGAAATGCTGCTACAGCAAGTTGAATATGTTAAAACAAATCGTCCGTGTAAGACATTAGTAATCGATACGATGGATTGGGCCGAAGAATTATGCAAACAACATTTGATGCAAAAAAACGGTTGGAACGCAATTGACGCAACTGGATATGGAGCTAGATATGTTGCATTAGCCGGAGAAATTGGGGGTTTGCTTAATAAGCTGAGTGAAGTAATTGAAGTTGGAATCAATGTTGTAATCACTGCACATGCTTGGCTGCGAAAAAAAGAAGAACCTGACGAAATGGGTGCTTATGATCGATACGAATTAAAGCTCGAAAAGAAAACAGCGCCACTCGTTAAGGAGTGGGCTGACATGGTATTGTTTGCTAATTACAAAACACTGATTATTACTGATGAAAAGACAAGCAGTAAAAAAGCACAGGGAGGTCAACGTGTAATGTATACAACACACCGACCAACATGGGATGCAAAAAATCGTTTAGGTCTACCAGATGAATTACCTTTTGATTATTCACAAATTGCGCAGGCATTTATGAAAGCAACTACTCCAGCCACATCAATCAGTGAGCCGGTTAAACCAGCAATTTCACAAGCTAAAGCTGCTGATCAAGAAGTAGGGCCAGTTCCACCAGAACAACTGGATCCAATTCCACAACCAGATCCAGCACCAGAATTTGCAGAAGATATTCCTGATGTAATTCCGCAAAGTGTTGCTGACTTGATGAAGATTAATCATGTGACTGTTAATGAAATTACTCAAACTATCTACAAAGGCGGATTCATGCCAGCAGACACACCACTAAAAAATATTCCTGACGATTTGTGGAATTACTTAGCAACTAATTGGAATAACACTCTAGGATTTATCCAAAACACATTAAGAAAATAAAAATTAGGAGGAATTGGTAAATGAACAACAATGAAAATGAGTTTTTAAACTGGGATGAAGGCTGGGTAGCCGAAGAAAGTGAGTTTACATTACTACCAGAAGGCAACTATCCATTTCAAGTGACAAATTTGGAACGCAAAATCTATTCTGGACAATCTGACAAAATTCCTAATGGTGCACCGTATGCAGAAGTGACATGCGAAGTTAATGGCGGTGAAAAAGGAAAAACGACTATTAAAGAACGGCTTTATTTGATGAAAAAATTCACCTGGAAATTAACACAATTTTTTAATTCAATTGGGCAAGTTCAAGAAATTGGACAGCCATTTCAACCAAAGTGGAATCAAGTAATCGGCGCAAACGGCCGAGCAAAATTAGAAGTGAATAACTACACAGACAAAGACGGCAACAAAAAACAGAATAACCGCATTAAAGAATTTTTAAAACCTGCTGCTAATGCTGGTGTAGTCCAACAACAATCAAACTTCAATCAGCAAGCACCACAACAGCTAGCACAGCAACAACAGCAGCAATGGACCCAACCACAACAACCACAAGGGCAACAGCAAGGTGGATTTCAACCAGGAGCATTTTAAAAGGGAGTGAGAACAATCGAATTAAGACCGTATCAAGAAGAATCACGTGAAAAAGTTGAATCAGAATGGAAAAAAGGGCATAAAAAAACCTTGTTAGTTCTTCCAACGGGAACGGGTAAGACGATTGTATTCGCCAAAATTATTGAAGATTGTGTTAGAGCAGGTGAACGTGTACTTGTCTTAGCGCATCGAGGAGAATTACTAGAACAGGCTTCAGATAAATTAGCCAAAGCGACAGGCTTGAAAACTGCAACTGAAAAAGCTGAACAGACTAGCTTAGGCAGTTTTTATCGTGTAGTAGTCGGGTCCGTCCAAACACTGCAGAGGTCAAAACGACTTAAGCAATTTGCAACTGATTATTTTGACACAATTGTAGTTGATGAAGCACATCACTGTATTTCAGACGGATATCAACGAGTATTGAATTACTTCAAAGATGCAAAAGTGTTAGGCGTAACTGCTACAGCAGATCGTGGCGACCAACGCAATCTTGGCGAGTATTTTCAAAGTCTGGCATATGAATACAGTTTGCCGGCAGCTATCAAAGATGGGTATTTAACGCCAATTAAAGCACTGACTATTCCACTAAAACTTGATATTTCTGGAGTTAAACAGCAAGCCGGAGATTTCAGCACTAAAGAATTAGGTACTGCGTTAGATCCATACCTAGAGCAGATAGCAGACGAAATGGTTAAAAATTGTATGAATCGCAAGACAGTTGTGTTTTTACCGCTTGTCAAAACATCAAAAAAGTTCACTGAAATTTTAAATCAGCATGGATTTAAAGCAGCAGAAGTTAATGGTGAATCTGATGACAGAAAGCAAGTACTAGCTGATTTTGAGTCTGGGAAGTACAACGTTTTGTGTAATTCAATGTTGCTAACAGAAGGTTGGGATTGTCCATCAGTTGACTGCATTATCGTTTTAAGGCCGACAAAGGTACGCGGTCTTTACAGTCAGATGGTTGGTCGTGGGACTCGCTTAGCACCAGGAAAAACAGAATTATTACTACTTGATTTTCTATGGCACACTGAACGCTTAGACCTTTGCCACCCAGCACATTTGATTACCAAAAATGATGAAGTTGCTAAAAAAATGACTGAAAACATTCAGGATTCTACTGCACCAATCGATATTGAGGAAGCCGAAAAGGAAGCTGCAGAAGATGTTGTTGCGGAACGTGAGGAATCGCTAGCTAAACAATTGGCTGAGATGAAACGTAGAAAACGTAAGCTAGTTGATCCATTACAGTTTGAAATGTCAATCCAAGACGAGGACCTTTCAAGTTATGTTCCAAGTTTCGGCTGGGAAATGGCTCCGCCAAGTGATAAGCAGAAAAAAGCACTCGAAAAAATGGGTATCATGCCAGATGAAATTGATAATGCCGGGAAAGCTGATGTTTTATTAACCAGATTATCAATGAGACGTCAAGGCGGCTTAACAACGCCTAAGCAGATTCGATTTTTAGAGGGTCGAGGTTTCCAGCATGTTGGAACTTGGCAGTTTGAAAGTGCTAGCAAGATGATTAACAGAATTGCAGCAAATGGTTGGCGCACACCTCAGGGCATTAAGCCAACCGAGTACAAGCCACAAGAATTAATGACAGTATAACCACAGTCTGGTGACATCAGCATGGTTCGATTCCATGCTGTGGCATAGTTTGGCCAAACTAAATATTCTTTTGAAAGAGTGACCGAAATGAAACGGATCAAAAAAGGAAATCATTTAGTTAATGTTAAAGATGTCCATGGGATTCTCCATGAAAAAGCGGTAATTACAGAAATTTATAAAAGTACAGTAGTGATTTTAGACTGCAACACGAAAACAAAATGGATTGTTCATAAAAAAACAATTGGAGTCAAGCCGGATAAACAGCCTAATTGGTTAAAGTCTAAAAATCACTTTGATTTAGAAGCTAGTCAAAAGAGAGGTAGTATGCCACACTTCGACGAAGCAAATCAGTCAGTGTTTAAGAAAAGGGTGTATTACTAATGGAAAAGTTCAATTTATTGGACCCACTAGCTGCAATCAGTCCGTCAATGCTTAGCTACCAGGAGTGGTGCGATGTAGGAATGGCTTTAAAACATGAGGGCTATTCAGTTGATGATTGGGATAGTTGGAGTCGAAGTGATCCAGGTCGATATCACGAAGGTGAATGTGAGCGCAAATGGAATACTTTCAAGGGTACTAATACGCCAGTAACGGGTGCGACAATCACACAGATGGCAAAAAATAACGGCTGGCAGCCACATGGAAGCAATCCAGATGGCAACGAGTTTATTGGCTGGAATGACAGTTTTGTGACCTCGATTGATAAAGATTACAAAATTATTGACCCTGATTATATAGGTGGTCGAGCGATACAAGAGCCGACTAATTGGAACCCAGCAGAACAGATTATTAATTATTTAAAATCATTGTTCGATATGGGCGAAGTAATCAGATTCGTTAACGATGCTTGGTATGACGAAAACAATGATAAATGGAAGCCAGGCAACGGTGTGTATACTCAGACAGCTGGGACTATTATCGAAAAACTGCAAAAGTCCAATGGAGATATTGGTGCAGTAATGGGTGACCCAGAGAAAAGAGCAGGTGCATGGATATGTGTTAATCCGTTGGATGGTAAAGGTACTAAAAACAATAATGTTACAGATTATCGTTTTGTTTTAGTTGAAAGTGATTCGATGGAATTAGAAAAGCAAAACGAATTATTACGAAAACTGGAATTACCAATTGCAACGTTGACTTATTCAGGCAGTCGCAGCTTACATGCGGTAGTTAAAGTTGATGCAGTCAACTTACCGCAATATCAGGAACGAGTAGATCACCTTTACAAGATTCTTGAAAAGAACGGTTTGCGAGTTGACAAGCAAAACAAGAACCCAGCAAGGCTTACTAGGCTACCAGGTTTTGAACGTGGGGAAAAGAAACAATTTTTAATCGCTACGAATCTTGGCCAAGAAAGTTGGGATGATTGGAAAGATTATATTGAGGACATGAACGACAATCTACCAGAAATGGAAAATATGTCTGATTTGTTCGATAAGCCGATCATCTTAGCACCAGAATTGATTAGTGGAGTTTTGCGGCAGGGGCACAAGATGCTAATTGCTGGACCTAGTAAGGCCGGAAAGTCATTCGCGTTAATTCAGTTAGCAATTGCCATAGCAGAGGGGTGGAAATGGTTCAACTTTCAGTGCCAACGTGGCCGAGTTTTATATGTCAACTTAGAGCTAGACGAGCGTTCAGCTAAAAAACGTTTTGTCGAAATCTACAATACGTTAGGTCGGGGTCATGATCACGTAGATAACATTGATGTTTGGAACTTACGTGGGAAAACCAGTCCAATGGATAAGTTAGCACCGAAACTGATTCGTAGAGCAGAAAAAGCAGAGTACAAAGCAGTCATCATTGACCCAATTTACAAAGTTTTAACAGGTGATGAAAACAATGCTCATGATATGTCATTGTTTGTTAATCAGTTTGATTTAATCGCTACGGAATTAAAGTGTTCAGTCATCTATGCACATCATCATTCAAAGGGATCTCAGGGTGGAAAAGCTTCAATGGACCGCTCTTCTGGGTCTGGAGTGTTTGCTCGTGACCCGGATGCAATTTTGGATTTGATCGAATTGCCTGTTGATGAGCCGCGATATGATCAGCGCGAAAATGAAGCAATTTGTAGCGTGTATCAGTCAGCTATCAAGCACTTTAATTCGAATTATGAAATTCCGCTTGATGACACGTTTAGCCTGAAACAGATGTCACATCACTTATTAGCTGCATTAACTGGATTGCCAAATTCAAAGCAGATTTTAAAGCAAATAAACGAACAAAAAAATGCAGCAGTTACTGCAATCCGTCAGGCAACCGCTTGGAGATTGTCCGGAACACTGCGTGAGTTTCCAAAATTTGATCCAGTCAATGCATGGTTCCAATATCCAATTCACGTTTTGGACGACAGTTTGCAGGACATCAAAATCGATGATGATCAGAAAACGAAATGGAAAAAAGGAACACAAAAAGCCAATCAGTCCAAAAGCGAAAAATCACAACAGGAGCTTGAAGAAGCATTCAATATTTTGAGCATGGATGGCGGAGCGATTGAAGTAAATAAAATTGCAGATTATCTAGAGGTGTCAAAAAGAGCTGTTTATAACAGGATCAAAAAGAGCAAAAAGTTTAGTGCAGATGGTGGGATGATAGAAAAAATTAATAATAATGATAAATAAAAAAGTGTCATAGCTATTAGCTATTCACTGGCTGTGACAACTTAGTTTGTTCGTGAAGGGCTATTTAGCTATTCACTAGCTGTGACAACCCAAAAAGCCTGTCACACCGCTGTCCGTCTGTCTTGTCATAGCTCTCCTCAGGAGAGTAGCTATGACAACAGACTGAAACGGACAATGAAATAAAATGAAAAATTAAAACGTAATAGATAAAATTAATAAAGTAAAGAGTGGTGGAAATGACAGAAAAAGTAATTCAGTTTTTTGTACCAATGAAAAAAATACCGACAGTCACGCATCAGGAAAAACAGGTGGCTGTTGTAAAAGGTAAGCCACATTTTTATGAGCCAGCAGAATTAAGAAATACTCGTCAACTGTATATGGATATGTTTGGGCAATATGTTCCTGATCAAAAAATGCTTGGTAAGGTTCGGATGACAATTAAGTATTGTTTCCCGCTTCAAGGAAAACATGTTGATGGTGAGTACAAAGATACAAAGCCGGATTTGGACAACATGACTAAGCTAGTTCAAGACTGCCTGACTAAATTAGGATTTTGGAAAGATGACAGATATGTGGTTAGCCTGATTGCAGAAAAGTTCTGGGCAAAGATTCCGGGAATATTTATCAGAATAGAGGAAGTGAGATGAAAATATTAGACGTTTGTTGTGGCTCAAAAATGTTTTGGTACGAGAAACATGAACCGCACACAACATATATGGATATTCGAAAATATTACCATCACCTAGAATCTGGCCACGTAATTGATGTTAACCCAGATATTCAAGCGGATTGGAAACATATCCCACTTGATGATGAAACTTTCGATTTGGTAGTTTTTGACCCGCCGCATCTAATTCATGCAGGCAAAACAAGTTGGCTTGCTGAAAAGTACGGAGTGCTACCTAAGGATTGGCAGCCTGAATTAAAAGCTGGTTTTGATGAATGCCGACGAGTATTAAAACTTAATGGTGTGCTGATTTTTAAATGGAATGATGACCAAATCAAGTTTTCAGAAGTTCTAAAAGTTTTTGGTCAACGTCCTATTTTAGGAGACAAAAGGTCAAAAACAAAATGGTCAGTATTTTTAAAGGAGTGATTGAATGAATTGGGATAACGTGTTTATGGATATTAAAAAGTGGATGCAAGCTTCAAATCAAATAATGCAAAAATATCCGATTTCATCAAATGAATACTGGCATTGGTTAGTGGGGTCACTTGGCCATTTAGAGCAAAAATATAATAGCCATCCTGTAGTAGTTGGGTTTTGTGTATCGCTGATGAATTATGAAGAATCGTACTGGAAAAAACAGAAATGAAAATGTTGGGAGGAATAAAAATGATAATCACTGGTAAGGAATTTCGCACAAGATGCAGAAATAACACTTTTACCGGGAATATGTTTCCAAGAGAAAGTATTGAACGGGCTGTTCCGTCAGGCTGGGAAACTGCAGATACTCATGAAGCAGTGTACGGCTTTTCTTTTAAGGATAGTGACAGGATTGTTATTAACAATAGCTTGCTAAGAGCTGCTGGTTGGAAGAAAGAGGGAGAAATATAAATGAAACTAGTAAAAATTAACACTGCTTGGCATATCTGTTTCATGAACCGAGCAGGCGAGTTGATGAGTGATTGTGGGGAAATTAAAGCTAGTCGACACGGTGGAGTGTTGAGGAACATTAACGGCAAGCGAGCAGATTTTGTTGAAGCAGGCTCTGATTCTAATTTTGTTAAAACGCACAGGCTATGTGAGAGATGCGAATATCTAAAAAATAAGTGGGGTGTTGATGATGGAATATAAACGTGGAGATAGGGTAGCTATCATCGGAACTATAACTCATTCAGAAGATGAATTTGGAAATTTAGGCATTGATTTACCAAATGGTGATTATCTACGACGCGCACTTAAAACAAACGAAGTCACTCATTTAGAAGATTTTCATCCTGACGAGAAGGAAATAAAAATGACAGTTGACGAGAAAAGAGAGTTTGACGAATTAGTTAAGACAGTTTTCCACGACCATCAAAGCAACGTTTATAAGATAATTTGTACTTTAGTTGAATCCAACAATTACCCAGCGTTGAATGTAAGAGTGGCTGGTTCATTTGAAAAGCAAATGGAGTTACTAGAATGTGTTCGTAAGCCAAGTAGGATTGAAGTTGAAGAGAAAAAATACTATGTGCATTTGCTGGAAAATAATCCATGTGGATATCTTAATTACTATAAGTCAATTAAAGAATATTGCATTGGCAGCAAAAGAGAATTGGGGAGCGATTATAAAACAAAATTTACTAAGTCTGAGATAGAAAAAATGTGCTTTGACAACTTTAAGTTTACCAATAAAGCATTGGAGGAAGTTGAAGATGAATGAGCAACTAGAAGAATTACAGAGACGAATTATTGAAGACATCAAAGAAAATGAACGGTGTATTGCTGAAGATGATCTTAGCCCTGCAGAAAAAGCTGAATTGCGCGGGGGAATCGGCGGAATGAAAACGGCACTATTTGAAATTAGCGGATTGGATATGCCATATGTTGGGAGTAAGGGAAATGAAAACTAGAAAAATTAAGTTTAGAGTGTGGAGCAAAACTAAAAAAGAATATGGATATACGGATAAGGGTTTAAAACTTATTTTTCCAAACATTTTAGCCAATGAACACTTGGTTATTGAACAATATACTGGTTTGAAAGACAAGAATGGCAAGGAAATCTATGAAGGAGACATTCTCAAATATTACGTTGATGGGAGAAAGAAGTATGAGTATCTAGTTGTTAAATATCAGCAAGAAGGTGCTTGTTTTATTACTGGTTGGGTTCGTGTTGATTATGCAACTCGCATGGGTGAAGTTGTAGGCAATATCTACGAGAACGCAGACCTATTGGAGGAAAAATGATGAAAACTAGGGAAGAACTATTAGATAGATACGAAAATGAACCAACGGCTAACAAATTTAGTAAATCAGATAAGGTATTACATTTTACCCCGAAAGAATTAAAAGAGGTTCTATCTGCACCAACCGAGGAACAGATGAAATGCGAGTATTGTCATGAACCGTTTGGCAATTTGGCAAGCTTTCGAGTGAAGGGCGGTAGACAAGAAGTATATAACCTGTCTGTTCCAAGCTTTGATGGGTTAAGCAATGGGCAGCTTGATTATGATTGTGCACATGCCTATCAGCCTTATGGAGATTTTAGAAAATTTGATTATTGCCCAATGTGCGCCAGAAAGCTAGGAGAGTGATTACTAATTGAAACGGTCATTGTTTAATTATATTGCGGATATAATACGCGAATATCCAGTATCTGAAACGTACATCAAAAAGCGTGAAGACGAACTGATGAACAAGTTTCAAGAGTTTAAAGATGAGAATGTTGGTGGTGGACGCGCACAAAACAGAAAAGATGATGGTGTCGAACAGCTGGCTATCACTCTAGCAATTGATAAGCGCATTGAAAACATAAAACGCAATCAAGAAGCGGTGGGGAAAGCACTAGAAAACTCAGCTCCCGAAACACAAGACATCATATACGAGCTATATTTGAGAGAAAATGCAATTTACAATACTGAGGGGGTAGCACAAAAGGTTAATCTTTCGGTGAGCCAAGTAAGGCGCAGACGAAATAAGTTTTTCGAAAAAGTGGCAATTGAAAGAGGATTAATATAGACACTAAAAAAGGGGACTAAACATCCTCTTTTTGCATTTTTAAATCATCATAGAATTTTTGAAGTTTCAAAGCTGTCTTAATGGTCATATTTTCGAGTTTAGTATCGCCAGTCCTGTAGCGATTAATCATAGCACGAGTTAACCCCGTTTCCTCCGCTATAGCGTATGCCGAGATATCCGAACTTAACAGCTTTTCAATTTTGCTTAAATCAATTTTCTTTTCCATTGTTTAGCGGATCGCCCTTCCATTTTTCAAGTGTATTTCCCCATAATTCTTCTTGAAGTCTATCACGAGCTTCAATGGCATCGCTTAACTTTGCGTATTTTCCACCATAGTTTATTTTTTTCTTAAAGGCGACTAGCACTAAATATCTGCCATCATTTTGCACGTAGATATTTCGATAACCAGAAGTATTTGCTTTTGTAGGGTTATTTCCCAACATAGCAGGGCTTGTTCCACCATATTTTGTATTTATTTTTCTAATTTTTGCTTGGCCTTGTTTAACATTATTTTTAGCTTTTTTCATTTTCAAATGGCCACAAGATTTTAGATTGCCTCCTTTTAAAGCTGATGCTGTTGCGTAGTATATTTTGCCACAGGAACACTGTGTTTTATACAGTTTGCTCCCGTTGCATGTTATCCCTGTATATCTAATAACTGTTAATTCATTGAACTTCTCTCCAGGTTTTATTTCTCGACTTATATGCTCATACTGCCATTTATCCGTGGTGCCTTCAATAATGGCTTTGGCTAAACTCTCTTTAGCCTTGATTGCTTCTTCTAAAGTAGAGTATGCTCCACCAGCAAAATGTTTTCCATTTTCTGAAAGCCTAACGTAAAATTTATTAGAATTTTTATTAAATGAAATTCCTCTGACTCCAGTTAAAGAATTGCTTTGAGCCTTACGACTACCGGGCCTGACAGGAATAATTGGGTGGGCTTTAATCATTTCTTCAAGGCATTTTTCAGCTTCTACTCTGGTTTTGAAGCCTCTTTTTGAAATGGTTTTTCCCATAATTTTCAGTCTTGCGCCGTACGAAAATTCACCAGTAGCTAGTTTAAATTCTTGTATGCTTCCTCTTTTCTTCATAATTAATTTTCCTTAGAGAAGGCCTTCTGAAATTTCAGCGCCATCTGCTAATTCTTCTTGATATTCTTCTTCTGAAAGTGAAATTAATTCGACAAAGATAAACCCTTTGCCTTCTTGGTCCTCAGGCTCTGCCCAATCAATTTTGAAGTGAGTACCTTTTTTTACAATATATTCATCTTCACCTTTGATAGCGTCTAACTTATCGACTTCCTCTTTGTTAGAGTAGTCGACTTTGTGAGCTTCAACAGCGTTCATAATCGAGAAAACTACTTGACCGCCCAGATTGTTTTCAGGGCGAAATGCTTCTTCATTTTCGCCACCTGCGAAACTTGCGTCATGATCAAGAGTCATCAGCTGACCCTCTTGATAGTCTGAATAATATTCGGGCTGCAACGCTATGATTCTTGCTAAGTTTTCGTATTTCATATTAATTACCTCCTAGTTTTTTTATTTATCTTCCTTACAAGTATTACTATAACGTATCTATAAAGATACGTCAATAGTTTTTTTGAACTTTTTCAAATTTATTTTCAGTGTTAGTATGATGCGTGTTTTTGGAGTACTTTAGGTGTTAATGTGATAGTGTCAGATAGTTAGATATCTGGCTCCCTCGATAAATATTTTAACGGGCGTTCAGAAATGGACGCTATTTTGGTGTATAATTTATAAATAAAATAATTATTATGGGGTGGGAAAATGAAATACTTTATAGGGTTTATTATTTCGATATGGAATAGTGCGTTTTTTTGGAAGCTTACGACACTTGTGACGACAATATGGGCTATAATTCAAACAAATGTATCAATGAAAAAAGCATATACAAAAAAAGCAGTTGTAAATATTAATTACGTTATAACTACACCTATGGGGCAAGAAGCAATTTGTGTAAATGTTACCAATGATGGCAATGTTGATATGAAAATAAATGCATTGGGAATGACTGATAAAAAAAGTGGTAAAAATGCTTTTATACCCACAAATGCAGATGTGTTAAAAGAAAGTGTACTGCCAAAAAAGCTTTCAACAGGAGATGATGTAAAACAAGCTATAGCTATTCAGCCACTGCTTGAAAGCATAGAAACTGTTATGGATCTGAGCTGTATTTATGGTTTTGCAGATTTAAGCACGGGAGAAAGAATCTATAGTGAGAGTCCTATAGATATTAGTAGTTGTTTGAACAAGTAAAATCCAATTTATAACAGCCATTGAGCTGCTTTTTTTGTATGCAAAACAAAACACTTTCAGGAGGTGGTGGACATGAATGCCTAGAAAAAGAAATCCAAAGCGAGAACAAGCAAGACAAATGTGGCTTGATTCAGGTGGAAAAAAGAAATTAATAGAAATCGCTGATGAACTCGATGTCAGTCCATCACAGATTCGTAAATGGAAGTCACTTGATAAGTGGAGCGACGATTTAAAGGGTAACGTTACTAAAAAAAAAGAACGTTCCTCTATGAAAGGGAACCAATACGCCAAAGGTAATCCTGGCAACCCACACGCTTCGCCGCCAAAGGGAAATAAGAATGCAGTGAGCCATGGGCTTTTTGCTAAGTGGCTGCCTGACGATACTAGGAAATTGGTTCAAGAAATATATACGTCTGAACCAGCTGATATCATTTGGAATAATATTATGATTCAATACGCCGCTATTATTCGTTCCGTGAAAATAATGAATGTGGCTAGTGAATTTGATGTGACTAGTGATGTTACTGAAGTGGACCTGAATCCAACGATCGTAAATAAAAAGACAGGTAAGCCAGTTCAGACTAAAGAAGTCAGACAGTATCAATACGCATGGGATAAACAGGCTAATTATTTGCAAGCATTATCCAGGGCACAAACAACGTTAGGAAATCTGATTAAACAATTCGTTAAAATTGCTGATGAAACAGATGAGCGCAGAAAGAAACTAGCTTTAATGGATCAACAACTTAATATCCTTGAAGCTAAAGCACGTATCCTAAATGACAACGGCAACGATACGGAAGCTAAAGTATCTAAGTTACTGGATAAGATTGATGAAACGATTGAAGGTGACAGTAACAATGCTGACTGATCTATATACTCCAAAACAAATTGAAGTAATGAAAACAGTATTGAGTAGAAATGATTGGCGGCTGTTGATCAACTATGGTGCTGTTCGTTCAGGCAAAACAGTAATTGACAATGATGCCTTTTTGATGGAGCTAAGGCGCGTTAGAAAACTGGCTGATCAGCTTGAAGTTAAAGAGCCAATGTACATTTTAGCTGGGTATTCGAGCAAATCGTTACAAAATAACGTTCTGCAAGAACTGTCAAATAAATATGATATACAGTTCAAGTTCGACAAGCATGGATCCTTCAGATTGTTTGGAGTCAAGATTATTCAAACTTTTACCGGAAGTATAGCTGGTTTAGGTGCAATCCGTGGTAGTACTGCATTTGGTGCATATGTCAACGAAGCTAGTCTTGCTAATGAAGAAGTGTTTAATGAAATCCTTAATCGTTGTTCAGCGCCAAATGCTCGCATTATCTGTGATACTAACCCGGATGTTCCAACTCATTACTTGAAAGCTGATTATATCGACAACAAAGATAAAAAAGCAGGGATTGTCAGTTATCATTTTACGATTGATGATAATACTTTTTTGCCAGCAGAGTACGTTCAGCATATGAAAGCCGGAACACCAAGCGGTATGTTTTATGATCGCAGTATTTTAGGTTTGTGGGTATCTGGTGAAGGCATGGTGTACAAAGACTTTGACAAAGACACTATGATTATTCCCCGTTCAAAATTGCCAGAAAACTTAACTTACTATTGTGGAGTTGACTGGGGATATGAGCATAAAGGGACAATCGTAGTTATGGCTGATGATGACCAAGGCAACACTTACTTAGTCGAGGAACATACAAAGCAGTACGAAGAAATAGACTACTGGGTTAGAGTTGCTAAGGAGATTCAAAGCCGATACGGTAGCAGAATTAAGTTCTTTGCTGATTCGGCAAGGCCTGAGCATGTAGCACGTTTCAGACGTGAGAATCTTAATGTATTTAACGCAAATAAAAGTGTATTAAGCGGTATTGAGTCAGTTGCAAAACTGATGAAAGAACACCGCTTTTTTGTTGTCAAAGAATCGATAGACAAGTTCCTAGAAGAAATTTATCAGTATATCTGGGACGAGAAAACAGGCATGCCAGTCAAGGCTAATGACGATGTGCAAGACGCTGTTAGATACGCTGTACACAGCCAACATAACGAATTAAACAAAGCCAAAGCGGTAGTTAAGCCGAGTTGGCTTAGGAGGTGATTACGATAGATTTATTAAATTTTAAAGGCGAAAGAAGTTCAAATGTAGCAGTTGACCCAGCGCTAATCGGCGATGTTAACAACCCGAGTTTCGACGCAATCAATTACGCCATTAACGCACAAAAGAATAGAATCGAGCGTTTTAACTGGTTGGAAGATTATTATGAAGGTAATCAGGACATTTTCAGACGTCAGTTGAATAGTAGCTTAGGCAAAGCTAATGAAAAAGCTATGACTAATCATGCTAAATACATTACTGACATGAATGTCGGTTTCACGACTGGTAATCCTATTTCAATCGCTGCTGGTAAAGATAAGGATATTAAGCCAATCCAAGAGCAGCTAGATGATATGGATATCTCAGCACATGATACGGAATTAGAAAAGGATTTAAGTGTGTACGGCTGCGGTTATGAGTTGCTTTATATCAAGCAAAACAATGGTACACCAGTATTGTCTATTCAGAAGATTGACCCTCGTGGTTGTGTGCTAGTGACAGATGATACAGTCGATAAAAATTCATTGTTTGGTATTTACTATGTACAAAAGCTTGATTTGCTTGGCAATCCCAACGGTTATTTAATTACTGTTTATACTCAGAAAAATATTATTGAGTATCGAACAAGAATTGGCTATGAGTTATCTGACACAAACATTGCTGATGGATATCCGCAAGTTGCTCAACATTATTTCGGTGGTGTGCCTTTGATAAGCTACAGAAACAATGAAGAAAAGCAAGGCGATTTCGAGCAAGTAATTAGTTTGATTGATGCATATAACGAGCTCCAATCAGATCGAATCACTGATAAAAGAAACTTTATTGACGCGTTATTAGTATTGTATGGATTCACTTTAACAGATGAAAAAGGCAACGATATTAACGTTGATAAAGACCACACGATGATTTATGCACCGCCTAAAACAGGTGATAATGCAGCAGACGTTGAGTGGCTGACTAAAACTTTTGATGAAGATCAGCTTCAAACTCTAGTCAAATCAGTCAAAGATGATATCCACCAGATGACTTATGTTCCAAACATGCTAGATGAAAACTTTTCAGGCGTTAGCTCGGGTGAAGCAATGAAATACAAGCTGTTTGGATTGTATCAACTGTTAGCTACTAAGCAGCGGTATTTAATCCGGGGTATCCGGCAGAGATTACAGTTAATTCAGAATCTACTAGTTTTCAAGGGACAGTCTTGTGATGCGTCAGGTGCAGTTATTTCAATTAATCCTAACTTGCCTGTCAATATGAGTGACATTATCAATAACATTAAGAATGCTGACGGAGTAATTCCACAGAAAGTCGCATTAAGCTGGTTGCCTGGTCAAAATGACCCAGATGAAATGATTAAAGAACTTCAACAGGAAAAGGCTGATAATATTAAAATGCAAGACAAAATTTTAGGCGGTACAGCACTAACTGAAAACAAGACAATTGACGACAATGGAAACGTGATAGACAAACAGCAGAAATCAGATGATGAGTCATGATTAAAGCTGTTTTTTATTTACACAAAAAACATGTAATTGGATATGAAATAACTGGTCACGCTCATTTTGCAATCAGGGGGTCTGACATTGTCTGCGCGGCTGTTTCAGTTCTTAGTCAAGCAATCACAGCAGAATTAAATAATGCTGTCCTAAACGATTGTGAGGGCATTTCAGTTAGATTGATTGAGCCTAATGCAAAAAACAGAGTGTTATGTGAAACGTTGATTCACGGACTTAAACAGATTGAAGAACAATATCCTAAGAATCTAAAGGTGGACGTATATGAAACTCGAAATTAAAGATCAATCAAAGCAATTAGACTCAATCATTAAGTCAATTGGTATTTTCACGATTGTAATTTTAAAAATGCTAGGTTTGATTAGTTTAAGTTGGAAGCCTTTAGTTGGCGCTTTGATACTTTTGTATTTGTTTCTTTAGAGGATAGCAAATGAAAAAAATAAAAATTAATGTTTTAGGTATCGAATACACAGCTCATTTGGGAGCACTAGAAGAAAACGAACCGAGATTATCAGACTTTGATGGTTTTACGGATACTTCGACTAAGGACATTTATATTGCCAAATTTGAATATGACAATCATTCAATAAAAGACTTGAAAAAACATTCGCACCAAGTTTTGAGGCACGAGATAGTTCATGCTTTTTTATTTGAAAGCGGACTGGATTGTAATTCCGATTGGGCTAGGAATGAAGAAATAGTTGATTGGATAGCTTTGCAGTTCCCAAAAATAAATAAGGTATTTGAAAGTTTAAACATCAAAGAATAACGGAGGTGTGATTATTGGCAGAGAATCAAAAATTAACGTATTGGCAACTGCGTGCAATTCGTAACGAGGAAAAGTCACATGAAGCTGCTAATAGCAAGATACCAGTAATCACTAACGCCTATATTCGTGCACAAAACTATTTGCAAGGTGAAGTTAAGCAAATATACCGAAAATATTTCAGCAATGGAACGTATACCGAAGCACAAGCAGCAGAAATCTTGAATACAACCGTTAGTCCTACCGAGTTAATAACCTTGCGTGCATTAGCCAAGAATATTGCTGATAGCGAGTCAAAGAAACAAGTTACTGATTATCTATCTGCTTTAGCTGCTAAAGGACGTATCACGCGCTTAGAAGAACTACAGGCTAAGTCATATATAGCAGTTAAACAGGTTTCAAGCGTGGAAGTACAGGAGTCAACAGATTTGTATACCAAGGTTATTCAACAAGCTTGGAACGAAGCAACTGCTGAGGGAGTAATAGGCGATGTTGGCAAAGATGTGAAGCTATTTGAAAAAGGTTATGTGCCACAGATTGACGAAAAAACTAAGCAAATTAGTATTCTAAATCCATCTACAGGAAAAGAGATTACTAAAGTTAAAGCAGTTCCAGATAAAACAATAACAAGCTTTAAAGAGCTATCAGGAAAGTACGTTAAAGCTGCACTTGACACCCCCTTTTATGGGAAGAGTTACTCACAGCGTATCTGGGGCAACACTGATAAGCTAGCAGCTAGGCTAAAAGAATTGTTTACCACACAACAGATGTCGGGCATGAGTGAACGTGACATGGTCAAGGCATTATCTGATGAGTTTGGTAGCGGTATGGCTAATGCTAAGCGGTTAATCAGGACAGAAGCTAATTATTTCCACAACACGACAAAAGTGGCTGGTTGGAAGCAAAGGAATGTCAAAGAGTTTGAGATAGTGGCAATTCTTGATAATCGGACTTCACAGATATGCCGGCACGCTGATGGAAAAGTTTATCCAGTTAGTGAAGCCGAGGTGGGAAAGACATTACCACCATTACACGTTTATTGTCGTTCTGTGGCAGTAGTACATTTTGCTAATAGTCCATACACAGGAACACGGACGGCTAACAATCCTAACACCGGTAAAACATTTCAAATTGATCAAAGCAAAACCTATCGAGATTGGGAAAAGATTATTAATGATACCAGAAAGAAAAATCAAAGTGGGAGTTGATAATATGCGCTTAACGTTACTGTGTTTGCTATTTTGGGTGCTTGTGTTTTTAGCAATATAGGAGGCTTAGCTATGCACAAAAGAGCTAGAAACCATAAAACCAAGGTGGCTTATGAGGAATTAAGAAAGGAATGGCTCAAAGCTGGGGACGTATGGGCTTTGCCTATTGTTGAAGATTACAAAGGTGGGTCTGAAAGCTATGAACCACAAGGCAAACGTGAAGCTAGAAAGAATGTTGTTATAGGGCTGTTTTACTATAAGTCGAGCAATTTTAACGAGTTGCATTTTTAATCTATAGGAGGCTGTTAAAATGACTAAAAAATATGAAGTAGTTGATATTGCAGAATTAAAAGAAAAAATTGAGCAATTAGCAACAGACTTAGATACCACAAACGTAGCGGTTTCACGACTTATAGATGACAACGCCAAATCTAATCAATCCTTAGCACAAAAAGTTATAGAATCAGCTGCAACAAAAACAGAGAATATGAATTTTGGTGAAGCACTAGAAGCCGTAAAGAATGGCAAAAAAATTGCTCGCAAAGGTTGGAATGGTAAAGGACAGTACGTTTTTCTAATTGAGGGTATGGAATTAACTGAATTTATCGTTAAAAATAAATTGGGCGACTTTGCAACTGGAGTATTAGCAATTAAGACGTCTAATGGCATAACTCAAGTAGGCTGGCTTGCAAGTCAAACGGATATGCTAGCTAGTGATTGGTATATAGTTTAATTATCTTGACCCGAGTAGGTCACTAAACTGCTTAAATTAAATAGCATGCGTGGGTCTGCTGAAGATACCACGATTAAATTAGCACAATGTGTGGGGCTTAATTGCAATGCATGGGGTGCTTTTTTTGTGGCCTGAATTAACAGAAATGCGTGGGCGAAAGGAGTTTTTACAATGAAAAAGCTACTAAAGATGAATTTACAAATGTTTGCTGAGGGTGATGGCCCTCAAGGCGGAGGAGATCCAGCACCTGTTGACCCAACACCGGTAGATCCTAAGCCTAATGATCCCAACCCAGCTGGCCCTAAGCCTAATGATCCGGCACCAAAGCCGTTTAAGTCATTTGCTGATGAAAAAGAATTGCAAGCCTATACTGATAAGCTAATTCAGAGTGCAATTAAGACTCACGATGAGAAGAAAGCTATCGAAGGGCGGCAGAAGAAGTCTTATGAGAAAATGACTGACTTGGAAAAAGCACATTATGACAAAGAACAGCTTCAAAAACAGCTAGCCGAGTCACAAACTCACGCTAAGGTGGTTGAAAATCGTGCGAAGATTACTGAGCGATTAGGCTCAGATGATTTGCCGACTGGCTTAATCAGTGTATTTAGTGAAGGCGTGTTAGCTAATGATGAACAGCTTGAAGAAGCTTACAAGAACGTGTCTAAGGTGTTCACTGAAAGCTTACAAAAAGCTATCGACAAGCGGATTGCTGGTTCAAGTACAACAGTTACCAGCGGAGCAAACGGGGCAAAGAAATCTGAGGGAGCAACAGTCGCAGAACAGTTCAATAAACAACAGCAGCCTATTAAAACAAACTTTTGGGCTACTAAATAAGGAGGAATTTTAAATGGCTTATGTAAAAGCAACAGAAACAGTTAATGAAACTAACTTTTTAGCTTCAGAAAAATTTGTATCTTTTCCACGTCAAGTGGATTCAACTAGCTATGCAGTAACAACAGATGGTCGTGGGCACAAAGTTATCCCAGCGGGTACTGTTTATCCAACTAACGATGCTAGTGCAGAGGGCGTGACAATTGATGAAGTTGACGTAACTAATGGTGCACAACCTGTTGGTGTTATCGTTGATGGATTCATTTATGGTAAGAAGTTGCCAGTTGAACCCGCGACAGCTGCTATTACTGCATTGAAACGGATCACGTTTGTTGATGAAACTGTATCAGCAGGCTAATTAAAAAAGGAGGAATGTTTAAATGACAACAATTGGAGATTTATTTTCACAACATGATTTAATTGACTATTCTTTGAATCGTCAATATCCTGTATTACTCGGAGATAGCCTATTTGAACCAAAAAAGGTTAATTCACTAACAGTAGATGTTCTTAATCGTCAAAATCGTGTTCCAGTTATTGCTTCGGTGGCAGCATTTGATGCAGAAGCTGAGATTGGTAGCCGTGAAGCATCTAAAAAGGTAGAGGAACTTGCATTAATCAAGCGTAAAATGAAGATTTCAGAAAAAGATTTATACGCAATGCTCAACCCACGTACACCCGCTGAATTAACATATCTCAAGAGCCATGTATTCAATGATTTTGATGTCCTTAATCAAGGAATTCTTGCTCGTGTTGAAAAGATGACATTCGATGTTCTTTCAACAGGTAAAACAATCCTAGCCGATGAAAACAATAAGCTGAACATTTCACTTGATTATGGTGTTCCTGCTGCGCACCAAGAGGCTTTATCAGGTACATCTCTGTGGGATACAGATACTGCTGATATTATAAAGGATATTACACGCTGGTGTGATGCTTTAGATGTCACTCCTACTCGTGCTTTAACAAGTCGAAAGGTATATCGTGCAATTACTACTAATGCAAAGGTATTGCAAGCAGTATTTGGTACTTCAACACGTGCTCTTGGCCAAGCTGAATTCGATCAATTCATGCAGTTACAAGGTTTACCAATCATTCGCACATACGACCAAAAGTACAAGGATGGTTCGGGCAATTCATACCGTTATTTCCCTGAAAACCGTATTGTGTTGATGAATGACGACCCATTGGGCAACAAATTATTTGGACCTACTCCAGAAGAACTTGCTCAATTTAATGGAGATGTGCAGTTAAACTCTGTTGGAAACGTTTATGACATGATTTACACAGAAGATAAAGACCCAGTCATCACATGGGAAAAGGCCTCTGCCGTTGCATTGCCAGCTTTTGCCGCTGCTGATGAAGTGTTCCAAGCACAAGTTTTAGCCTAAGAGGTGTTTTAAATGAAAGTTAAAGTTAAAGGTATGCCTGTTAGGCATAACGGTAAACGTTATAAAAAGAATGAGGAGCTTGTCATTGAGCAAAAGCATTTCAATGATGAGCTTTTTGTTTGCCTTGATTCAGGCAAGAAAGAAAAACAGCCAGCCAAAAAATAGAGGTGATTGTTTATGCCAGCACCAAGTCCGCCAGACAAGGCGGGGCAACTTACTAAGTTGTATGCACGATTAGGAGTGACTACTGATTCAGACGATGCAGTAGTTGTCTCGGATATGTTTGACGATGCTATCCAGATGTGTCTTGACTACACCAACCGCGCTGATTTCACTACGCCAATCTTGATTCAGGCTAAACGATTAGCGATTGTCATGTATAACCAACAGGCTGATGAGGGCGAAACTGCTCGGTCAGAAGGTGGTGTGTCACAGACGTTTGAAACAGGCATTCCAGCCAATATTATAGCTGCACTTACACCATATCGAGTTGGTAAAGTGAGGGGATTTTCATGAGATTAAGGTTCGGAGATTTAACTACCGTCTATGTTAGAAAGCCACAGCAGACAGTTGACAATGAGGGCAATATCATCACAGGCGGTTGGTCAGATCCAATTGAAATCAAAATGAATGTTCAGAGTGCCGGTGGCCAAGTTAATGCACAGGTGTGGGGCAAACAGCTTAAATACATTAAGTCATGCAAGTACCAAGGCAATGTGCTTAACGAAAACGAAAGTGAAAACTGGGGTGTTTGCTTAAATGTAGTCAAAACTGATGAGCCAGACTATCTAATCAATCAAGTCCAGACGTATTCAACTCATAAAAATATCACACTTGAAAAACGTGACCAGGGGAGTGACGACGATGGCTGATATTGAGATTAAAGGGCTAGATAGTTTGAAAGCTAAATTGCAAAAGCTACCTAGCATTTTTCATGATTCTATCTGGGATGGCGCTTTTGATGTAGCTGAGAAAGCTGAGGGCTATGCAGTTAAAGAGCTTCAATCATCTGTTAAACATGGCACTGGTGAATTAGCACGTAGCTTGAAGTATGAAGTTGTTGAAAAAGATGGCAAGATAGTTGGTCGTGTTTGGACAGACGACAAGATTGGGGTTTTTAGAGAATTAGGAACTGGTCTTGTTGGACAAGAATCACCTAAAAAACTGCCTGATGGATTTGAGCCGTCGTATCGACAGACACCGTGGTTTATTCCAGCTGACAAAGTAGATGTTGATTTAAATGCTATCTATGGCATGCCTAAGATTGTCATAAAAGGTAAGACATATTATCGCACCAAAGGACAACCGGCACGGCAATTTTTAACACCGGCTATTGATCAGACGTCCGATGAAGCTGACCAGATTGTTGTTAATCGAATTAACACAGCTTTGCATAACAAGTTGGGGGGTTAGCAGATGGATATAATCAATATGAAAACAATAGCGTATCAAACTATTAAGTCGGTTACAGACATCAAGCTTGTCACAACTAACTATCCTGATACATTCACTGTTTACCCTACTGCAATATATTCAGCAGAACACAAAAGCCATTTTAGAGATTCGAGTATGAACGAGTTGCAAACGGAATGGACCATTACAGTAGACATCTTTAAAGATCAAGGAAGTTTAACAGACATTACAAATAAGCTCATAGCGCTTTTTAGTGCTATGGGCTTTTCTAATGATGTCGGTGATGAAAACTTGAACGGTATTTCAAGAGTATTTATCAAATTTACAGGAATTGTAGATAACGAAATGAACAGAGTTTACGAAAACTAAGGAGGAATAATTAATGGTTAATATTGATTTACAAAAATTTGCAGTTGATCCAAGCGATGGGTTGGTTGCGACAGGAACAACACTGGGGATGTCCACAGATGGTACATCTTTTACAACTATCGCGGGTTTGAAAACAGTACCCGACATCGGTGCTGACCCAGAAACAGTTGATGTTACTGATTTATCTGATACTAAAAAGAAAAGTGTTGCGGGTATTGAAAATACGCAAAACCTTGCTCTTGCTTGCGTTTATAAAGGCACTAACTTTGCAGATCTAATTTCTAAATCAGGCGACGGAAATCAATATCATTGGAAGGTGACTTATCCAGACGGTTTAGTAGCAACATTCCAAGGGTCATTTACTTTGAAAATTGGAAATGTTGCAGTTAACGGTGCTATGGACTTTACCATCACAGTTGTTGTTTCAGATGGCCCAGATTTTACAGCGCCTAGTACAGGCACGAATGGGCAGTGATAGTCAGACGGTAGCTAACTAATCGATTCAACATATAGTCGCCTTTGAAATACACAATAGCTTATGCGGCGGCTTTTAAAATTAGGAGGAAATGTATATGCCAGTAAAAAAAGCAACAAAAGAAATTAACTTTGGTGGATTAAATCTTGAATTAAAGCTTGGAGCACGCGACATTTTAGAGATTGAAAAACGCTTAGGCAAATCTATGATGTCATTATTCATGAGTGGTGACGGAGAGATGAAATTGCCACCTATTAATGAAATTTTGATTGTATTGCAAGGCGCTAATCAAGTTCACGGTGTGACCGATAACGATATTTTTAAGGCTTTTGAAAAGTATCTGGATGAAGGACATTCACCAATGGATTTGTTTAAAGTGCTAACTGATTTATTTCAAGAATCAGGTTTTTTCGGCAAAAAGGATTTGGGTTCGAAGACAGCTTCGGAATCTCGACTGAGCCTGCTAGACAACAATCAGTAAACAACTATCAAACGATAAGTGAACTGTTAAGAGCTATCTATCCGGTTGCTGTCCAGTATGGTGTTGATGCAGAACAGTTTTGGGAAATGAGCTTTGAAGAAATCATGGTTCAGACACTTGCTAATCGCAAAAATCGAGTGGATGAAATGAAATTTAGAGCAATGATGGATCATCAGCAGGCAAATCTAATGTCTTATGCGTTCAATGATCCAAGCAAAATGCCTAAAGTTGAAGAGGCTTATCCTTTTTTGAAAGATGAGCAGAAAAAGCAAGCTGAACAAGTACCGCAATGGAAAATAAATCAGTTAAAGATGATAGCTAGGGCTAAGCAAATTAAGCAAGCTAGAAAAAAGTTACAGAAAGGAAGTGAATAACGTGGAATTAGAGGAACTTGAGGTCCTTTTTAAAGTCAATACTGCACAAATCCAGCCTATGTTAGATAAGTTGCAAGAAGCTTTTAGTAACGTAACTGGCAAGATTGCTGACACTACAAAAAGTGGCATGCAAAAAACAGAAGATTCAATGAACATTTCCAGCGGCTTGAAAAAGGTTCAAGAACAGATTAAACAGCTTAACGAAACAGTAAGTACTTCATTTGAAAAGATGTCTGATACCACTAAAAGTGATGCTGCTAAGATTAGCCAAAATGCTAGCAAAATGTTCAGTGGAACAAAACAAAAGGTTAGTACAGATTTACAATCGATTGTTTCTGAGATCAATACAAAAATGCAACAAGCTCGTGCAGCTCAGGCTAAAGTAAATGAGCTTCTTGGGCGGAAAAATTCTCTAAGCAATGAACAGCAAAATGGCAAGCAAGGAGTTAAGATTGACAACCAAGTAGCTTCAGCACAGGCTCAAATGACACGTTATCAGAATCAAGCTAAAGCGTTAGCACAAGCGATGCAACGTGAGTTCAACGCAATCCCCGATTCATTAAAACGAATTAGCACTGCTATGGATCAAAACGAAGGCAAAATTAATACTCTGAGAAGTCAACTAAAAAGGTTACAGCAATCTTATGAAGATGTTCAAGGTGCCGCACAAGTTGCCCCTGGAAACAAAAGAACACAAGCTAACCTAACATCGCTTGAAAAGTCAATGATGTCGACACGGGACAAAATGAACAAACTTATTAGTGGTAATGATGAACTTGCACAGTCTTATGCTTACATTGAGGATCGTGCAAAGCCACTTAAAGCTGCACTTGCACAAGTGGATACAGAGTTAGGTTCAACCGCAGCCGTGGCAAGCAAATCTTCAAGTGTGTTTAGCCGTTTAGGTGGTTCAATGGGTAATTTTGGTAATCGTATGCGCAATATTGGCAGCTCTATCCGTGAAGCAACAAGTGGAATGAGATTGTTTGGAAGTTCCAGCGAGATGTCAATGAATCGCGCTAGCCGTGCCGGCCGAAGCTGCTATGGAGTTTTAAGTAGTATCCGCCAGCAATTAGTATTTTTACCGTCAATGTTGCTTGTCTATGGCCTGCTGTACAATGGCATAACAAATATGGCCAGTGGCATGTTGTCAGCACTAAAAACTAATCAGCAGTTTGCTACTAGCCTTAATCAGATAAAAGTAAACCTTTTAACTGCTTTTTACCCGATTTATTCAGCCGTTTTACCAGCAATTAATGCTATGATGTCGGCGATTTCTAAAGCAACATCTTGGATAGCACAATTTACATCTGCGTTGTTTGGAATGAACTATTCTACAGCTAAAAAAGGAGCTTCTAGCCTATATTCACAAATTCAGGCAATGAATGATACAAGTTCAGCATCTTCTAAGTCGTCTAAGGCAATTAAGGAAGCTAACAAGCAAATCACTGCTTCAAACAAAGCTAATGCTGAAGCGGTCAAAAAAGCGAACGAACAAATTAAAGCTTCGAATCGGACTGGTGCTGCTCAAGTTAAAGAGGCTAATAAGCAGATTACGGCATCTAACAAAGCTGCTGAAGCATCTTATGAACAGCAAAAGAAAGCTGCACAAGATTTAGCTGACTCCCTAATGGGATTCGATGAACTCAATATTCTTGACAAAAATCAGTCTAATGATATCCAAAAACCTGATAAACAATCACTTGAATCATATGATTCACAGCCAACCGAATCATCACCAGATTCTCAATCACTTGAAAGCTCTGATGATGATGGCGATTCAGGCGACAACGGAATTAATTTTGATACACCTAACACTGTATTTGGTTCTGCAGGTGACGCTGCTAAGGAACTACAAAAAATTCTTGGTGAACTGTTTGACCCGATGAAAGAAGCTTGGGATGCTAAAGGACAAGCAGTTATGGACGCTGCCGAATATGCTTGGAAAGAACTAGAACACGCTGTTGAAGATGTTGGTAAATCATTCATGCACGTTTGGGACAATGGAACTGGCGAAAAAACAGTAGAAAACTTGCTGCAATTGTTAGCTGATATGCTTAATATTATCGGTGATATAGCCAAGGCCTTTTCTGAAGCATGGGAAAAAAATGACGCTGGCACTAAGTTGATTCAGACTATTTTCAATTCATTAAACGATGTTTTGAAATTAATCCATGACATTGCTACCTCATTTAGACAGGCTTTTAATGACAATAATTTAGGTGAACAAATATTCAGTAATCTTATCAAGTTAGCAACTACTTTAGCTGATATAGTTGGCGATTTCGCCAAAGCGTTTGATGCGGCTTGGGAAAAAGGCAATGCAGGAACTAACCTATTTAAAGCAATTCTAAATTTGGCTAATCAAGTGCTAGTATTGCTTAATAATATTGCTACTTCTTTCCGCAATGCATTCAACGATGGAACCGGTGAAAAAATATTCTCAAATATACTTGGAATTGCTACAGATGTATTTAAAATAATTGGCAATTTTGTAGGGCAATTTGATAAAGCTTGGCAACATGGAAATACTGGCACTTCAATCTTCAAAACGTTGCTAGGCATGGTAAATGACATGCTAGGCGCTTTAAAAGATATGGCTGATTATACGGTTACATGGGCTAAAAAGCTTGATTTCTCACCATTATTGCAATCTATAGACAATTTATTACAAGCAATCAGACCAATAGCTAAAGATGTTTGGGATGGGGTTGCTTGGGGATATGAAAATGTCTTATTGCCCCTTGCTAAATTCACCATTACAGAATTAGTTCCTAACTTCTTAAATCTATTAGCAGCTGCTTTAAAATTAGTCGGTTCAATTATTAACGCAGCTAAGCCAGCATTCCAATGGATATGGGATTCATTCTTTGAGCCTATAGCAAAATGGACTGGCGGAGTAATAGTTGGAGTTATGAAAGACTTAACTTCTATTATGAGTGGATTAGCAGATGTTATAGACAAACATAAAACGGCTTTTGAATTAGTTGCAAAAGCAATTGTAACGATGTTGACAGTTAAATTAGTTGCTGGCGGTTTAGATAAAGGCGTGGGACTAGTTGGAAAATTAGCAGATAGTGCAACTATATTATCTGGTAATAAACATTTGTTAATGGACTTTTTTGGAAAAATAACAGGACTATCCGATTTGAAGTCGGCAGTTACAAATCTAAAAACTATAAAAGATGTTACAAAAGAACTTGTAGTCCAAAATTGGCAGAATTTTGTGACAGATGCTAAAAATCTTGCAAGCGTAACATGGTCATCATTTACGAAAATTGGAACACTTATAATTGATTTGTCAAAGGCTACATGGGGAGAATTTATGACCTATGTTAGCGGAATGAAAAAGTTAGCGCAAATGAGTTGGTCGGGATTAGTCACAGCTGCTTCAGCAATCAAAAACTGGGGTGGATGGGCTAAACTCGCCGCGGCAGGACAAGTTATTTTAAATGCTGCTATGGACTTGAACCCTTATGTACTGTTAGCTGCTGCAGTGGCAGCAGTTGTAGTTGGACTAGTTGCACTGTACAAGCATGATAAGAAGTTTCAGAAGTTCTGTAATGATGTGTACAAGTCGATTACTAAGTGGATGGGTGATTCACTAACTTGGCTTAGGAAAAACTGGGTGCAAGCAACTGTAACGATCATCAATCCCATTGCAGGAGTAGCTCTTTGGTTTCTAAAAGATACCTCTGTCGGTAAGAGCATTATAAAGTGGGCTGCCTCATTGCCTGGCAAAGCGGCTGGTTGGGCTAAATCAGTTGGTCCTGAAATTAATCAGCATATCAGCGACGCTAAAAAAGATATCCAAAAAGCAGGTAAAAACGTTGGCGATTGGTTCAACGGCTTCCAGCCTGATGCCAATCGAGAATTATCTAATTGGGCTGGTGGATTAGGCCAGTTAGTCAGTGACGCGATTAATGGAACTAAAGACAAAGCATCTGATGCTAAAAAGCTAGTTCAAAATGCAGGGCAAAATATTGGCACTTGGATCAATGGTTTTCAATCCGATGCAAATAAAGTGATGTCTAGTTGGGCATCTAGCCTCGGGCAGCTGATACATGATGCTATATCAGGAGCCAAAAGCAAAGCGTCAAGTGTTGAAAATCTTGTTACAGAGGCTGGTGCTTTAATTGGAAATTGGGTTAATGAATTCCATGACAGTGCCAACAAGACAATGTCATCATGGGCTAGTGGGCTAGGAACTTTCGTAAGGAATGGAATAAACGGTTCTCAGACACTAGCTCAACAAGCTGGGTCCGCACTTGGAAATTGGGTCAATGACTTCCGTAGCAACGCTAGCCGCACGGCAAGTAACTGGGCTTCTTCACTAGGAAACACAGTTAGAAATGGTATCAATGGTGCTAGAGATTTAGCGCAAAACGCTGGTTCGGCATTAGGTGGTTGGGTCAATGACTTCAGAAACAATGCAAGTAATACGCTAAACAACTGGGCTAGCAGCCTAGGTGGAACAGTTAGAAATGGCATCAATGGTGCACGCTCATTAGCTGAAAGTGCTGGCTCTGCAATTGGAAGTTGGATTTCTAATTTCCGTGGTGGAACAGCCCAAACATTATTTAATTGGGCAGGTAACCTAGGCGGAAGTATTGCTACAGGAATTAGAAATGGCTTAAGTGCTATCAAAAGTGCTATGAATGATGTTGCTGATACAATTAAATCTCCCGTAAAGTCTGCTGTTAATAAAGTTAAGGATGGCATTAATTGGGTTCTTAACAAAGTTGGTGCTGGTAGTCCCAGCTGGGGCTGGTTCAATTGGGCCAAAGGCACTAACAGCCACCCTGGTGGCTTGGCTATGGTTAATGATCAACAAGGACCAAGCTATCGTGAATCATTTGAATTGCCAAACGGGAAAAAGGGGATTTTCCCAGATGTGAGAAACTTAGTCTTGCCACTGCCTAAGGGTACGAAAGTTAAAACTGCCTCTGAAACTCAAAAAACTATGAGCCATATTATGCCACATTATGCTAGCGGCATTGGCTCATTCGATTTTGACTTTAGTGGGCTCGATGCTCTATCTAAAATCAATTGGGGTGACCTGTTTAGTGGAATTGGTAGTGGAATCGGAAACATTTGGGATGGTGTCACTGATGAGTTTGACAGCATTTTGTCAGATATATCACATCCAAAAAAACTGCTAGATTATATGGTTAATAAGTTTATGACTTATGACTGGGGTTGGTCTGGCACACAAACTAAGCTAGCCAAAGGCACTGTCGGAACATTAGAAAATGGTTTAACAGGCTGGGCTAAAAACATTATGAAGAAATTTGGCATTGGCACTCAAACTGGCCCTGGTGCAACAGGGTGGACAGATGCTGTTAAAAAAGCTCTTGCTAAGCTAGGTTTACCAACAACTTCTGATTATGTTAGTGCTTGGGTAAAACAGATCCAGACTGAATCAGGCGGAAACGAAAAAGCAATGGGTGGCAACGACGGCTTATCAGACGGCAACGCTGAGGGATTATTGCAAGTTAAACCGCCTACTTTCGCCGCTTACCACTTATCGGGCTTTAATGATATATGGAAAGGCTACGATAACATGCTGGCTGGCATTAACTATGCTAGACACCGCTATGGAGTATCAGGAATGCTAGATGTAATCGGTCATGGTCATGGCTACGAAAATGGTGGTTACGGAGATCAGCAAGGCTTGTACCCGTTGTTCGAAGGCAATAAGCCTGAAATAGTTTTACCGTTGACTAATAAGGAACGGACGTTAAGCCTGATCCAACAAGCATTAAAATTTATCGGCATGAACTTTAGCAATGGTTTTCAAATGCCGTCAAGCCTAACTGCTCAAACAAGTTTGACTAGTTCAAGTTCAGTATCTAATGAGCAAAACACAGCAACAGCTGGCGTAACAAGTGGTGGAATTAATGAACTTGGTAGCACTATTGTTAATGCTTTGCTTCAAGGATTGCAGATGAGCAGCTTGAATGGCACGGCTTCAGATAATCCAATCAACATTAATCTGACAGTAAACATGGACAGTGACCAGCTCGGGCAAGCGGCTATCAAAGGTATTAATTCGGTTAACGCTAAGAACCATCGCAATATGTTAAATCTTTAGGAGGTGAGTAACTTATGGCTTATTATTTAGCGATAAATGGGGCACAGGTGAAAGCCCCAGCATCATTGGAAGTGGCGATTCAAGACATTGATACCAAAGCTTCACGCGATGCAAATGGATTACTTCACCGCGACCGTGTGGCCATTAAAAGGAAACTCACTGTAAAGTGGGGTCCATTAACTGTTTCTGAATGTAGTGTGATTCTAAAAGCTATATCAGGGCAGTTTTTTTCTTGCACATATCTTGACCCGCAAGAGGGTAGCATGGTTACCAAAACGTTTTATACAGGCGACCGAACAACGCCAGTTTATACTTTCAATCCAGATACATTGGAGTATATTTGGCAAAACTTGTCGGCCGACTTTATCGAACAGTAGGAGGTGAAATTAAAAAATGTATAAACAAAGTGATGCGGCAATTGTCGCTTGGCGTGCAACCGAGCGAACGCTTGATGGAAAGGTTACCATTACAGATAGTAATGGTAATGAAACTAATTATGGAACCAGTGATATAACTTCGATTGCCTATGATTCGGGTGCGTGGACTGGCGATACTTTTAGTATTGGTTCAACTTATGAAAACAATATAACTGTCACTTTTGCTCATCTAGTTGAAGGGCTAAAACAAGGATATAAAGTAACAGCTAAAATAGGAATTAAATTGCCTGATGGGACTTATGAATATTGTCCATTGGGTGTTTTTATTATTAGCGATGAAATCACGATGGATCGAAACAACGATGCAACGACCATCAAAGCTTATGACCAATTTTGCACCATGCAAGGAACATACACATCTAAGCTAACTTATCCAGCTAAGATTACTGATGTGATTGCTGAAATAGCTAACATGTCAGGTGTAGAGCTGAACACTGATGACATTGCAGAATTGCCTACTCAGACTGATTTAGCAAGTGCAATTAGTGGTCAAACTTACTGCACAGCAATTGGCTGGATAGCACAGTTTTATGGTGGTTTTGCCACTTTTGACCGTGATGGAAAGCTAACAATCAGAACAGTTACTGATGCAAGCTATATTTTAGATGCTAGCCAGTATGAGCAGAGTGGATTAACTAAAAACGAAGCTACGTATCAAATTGGCGGTATGTCTGTATCAGTTACAACAACCACTACTGATTCAACTGGAGAAAGTAGTGAAACAACGTCAACTTTAACTGCCGGCGAAACTACTGGTTCGCAAATTGAATTAACCAATAACGTTATGACACAAGCAAGGTTGGATAGTATTTGGTCAGCAATTAAGGATATTACGTTTTATCCATACTCATTAACGTGGTTTGGCAATCCAGCTATTGAAGCTGGTGACTGGCTAACCTTGAAAGATACAGCTGGTAATAGTTTTAATGTGCCTAATAATTCATACACTATGACCTTTGACGGTGGATTAACAGCAACTTCTAAAGCTGACCAAACATCAACTTCAAGCAGCAGTTACTCATACTCAGGTGCACTATCGCAGACAGTAAAACAATTAGCCGGTCGGCAAGGTGCTACAGGTAACTACATTTTCGGTACTGATACGACTGTTGAGCCGACTACAGCTAAGATTGGAGACCTGTGGTACAAGCAAAACGGTAATCAAGTCGAAATGTGGCAATATGTAAAACAGTCTGATGGTACCGGTAAATGGGAATTAATTGTATCTGATGCCACTGGCGAGGAAATTAAAGCAAACGTTGATAAGGCTATGGCCGAAGCAGATACAGCTACAAAGAATGCTAATACGGCTGTTGATACGGCTAATTCAGCACTGACTAAAGCACAAACTGCAATCAATAATGCGCAAACTGCAAGTGACGCAGCAAATGATGCTACTACGGTGGCTAGTAATGCTATATCACAAGCAACGAGTGCCTCAAATGTAGCAAATAATGTTAATGAAGAAATAACAACGTTAAAAGGTGGATCAACAGCTACCATAGCAGAATTAGAAGACGGACTAGCGTTAAAGCTTTCAACGAGTGATTTCGATACTCAAATTGCTAATTATGCTACTCAAACTTGGACTACTGATCAAATCACAGCAACTGCAACAAGTTTAAGTAGTACGATTTCCAGCGTACAAACACAAGTGAACAATAGCGCTGTGGGGACTAATTTGCTTGTTGGAACCTCAGACACCCTGCAAACTGTTCCAGCTTCTTCAAATAAGTACGCTGGTGGGACTATTTATATTTTTACATCTTCTGAGCTGCCTTCATTGGTAGGACAGACCTGCACTTTAAGAGTATTTATCCATAATACTTCTTCTTATGCTGTTAGAGTAACTTTATATGGTAAAAGTTCAAATTTTGCTTCTAGGATTGGTTCCGCGATTGCTGCTAATAGTGATGGGTATTCCACAGTTACTTTTTCAAATACTAGTTCTAGTGATATATCTGGCGATATTTCTATAAGAGCTTGGGATGATAATACTGCTACTTCTGGAGTACAATACAAAGACCTAAAGCTAGAAAAAGGCAGTGTTGCTACTGACTATTCTGCGAATCCAGCGGACAACGCTACAGTTACATCGGTAACAAACTTAACACAAACGGTCAGCTCACTATCCACAACTGTATCAGGCAAAGTAGATACTACCACGTATACGTCTAAGATTACAGAACTGGCTAGCTCGATAGCTACGAAAGTGTCGCAAGCCGATTACAACACGAAGATTACACAGCTAAGTACAGCTATTGACGCTAAGGTTGCCACAACAGATTACAACACGGAAGTAACACTGCTTAGTAATCAGATAAACTCTAAAGTCAGTCAGTCAGATTGGGCAAACAGTGCGGTGGGTGTAAACTTAGTGCCTAACTCAAGCGCTGATGTCAGTGGAATTGCATATGGTAGCAATAGTGTACTAGGAAAACATAGTTTTTATAATGGCGGCAATTCGTATTTAAACATTATTCACAATACAAAAACTTCAGAAATAACTTCTAGTTCAGGACGTTTCTTTATTACAGCTGGTGGAACATATACTCTAAGCTTTAAAGCTTTCAATAATAGTCTATTGACTAGCTGTGACGTATGGTTATTGGGCAGACCAAACTCAAACACCACTGATGACTATACAGTTGCACAGCAATTGGTAACTACTGTCAAATTTTCTACAGCCTCGGTTCAATATTACAAAGTTACATTCACTGTTAAGTTAGGAATTGAAAATGCCTACTTACGTTTTGATAACAATGGTACTTCTACCAGTGGTTCAAGTGCCGATTTATACTTTAATGAAGTAAAAATTGAAACTGGTTCTACAGCAACGCCATGGTGCCCCGCTGTTTCTGAAATAACTAATTATTCCCAAATCCAGCAACTTTCCGATAACATTAACTTACGTGTTGTTAAGAATGATGTTATTAACCAAATCAATATTTCTACAGAAGGAATTTTAATTGCTGGCAACAAAGTTCACATCACCGGCTCAACTACGATAGACAATGCTGTAATCAAGTCAGCGATGATCGATTCAATCTCCGCGGACAAAATTACAGCTGGCACGCTGAATGCGGCGAACGTTAATGTGATTAACTTGAATGCAAACAATATCAGTAGTGGGACATTAACAGGTGTATCTTTTCACCAGTCTAGTTCAGGTCATGACACCTGGATAGATGGTAATGGTGTCCATGATTATGATGGCTCAGGAAATAATGCGTGGATACAGAAAGGAACATTGCAGGTCTATGATAAAAACGGCGATGGTTTTTTCATGGACAGTGGTAAGTTAGAACTTACAAGTCAATATCTCTGGCAACAGGGACAGTCCGTTAAATACGGATTAATAAAATTAGATGACGATATTCTTGCATTAGGAAAAGCAGGAATGCACATTCAGGGATATAACGGACTTAGACTTGATACAGGTCATTCCATGTTCGATGGTCTAACGGGTGCACTCGATGATAATTACACGGGGGCAGCTATAAATTTATCAGATAATGGTCAAATTGCAATAGGTAGTTATGCAGAGACATGGCTTAGTGCTGGTGCTCCGTATACTATGGCCGATAATAGTTCTCTGACTCAGAAGCCTAATATTTATATTGGGACAGCCATGTGGGATGATCGCTCAACTGTTGGACGTGGGCAGAATATTATTATGCAAGCTAATGGCATAATACTACAAACTCATGGTGAAATAAAACTTAAACCAAATAATGGTGACCTCTGGCTTGGTTATGCTCGTATTAACACTGGTAGTGATACAAACACCTGGTATTCAGGGCCAACTGGCACAGCATGGTGGTTTAGAACTTATGGTGGTGACATGGCGACCATTCACGTTCAGTCCGTTGCGCAATCATCATTGTTAAGCTTAAAAACAAATCTTAACAAGTTAGATCCAGCTAAAGCATTGGCAACATTAACAAATACAGATATATGCAGTTACAATTACAAATCTGATTTAAAAAATGGAATATCTAAAACCTATGCAACAGCGGTTATCGATGATGTTAATGATAAGCCACAGTATAATACGCCATATGATTTCATTAGTGCTGACGGAACCGGACGTGACGATGGAACAATTTTAGGATATGCAGTTGCGGCTATCCAAGAACTAAATAGTAAAATAACTAGTCTCGAAACGGAAATCAAACAATTAAAAGGAGCAGCATAATGACAAAAACAATTAAATTACAGAACGCAGACTTGGTACCAGTAGGCAACTTCTTAGGAAAATTAAAACTTAAAGGGAAAGCAAGCCGTGGACGTACTAAGCTAATTAAGCTACTGGAAGATAAAAATAAAGAATACAACGAGGACCGCGAGGAAGTTCGTGATCCTTATTTTGAACACGATGATAAAGGCAAACGTGTAACAAAAGATAATGCTTATGTGCTGAAAGACCCAACGAAAGGGGCTGATTTAAATAAGGAATTAGTTGATTTAGCGAAAGAAGATGCGGTAATTGAGTTCACGGAATATTCAGATAAGTTTCGGGCACTGTATGACGCGCTTAATGCTTATTCATATGAGTTAGCTGATGCAGATGCGACATTGTACGATTTATTGATGGACGAACTGGAAAACAATTTTAAAAAGGAGAATGATTAATTATGACAATTTCACTAAATAGATTAGCATACCAATTTGATAATGATGGTAACACATCAAGTGTTTCAGTTGGCTTGAATGGTTCAGATAGTGGCGATGCGGTTAGTGCTACTTTACAGATTATTTCTAGTGATTTAGCAACAGGCAAGACTTTCGATGACATGACCAAAGCTGATTTTGAGACACTTGCTAAAGCTAAATTGGCTAACTTAACAGCAGTTAAGAGTGCTTAATAAGGGGCTGGTCGTATGGATGATAAAGGGAAAGACGATGTAAACGTAATCGAGCTGCTAATGGATATACAACAGCGATTAGCGAAAGTCGAAGTTAATACGTCAGGTGTTAATGATACTGCTCGAAAGACAGAGGAAACATATCAGCTTAGCAAGCAAAACGAGCAGGACATCAAAGATTTAAAATCGAATAGCCAATGGTGGTCACGCACAATGTGGGTGGCTATTTTATTGCCATTAGCTTTATTTGTCGTAGAAAACTTTTTCATGAAATAGGAGGATTATCAATGAACGTACAAAATATTTCAGATTTAATTGTCGCGGTTGCAGCCGCAGCTGTGCCGGTAGTATTTGCTTATATCACTAAATTTTTAAAGGATAACAAACAAGCGATGTCAATTTTAGACGCAGTAGCTCCGCTTGCTAAAGATGCTGTTGTCGCAGCCGAAAAATTAGGCGTGGATAAATATATTGATGGAGCTGTTAAAAAGTCAAAAGCTGTTGAATATGTAATGAACGGGTTAACAGCACTTGGTTTTGATAAAGTGGATTTAACCATTATCGAAAATGCTATCGAAAAAGCCTATGCAGAAGCTAAGGCTACATTGAAAACTGTATATCCGCAGAAAACTGAGGAGCAGCAAGAAAAAGCTGATGAAGCTAATCAAGCAAAAGCACTTGCTGATGCTAAAGCCAAGAAATTGGAACTTGCAAAATCAGACTTAGAAGCTAAGCAAAAAGCTTTAGCCGATGCACAAAAAGCTGTCGATGAGTTGTCTAAATAAGGGGGCTTAAGATTGAAAAAGAAAGTCTTACTTGGAGTGCTGGCGTTTGCCAGTGCTTTTTGTTTTGTAGTCAGTGTAAGTGCTGACCGTGATCAAGGCGTGGATTTGTCAAAGTATCAAGGCTCAACGGCTGTATTTGGCCAAGCTAGTGACAAGTTTGCCATCTGCCAGATCGGTGGCTACTATGATGGTATATTTTACCCACAATCAACTTATCAATCACAAGTAGCGTCAACGATTGCGCAAGGCAAACGGGCACATACTTACATTTTTAGTGAGTTCAGTACCCGAGCACAAGCGGATCAGATGCTAGATTACTACTTGCCAAAAGTGCAGACACCTAAAAATTCGATTGTTGCTTTAGATGTAGAATCTGGTACGCCTAACACTGATGCTGTTATGTATGCCTTAGTTAAAGTCAAGCAAGCTGGATATACTCCAGTTTTATACGGTTATCTTAATTTCTTAAAAGCACATTTAGATTTATCTACGATTGCAGACAGTTATCCTCTGTGGTTAGCAGAATATCCAGACTATCAGGTACGCACTACGCCAGACTATAATTATTTTCCGAGCTATAAAAATATTCATATGTTTCAGTTTACCAGCACATACAAAGCTGGTGGATTGGACGGAAATGTGGACTTGCTAGGAATTACTAAAAACGGCTATAATGGAACAACTACCAATAGTGTGGGAGCCACAACCGTTAAGACTACAACTACCACGGCTGCAATCAAGCAAGGCCAGACAGCTAATGCTACATCTAAAAGTGATATTGCTGTCGGGTACACGGTTAAGGTTAATTTTTCTGCATCTAAATGGTCAAATGATTCAAATATTCCAAGCTGGGTAAAAGGTAAGAGTTATAAAGCTCAGCAAGTTTCAGGTAGTAAAGTTTTACTTGCTGGCATTTTAAGCTGGATTGATAAATCTAATGTTGAGATTTTACAAACGGCTAGGCAAGCAACTTCAACCAGCACTAGCTCATCTAGTTTGCCAAGTGGAGTACACGCGCAAAGCGGTACTTTCACACCTAACCAGAGTCTGATGGTATGGCATGGTGCAGGGTATAATGCAACATATCAATATTACTATCGTGGTGAAAGCATCAAGTACGTTGGGTATATCGACAACTGGAATGCAGGGTACAGATATATCGTGTACAAGGGTGCATCTGGCATCTGGTGCTACGTTGCCGACAGACATTTAAGCCCTAATTACATGCTAGGATATGCTAAATAAAAATCGGGGCTTTTGCCCCATACATAATAAAATTATTGTGATATTATATACTTAATGACATATAATAATAGAAATAATAAGCTTTCATTTTTTGAAAATGATGTGTTCTGTTGACATTTAAATTATATATTGTATATTAAGTATAGGGTTGTGGTAATTCGGAATGTACTCGCGCAAAGGCTATGAGAATAGCTAACCGTCGTAAGCTGCCTGCATGGTAGTCGAGCTTCCGTTGAACCCTTAATACATATCTCAAGTCTATCGCGTAATTTATTATGTGATAGACTATTTTTGTATATTAAAAGCCTATCTCTTAATTGAGGTAGGTTTATTTTTTTGAAATGGTTGATTTAAATTATTATATTTGTATAATGTATGAAAAAGGATTGTTACCTATGGCTTTAATAATTGTCTACATATAGAATTACCGTATTTTTTTTACTATATATAGTATTTGTAAGATTATATAAAACCAAGATCTTTATGAATCGAGTGATATTGTGCATTATTTTAATGAGAAATATTTTCCTTCAAAAAAGCAACTGTGTTGCCCTCCTGAAGATAGTCATAGTTTTAATGGAACTCTGTATAGATTCACTCAAAGTTCACCCATTTCGACTATGAAAGATTGGGAAGCATATGTGACTAATGAAATAAAGAGAAAGCGTTGGGTTGATAGCTGTGATTACAGCACTCTTTGCAAAAGTTCAGGAGTCTCGTGTTATCAGACTGAGGCCGAAGCTAAAAATGCATTCGAAGCAATGAAAAAACGTTCACCTGCATTCAGAAAAAAATTCAATGGAATTTTTTCCGTGGATATTAGTCCTGTGGATGGAGTTCTAGCGGAAACATCCAATCCAAAGAATACCTATAGGCACTTTACTTTTTGGATAAACAACAAATCGAAGATTACTACCAATAATTATACCTGCATCAAAGAATGAGGAAATAAAAATGAATAAGTTAAGTAACTCTCCAATAAAAAAATTTAAAATTTATCATGTCTATGATTATTATGATGAACCTATACTTTATTCTTTTTTAAATGAAACAGGAGCATTATTTTTGGCTAACTTTGTAGATTATGATGAAGATAGCACTGAAACATGGTTGTATTTACCAGTATCTTTTCAAGAACTTAAAAAAGTTGAATCTGGCGAATGTTCTTTGAGAACACTTATTTTGAGTGGTGAATCTTCTTTTGCTTATATTGAGAAACAAAAAGATGAAATTTCTAACTTTTTTATTGAATCTACTAGCAATATAGATTCAAGTTATTTACCTGAAGAAAATGTATATATTGAATATCAGACAGATCAACTTATTGAAAGTAATTCTACTGATAATAAAATTACGCCCGATAATAGGTACGCAATTGATATTTCATTCACCTCAGATAAAAATCAGTATGAGATGTCTGCTTCTCTTTTATCTGGAGTCCTAGTTAACTTACAAAGAATAATGACCGCACTTACTTTGGACAAAAAAGCAAAGCGTATATACAAGATTCATAATGAATTAAATATTGTTGGAACATTTGCAGGTTCATTTGGAATTAGATTACTATCTGATAAAGTATCTTCACTATTAAATGAAAATGAGTCAGAACCTTATAGAAAGATAGTGAGTCTATTTAAAATGACTAACCAAAAGGAAATAGACGTAGAAAAGATAGTTAAGGACTATGGTTGGTTAACGTTAAAACATTTTTTAAGTTTATCTAAAAATCTTTTAGATTTAAAAGGAGGGAAAATTGAATCAGGTATTCCCCTACCGGGTGCGGGAGTGGAAAGAATTAATACTACTTTTGAATCAAATAAAGTAAATAATTTTATGAGTTTGTTAAGTAAATCAGCTGTTAAAGTAAGCAGAGAAACGGAGACTTTACAAGGGACTCTCACTAAATATGATTTTGTAAAACATCAATTTTCATTTACATCGGATAAAGATAAGGCATTTAATGGTATTGTTAAAACAGAAAAAAGTACCTACACTATACCAGCAGTTGGAAAAGCAGTACTTTCTGTGGAGATAACTGAGGATAGATTAAATGAAACCACTCAAAAAAAAATAAGCTTAGTATCTTGGACCCCTCAAAAATAGAATTATGCCCGATATAGTATAAGATGTTTAATCCTATTTTGAAACATTAAAGCCTCACTCTTAATTGAGTGGGGCTTATTTTTTTACGCGCATTCTACTGTGATTTCAGATTTTAGACGTGTAGTTGTACGTTGGTTTGCAAAATAGAACGCATAAAAATAAGCCAGCTAGGCTGACTTAATCTGTTGTCCTGTTGTTGTCCTCGATGCGGCTTTCTACCTATATTATAGGCATCTATAACCCCGATCACCGGTATTTTTATTAATATCTGGAGAATATAAACGTTGATTTATCAGCGTTTATTTTTTTGGGGTCTCCGTCAAATCGTATTGGTGAAGCCATGAAGTCCTCTGAATAGGGGGCTTCTTTATTTTACAATTAAAAGAATTCTGGCATAAAAATGATCCATGTTTTTGAATCCGTAACAGATCCGTTTAAGTGCTTTGATTTTACAATAGTTTTGTTAAGACCTCTAAAATTTTTGTGTTTTCCAACAATTGGCGACGTAAGGGACCCTACTAGTCATTTGACAAGACTTACAAAGATAATGTTGTTTTCGAGATACCAACTCATTTGAACGTTAAGTATTGTTAAACGGGAAAGGTTGATAACTAAAGGCGCGGCTGGATAACTTTAAAATGATCGACAACGCCATTTTAGTAGTTCTATGATTTTCAACTTTAAAGAATTTAATATTTGAATTTTTTATTTCAAGTAATTTTTCGATAGAATTTGATTGAGACATGGTTTATCATTCTTTCGATTGGTTTTAGACACTTAACTTGTAATATAGAATGCCCTGCCCTTTAACGTATAAAAACATTAATATTGTTTTTATACTGGACAAGTTCGGGAAGGATAGATATAGACTCACATAAAAATGGTATTAACTTTATGTTTCACGTTGTTCCCAATTTTTAAATAGATATTTTATTTTGTGATTGTTGGTACTCTTGTGTTCATCAATGAAATAAACGTGTTTTTATTTAGTACTGTTTTATGTTGCTTAAGTGCCTTCTTGGCTAATTTTTCCTGATAAAAAGGCGTATTTAATTTGGTATTTCAAGGTAATAAAATAACAACAGAAATTTTTTCATTTTTAAACTCATCAGTAACTAGAAGGATAGCTTTGATTGTTAGTGTTTGGTGTTTGTGTTAAGAAATAATAACCTGATCTGTTTTTATTAAGAATTCTTCCTTTCGTGTTAGTTATAATAACATGAAAGGGCATTAATTCTTTATTTACTAATTAAATTTCATATATTAAGAATTTAATGGACACTCATAAACTTATAATGTTATAATTTGTGACATTGAAAGCAAGGGGGATTTTTATGAGTGCAGCAAATACGACGTTTCTAATAGTTTCAAGTGTTCTGGTATTCTTCATGACGCCTGGATTAGCTTTTTTTTATGGAGGCTTGGTTTCACGAAAAAATGTTGTTAATACAATGTTGTCTGTATTTTTCATTTGTGGAATAGCAGTATTGCTTTACGTAGCTGTTGGGTATGAACTATCTTTTAATAGTGACTTAGGTGGAGTGGTTGGCAAAGTTCATCATTTTTTCTTAAGTGGAGTTGATTTAACAGCAATTGTTAATAAAGATCTAGGAATCAACACGGGAGCTTATTTGATTTTTGAAATGATGTTTGCAATTATTACTCCTGCGCTGTTTGTTGGTGCGGTTGTCGGACGGATGCGGTTTAATTTTCTTTTGGCTTTTATTATCTTATGGTCGCTTTTAATTTACTACCCAATGGTTCATATAGTTTGGAGCACAAGTGGATTTTTAGCAAAATTTGGGGTGCTCGACTTTGCGGGTGGAACTGTGGTGCATATTAACGCCGGTGTAACAGCATTAGTTTTGTCGATTTTTCTTGGACGGAGACTCGGTTTTGGAAAAGAAAAAACACAACCGTACAATTTACCATGGGTACTTTTGGGAACTACAATTCTGTGGATTGGGTGGTATGGTTTCAATGCTGGTTCAGCACTTGGAATGAACGAAATTGCAGTTCAAGCTTTTCTAACGACTACAGTAGCAACAGGAGCATCTTTGGTAACTTGGATGATTATTGACATGATTGTTGTTGGTAAGCCAACGTTACAAGGAACATGTACAGGAACATTGTGTGGTTTAGTTGGAATAACCCCTGCTTGTGGTTTTGTAACTGCTGGAGGAGCATTTTGGATTGGAGCTATTAGTACAATCGTTAGCTATTGGTTTATTACTAAAATAAAACCAATTTTGAAATATGACGACCCGTTGGATGCGTTTGGATGTCATGGTATTTCCGGAATTGTGGGTTCAATTTTAACTGGGGCATTTGCCAGCAAAGCTGCTAATAGCGGAATTGCCCATAACGGCTTATTTTATGGTGGGGGTTTTAGTCAACTAGGATTACAACTAGTTGGAACTTTATTTACAATTGTATTTGTAACAGTGATGGTTTGCTTAATTGTTTTCGTCTTGAAACCATTTATAAAAATTCGTGTTAATGAAAAAGAAGAATTGACTGGCTTAGATCAGTCTGAACACGGTGAGTTTGCAGACTATACTGTTGCTGAAGTTTCTAACACAAGTGATATTTCAAAGTATCGTGGAGAATTTCAGGGTCAACTTGCACATCTAAATAATCCACCAAAATAATTAATTAGGCAAGATTTTAGAATAAAAGACAAACCTATGAAGAGGACTAACATCCCAATTCATGAGTTTGTTTTTTTTCGAAATCATTTATTAATTTGACTGTTTTATAAATGGTAAAAGTGCATCTTGACCAAACCTGTTTTCTTGCCAAAGTGCAATCTTGGCACAGGCAATACTGTCAGCTAAAGCATTATGATGATGGAGTAATTGAATATTGAGATTTTTGCAAACTGTATTTAAGCGATAATTTTCAAAGCCTTTTAATAAACGACGGCTTGATTGTAAAGTGTCTAAAACTGCAAAAGATTCTGGCGAAAGACTGAAGGCGCTAAGCGAATTCTGTAAAACACTGCAATCAAAACGAGCATTATGGGCAACAATTAATTTATCAGGTTGAAACAAATTGGAAATATGTGGCCATAAATCGGCAATTGTTGGTGCATCTTGGACATCACTTTCATGGATTCCATGAATGCTGACATTTCTGCGATCGAAGTAAGTTTGTGGATTTAATAACGAGTATAATTGATCGACAATTTGATTATTTTTTACAACAGTAATTGCTAAGGAACAGGCGCTATCGCGATGACCATTAGCTGTTTCAAAATCAATAGCAGTGAAATTCATTTTTTCTCCTTTTCATCTAGTAAAATTAATTCAACTGGGCAATGGTCGGATCCTAAGATGTCAGTTAAAATTTCAGCAGTTTTAATTTGGGGTTTCAATCGTTTTGAAGTGATAAAATAATCGATTCGCCATCCAGCATTATTTTCACGCGCATGAAAACGATAGCTCCACCAAGAGTAGACACCAGTTGTTTCTGGATGTAATTCACGAAAAGTGTCAATGAAACCATTTCCTAATAGATTTGTCATAGCGGAACGTTCTTCATCACTAAAGCCGGCATTATGGCGATTAGTTTTCCAGTTTTTTAGATCAATTTCTTGATGCGCAACATTTAAATCTCCACACAAAATGACTGGTTTTATCTGATCCAAATCTTGTAAAAATTTACGAAAAGCCTTTTCCCAGCTCATTCGAAAATTTAAACGTTTTAATTTTTGTTGGGAGTTAGGTGTATAACAAGTAACTAAGAAAAAATTGGGGTATTCGAGTGTGATGACCCGTCCTTCGTGATCGAATTCGTCAATACCTATGCCATATCTTACTGAGGAAGCTGGGAGTTTTGCAAAGATTGCTGTTCCAGAATAGCCTTTTCGTTCAGCATAATTCCAATAGGCGGTATATCCAGGAAAGTTTAGGTCGATTTGGTCTTGCTGCAATTTTATTTCTTGTAGGCAGAAAAAATCAGCGTCTAATTGATTGAAAGTTGTAGAAAAATCCTTTTTTAAGATGGCACGTAAACCATTAACATTCCATGAAATAAATTTCATTTGACTTTAACACCCTTCCTAAATCATCTAAAATTGATTTTAGCAGTAAGTTTTAAAAAAACTAGCGTTGCTAACTTAAAAAAATGCTAAAATTAGTTTTGAATCTTGATTTGAGTGAGGAATAAAAATGAACAAAAAAGTTTTACAATTAATGGAAAAATTACCACAAATATTACTATTGCAAGGTGAACCACTATCAAAATATAGCAATACTCGTACTGGCGGGCCGGCAGATTTATTAGCTTTTCCTGCTAATAGCCAACAAGCGATAGAATTAGTTGAGCAGGCGAACAAATTGCAACTTCCAATAACAATCTTAGGAAATGCTAGCAATTTGATTGTTAAGGATGGCGGGATTGAGGGTTTGGTGATTATTTTGCGTAACATGAAACAAATTAATTGTCAGACAAATAAAATAACGGCTGAAGCTGGAGCGTCATTGATTGATGTAACAGAGATGGCCTATCAAAGAGGGTTAACAGGACTTGAATTTGCAGCTGGAATTCCTGGAAGTGTTGGTGGTGCAATCTTTATGAACGCTGGTGCCTATGGTGGGGAAATCAGTCAAGTAGTTGAATCAGTAACTGTCATTGATAGGCAGGGACAATTAAAAAAATATACTAAGCAGGATTTAAATTTCAACTATCGACATAGTAGAATTCAAACTGAAGGTGATTTAGTACTCGAGGCAACTTTTAATTTGGAGAGTGGCAATCAACAATTAATTCATGAAAAAATGAATGATCTAAACTTTCGTCGAGCAGCTAAACAGCCCTTGGAATATCCTTCTTGTGGCAGCGTATTTAAGCGCCCGCAAGGACACTATACTGGGAAACTAATTCAAGATGCAGGTTTGCAAGGCTTTCGAGTCGGGGATGCTCAAATCTCACTTAAACATGCAGGGTTTATTGTTAATTTGGGTCAAGCAACAGCAGGCGATTACCTGACAGTTATTCAACATGTTCAACAAACTATTTTGAAAAAATTTCAGGTTAAGCTAGAAACAGAAGTTCGAATCATTGGTCGAGATGCTTAAAAAGTAATCTGCCTAATTAAAATAGGCGGACTGCTTTTTTTTAAGCAATTTTTTTGTCATAATAGAGTTAAGGGGTGAAAAGATGGCAATTGTCGAGACGGTTTTAGGCTTAATTTTGATTGTATTGTTTTCCAATTTAGTTAACCATTATTTTCAGTGGTTACCAGTTAGCTTAGTTCAGATTTTTTTAGGAACACTGGCAACTCTTATTTTTAATTTAAAAATTGATTTGGATGCGAGTTGGTTCTTACTGCTGTTTATTGCGCCTTTGCTATATAATGATGGTCGACGTTTTCCGCGAAAAGAATTATGGAAGTTAAAAGGTGCGATATTTAATAATGCAATTTTATTGGTATTTTTGACAATGTTGATTGGCGGATTTCTAATTACGTTATTAATTCCTAAATTGCCATTGCCAGTTGGAATTGCCTTAGCTGCGGTTTTAGCTCCAACTGATCCAGTGGCAGTACATTCAATTTCTAAACAGGTGAAATTACCAGATAATATTTTGCATTTGGTTAGTGGTGAAAGCTTGATTAATGACGCTAGCGGTCTAATTGGATTTAAATATGCATTGGCAGTAGCTGTAACTGGATACTTCTCATTAACTCATGCGGTTGGTGATTTCTTTTATGTTGCTATTATGGGTTCGATTGCAGGTCTTATATTAATTGGAATAGTTATTTTAGCAATTGAGTGGTTGGTGGTCAAGGGCTTTAATGATGTTGTTTTTAATACTGTTTTGCAAGTAGCGGTTCCCTTTATTATTTATTTAATTACTGAAAAGTATTTACATGCTTCTGGAGTCATAGCAGTTGTGGTAGCTGGTGTTTTCTTTGCTAGTCAAAGAAACAATTTTGTCAGTGTCCAACCAGAAATTAATTTAGTTACTGAAAGAACTTGGGACATTATTGTTTATTTATTGAATGGAACTATGTTTACAATTTTAGGTGTCGAATTGCCAGTTGCCATGCAAGGAGCTATTCAAAGTGATCAGGTCGATACCTTACGGGCTTTTTGGTTGGTTGGGGGTGTCTGGTTAATTTTATTGCTGATTCGAGTTGCTTGGACGTTTATTTATCAGTTATTTGATCAACAGCATGAGTCCTGGAGATTTAGACTCCGAATTGCGCTTATTTCCGGACTTTCTGGGGTTCGTGGAGCAATTACCATGGCTGGAGCATTGACTATTCCAGTTCAAATTGCTGATGGGTCAGCCTTTCCTGAACGTTCCTTAGTGTTGTTTATAGCGGCAGGTGTAATTATTTTAAGCATGGTCATGGCAATAATTGCTTTACCATTATTTGCGGGAAAATCTTTAGCAATTCAAACGCGTGGAGCGAATGCTGACTTAGATGCTAATAAATCATTATTAATCGAAGAAGAGGATGACGATTCAACAGACAAGACCGATAAAAATGAAACAGTAGTGGAAAATCTTTTAACTTTGAACCAAGCAAAATTATATTTACTGAAAAATGCAGTCCGTTCTTTAGAAGAGCAACGTCGGCAGCATAATCAACTAGCAGTCTATCAACTGATATTGGAATACCAATACTTGATTAAACGGTTAGAAATTGTAGAAGAACAAGCTGTTGGAGATTCAGGAATTGTCCAAGACGAACTTGATCTTAATCGAGTCGCCATCAAAGGAGAGTTGCGCGAACTGCAACGTTTGTATCAGACAAATCAAATTAGAGAAAAAGTTTATTTGCGTTATAAAAAGGCCTTGGCTAAACAACTTAAAGGAATTAATCGCGGGACCACTTTACCACAATTTGGCTTAGCACTTAATTTACGACTAAGCGGTCGAAAAATTTATCGTCATTTTTTGATTCGTTGGGGAACACCTCAGGATGAAAAATATATGGTGGAAGTTCGATTAGCTGAGCGGGCGCTAGCTAAGGCTGCTATCAAAACATTATCTGAGTATTTACGTAAACCAGATGTTAATGAACAGGCATTTAATCGAGAGGCTATTTATCATTTGATTATTCGTTATCGGTCGTTGATCGAAAAACAAAAAAAACAGCAGGGAAACCAATTGGATCCAGCTGTTTATCAGCAACAATTGCGGAATTTACATTTGCGTTCAATAAGTGTTCAACGCATATCATTGCAATATTTAATTGAGCAAGGATATTTGGACCGTCGTGCTGCAGTTGCTTTACGACAATACATTAATCACGAAGAAAATTTATTACTACGAGTTAGTTCGGTTTAACTGAGGTTAGCATTTTTTCAGTGTTTTGCAGTGAAAGACGAGAAATGAAAATTACAATCCACATAATTAATTGAATGATGAACATAAAACCAACAAATATTAACATTCGTGGGCTCCACATATCAACTAATTGCTGTAGCACCCAATTTGGATCGAGAAAAAGGTAGGCTGTATGTAAGCGCAAGAAACGACCAATATATATTCCTACAGAAGACAGAAGTAGTAAGATGCTAATTGTTAAAAATTGCCATTTGCGTGAAAAGCGTTGTAGTTTAATTAACAATTGATCAGTAACATATTCGACACTCCAGATGCCAACTAGTGAACAAGCAAGTGCACTCGCAACTAAGTTAGAAAAGTTCAACCATAAGTGAAGATTAAATTCCATTAATCCCGTGGCACTATTGTATGGATCGAGCTTTGCCAGATGAAACAAGTCAGTTAAAACGTAAGGGGCATTAGGATAAAAAAGTAACCAGAGTATAAATATAAGCCCAAAGACGAATTTGTTTTGTTGATATTTCAAATGGAATGAAAGCTCGATTGGCAAGTAACCTAAAAAAGTGTTTAGTAATAAAAAACTATAAGTGCCGCCCCGAGAATAAACTGTTAAATAGATATATAACATGAATAGCCAAAAAGCGAGACGAACGAACCAGCGATTTTTTGCAGCCATAAAGTTCACCTGAATTTTTACGTATTTAATCAATTTTACCAAATTTACAATGAGATGTGGGTGTTGTTGACTGCTTTTTATAAGATTTCAAGAAAAATTAATTATTAGTAATTCAAGTGAAAAAACTTACACCGTGATATAATTAATCTGTTTGTTATAAGGGGGTAGCCAATTGACCATTGACTTTGAGAATTTATTTATTTGGCAAAATGCAATTAATTTAATTGACATTTTAGCAGTTTGGTTTGTGATTTACAAATTGATGATGCTGCTACGGGGCACTAAAGCGGTTCAACTTTTTAAAGGTGTTGTTGTAATAGTTATAATCAAAGTAGTTAGTTTGTATTTAGGTCTAAAAACAGTTTCATGGATTACTGATCAGGTGATCAATTGGGGGCTAATTGCAATTATTGTAATTTTCCAGCCTGAAATTCGTCGTGGGTTAGAACATTTAGGCCGTGGTTCCATTTTCTTGCATAATAAGCAACAAAATGAAAAACAATTGAAAATGATTAATGCTTTAGATCAGGCAGTGCAATACATGTCTAAGCGACGAATTGGAGCGTTAATTACGATTCAAATGAAAACTGGCTTGGAAGACTATATTGAAACGGGTATCAAGTTAGATGCTGAGATAACAGGGGCATTGTTAATTAATATCTTTATTCCTAATACACCACTGCATGATGGAGCAGTTATCGTTCGTAATAATAAAATTGCCGTTGCCGCCGCCTACCTACCATTGTCAGAGAGCAATTTAATCCCTAAAGAGTTAGGTACAAGGCATCGAGCCGCAGTAGGAATTAGCGAAGTTACTGATGCATTGACAATTGTTGTTTCGGAAGAAACTGGAGGAGTAACCATTACCAAAAATAATGAGTTAATTCGCGATTTGACGCAAGAAGATTATCTGAAATTGCTGAAGAAAGAATTAATTAGCACTCCTGAAGAAACACACAATTCGCCAATTGCCAATTTTTTTGCAGAAATTTTTAAGGGGGGCAAGCATCAATGAAATTAAATCATTTTTTTGATAATAAATGGTTTTATCGCTTGTTGTCTTTGGTTTTTGCAGTTTTATTATTTAGTTATGTTAATTCGTTAGGACTTAACAGCAGCTCGTCAAATAACAATAGTGATTCCATGCTGTCTGAGCGTTCAACGACATTGAAAATGCCTTTAAGTCTAAACATCAATAGTGATAAATATTTTGTTACCGGATATCCAGAAAAGGTCAACATAAAAATCAGTGGAGCAAGTTCAATGGTTACGGCAACTACTAATACGCGTAATTTTAGTGTATATGCAGACTTGAGCAAATTAAAACCAGGGACACATCGGGTAAAATTGCAAGAAGCTGGGCTAAGTCGTAATTTAAGCTACAAAATTTCACCAGCCACTGTCAAAGTTAAAATCAGTCTAAGAAAAACAGCGAGTTTCCCGGTTCAAGTTGTTTATAATACTAATCAATTAGCTAATGGCTATCAAGTAGGTGATAGCTCGACTAGCCCACAAATAGTTTCCGTTACGGGTGCTAAAAGTGATATTAATAAAATCGATCGAGTAGAGGCCTCACTAGCCATTCCGCAAGGCACTGATGAAACTTTAGTTCGTCAAGTCATGTTGCAAGCTGTTGATAATAGCGGTAAAATTCTAAACGTGGTAATTAGTCCAGAAACTGTAAGGGTGAGGTTGCCGATTTATAGTTCCACCTCAACTAAAAAAGTTCCTCTGAATTTTGTAGCAAGCGGTGGTTCAAGTGAACAAAACTATAACTTTAGCAGTAAAACCAAGGAAGTTACGCTCGAAGGAACTAAAAAAGCGCTCGATAAACTATCACAGTTAACTGTCTCGGTACCTGTGACTGGAATATCGAGTGAAACGACTAAAACAATTAAAGTTACGGCGCCAACTAATGGTGTTTCAAGTGTTAATCCTAATCAAGTTACCGTCACAATTACACCAAGTTCGGTCTCTAATGGAAAAGCAACTTCAAATGCTGATTCGTCCTCTTCGACAGAGACTCAAAGCGATTCAGCAACAGCTGGCTCTGATACTTCAAGCTCCTTAACAACGAGTACATCAACAAGTAATTCGAATAGCAGTAGTGACCGATCAGTGACATCAGAAACAAGTAGTAAAGAAGATTAATTAAAGAATTAATAGATAGAAATGAGGAAATAAAAAAATGAAATATTTTGGTACAGATGGAGTTCGCGGAGTAGCTAATCAAGGTTTGACTCCAGAATTAGCTTTTCGTTTAGGTCGTTGTGGCGGTTATGTTTTAACTAAACACGCCAAAGATGAAACTAAATCGCCGAAGGTTTTAGTTGCTCGTGATACGCGGATTTCAGGTCAAATGCTTGAGCAAGCTTTAATTGCTGGTTTGTTATCAGTGGGTATTGAAGTCTTTTCATTAGGTGTAATTACAACCCCAGGAGTCGCTTATTTAGTTCGAGCACAGGCTGCAGATGCTGGTGTAATGATTTCAGCCTCACATAATCCAGTTCAAGATAATGGAATTAAATTTTTTGGTGGAGATGGCTACAAGCTGTCTGATGAAAAAGAAGCTGAGATTGAAGTTCTTCTCGAATCAACTGCTGACCAATTACCCCGTCCTTCAGCTGAGGGACTAGGCACTGTCAATGATTATCATGAGGGGATTTTGAAGTATACACAATTCCTAGAACAAACAATTCCCGATGATTTAAGTGGTCTTCATGTTGGAATTGATGGAGCAAATGGAGCAACCAGTGGAATTGTATCGCGTTTATTTGCTGATTTAGGTGCTGATTTTGATACAATTGCTACTAAACCCGATGGACTTAATATTAATAAACAGGTTGGTTCAACTCATCCTGAAAACTTAGCCAAATTTGTAGTTGAACAAAAATTGCAAATGGGAGTAGCTTTTGATGGTGATGGAGATCGCTGTATTGCAGTTGATGAATTAGGGAACATCATTGATGGCGATAAAATTATGTATATTTGTGGTAAGTATTTAAGCGAACGTGGCCGATTAAAAAAGGATACAATAGTTACGACTGTGATGAGTAACTTAGGACTTTATAAAGCCATGGCTGCGAAAAATCTGAAATCAGTTAAAACTAAAGTCGGCGATCGGTATGTTGTTGAAGAAATGTTAAAGAATGGGTACAACCTAGGTGGAGAACAGTCGGGCCATGTTGTTTTCTTGGACTTTAACACTACTGGTGATGGTATGCTGACGGCAATTCAGTTAATGAACGTTGTTAAGAAAACTGGGAAAAAGTTGTCTGAATTAGCAGCTGAGGTTACTAGCTATCCGCAAGAATTGGTAAACATTCCTGTAACTGATAAAAAAGCAGCAGCTGAAAACGTAGTAATTAAAGCAGCAATTGAAAAAGTTGAAGACAAGATGGGTTCTGAGGGACGGGTCCTCGTTCGCCCAAGTGGAACGGAGAGTTTGTTGCGGGTAATGGCAGAAGCTCAAACTAAAGAACAGGTTCATGAATATGTAACAGAAATTGCAGAAGTCGTTAAGGAGCAAGTAGGCAAGTAATCAGTTAATTTACAGGTGTGAGTCACAGAATGCCAAAGAGGAAGCTAATTTTTTATTAGCTTCCTCTTTTTTTAGGGCGCAGTTGGCAATCAACCAAAGAAAAAGATATTTTACCAATTTGATCAAATTTTCTGGAAATTATCTTGGATGGATAGGGAAAAAAGATAATGTTTGAAAATCTTTAGTCATGTAGCCAAGCAATTCGAATTTTTCGAATGAGAAAATTGATAATTCTGAAAATTAAATAAAAAATTAGTGTTAAAAATATTAAATACCACAACAAGAGAACTAATAAAAGCAGCCAGTTACCCGTTTGTAACATTAGAAAACTGCTTTGAAAAAGTGAAGTTGCCCAAGCAGTTTTAAAATAAAGGACTTTTATTATTTTGACAAGAACTATAATGATAGCTAACCAAAAGCTTATTTTCAACTGTTTACTATTAATCAAAATCAGCACTCCCAACTAAGATTCTTTAACGTTATCTTAGCTTAAATTAAAAAAAAAATCAGTAATTTTGCAAACTTTTATTGACAGCGTTTCCAAAAAAGGTTATGATGCAGTTATAAGGTAATAATTTATTTACCTTCTAATCAATTCTCTTTCTCTCTTATGCCGACCACCGCCTAATCAGCGGTGGTTTTGCTTTGTTTAAAAGATTGACGTTCCTGGGGAGTTTTCTTATAATTTATCAGAGAAGAGATTGCAGAGGAGATAAGACAATGAAAAATCATGAAGAATTAACATTAATTGAAGAAATTATTTTAAACGACGGTACTAGTTACTTTGAAATCTCTAATATGGTTCAAAATGGACGGGCCGAATTAGCGGCTCAACGTGGATACATTAAGAGCGTAAGAATTTTGCAATTGAATATTCCTCGTTCAACTAGTGTTTTAATTTATGAAAAATTTATTAATGAAAATTTTTCGATGCCAACAGAAAATCTTGATCACTTTGAACGGTGGCAGCGAACACCCGAAATGGAAAAAGTTGCGGAACAAATTTTACAGGAAAACCATATTGCTTAAACGGATCAATCAAATAAAAAAATGTGGTTATAGATTTTAACGAGAACAATTTAGTAATGAAGTTTAAAATAAATTATTTATAAAATTATGAGTAGGCTGGGCAAAAAGCATTTTGCTGCAGCCTTTTTTATTATTTACATAAACGTTACAAAAACGAGTATTTGTTCTTTACATTCAAATAATAAAATTAACATGTAACAAGGAAAGGAAGAAGAAACTTATGAAAAATCTCACCAAAATGGCCACGATTATTCTTGCAACATCAGCACTTTTAGTTGGATGCGGCAAATCAAGTTCAAGTTCAAATTCGTCATCGAAAGCAACATCTAGTACAGCAGTGTCCGGTAAAATTACGATTGTCGGTTCAACTGCCTTACAGCCGTTAGTTGAAAAGGCTGCGGAAAACTATCAAGCTGATAATTCCAAAGTAAATATTACTGTTCAAGGTGGGGGATCTGGGACCGGTCTTAGTCAAGTTCAGTCTGGGGCTGTCACAGTTGGCAATTCTGATATTTTTGCTGAACAGCAAAGTGGTATCAAGTCTAAACAATTAGTAGATCATAAAGTTGCAGTTGTGGGGATGGCACCGGTTGTTAATAAACAAGCAGGCGTTAAAAATGTCACCATGACACAATTACGTGAAATTTTCACTGGCAAGATTACTAACTGGAAACAAGTTGGTGGTAAAGACCAGAGTATTGTTTTAATTAATCGGCCAGAAGGTAGCGGTACTCGAGCAACATTTGAAGGTGCGGTTATGAATGGTCAAACAGCTAAAAAATCGCAAGAACAAGATTCAAATGGTACGGTGCAGAAGATGGTTGCCCAAACTCCAGGTGCAGTTAGCTATTTAGCTTTTTCATATATTAAATCAAATGTTCAAGCACTTTCAATTGGTGGTGTCAAACCGACAGATGCCAATGTAACTAATAATAAATGGAAAATTTGGTCTTATGAACATATGTATACTAAGGGACAGCCGAACAAAGTTACTAAGAGCTTTTTAAACTATATGACCTCAAGCAAAGTTCAAAAGAGCTTAGTTAAAGATTTAGGCTACATTTCGATTGGTAATATGCAAGTTCAAAAGGATGCATCAGGTAAAGTGACATCGAAATAAGAAATCGGTGAGCTGAATGGCAATCGCACTGATTATTTTACAGAGTGGGCTGTTTATTTTAACGGCCGTTGCATTAATAGCATATATTCATTTTGAATTAGTTTGGTCACAATTAATGGAAGTTATCGGTGGGCTGATGATTATCGGGATAACTTGTTTACTGATTTGGAAATTAGTGAATTAATGCTTAAGGGAGCAGACAAAACAGCGGTGAATGTTGTTTTGGCTACTCCCGACTTTTAGTAGAAAGGTGAAATTTATGGACCCAATAAAAAACAAAATCCAGAATAATTCAAAGGAGACTAGGCAGGATTTAATAGGCAAGATCCTATCATATAGTTGTATTTTATTAATTGTTTTGGTAGTACTATCAATTTTTTTCTTTGTAGCCTCAAAAGGGATCGCAACATTTACGGTAAATCATGGCAATCTTTGGACATTTTTAACTGGTAAAACTTGGAATCCGATTGCAACTGATGCTAAAGGACAACCGGAAATCGGTGCGTTGCCAATGATTGTGGGGTCGTTTGGTGTTACGATTTTAGCAGCTTTATTCGCGACACCATTTGCAATCGGCACAGCTCTTTATATGACTGAATTAGCTTCTAAACGCGGCGAACGTTTACTGCAAAGTGTCGTTGAATTACTCGTGGGAATTCCATCAGTTGTTTATGGCTTTATTGGCTTATCGGTAATAGTTCCCTTCGTACGAAATCATTTTGGTGGTTCAGGTTATGGAATTTTATCTGGTTCATTCGTGTTATTTGTGATGGTTTTACCAACAATTACTTCAATGACGGTTGATAGTTTACGCTCGGTGCCGCGATTTTATAAAGAGGCATCTTTAGCTTTAGGAGCAACAAAGTGGCAAACAATTTACAAAGTTATTTTGCGTTCAGCTACCTCGGGAATTTTAACTGCAATTATTTTCGGGATGGCGCGAGCATTTGGTGAAGCGTTGGCAGTGCAGATGGTAATAGGAAATGCAGCTGTTATGCCTAAAGACCTGCTGTCATCGGCATCAACCTTGACCAGTATTTTAACGATGGGAATAGGCAACACTGTAATGGGAACAGTTGGTAATAATGCTTTATGGTCACTAGCTCTGGTCTTATTATTGATGTCACTACTATTCAATATTTTAGTCCGCTTAATCGGTCGAAAGGGAAGGATGTAGTATGAAAACAAAAATCCAAAATAAGATAGCGTTGACAACGATTAGAGTTATTGCTTTATTAGTTGTCTTGATCTTAATGTTCCTTTTAGGCGATATATTAATTGCCGGAGTGCCACATATTTCTTGGCATTTTTTAACTGCTCCTTCACAATCTTTTACTAGCGGTGGTGGAATTGGGGTACAACTTTTTAATTCATTTTACTTGTTATTTTTGACTTTAATAATTTCATTCCCGATTTCTTTAGGAGCTGGGATTTTCTTAGCAGAATATGCACCGAAGAATTTTCTGACGGCAACGGTTAGGATGTCAATTGAAGTTCTAAGTTCGCTACCATCAGTGGTTGTTGGTTTATTTGGTTTTTTATTGTTTGTAGTTCAAATGAAAATGGGCTTTTCAATTATTGCTGGGGCCATTGCGTTAACATTCTTTAACTTGCCGCTTTTAACAAGAAATATTGAAGAATCATTAACAGCTGTTTCTGATTTGCAACGAGAAGCTGGTATGGCATTAGGTTTATCTAAGTGGCGCACAGTAACCAGAATTATCTTGCCAGAGGCTTTACCAGGAATTATTACTGGCGTTGTCTTAGGAGCTGGAAGGGTCTTTGGTGAAGCTGCTGCTTTGATCTTCACGGCAGGCCAAAGTGCTACTAATATTGATTTTACACAATGGAATCCTTTGAATCAGGCAAGCCCGCTGAATTTAATGCGACCAGCTGAAACATTAGCAGTTCATATTTGGAAAATTAATTCTGAAGGCGTTATGCCGGATGCTAATGCAGTATCAGCAGGTTCTTCGGCAGTCTTGATTATCGCTGTTTTGTTCTTTAATTTATTAGCAAGGTTATTAGGGAATGCATTGTATCATAAATTAACAGCGACCAAAACCAGATAGGAGGACTCTAGTTAATGGATGTTGGAAAGTATAATTTAAACGAAAATAGTATTTTAAAGTTTTCGCCACAAGAACACGAGATTGCGATTGAAACGCAAGAATTAGGTGTTTATTATGGGAAAAAGCAGGCAATTTTTAATGGTAATTTGCAATTTGAAAGGTATCGAATTACGTCTTTAATTGGAGCCTCTGGTTCTGGAAAATCAACTTATCTTCGTTCATTAAACCGAATGAACGATGATATTGCGCAAGTCAAGGGTAAAATTATTTACCGTGGTTTGGATGTTAACAGCCCTAAAATCAATGTTTATGAAATGCGTAAACATATTGGGATGGTTTTTCAACGGCCCAATCCATTTTCAAAGTCAATCCGTTCTAATATTACTTTCGCTTTAAAACAAAATGGAATCAAAGATAAACAGCGATTAAATCAAATTGTTGAGTCAAGTTTAAAAGATGCAGCCTTGTGGGATGAAGTCAAAGATGATTTGGATAAAAGTGCCTTGGCCTTATCAGGTGGACAGCAACAGCGACTATGTATTGCACGAACGATTGCTATGAAACCCGATATTTTATTATTAGATGAGCCTGCGAGCGCACTAGATCCAATTTCAACCAGTAAGATCGAAGAAACTTTAATTGAACTAAAAAAGAAGTATACAATAATCATTGTAACTCACAATATGCAGCAAGCATCCAGAATTAGTGACTACACAGCTTTCTTTCACTTAGGACATATTATCGAGTATGATAAAACTAAACACTTATTTACAACGCCGAAAATTGCGGCAACAAACGATTATATTTCAGGTAATTTTGGTTAGGAGGAGCAATTGATGGCAGAATTTATTGAGACAAAAGATGTCCATTTGTACTATGGTGAAAAAGAAGCGTTGAAAGGAATCAATCTATCTTTTCCAGCAAAAGGTATTAATGCTTTAATTGGTCCATCGGGTTGCGGAAAATCAACTTATCTACGGACATTAAATCGAATGAATGATTTAATTCCGGGAGTGACTATGACTGGTAGTATCCAAATTAATGGCAAAAATATATACAGTCCTAAGATGGATACTGTTGAGCTACGTAAAAAAGTTGGGATGGTTTTTCAACAACCTAATCCTTTTCCTTTTTCAATTTATGACAATGTAACCTATGGTTTGCGAATTGCCGGCATTAAGGATAAACAGATTTTAGATGAGCGTGTTGAACAAAGTCTGAAACAAGCGGCTGTTTGGGATGAAATTAAAGATGATTTGCATAAAAGTGCTCTTTCTCTTTCTGGTGGGCAGCAGCAGCGAGTCTGTATAGCTCGGGTACTAGCTGTTAAACCGGACGTTATTTTATTAGATGAACCAACCAGCGCGCTAGATCCAGTTTCAAGTGGTTTAATTGAAGATATGTTACTAACAATTAGAGATGACTATACAATTATTATTGTGACCCATAATTTACAACAAGCTTCAAGAATTTCAGATCGAACCTCATTTTTCTTGAATGGAGAATTGATTGAAACTGGCAAAACAAAAGATATTTTTATGCGGCCGCATCAACAAGAAACAGATGACTATATTAGTGGCCGATTTGGTTAAGGGGGAATAAAAATGGCAAAAATTTTAGAGAATCAATTAGCGAGTCTGCACCAAGATTTTGCATCGATGGGTCGTGAAGTAGCGACGGCTATTCAACAAGCTGCGCAAGCCTTTAAACAAGAAGATCAGCAGTTAGCTAAACAAGTGGTTGATCACGATTTGCAAATTAATCAGCAAGAGATGTATCTTGAAAAAAAAGCTGCCCAGGTAATTGCTTTGCAGCAACCAGTTTCAAGTGATTTAAGAATTTTAATTACTATTTTAAAAGCCAGCTCAGATCTTGAAAGAATTGGTGACCACGCTGCTAGTTTTGCCCGAGCAACTTTACGCATTCCAGTTGACCAAAAAAATCCATTGATTGAAGACGCAATTTTTAAAATGAGTCAGCATGCTTATGAAATGTTGCAGCAGGTAATCCAAGCTTATGTCGACAATGATGAAAAAGCTGCTCGTCAAATTGCACAAGCTGATTCAAAAACGGATGATTACTTACGCTTGATTCGCAAAGAAGCCATGAGTTGCATGCAAACAGATCCAGATTTTGTTACTTTTGGGACGGAGTATATTGTAGTCGCCGCACACATCGAACGAATCGGTGATTATGTGACTAATGTTGCTGAATGGATTGTGTATACAAATTCAGGAAAAATTGTTGAATTAAGCAATAACTGAGTTTGAATTTCTTAAATTAAAATAAGTAATTAATTAAGTCGTAATTTTTCTTCTTAGTAGGAATAAGAACAAAAATTACGATTTTTTTGAATACGATTCAAAACAGCTCAAAAAATGATTGAAGTTTAAAACAAATTATGCTAATTTTAAAGTAAATGAAAATGATTCTCATTTATGACTGGAAGTGGAGTAATGGAATCTTTAGCAGAAATCAAATCTAAAGGTCGTTTTATCGTGGTTGATATTGTTGGTGACCCACGTTTTATCCGTAGATTAGCAGAACTTGGGATGGTTTTAAACACAAATTTAACAGTTGTTTCACCATCCCAAAATAATAGCGGTTTAGTAATTTTTTTAAGAGGGCAGCGTTTGGCTATCAGTCACACTTTAGCGACTAATATTTTAGTAAAAGGTGTCAATGAATTGGCAACAGCAAAAACTCAACCATTGTCGAGATTGACTGTTGGAAAGTCGGCAATCGTTGGCAAAATTATTGGTGATCGACCAGTCAAACGACGATTAATGGACATGGGCCTAACTAAAAATACTGTAGTCAAAGTTCACCAGGTTGCACCATTAGGTGATCCGATTGAATTGCTGGTTCGTGGTTATAAGTTAAGTGTACGCAAACAAGAAGCTGATTATATAATGGTACAGGAGGTAAGCCAATGAAGATGATTGCTTTGGCTGGAAATCCTAATAGCGGGAAAACAACCTTATTTAATTGGTTGACTGGTTCGAATCAGTCAGTTGGAAATTGGCCAGGAGTGACAGTTGAAAAAAAGCAGGGAATCTTACGAAACTATAAACAATTTGTTGTTCAGGATTTGCCGGGCATTTATTCATTGTCTCCTTACACGGCTGAAGAAGTTGTTTCACGTAAATATCTTGTGGAGCAAGCTCCAGATACAGTAGTTGACATCGTTGATGCGACCAATATTGAACGTAATTTGTATTTAACTTTACAGTTAATGGAAACTGGCCGACCATTGATTGTTGCGCTTAATATGATTGATTTGTTAAAAAAGCAACAACGTAAAGTGAATTTGAAAAAATTATCTTATTTACTAGGAGTTCCAGTAATTGGAATTTCAGCTCTAAAAAAGAAAAATCTTTCTCAGTTAGAAGAAACGATGATTGCCGAGACCAAGAAACAGACAAGTTATCCCTTTCCTAAATATGATGATCGTTTAGAATCGGCTTTAACGATGATTAGTCAACAATTAATTGGAATTGTTCCGGAAGAAAAAGCACGCTGGTATGCAATTAAATTATTTGAACGAGATGAACAAGTTGAACAAGAGCTGAATTTAGCAGTTGAACGTCAATCAGAGATTGAACAAACAATTGTTACCGCTGAAAAACTCTTTCAAGACACCAGTGATAGCATTGTTGTTAATGCACGCTATGATCTAATTTCGCAATATGTCAGAATGTGTGTTATTGATGAAAATGATTTTGTTACCAGCATGAGCGACCAAGTTGATCGGGTCATAACTAATCGCTGGTTAGCTTTACCAATCTTTTTTTTCGTCATGTGGCTGGTTTACTATTTGTCAATTCAAACGATTGGTACAATTGGGACTGATTGGGTCAATGATGTTTTGTTTGGTAAAGTAATTCCTGATACAGTTCAAGGTTGGTTGTCTCATTGGCAAGTAGCAGCGTGGATGCAAGGCTTGATTATCAATGGAATTATTAATGGTTTAGGTTCGGTTTTAGGTTTTGTGCCACAGATTATGATGTTATTTTTGTGTTTAGGGATTTTAGAAGATTGTGGTTATATGTCACGAATTGCTTTTGTGATGGATCGAATATTTCATCGTTTCAATTTATCAGGTAAGTCATTTATTCCTATGTTAATTTCAACTGGTTGTGGAGTTCCAGGGATTATGGCAACCCGGACAATTGAAAATGAAAAAGATCGTAAAATGACAATTATGTTAACGACGTTCATGCCTTGTTCGGCTAAATTAACTGTTATTGCATTAATTTCAGGAACTTTTTTTCCGCAACAAAGCTGGGTGGCACCATCAGCTTACTTTTTAGGAATGTTGGCCGTAGTTGGCTCAGGAATCTTCTTAAAGAAAACGCGTTTATTTGCTGGACCTCCGCAACCTTTCGTAATGGAATTGCCGGCTTATCATTTTCCCAAAGCTGGCAATGTTTTGCGACAAGTGGCTAACCGAGCAGCAAGTTTTGTTAAAAAGGCCGGAACGATTATTTTTGCATCATGTGTTTTGATTTGGTTTTTCTCTAGTTTTACTTTTACTTTGCAAATGACAGATCAGAATCATAGTATGCTGCGATATATTGGAGCAGCAATTGCCCCAGTTTTTGCACCACTTGGTTTTGGTGATTGGCACACAACTGTTGCTGTAATCGCAGGATTAATTGCTAAAGAAAATTGTGTCGGTACTTTGCGGATAACTTTTGGTAGCCCTACGGCAACTTCTTTTGCAGCAACTCTGCGTCAAGCGTATTCTCCAGTGGCTGGTTACTCATTTTTAGCCTTTAATTTGTTATGTGCTCCGTGTTTTGCGGCAATCGGTACAATGTATAAAGAATTTGGAGATACCAAATGGACATTACGAGCAGTTGGTTACCAGACAGCTTTGGCTTATTTAACGGCTATGTTGATTTATCAAGCTTCACAAATGCTTACTACTGGTTCGTTAGTTAGTGTTGCTTTAACAGGAGCAGTTATTTTAGTAATGGTATACGGTTTGTTTTTCAAGCGAGATGCCAGTGATGATTTGTATCAAGTTAAAAATGAAATTAGAGAGGAAGTTTTAAAATGATTGCAACCATTATTTTAGCAATAGTGATTTTTTCGGGTGTGGCTTATGTTATTTATACGCGATTTATCAAACATAGTGCGAGTGCAGGTTGCCATGATTGTGACGATGTTGGCTGCCCACTTGTGGATCCAGTTAAATTGCAACATCAAACTGCCAAGAAACATAATTGAAAAGTTTTTGAAAACTTAGTGAAAAACTTTCAAATTAAACCTGCGTTTTCATTTACTTTTGTGTTAGAATAAAAGTGTACTCAAAAGAGTAATACAATTTAGGAGGCTGTTTTATGTCATTCGTAAACGGTAATGAAATCTTTACTGCAGCTCGCAAGGGCCATTACGCAGTCGGTGCTTTTAACACCAATAACTTGGAATGGACTCGTGCCATTTTAAAAGCTGCTCAGGAAAAGAACACTCCAGTTCTGATCCAGGTATCAATGGGCGCTGCTAAATACATGGGCGATTACAAATTAGTTAAGAGCTTAGTTGAAAACGAAATGCGCGTAATGAACATCACAGTTCCAGTCGTAATGCATTTGGATCATGGTAACTATGAAGCTGCTAAAGAATGTATTGAAGCTGGTTATACTTCAGTTATGTTTGATGGTCATGATTTGCCATTTGAAGAAAACTTAGAAAAAACCAAAGAAATTGTTGCTTTGGCACATGCTAAGAATATTTCTGTTGAAGCAGAAGTTGGTTCTATCGGTGGTGAAGAAGACGGAATTATCGGTGAAGGTGAATTGGCTGACGTTGAAGAAGCAAAGAAAATTGCTGCTACTGGCGTTGACTATTTAGCATGTGGTATTGGTAATATCCATGGCAAATATCCGGCAAACTGGAAAGGCCTGCACTTTGATCGTCTGAAGGAATTAGCTGACGTAATTGAAACACCATTAGTATTGCATGGTGGTTCAGGCATTCCTCAGGAACAAGTTGTTAAAGCAATCAAGATGGGTATTTCTAAAGTTAATATTAATACAGAATGCCAGTTGGCTTTCGCTGCTGCAACACGTAAATACATTGAAGCTGGTAAAGATCAGCAGGGTAAAGGCTATGACCCACGTAAGTTATTGGCTGACGGAGCACAAGCAATTACTGATACTGTTGAAGAAATTATTGATTGGTTGGGAACACCTGCCGTTAAATAATTTACTTGTTTAGATTAAAAAAACCTGTTCCAAACTTTGGTTTGGTAACAGGTTTTTTTTGCAGAGAAAGATTAGTGATTATGCTCGTAAGTTGCAAAAAGTTGTTGAAGTAATTTAGGATCAGCTAAGACTTGTTTATCTAATTGCTGAACGACTTTTAAGAGTGCTAGATCACCCGTTTCAGCAAAAGTTGAGTGGCTAATCATTTCCTGATCTTTTTCGACATCGGCAAACCATTGTTCTAACTTTTCAGTAAAGCATTTAAAATCTTCTGCTTGACTAATAACAATCAACTCCCTTAGAATTGTTTTCTCTCTACAATTAATATTTTAATTCAGTGTAAGCGCTTTTACAAGTGGATAAAAATTATCTTTAATTGTCTATTTTTCAAAAAGAATTATAAATCAGTTTAAAGACTGTGCTAAAATAGAATTGTTACAGCACATTCCCGAGAGGATTCATTTTATGTGAAGCTGCCTTGTAACCAAATTATTGAATGGGGGAATTTATGTGTCGGAGAGACATTTATTTACATCAGAATCAGTTTCAGAGGGACACCCAGATAAAATTGCTGATCAAATTAGTGATGCCATTTTAGATGCTTTATTAGCAAAGGATCCAAATGCTCGTGTGGCGTGTGAAACAACAGTTACCACTGGATTGGTAGTGGTTGTTGGAGAAATTTCAACCAGTGCTTACATTGATATTCAAAAAGTGGTTCGTCAAACTATCAAGGAAATTGGATATACGGATGGGAAATATGGCTTTGATGGCGACAATTGCGCGGTTATGACAGCTATCGATGAACAATCACCAGATATTGCGCAAGGTGTTGATAAATCCTTAGAAAATCGTGAAGGCCAAGGAGATCCGCTTGATCAAATAGGCGCTGGGGATCAAGGAATGATGTTTGGTTATGCCATTAACGAGACACCTGAATTGATGCCATTACCGATTGCTCTTAGCCATCGATTAATGCGAAAAATTGCTGAAATCAGAAAACAGGGCGTTTTGAGTTATCTAGGACCGGATGCAAAAGCTCAGGTAACAGTTGAATATGACGAGAAAAATCATCCGGCTCGAGTAGATACAGTGGTTGTCTCAACGCAACATAGTGCTGAAACACCGCTTGAAACTATTCGGCGAGACGTAATTGAAAAAGTAATTAAAGCTGTTATTCCAGCTGAGTTATTGGATGACAAGACTAAGTATTTTGTTAACCCAACAGGTCGTTTTGTGATTGGTGGGCCTCAGGGTGATGCCGGTTTAACTGGTCGCAAAATTATTGTTGATACTTATGGTGGTGCTGCACACCATGGTGGTGGTGCTTTTTCTGGTAAGGACGCGACAAAGGTAGATCGTTCTGCAAGTTATGCTGCCCGTTACATTGCTAAAAATATAGTTGCTGCTAAAATTGCATCACAAGTTGAGGTTCAATTGGCTTATGCAATTGGTGTTGCACAACCAGTGTCAATTTCAGTTAATACTTTTGGAACTAGTCAAGTAGAAGACCAACGGTTAGTTGCGGCAATTCGTAAAGTGTTTGATTTGCGGCCAGCAGGAATTATTAAAATGCTTGATTTAAAACGACCAATTTATAAACAAACAGCTGCCTATGGTCATTTTGGTCGAACAGATATTGATTTGCCATGGGAACATACTGATAAAATTGACCAATTAAAAAAAGAATTACAAGTTTAAGTTAATTTCTAAGAAATCAGTTGCAGCTGGCTTAAAATTTTGCTATCATGAGTGCAATACATCAATGAATTAAGGACTAGTAGTTAGAGTTAGCATTTTATTAGAGAAAGTATGGCTGGTGAAAGTACTTATTTGCTGCTTCAAACGAACTCACCTTGAGTAATTTCTGTTGAATTAAGTAGGCAGGAACGGTGGTTTTACCGTTAGCAAACTTTAAGTGTCAGTTTAACGACTGGAAAATAGGTGGTACCGCGAGTTTTGTTTGCTCGTCCTATATTGACTTTTGTCAGTATAGGACTTTTTTTAACTTTTTGAAAGGGAAGGATCTATTTATTATGGCGTACGAGCATCAAAAGATTGAGAAAAAATGGCAGCATTATTGGGAAGCGCATAAAACTTTCAAAGCTACTGAGAATACTGATCAAAAGAAATATTATGCGTTAGATATGTTTCCTTATCCATCAGGTCAAGGACTGCATGTCGGTCATCCAGAAGGGTATACGGCAACCGATATTATTGCACGAATGAAACGAATGCAGGGATTTGACGTCTTGCATCCAATGGGCTGGGACGCTTTTGGCTTGCCGGCAGAACAGTACGCTTTGAATACGGGCCATTCACCACGTGAATTTACCAAAGTTAATATCAATAATTTTCGGCGCCAGATAAAATCACTTGGTTTGTCGTATGATTGGGATCGAGAAATTAATACTACTGATCCTTCATACTATAAATGGACGCAGTGGATTTTTGAAAAATTATACGAGAAGGGCTTGGCATATGAGGCTGAAGTTCCCGTAAATTGGAGCCCAGATTTGGGAACAGTAGTTGCTAATGAAGAAGTCATTGATGGGAAGACTGAGCGTGGTGGTTTCCCAGTTATTCGCAAGCCAATGCGTCAGTGGGTACTTAAAATCACAGCCTATGCTGATCGCTTAATCGATGATTTGGATGATTTGGATTGGCCGGAAAACATTAAAGAACAACAGCGTAACTGGATTGGTCGTTCGATTGGTGCCAGTATTAAATTTGCTGTGGCGGGTAAAGAAAATCTCAATATAGAAGTTTTTTCAACCCGACCTGATACTATTTTTGGTGTTTCTGGTATGGTTTTGGCACCGGAACTGGATTTAGTTAAAGAATTGACAACTCCAGAGCAAAAAGAGGCTGTTGAAGAGTATGTAAATAAAGTAGCTCATAAATCTGATCTAGAACGAACGGATTTGGCTAAAGAAAAAACAGGTGTCTTTACGGGAAGCTATGCAATAAACCCGGTAAATGGTGAAAAAGTACAAATTTGGATTGCTGACTATGTTTTAGCAACTTATGGAACTGGTGCGGTTATGATTGTTCCAGCTCATGATGATCGTGATTATGAATTTGCTAAGAAATTTGCTTTACCGATTGTTCCAGTTATCGAAGGTGGCGATATTGAAAAAGCTGCATATACTGGTGATGGTACACACATCAATTCTGGTTTTTTAAACGGTTTGAATAAGCAGGATGCAATTGATAAAATTATTGATTGGCTCCAAGAAAGACAAATTGGTAAGAAAAAAGTTAATTATCATTTACGAGATTGGCTCTTTTCGCGTCAACGTTATTGGGGTGAACCAATTCCAGTTATTCATTGGGAAGATGGTGAAACAACATTAGTACCAGAAGATCAGTTGCCATTACGCTTACCAAAAGCAAAAGACATTAAGCCTTCTGGTACTGGAGAAAGCCCATTAGCTAACTTGGATGATTGGGTAAACGTAGTTGATAAAAATGGTCGTAAAGGCAAACGTGAAACGAATACGATGCCACAATGGGCTGGTAGCTCATGGTATTTCTTACGTTATGTTGATCCACATAATCAAGGAGCAATTGCAGATTATCATAAATTAGAAGATTGGATGCCGGTTGATTTATATGTTGGTGGAGCTGAGCATGCCGTTTTGCATCTGTTGTACGCTCGTTTCTGGCATAAATTTTTATATGATATTGGTGTTGTGCCAACTAAAGAACCATTCCATAAATTAGTTAATCAAGGGATGATTTTAGGTGACAATCACGAGAAAATGTCGAAATCTAAGGGGAATGTTGTTAACCCTGACGAAATTGTTGAACAGTATGGTGCTGACACATTGCGATTATATGAGATGTTTATGGGCCCCTTAGATGCCTCGATTGCTTGGAGTGAGGATGGTTTAAATGGTGCTTATAAATTCATTAAGCGTATTTGGCGGTTATTGATTGACGAAAATGATAGTTTGCGCGATCGGGTAACTACGTTAAATGATGGTAAATTAGATCATGTTTATCACCAGACTGTCAAGAAGGTAACTGAAGATTTTTCGGCGATGCATTTTAATACAGCAATTTCACAGTTGATGGTTTTTGTTAACGACGCCTACAAAGCAGATGCGCTTCCATTAGACTATATGGAAGGTTTTGTTAAAATGATTTCACCGGTTGTTCCACACCTAGCGGAGGAATTATGGACTAAACTAGGTCATGTCGGAACAATTACTTATGAAAAATGGCCGACTTATGATAAAGATAAGTTGGTTGAAAATACAGTTCAGGTAGTTGTTCAAGTTAATGGTAAAGTTAGACAGCACCTGACAATTGCTAAGGGAACTGCTAAAGCCGAATTGCAAAAGCTAGCCCTAGCGGATGTTAAAGTTCAAAATGCAATTGCTGACAAAAAGATAATTAAGGTAATTGTTGTGCCGGATAAATTAGTTAGTTTAGTTATTAAATAAGATTAACTAGAGTTATTTGAATATTGGTTTTTTTCTGAAAAAAGGCTCTGCTGATTTGACCAATTATTATTCATTGGAATTGTTGGTCAATCAGTGGGCTTTTTTAACTTGCAAGTATTTAGATAATTCAATATACTTGATAGCATAAATTATTATTAGATGGACAATTGACGTCGGAGAAGGAGTAGGAAAATATGAAAAATGAATTGTCGCGTGGGCTGACTCATCGCCATATTCAGATGATTGCCATTGGAGGAGCGATTGGTACTGGTCTTTTCTTGGGATCAGGCAGCGCAATCAAAGCAGCAGGGCCAGCTATTATTTTGGCTTATTTGATTGCTGGTATAATTTGTTTCTTTATGATGCGAGCAATTGGTGAATTAGTGTTATCTGATTTGAAATTAACTTCATTTATCGATTTTGTTCGGCGCTATTTAGGTGATCGGTTTGAATTTATTATTGGCTGGACTTATTGGCTTTGTTGGGAAAGTTTAGCGATGGCTGATTTAACGGCCAGTGGCATATATTTACGCTACTGGTTTCCAGTAATTCCTCAGTGGGTAACGCCATTGATTATCATTTTAGTACTATTAGGATTTAATTTATTGAGCGTTGGTGTTTATGGAGAACTGGAGTCATGGTTCGCTAGTATTAAGGTTTTGGCAATTGTTGCTCTAATTATAACTGGGGTAATTTTATTATTGCTTGGTGCCAATGTGGGTGGTCATCAAGTTTCTTTAGGCAACTTAGTCAATTATGGTGGCTTTTTTCCTAAGGGATTTAAAGGATTCTTAGCTGCTTTTCCGATGGTTATTTTTGCTTTTACTGGAATTGAAATGGTTGGATTAACTTCGGGTGAAACGGAAGATCCTAAGCATGATCTGCCACGGGCAATTAACAGTTTGCCAATTAGAATTGGATTGTTTTATTTAGGCTCAATGTTTGTTTTAATGTGTATTTATCCCTGGAATGAAATTACGACAACGTCAAGTCCATTTGTACAAGTTTTTGCGGGAATTGGGGTTAAAATGGCCGCTGGAGTGATTAATTTTGTTGTTTTGACGGCAGCTTTGTCTGCTTGCAATAGCGCTATTTTTAGTACTAGTCGAACTTTATATGTTTTATCGCGTACCAAAAAAGCTCCAGCATCATTTGGAACAACAAGTAATCGCAGTGTTCCGGTAAAATCATTACTTTTCTCGTCATTGACTTTGCTGGTAATTGTGCTGTTGAACTATGTAGTTCCAAAAACAGTTTTTGAAATTATTTCGGGGGTAGCCACAGTTAGTTTTATTTTTGTTTGGATTGTGCTAATGATCTGTCATTATCGCTGTCGTAAAGCAAAAGATACTAAAAATAAAACTTTTAAAATGCCATTATTTCCTTTTTCAAATTATTTAACAGTAATTTTCTTTTTAATGGTTACAGTGTTATTAGCTTTCGAAAAAAGTACTTTAATTTCGCTAATTTTTGCTGCTGTTTGGTTTGCAGGATTGAGTTTAATTTACACTTTGATAATAAAAAAGTCACAGTTTTCTAAAAATAACGTAAAGTGAAGTATGATTTTGCAGTTCTTGATTAAAGCTTCAAGCTAATTAGATTAAAGGCAGGATGAAAAGATGTCAATTAATTCACAATCTGGTGTAACAGCGAGTGAAAATACAGCGAAAGAAAAAATGCTCCGAGGATCGGCTTGGATGACGGCCGGAAGCGTTTTTTCGCGAGTTTTGGGTGCAATATATATCATTCCATGGTATGCGTGGTTTGGCAAAGATAATTTAGCTGCTAATGCTTTGTACACCAAAGGGTATACTGTTTATAGTGTTTTTTTGATGATTTCAATTGCGGGGATTCCGTCAGCTGTTGCAAAACAAGTAGCCCATTATAATGCGCAAAATGAATACGCGGTTGGTCAACGGCTTTATAAAAAATCATTAATATTGATGCTAGCAATCGGACTTCTAAGTGCTCTTTTGATGTGGTATTTGGCACCTTTGCTTTCATTAGGTGAAGCAGATGTTATTCCGGTTTTTCGTTCCTTAGCCTTAGCTTTGATTTTGATTCCTGTAATGAGTTTGACACGAGGATTTTTTCAAGGATATCAGGATATGTTTCCATCGGCAATGTCTCAACTAGTTGAGCAAATTGCGCGGATTATTTATATGTTAGCAGCTACTTATATAATTATGCAAGTCATGCACAGTAATTACCAACTAGGGGTTATCCATTCAACTTTTGCAGCTTTCATTGGTGCTTTGGGTGGTTTAGCAATTCTTGGGTGGTATTATTGGCGCAAACATCGAGAGCTAAAACAATTTGCAACTGAAAGTGCTGGTCAGTTACAGATTAGTGATCGACGTTTAATCACTGATTTACTGTTGCAGTCAGTTCCATTTGTTTTGATTGGAGCTTCAACTACTTTGTATAACCAGTTGGATTATTTTACTTTTAAACCAACGATGATTATGCTTTCCCATACTAGCTTAAAGACAATCAATGATTTATATGCGATTTTTGCAGGTAATGATAATAAGTTGATTATGATTGTAGTAGCGTTAGCTTCTGCAATGGCGGCGACGGCTGTTCCATTGCTATCTGAGGCGTATACTAAAAATGATCAAAAAAAGATTGCGATCCAACTAGCAGATGCCTTGGAATTATTTTTTATTGTGATGCTGCCATGTTCTTTAGGAATGGCAGCAGTTGCTAAACCGTTATATATCGTTTTTTATCAGTATAATTTGACTGGAATTTATATTTTAAGCTTCTCGGCTTACGTGGCTTTGCCAATTGGGTTGTTCATTGTTTTGTCCTCGTTGATGCAAGGAATTTATCAAAACAAAAAGGCAGTTAAGTATTTTATAATTGGTTTCTTAGTGAAGATCTTAGTACAGATTCCACTGACACTTTGGTTGCAAGCTTTTGGTCCAGTCATGGCTACAGGAATTGGAATGATGGTTTCTAATATTTTGATGTTACGTTACTTCTACTATCGGTATCATCTTGATTTGGATCGATTACAGCGGCGGTTTGATGGTCTGTTGCTTTTCTCATTCGCAACATTTGCAGCAGCGTTATTAATAGTTCTAGCGGCTTCATTAGTTGTTAATCTTGAATATCGCTTGTGGGCATTTTTAGTATTAGTGATTGCTGCTACGGTGGGAGCTTGGATATATCTATACCTTTGTTTAAAAACACGCTTGGCAGACAAAATTATTGGTGCTCGTGTTTCACGGTTAAGAAAATTATTGCATATTAAATGATAAAAAGATTCTGGGTTAAACACTGAAAGTAGCTTAACCCAGAATCTTTTTATTAAATCGGTTTTAAATTTCAAAAGGCTGTCTTATTTTGGAATATACGAAAATTATGATTTATTTTAGGAATTAACAACTTTTTGCATAAATTGGGGCAAAGCAGCAATAATGGAAGTTGGTAAGACAACATAATTATTCTCAGCAAGTTGTTGTGCAACTGCACTATGGCAATAAACGGCAGCTTCAATAACTAGCTTAGTAGGAGAATTTTTAAATTGGCCTAAAAAGGCAGCTATTATTCCGGCAAGTGTATCGCCCATTCCCCCAGTTGCCATATAAGGGCCGCCAATTGTTAATTTAGCAGTGGTTTGATCTGGATGATAAATTACTGTACCATTTTTTTTAAGTACAATGGTAGCTCCGGTTTGTTGTTGGACATGCAAATTTTGCTCAAGATCGTTTTGGTCTGCTATCCTAATGCCACTTAATCGTTGCCATTCCATCTGGTGTGGAGTCAGAATTGTTTGTTGGGGTAACAATTTAGGCCAATTTTCTTGTTGGCTTAAAATAGTTAATGCTGAACCATCAATGATTAGTTGTTGTTTGCCAGTAATTTGGCTTAAAACTTGTAATAATAAATCGCTAGCTAAGGAATCATTACCTAAACCAGGACCAATTACAATTACATCAGCCGACTGAACGGCGTTTAATAAGCTTGGGCGATTTTTGTAGTCGAGAAACATTGCTTCTGGAACAATTGTATGTAAAGCAGTCAAATTGGCCGAATTACAGGCACAGGTTACTAAACCAGCTCCGGCATGAACGGCAGCGCTTGTAGTCATAATAATTGCCCCACCATAATTTAGATTACCACCGATTGTCACAATGCGACCAAAAGTACCTTTATAGCTATTTGCTGGACGCACTTTAACTACTTGTTTTAGGATATCAGGTTTAATCAATTTCATTTTTATCCTCCAAAAACAATATTTAAATCAAATACCATTTTAACCCTCTTTGCCTTGAAAAAGATACTTTATAAAAATTTTCCGATGGAAATATATGAATTATTCAAAAATGCGAACACTTTTAGTTGGGTAGTTTTGAATTTTTGTGTTTTTAGGGGTAAAATTAATATGATAAATAAAAGATAGGAGGTTAAAAGCATGCAGAAAAGTTTTATTCAAGAACTTGAAGCTAATGTATTGGCAGAAGACGAAACTTCAAAGACTTATTTGGTGCCAAGTAAAAAGGAACGTTTAGCAGTCAAAATTGATAAGGAAGTTTTAAAAAGGCTATCTGATAATCAAAAACTTGAACGCATGTTGAAAAACTTATTAAAGATGAACTCTAAAAGTACTACTCAAGAGCTCATAAATATAAACAAACGTAATTATCGTATTTTTGTCTAATCATTTTAATTTGGGTAATTAGTCCTGCTGAAACAAAGGGGGAAAAGTAGTGTTTTTGACAACAGGTGATGTAAATCGCTCATATGTAATTTTAGGGATCGTAAATGCAACAGTCAAACGAACGTTGCTAGCTGATGAAATTGATGAGCTTGCTGAGTATGATGAGTTATATAACGAAGTGAAGACAAAAATGGTTGATCGTGCCGTGACTAAAAACGGCGATGGCCTTTTACAAGTGCGATTTGTTCCACAAATTGTCCAAGTTGGCCCTGGACCTAAGTATATGCTTTTGCATGGTTATGGAACTGCTGTCAGATTCCCTAGCAAAAAGTAATCAATGCATGACGACAACATCGGCTTGGGCATTTTTAATTACATAACTGGAAACTGATCCGGTAAAAAAACGCTGCAGATGATTTTTTCGAGAACTACTTAATACAATTAAGTCATTTTGGTATTCAGTGGGAAATTCCTGAGCAACAATGATTCTGGGATCACCAATTCGCAAATGAACATGAACTTGATATATTGACGAACCTGAAATAATTAAACGCCGCTTGATTATTTCTAATTGGCCGATAGACTTTTCTTCCAAATGATATAAGCTTTCGCTTGAAAGCTCAATCTGAGTATTACCAAAACCGGCAATTGCAGGATCGAGCACATATAAGATATCTAATTGGATATTGTTTTTATTGGCATATTCAGCGGTGCGCTCTAAAGCTGTGATATTATTTTCTGATTGATCAGTTGCAAATAAAATTCTTTGATAGGGTTGGGTCATGTAAACACTTCCTACTTATAATTAACTAAGGAATTTATTAGTGAAACATTTTTATTATTATAGGGCAAAAAAAGCTATCCTGCAATCTTTAAAAAAATTCAGGTGGCTTTTTATTATTATTTGGATATGATTTTTGAATCTCCAAGCTTGAGATATTGACTTTAATATTTTATGATTTCCTATTTTTCAATGATAGGCAACATCTATCAATCAATAAACAGATTTTGGTACTGAGAAAAAGCATATTGAAAAATACCGTCTCAGCTATTAGTTTTGAACCCTTAAGAATTGCTTCGGTAACGATAAAATAAATAGCTTGAAGCAGCTGTGAGTTAAAGTTTAGATTCTTTGACCTGTTCGAATATGGTGAGTATCAGGAAGCTCATTGACGAGTAGGCTTATTTTTATTTTTCGGGAAAGGCTTTTTGGAAAAACACGAAATGTTTAAAAAAATATTTATAATATTAAAATGCTTGGGGAAATTATTGACTGCAACAAAACAAACTAAACAATGCTAAGCTATACTAATTTAAGAAATAAAAAAAGCCTTCAAATCAATGATTTAAAGACTTTGAAATGATTCATTTTTAGTTAAGTATGCCCTCGGCAGGAGTCGAACCTGTACTTGGAAACCCAAACAGCGACCTGAACGCTGCGCGTCTGCCAATTCCGCCACGAGGGCAAAACAATAACAAAGATAATTATATTATATTGGTAACAATATGACAAGTTATTTTTAAAAATTTGACGTACCCTCAAATTAATTAGATGTTAGTCGTAGTTTGAGTTGCAATTCTGTGAAAATAATTCTAAAATTGTTATTAAATGTAAGCGCAAACATGGAGGAGAGATTATGGACAAAAATACTTATCAGTTAGATCGAGCAAAAATTTATTTATCGGAAACTCAGAAAGCAATTGAGTTTTTAGCTAATAACGATCGCTTATTGGCTGATTTGGTAATCAGAAATTTGCAAAGATCTTGTTCTTCAGAGTTGAAGAGTCAACGGATGAACGATACTAATTACCGAATTTTATTAGAAAAAATTTCGCAAATTTTTAGCCAAGGAATTGATCAGACTAAAGAATTAGAACAGATTCGCACAGCCTGTCATCGATTCATATTAAAATAATATTTTGCGATATTTAGCTGGTGTTGCCAGTTTATAGCGGACAGACCTGAACTGAGAATGGTATAATAGACTTAGCAAAGAGAAAGAAGTGACTGACAATGCAGCAAACTTATCGTGATATTTTGGTACCAGTTGATGGTTCAAAGAACTCTGAGCATGCTTTAGAGCAGGCAGTTGAAATCGCCAAAAGAAATCAAGGAAAAATTGAAATTTTAAATGTAATTGATATTAGAAATTTTAGTAATGCTTTTGGAAGTATGATGGATGCTAGTGGGGATGTGGTTTATTCATCATTCAACTCAGTTGAAGAATATTTAAATATGTTGAAAGAAAAAATTATTAAAAAGTATGATTTTAATCGGGTGAGAGTACATGCGCGATTTGGCTCACCACGCGTAGTTATTGCAAATGATTTTTTACGTGATTACCCAATTGACTTGATTGTAATGGGCAAAACAGGCTCAAATCCAGTTGAGCGCTTTTTGATTGGTTCAGTAACAGATTTTGTAACTCGTTCAGCCAGTTGCGACGTAATCATCATTCATCAATAAAAATCCTGACAGGAGGAAGATAGATGTCTAAACCTGAGTTAGTCGGTATGGTAATTCTAATTGTTTTGATTTCTTATAATTTTAAATTGAGCCTTTCTGTCAAACGTTTACGTAATCAAATTGGTAAAAAAAAGCTCAATGAATTATACCAAACTAAAAGTCAGCAATTGATTGATGTCATTCGTGAGAAAAGAAAATGGACTATTTTGAGTCAAATATTAATTTTTGCTAGTTTTATTGTTGCTTTAACAGGTGTAAAACTAGTGGTCTTGCTATACTTTTTGATTCTTTATACTTTCACGACAATTTATATCAATATTCTAACTAAACGAGTTTTTAAGAATTATGTTCAGCATTAATTGGGATTGCAAGGTTGTTTAAAAAGACTGATTTACCTTAAAAAAAGGCAGATCAGTTTTTTTAGTATCGTAATAATCTTTGTAAAAACGGCTACAACATACTAATGGAAGATAGCTTGGAAAAATAAAGTAAAAGGTAGTTTTTTTTCTGAAAGATTAAGTTATCATAGGAATTTGTTAAAAATAAATTGACATTTCTAATATATTTGTTATAATTCCTTTAATTGTTGTAACTTTTCATGGAGGGATTTTTATGGGTAAATTGTTTAGCAGGTTAACTTTAAAAGAGAATCCGAATGTTTATCAAGATAAGGATTCGCATTTGAAACAGGTTCTGACAGTCAAAGACTTTTTGGCTTTAGGGGTCGGAACGATTGTTTCAACGTCGATTTTTACATTACCAGGGGTGGTTGCTGCTCAGCATGCTGGTCCAGCGGTCGCACTGTCATTTTTGGTTGCTGCTATTGTAGCCGGTTTGGTTGCATTTGCCTATGCTGAAATGGCATCAGCAATGCCTTTTGCTGGTTCAGCATATTCTTGGATTAATGTTATTTTTGGAGAGTTTTTTGGTTGGGTTGCTGGCTGGGCTTTGCTGGCTGAATATTTTATTGCGGTTGCCTTTGTAGCTTCCGGACTTTCAGCTAATCTTCAAGGATTATTGCAACCGCTGGGCTTTACAATGCCCAAGCAGTTAGCTAGTGCCTTTGGAACAAATGGCGGTATGGTTGACGTAATTGCAGTTATTGTTGTTGTTCTGGTAGCTCTGTTATTATCGCATGGTGCTTCGGAAGCAGCGCGCGTTGAAAACTTGTTAGTTGTGCTGAAAGTTTTAGCAATTTTATTGTTCGTTTTTGTTGGAATGACTGCGCTAAAAGCTGCAAACTATGTTCCATTTATTCCTGCTTATCATCAAAACGCTGATGGTTCAGCTTTTGGTGGCTGGCAAGGAATCTATGCTGGTGTATCGTCGATCTTCTTATCTTATATTGGATTTGATTCGATCGCAGCAAACTCAGCTGAAGCTAAAAATCCACAAAAAACGATGCCACGCGGAATTTTGGGTTCATTAGCAATTGCAGTTGTTTTATTTGTCAGCGTTTCTTTAGTTTTAGTTGGTATGTTCAAATATACGGCATATGCTAATAATGCTGAACCAGTTGGTTGGGCTTTACGTGAGAGTGGCCATGGAACAATTGCGACCGTTGTTCAATCAGTTGCAGTTGTGGGAATGTTTACCGCTCTGATTGGCATGATGCTGGCAGGTTCTCGTTTACTTTATTCATTTGGGCGTGATGGTATGTTGCCAAAATGGTTAGGAAAATTAAATGATAATGATTTGCCGAATCATGCACTACTGGTGTTATCAATTGTTGGAATTATTTTGGGAGCCGTGTTTCCATTTGCTTTTTTGGCACAATTAGTTTCAGCTGGGACGTTGATTGCCTTTATGTTTGTTTCGTTGGGAGTTTATGCATTGCGTCCACGCGAAGGCAAAGATTTGCCGGTACCTAGCTTTAAAATGCCATTGTACCCAGTTTTGCCGACGATTGCTTTCCTAGGAGCCTTTTTGGTTTTCTGGGGCTTAGATAAAGATGCTAAGCTATATGCGCTTTTCTGGTTTATTTTTGGAATGATTCTGTATTTTTCATATGGTATTCGACATTCTTATTTAGCAAAAAGTCAAAGAAGTGATAATCGTGACGACAAATAAAGAACTTTTAGCTGCTGAAGCGGGAGCCTTAGCTAAAACGGCCCGAATTAAATATTTTGATATCGTGATTGATTCGGGTAAGGGTGCATTGTTAAAAGATGTGGAAGGTCATACGTATCTTGACTTGTTAGCTAGTGCGTCCTCAACAAACACTGGTCATGCTCATCCTAAAGTTGTTGCAGCCATTCAACAGCAGGCAGCAAAAATTATTCAATATACGCCGGCTTATTTTGCTAATTCTCCTGCAGCTGAGTTAGCGCAAAAGCTAGCTGATATTGCACCGATTAGTGGACCAGTAAAGGTTGCCTGGGGAAATTCAGGTTCAGATGCTAATGATGGAATTATCAAATTTGCACGGGCTTTTACTGGTCGCCAGTATCTGGTCAGTTTCATGGGGGCCTATCATGGGTCAACTTATGGTTCTTTATCAACTTCAGCTGTTAGTTTAAATATGGCTCGTAAAATTGGCCCGTTACTTCCTGGAGTTGTAAAGGTACCTTATCCTGACCCTTGGCATCGGTTGCCAGATGAAAGTGAGACAGCATTTGTTGATCGAATGTTTGCTGCATTCCTTGAACCTTTCAAAACATATCTACCGGCTGAGGAAACGGCAGTAATAATGATGGAACCAATTCAAGGTGATGGTGGCATTGCTAAGGCACCAACCGAATTCGTCAAACGGGTGGCTGATTTTGCTCATCAGCATGGAATTTTATTTGCAGTTGATGAAGTTAATCAAGGATTGGGTCGAACTGGTAAAATGTGGTCAATTCAACATTTTGGAATTGAACCAGATTTAATGTCAGTTGGAAAATCAATTGCTTCTGGCCTACCTCTAAGTGCAGTTGTTGGACGGGCTGAAGTTATGGATTCACTCCCAGCGCCGGGACATTTATTTACTACTTCTGGCAATCCAGTGACAACTGCGGCCGCTTTGGCAACTCTCGATGTAATTCAGGAAGAAAACTTGCCAGAACGTTCAGCTCGTTTAGGCAAGTTAGCGGCAGATTTTTTTGCAGAACAAGCTGAAAAGCATGCTTTTATTGGAAATTGGCGGATGTATGGTCTTGATGGTGGAATTGACATTGTTGATCCACAGACGAAAGCAGCTGATCCGGTTGCAACGACAAAGTTAATTTATCGGATTTTTCAATTAGGTGCAATCATGATTAGCTTGAAGGAAAATATTTTGCGTTTTCAACCGCCGTTAGTAATTACAGAAAAACAGTTGCAGCAAGCTTTTGCGATTTTGGCACAAGCTTTTGCCGAACTTGAGATGGGAAAACTGGTTTTACCAGAAAATGCAGCACAGATTGGCTGGTAAAAAATTTAATTTTTAATAGCGCCCTCTAGAAATTAGTCTAACGACTAGCTTCTGGAGGGCGCTATATTTTGGCGGTATTATTATTTTGAATAAGTTTTTAAGTTTGGCCAACGATCAAGCCAGTTTTTCCAATTAAGGCGTCGTTGATAGGCTGCCATCTTAGCTTTATTATTTAACCAAGTTGGATTTGGATGAATCTCAAAATTGAACAAGTCGTCAAGTCCGAATGGAGCAAGAATTTCAAATTCTCCTTGTTTAGAAATACTTACTCCAACTGCACTGCAGGTTTCAGGAATTGTCATTAGGGCATTTTCAACAGAATTACCAAAAGGTTGGTGACTAGTCGAATTATTTTGCCGAACATTTTGAATATTCCAAAGATATTTTGAATATTTCTGATTAATAATGGCCTTTTTAGTCAATAGTTTTTCGTAAGACAAACCTTGATCTGCAAAAAGAATGTCAATGTTTTCTTGCAGAATGTTGTACTTTTGCTGAGTAAGCTTATCCCAAACTAAATTACGGACTGCGCCTGCGGTCAAAACCGCTTCATTTATTTGTTGCTGTTTTAGAATTGTAAAAATTTCTTGAATTTCTGTTTGAGTTGATAGAAACTCAATTAGTTGTTGTTTATTGTTCAACTTTACTCCCTCCATAGTAATTCATTGTAGTTTTTTTTGGCAAGAAATAAAAGTTATTTTTAAATTTTAGAGATTATATCTGGATTATCGTGAAAAAAACCAAAAAATTTGTTATATTGTACATATGGAAGCGTTTAAATGTTGTTTGGAGGGATAGCAATGGCAAAAATTTTGGCAATTAATGCTGGTAGTTCTAGTTTGAAATTTAAACTATTTGAAATGCCTGCGGAGAAGGTTTTAGCAAGTGGGGTCTTTGAGAGAATCGGTTTGGCGCAAGGAAAAATTAAGATTAAGTCAACAACTGGTGTTTACACAAGTGAAGAGCCGTTAACGGATCATTCATACGCTGTTAAGCGCTTACTTGAATTGATGAGAGAACTTAAAATAATTATTGATTTTAATGAAATTATTGGAGTTGGACACCGCGTAGTTGCTGGTGGAGAATATTTTAAAAAATCAGTTATTGTTAATGGACAAGTTATTCGGCGGATCAATGATTTGGCAGAATATGCTCCTATTCATAATCCGGCTAATCTGATGGGAATTAAGGCTTTTCGTAAATTGTTACCTAAGGCTGTTTCAGTTGCAGTTTTTGATACTTCTTTTCATCAGACAATTCCCAAGACAAATTATTTATATAGTGTACCGTATGACTGGTATCACAAATATGGTGTCCGACGTTATGGGGCGCATGGTACTAGCCATCGATACGTTGCTAGTCTGGCAGCTAAATTAATGCAGCGGCCATTAAATGAATTAAAATTAATTAGTTGCCACCTAGGAGCTGGTGCTTCTTTATGTGCAATCAAAAACGGCAAGTCTTTTGATACTTCGATGGGCTTTACTCCATTAACCGGAATTACGATGGCTACTCGTTCTGGAGATACTGATGTAGCAATGATTTCATTTATGATGCAAAAATTAAATATGCATTCAATGCCTGAAGTAATTTATGATTTGAATAAAAAATCTGGTTTGCTGGGAATTTCTGGTGTCTCCTCTGACATGAGGGATATTTTGGCGGCTGCAGAACAAAAGAATGAACGGGCTCAGCTAGCTATTGATATATTTGTCAAAGATATTGTCAAATATATTGGAGCATACACAGCTGAAATGGGTGGTTTGGACGGTTTGATCTTTACAGCTGGTATTGGAGAAAATTCACCGGAAATCAGAGAATTAGTAACTCAGAGAATAGCCTATCTAGGAATTGATCTTGATCAAAAGCTTAATCAGGTGCGCGGCAAACCAGTCATTATTTCACAGCCAGCTTCAAAAGTGGAGGTAATGACAATCCCCACTAATGAAGAATTGATGATTGCGCGCGATGTTGAAGAATTGATTAAAGAATCAAGCGTAAAAAAAGCAGCAAATTTCTAATTTGACTTTTTATTTTAAGAAAAGAAGCGAAAAAGGTTCACAAACGAAAGAAAAAGTGTTAGATTATTCAAGTCGACATAGTCAGATTCTTTTTTTAGGGGGTTTTGTCATGAGCAACAAGTTTGATATCATCCATGAGTATCAAGTAGTTGAAGCGAAATTGGCTGAACTGGATCAAGTTTGTGAAAGAATCAGTGAAACCAATCGTGGAAGGCACTTGCTTGAGGCTTACGATGAAAAACGGCAGCAATTATCTGCCGAAAAAGATCGTTTGGGTGCTATTTTGGAAGCAATGTCAGCTGCGGAAGATTAAAGCTGATAATCGTTTAGTAAGTTTGAAAATAATAGCTGTTATTCGGATTTGAATCTGAATAACAGCTTTTTTTACAATATACGGCTAATTTTAGCAAGTTATTCGGGAAATCTATAGCTGTATACGTATAAAAATAAAATAATGCTAAATAAAGTTCGATATTTCTTTGACAATACCAGCTTGATTTGCTAAGCTTATGGCAAATGGAGGGATCAAATTGAATCAACAAGTCAGTGTAGTTATGGGGAGTATCTCAGATTGGGAAACAATGAAACCAGCCGCAACAATTTTAGCTGATTTCGGAATAAAATTTGAAAAAAAAGTTATCTCAGCTCATCGAATGCCAGCGGAGATGTTTTCTTTTGCCCAACAAGCAGCAGACCGTGGAATAAAAGTAATTATTGCTGGAGCAGGTGGAGCAGCTCACTTACCAGGAATGCTTGCTGCTAATACGACTTTGCCGGTGATTGGTGTACCGGTTAAAACTCATGCACTTAATGGAATGGATTCACTTTTGTCAATTGTCCAGATGCCAGCAGGAGTGCCAGTTGCTACGACGGCCATTGGCGTTGCGGGGGCTAAGAATGCGGCTTTATTGGCAATTGAAATCTTAGGAATTGAAAATGCATCATTGATTGCTAAGTTAGTTGAATTTCGTCAAAGCCAACATGATGCAGCTTTAGAAAGTGGTGAAAAACTTGACTGAAATGTTTAGACCAGGAAAAACAATTGGAATTATTGGCGGTGGTCAGCTAGGACAAATGTTAACTTTTTCCGCAAAAAAGGCCGGTTTTAGGGTGATAATTCTTGATCCCAATCCTGATTGTTCAGCTGGACAAGCTGCCGATGACCAGATTGTGGCTGAATATGCTGATCGGCAGGCTATTGAAAAATTAGCAAAAAAAGCAGATGTCTTAACCTATGAATTTGAAAATGTTGATTTGAAAGCACTTGAGGCGGTTCAGACAGAAGTCTCAATCCCACAAGGTACTCAGTTACTGTCAATTACTAAAAATCGCTTGCGAGAAAAGACCTTTTTGCGCGATAATGGACTACAAGTGGCACCATTTGCAGCTGTTAAAAGTCAAGCAGATTTAACAGCTGCTTTAGCTAAGATTGGATTTCCAGCTGTTTTGAAAACTTGCGAAGGTGGTTATGATGGTAAAGCACAAATTGTTTTACAAAGTCAAGCTGACCAAGCAGCGGCAAGTGATCTTTTAGCTTATGGTGAATGTATTTTGGAAGGCTGGGTTGATTTTTCGCATGAATGCTCAGTAATGGTTGGACGTAACTTGGCAGGGAAAATTTCACTTTTCCCAGTTAGCGAGAATATTCATCATCATCAAATTCTGCATGAAAGCATCGTACCAGCCAGAATTACACTGGCAGCTCAACAAGCAGCTCAGGAGATGGCTGAAAAAATTGCGACAGCAATTAATTTATGCGGTATTTTAGGTGTTGAGTTTTTCCTAGGAAAAGATGGTCAGCTGTATGTTAATGAGTTGGCCCCACGTCCGCATAATTCTGGTCATTATTCAATTGAAGCCTGTGATTTTTCACAGTTTGACGTACATAATCGGGCTATTTGTAATTGGCCGCTACCCAAAATTCACTTATTGAAATCGGTTGTTATGGTTAATGTTCTTGGTCAGCATGTTGCTGGAGTTGAACAATTGATTGCTCGGAAACCTCAATGGCAATTTCATGACTATGGCAAAGGAGAAATTCGCCAGGATCGGAAAATGGGACATATAACGATTTTAACCGATGATATTAAGGCTACTTTGACAGAGATTCAAGCAACAAAAATCTGGGATTAGCATAAAGGAGAAAATTATGATTTCAAGATATACCCGTCCAGAAATGGCAGCAATTTGGAATGATGAAAAAAAGTATCAGTGTTGGTTGGAAGTTGAGTTAGCTGCAGACGAAGCTTGGTCAAAGTTAGGTCATATTCCAGCTACCGATGTTGAAAAATTACAGCAACACGCTAAGTTTAATGTTGAACGGATTCAAGAAATTGAAGCTGTTACCCATCATGATGTAATTGCCTTTACCCGTTGTTTGTCTGAATCACTAGGGCCTGAAAAAAAGTGGGTTCATTATGGGTTGACTAGCACCGATGTGGTTGATACAGCTTATGGTTATCAATTGAAACAAGTTAATGAGATTTTGCGACAGGATTTGGCTGATTTTAAAGCGATTGTTGCCAAACAAGCATTGAAGTACAAAGATACGGTCATGATGGGACGCACTCATGGAGTACATGCAGAACCAACCACCTTTGGTTTGAAGCTAGCACGTTGGTATTCAGAAATTAAACGTGATATTGAACGTTTTGAACACGCAGCTGCCGGAGTTGAGGCAGGAAAAATCAGTGGAGCAGTTGGGACTTTCGCTAACATTGACCCATTTGTTGAAAAATATGTTTGTCAGAAATTAGGAATTCGCGCTCAAGAAATCTCCAGTCAGGTTTTGCCACGTGATTTACATGCTGAATATTTAGCAACTTTAGCTTTGATTGCAACAAGTCTAGAAGAATTTGCAACTGAAATTCGTGGCTTGCAAAAATCAGAAACGCGTGAAGTCGAAGAACATTTCGCAAAGGGACAAAAGGGTTCGTCGGCAATGCCGCATAAACGCAATCCAATTGGCTCAGAAAATATTTGTGGTTTAGCACGAGTAATTCGTGGTCATATGGTAACAGCTTACGAAGATGTTTCTTTATGGCATGAAAGAGATATTTCACACTCTTCAGCTGAAAGAATTATTTTGCCAGATACAACGATTTTGCTTGATTATATGCTGCATCGTTTTGGTAAGATTTTGGAAAGTTTGACTGTTTTCCCTGAAAATATGAAACGCAATATGGGACGAACTTTTGGTTTGATTTATAGTGGTCGTGTTTTGCTGAAATTAATTGACAAAGGCATGAGTCGTGAAGCTGCCTATGATTTAATTCAACCTAAAACGGCTCAATCATGGGATCAGCAAGTACAATTTCGACCATTGTTGGAAAAAGATCCCGAGATTACTTCGCGTTTGTCTACGGACGATTTGGATGATGCTTTTGATTATCATTGGCACTTGCGTCGAGTAGATGAAATTTTTCAACGTGTTGGTTTAGAAGAAAAGTAATTAATTTAAATCGTATTTAAAAAATAAATAACTGCTGAGATTGACCAGATATTTTGGTCAATTTTTTTGTCTTGATAGAACTTGAACAAACATTATTTTTAAAGCACAATATTATTTTGGCTTTTAGAAGAGCAATATTCTTATATATGACAGATATGAGAGGATCTTAGCGGATTCCAATCTTTTATACCGAATAAAAATTAACAAATACACTAAAAAACATTTAAAAGTTCGTGTTTTGTCTATTGACTAAACGGCGTAAAATTGTTAATCTTTATGGTAAATAGCGATTGTTAATTACTTAACTTGCTATAAATATTCGTGTTTTATGAAAGGGTGGCAGTTTCTAATGGCAAAAATGATTTATGCCGGAAAAGCAAAGCAACTTTGGACAACTGATGATGAGCAATTACTTCGCGTAGTTTATACAAATCAGGCAACCGCACTTAATGGAAAACGCAAGGATCAGATTAGTGGAAAAGGTGAATTGAATAATCAAATTTCAACGCTGATTTTTGAATACTTGTCAGCACACGGTATTCCAACTCATTTTGTCAAGAAACTGTCAGCTACTGAAGAAATAGTTAAACGAGTTAAAATTATTCCTTTAGAAGTTGTTACCCGTAATCTTGGAGCTGGTCATTTTGCTTCTCGCTTTGGTGTTAAAGAAGGCTTGAAATTCAGCCAACCTGTTGAAGAACTTTATTATAAGAGTGATGAGTTAGCAGATCCTTTTATGAATGAATCACAAGCAGCTGCTTTAGGAATTGCAAATGCCGAAGAAATTAAGCAAATTTGGGAAATATCTCGTCAAGTTAATCAGCTTTTAAGTTCGTTATTTGCTGAAGTTGGGCTGGATTTAGTTGATTTTAAATTAGAGTTTGGCAAAACGGCGACCGGAGAAATTATTTTAGCCGATGAATTTTCGCCAGATAATTGTCGCTTGTGGGATCAAAAAACTAAACAACATATGGATAAAGATGTTTTTCGCCGTGATCTGGGTGATTTAGCTCCGATTTATCAAGAAGTTTTACGTCGCTTGACAACCAAATTGGGAGCGTGAAGAAAATGAAAAAAGTTAGAATTTTTGTCACCTACAAGGAATCAGTATTTGATCCACAAGGTGAAACAATTACTGCGGCTGTTAAAAGTTTAGGCTTCCCAGAAGTTAAAAAAATTGGTGTTGGTAAATTTTTCGATATTACATTATCAGATGAAGCTGACCTTGATCAAACAATTCCAGCAATCTCTGAAAAACTATTAGTGAATTTTAACTTAGAAACTTATCGCTATCAAGTATTGGAGGAGCAAAAATGAAAGTTGCAGTGGTCGTTTTTCCTGGGTCAAATTGTGACATTGATTTATATGAAGCTTTGACATCAGTTTGTCAAGTTGAAGCGGAATATGTATCATATCAGCAAAATACTTTGACCGGGTTTGATGCTGTTATGCTGCCAGGCGGCTTTTCTTATGGAGATTATTTACGTTGTGGAGCAATTGCACGTTTTAGCAACATTATGCCAGCAATTCAAGCATTTGCCGCTCAAGGAAAACCGGTTTTTGGAACTTGTAATGGATTTCAAATCTTGACTGAAGCAGGTTTATTGCCAGGTGCTCTGAAACAAAATGATTCATTAAAATTTGTCTGCAAAACAGTTGCTTTGAAAGTAGAAAATAACCAAACCATTTTCACTAATCAGTATCACACTGGAGAAGTAATTCAGCTACCAATTGCGCATGCTGATGGTAGCTATTACGCTGATCCACAAACTTTAGCTGCTTTGGAAGCTAATCACCAAATTGTTTTCCGCTATGCTGCTGAAAATCCCAATGGTAGTTTAAATAATATTGCTGGAATTACTAATCGCCGAGGAAATGTGTTAGGAATGATGCCACATCCAGAACGGGCAGTTGAATCAATTTTAGGCAATACTGATGGTTTGCGGCTTTTTAAATCATTATTGGATAGCCAATCAGTTAAGGAGGCAGTACATTAATGGTAAAAGAATTAACGCCAACACAAATTCAGCAGCAAAAGCCTTATCTTGCTTGGGGCTTAAGCGAAAAAGAATATGATTATATCAGCAAACAGCTAATTAAACGATTGCCCAATTATACTGAAACGGGGCTGTTTGCAGTTATGTGGAGTGAACACTGCTCTTACAAAATGTCCAAACCAGTTTTGCGTGAGTTCCCCAATACTGGGAAGCGTGTTTTGCAAGGCCCTGGCGAAGGAGCTGGTATTCTAGATATCGGGGATAATCAGGCGGTTGTTTTTAAAGCGGAAAGTCATAATCATCCTTCCGCGGTTGAACCCTATGAAGGGGCAGCTACAGGAGTTGGCGGTATTATTCGTGATATTTTCAGTATGGGAGCACGACCAATTGCGATGCTTGATTCACTGCATTTTGGCGAAATTAACCATCCACGAACAAAATATTTAATCAATGAAATTGTTGCTGGAATTGGCGGATATGGTAACTGTATGGGAATTCCAACAGTTGGTGGTGAAACGACTTTTGATCCTTGTTATGCTGGTAATCCCTTAGTTAATGCGATGTGTGTCGGAGTTATGGATCAATCTGACATGCAAAAGGGGCGGGCTACGGGAGTTGGTAATGCAGTCATGTATGTCGGTGCCAAAACTGGTCGTGACGGTATTCATGGAGCAACCTTTGCTTCTGCCGATTTTGCTGATGATAAGGAAACTCAGCGCTCAGCGGTTCAAGTTGGAGATCCCTTTATGGAAAAACTATTATTGGAGGCTTGTTTGGAATTAACTCACAAGCATCATGATTGGTTGGTAGGAATTCAAGACATGGGAGCTGCCGGGTTAGTTTCTTCAAGTTGTGAAATGGCTTCTAAGGCTGATAGTGGGATGGAACTGGATTTGGATTTAGTTCCACAGCGTGAACCGGCGATGTCAGCTTACGAAATTATGTTGAGTGAATCACAGGAGCGAATGTTACTGTGTATCAGAAAGGGTTTTGAAAAACCAGTTCAGGATTTATTCAAGGGTTATGGTCTTGAAGCAGTAGTAATTGGGCGAGTAACTAAGGGTCATCAGTATATCTTGAATCATCAAGGAAAACAGGTAACGGATATTCCAGTTAGCTCGCTAACAGATGATGTTTTAGAAGAACAAGGTGCTGAAAAAATGCCGCAGCGCTTGCAAGATATGCAATTCTCACATCAGTGGCAACCCACAGCTTTAAATGTTACAACTGCTTTTTATCAAATGCTGCAACAACCAACGATTGCTGCTAAGACTTCGATTACCCAGACTTATGATTCACAAGTGCGGACTAATACAGTCGTTGGTCCTGGCAGTGATGCAGCTGTGTTGAGAATTAGGCGAACAAAAAAAGGTTTAGCAATGACAACGGATGGTAATGGGCGCTTTGTTTATCTAAATCCAGAAGTTGGCGGTAAATTAGCTGTTTTAGAAGCAGCTGCAAATTTAGTTGCTAGTGGAGCGGAGCCGCTAGGAATTACTGATTGTTTGAATTATGGTGATCCACATGATCCTGAAGTTTATTGGGAACTGCATCAATCAGTCAAAGGAATGGCTGCCGCTTGCCGGGCGTTAGAAATACCAGTTATCTCAGGTAATGTATCGCTATATAATGAAACCAATCAACAAGCAATTTATCCGACACCGATGATTGGCATGGTTGGACTGGTTAAAAACATTCAGCAACATGCAACATTGAACCTAAAAACTTCGGGTGATCAATTGTTCTTAGTCGGAGATACCAGAGATGATTATGCAGGTAGTGAATTGCAAAAGATGTTACAGCATAAAATTGATGGTGAACTGAATGATATCGATTTGGCACAAAATATTGCTCAGTTGCGATTAGTTTTACAAAGTGTTCAAAGTGGGTTAACCAAGAGTGTTCATGATTTAAGCGAAGGTGGCTTGGCAATTGCTCTGGCTGAAAGTGCTTTTGGAACAGGACTTGGAATGAAAATTGACGTCAAATTAACTGATGCTCAGTTGTTCAGTGAAACACCTGGCCGCTTCTTAGTTTCAGTTGTTCCAGAAAAAGCAGCAGAATTCCGTCAATTAATGCGAGATCATGCTGTCTTAATTGGAAAAACAATTTCGCGGCCGGTACTGGAATTGACGACACTGACAGCTGCCTACCAATTAGATTTATTAAAGGCAGAGAAATTATGGGAGGACGCAATACCATGTCTGATGAAATCAAAGGCTTAAATGAAGAATGCGGTGTTTTTGGAGTTTTTGATGCCACAGATGCCAGCCGACTAACTTATTTTGCTTTACACAGTTTACAGCATCGTGGTCAAGAAGGCGCTGGCATTGTTAGTAGTGATGGTCAACAGCTGTATCAGTTTCGTAATCGTGGCTTGTTATCAGAGGTTTTTGCGGATAAAAAGGATTTAGCGGGATTGATTGGTCGTTCGGCAATTGGGCATGTTCGTTATGGAACGAGTGGTAATAATGTGTTAGCAAATGTACAGCCGTTTTTATTTCATTTTCATGATGGTGATGTTGCACTGGCACATAATGGCAACTTAACTAACGCACAGACACTTAAATCCCATTTAGAAGATGATGGGGCAATTTTTCAGTCAAGCTCAGATACAGAAATTTTAATTCATTTAATTCGTAAGAATCAGCATCTAAGTTTCATAGATGCATTGAAAAAAAGTTTAAATCAAGTTCGTGGAGGTTTTGCTTTTTTATTATTGCGTAAAGATTGTTTAGTCGCAGCTTTGGATCCGAATGGCTTTCGGCCACTATCAATTGGTCAGTTAGCTAACGGAGCTTATGTTGTTGCAAGTGAAACTTGTGCATTTGATATGATTGGAGCTAAATTTGTGCGGGATGTCTTGCCAGGTGAATTGATTGTAATTGATCAAGATGGACTACATGTTGATCATTATACAACTGACACCCAACTGGCAATTTGTTCAATGGAATATATTTATTTTTCGCGACCAGATTCAATTATTCATGGAGTAACAGTTCATAATGCTCGTAAGATGATGGGACGACTATTGGCACAGCAATCACCAGCTGACGTTGATATGGTAATTGGCGTGCCCAATTCATCATTGTCAGCGGCTAGTGGATATGCTGAAGAAAGTAATTTGCCATATGAAATGGGCTTAATTAAAAATCAGTATATTGCACGAACCTTCATTCAACCTACTCAAGAATTACGTGAACGTGGTGTTAAAATGAAATTATCAGCAGTTCGTGGGGTAGTTGAGGGAAAAAGGGTCGCAATTATTGATGATTCAATTGTTCGTGGAACAACTAGCAAGCAGATTGTACATTTGCTGCGCGAAGCTGGTGCTAAAGAAGTGCACATGCGAATTGCTTCCCCACCACTTCGTTTTCCGTGCTTTTATGGAATTGATATTTCAACTCGGTCAGAGTTAATGGCAGCAAACTATTCAGTTACTGAAATGTGTGAACAAATTGGAGCAGATTCACTGGAATTTTTGACGATTCCTAATTTAATTAAAGCAATTTCAGTCCCTGACGGCAAAAATACTCCCCATGGTGGTTTATGTGTAGCATATTTTGATGGAGATTATCCAACGCCACTTTATGATTATGAAGCTGGGTACTTAGCATCTTTGAAAAAACAACAAGCACGTGAGGTGATACAATAATGAATCGTTACCAACAAGCAGGTGTAGATGTTACTGCTGGCTATGAAATGGTTCAACGAATCAAAAAAAACGTTGCAGCTACGAAAAGAACCGGAGTAATGGGAGGATTTGGCAGTTTTGGCGGATTGTTTGATTTAGGTGCTTTAAACTTAAAACAGCCAGTATTAGTTTCTGGAACTGATGGTGTTGGGACTAAATTGCTAATCGCTCAAACAGCTAACCAACATCAAACAATTGGGATTGATTGTGTTGCAATGTGTGTTAATGATGTTTTAGCTCAAGGAGCAGAACCCTTATTTTTTCTCGATTATATTGCTGTTGGGCAGAACCGACCGGCTAAAATGGCACAGATTGTTAGTGGAGTTGCTGCGGGCTGCCAACAGGCTAAAATGGCTTTAATTGGTGGTGAAACGGCTGAAATGCCAGACATGTATGCTAAAGAGGAATATGACTTAGCTGGTTTTGCAGTTGGAGCGGCCGAAAAAGAGCAGTTGTTAACAGCAGAGTCTCCCCAAGCCGGAGATGTTTTGATTGGATTGCCGGCTTCGGGTTTGCATTCCAATGGCTTTTCACTTGTCAGACAAATTTTGTTTAAGGATCATCACCTGCAATTGGATTACAAACCAGTTGAATTAGGAGGTCGGAGTTTAGCGGAAGAACTATTAGTTCCAACCAAAATTTATGTTGCGGCAGTTTTACCGTTAGTCAAAGCCGGATTGCTGAACGGAATTAGTCATATTACTGGGGGAGGTCTTTATGAAAACCTACCACGGATGTTTGCCGACTCTTTGCAGGCAGTTTTGCAAGCTGATAGTTGGCCGAAATTACCGATTTTTAATTATTTGAAGAAACTTGGAGATTTATCGACAGCGGATTGTTTCCATACCTTTAATATGGGAATCGGTCTTGTTCTGGCTGTTGAACCTACAAAGGTAAAGCAGGTGCAGCAGCAATTACAAATTTCCGGTCAACCAAACTTTATTGTTGGCAAATTACAATCAAGACCAGCTAACCAAGCTAAGATTATGATTAAGTGAGGCGCAATAATGAGAGTGGCAATTTTTGCTTCAGGTAACGGAACTAATTTTGAAATTTTAGCTCAGCAATTCTTAAATCAGCAAATTCCTGGTCAGTTATCACTGCTTTTTTGTGACCACCCACAAGCACCGGTAATTAAACGAGCTGAACGTTTAGGAATTGCCTGGGAGACTTTTACTGTCAAAGAGTGTGGCAATAAAGTTGCTTATGAACAGCGATTGGTACAGTTGCTAAAAGATTATAAAATTGATTTTATAATCTTGGCCGGTTATTTACGGGTGATTGGTAGTCCAATTTTAGATTATTATCCAAAACGGATTATTAATTTACATCCAGCTTATTTACCAGAATATCCAGGTTTGCATTCGATTGAACGTGCTTTAGCTGATAAAAAAACGCAAACGGGGGTTACGATTCATTATATCGATGCTGGCTTAGACTCGGGGCCAATTATTACGCAAAAACGGGTGCCAATTTTACCTAATGATACCTTGACAACTCTTGAAGCACGGGTTCATGCTTGTGAACACCAATTATATCCGCAAGTTGTTAAACAATTAATGACCGCATTTGAAAAAAAGGAGCAAATTTAATGAGAAGAGCTTTACTGAGTGTTTCTGATAAATCTAACTTGATTCCGTTTGCTAAAAAACTGATTGAACATCAATTTGAAATTATTTCGACTGGTGGGACTCGCCAGGTTTTAAATGATGCGGGTGTAAAAACTATTTCGGTTGAAGATGTAACTGGTTTTCCCGAAATTTTAGATGGTCGCGTTAAGACCTTGAACCCATTTATTCATGGCGGTTTGCTTGGTCGACGTGAATTGCCAGAACATCGTCGAGTAATGAAAAAATTAGGGATTCACCCAATTGATCTGGTTTGCGTGAATTTATATCCATTTAAGCAAACAATTCTCAAACCAGGCGTTAAATTAGCAGACGCAATCGAAAATATTGATATTGGCGGTCCGAGCATGCTCCGGAGTGCTGCCAAAAATTATCGCGATGTAACCGTAGTTGTTGATAGTACAGATTATCAACTGATTAGTGAACAACTGGATCAACAAGATGAAGTTGATTTAACAACGCGTGCTCAGTTGGCTGCTAAAGCTTTTCGTCATACAGCTGCTTATGATGCTTTAATAGCTAATTATCTTTCAGAACAAGTTAAGGTAGTTGCTCCTGAAAAATTAACTTTGACCTACGAATTGGAAGAAACGATGCGTTATGGTGAAAACAGTCATCAAAAAGCTTGGTTTTATCGGGATGCTTTACCAAATAAAAAATATTCAATTACTAACGCTCAGCAATTGCACGGGAAAAAACTTTCTTATAACAATATCAAAGATGCCGATGCAGCAATTCGGATTGCTCGTGAATTTTCCAAGCCAACTGTTGTTGCTTTAAAACATATGAATCCTTGTGGTATCGGTCAAGCAGATAAGTTAGAAACTGCTTGGGATCGGGCATATGCGGCGGATTCAATTTCGATTTTTGGTGGAGTAATTGTTTTAAATCGGAAAGTTGATTTGGCAACGGCAACTAAAATGCATAAATTATTCTTAGAAATTATTATTGCACCTGAATTTGACCCAGCGGCTTATGATATGTTAGCCAAAAAGAAAAACTTGCGCATTTTGCAGCTAGACTTCACCGCCAAAGATGAACCAGCAAAAAAAGAAACAGTTTCTATTATGGGTGGCTTATTAATGCAAGAACAAGATGTTTTAGCTGAGGATCCACATAGTTGGAAAGTCGTCACTAAAACAACGCCAACAGACCAACAGCTTGCTAACTTACTTTTTGCTTGGAAAACGGTTAAGCACACTAAAAGTAATGCAATTGTGGTAGCTAACGGACAGCAGACACTAGGAATTGGCGCTGGTCAGCCGAATCGAATTGATTCAACCAAAATTGCAATTAAAAATGCTGGCGAACAAATTGATGAGCAGACGGTGCTAGCTAGTGATGCTTTCTTTCCAATGGATGACTGTGTTCAATATGCCGCTGAGCACGGAATTAAAGCGATTGTCCAACCAGGTGGTAGTATTCGTGATCAAGATTCGATTGCAATGGCGGATAAATACGGCATTGCGATGGTAACTACTGGAATCAGACATTTTCGCCATTAATAGGAGGCTGACTTGATGGGTAAGACGGGGTTAAAAATCTTAGTGGTCGGTTCTGGAGGAAGAGAACACGCGATTTGTCGTAAATTTCTAGCTAGTCCACTGGTTGATGAAGTCTATTGTGCGCCGGGAAATCCGGGAATGTCGTTTTCTGGGGTTAAAACGGTGGCTATTAATGAACTTGAGTTTTCAAAATTACGTAAATTTGTTGAAGAAAAACAAATTACTTGGACTTTTGTGGGACCTGAAGATGCTTTAGTTGCAGGTATTGTAGATGACTTTCAAACGGCTGGTCTCAAAATTTTTGGGCCGACTGCGCGAGCCGCTCAATTGGAAGGCTCAAAAAAATTTGCTTTAGAATTTATGCAACGTTATCAGGTTCCAACTGCTACTTATCAAGCTTTCCAAGAGCCTACAGCTGCTTTGAAAGCTTTACCAGCGTTTAAGTTGCCAGTAGTTGTGAAAGCAGACGGCTTAGCAGCTGGCAAGGGAGTTACTGTGGCAACCACCCAAGCAGCTGCCGTCGCAGCGATTAAGCAATTATTTAACGAGGGTCAGCAAGAAGTTGTTCTTGAAGAATACTTAAGTGGCGCTGAATATTCACTTTTTGCTGTAATCGGTAAAAATAATTATCAACTATTGCCAATGGCACAGGATCATAAACGAGTCTATGATAACGATCTTGGTCCGAATACGGGTGGCATGGGGGCCTATAGTCCGTTGCCCCAACTTTCAAAACAACTTTATCAAAAAATTGTGACCGAAGTTGTTGAACCGAGTGTTCAGGGATTACGGCAAGAAAAATTTAATTATCACGGGATTTTGTATATTGGGTTGATAGCAACTGAGAGCGGTCCAAAGGTCATTGAATACAACGTTCGTTTAGGCGATCCAGAAACACAAGTTGTATTGCCACGCGTTAAAAGTGATTTTGCTGAATTGATTTCTGATTGTTTAGCAGATAAAAGGTTGGCACCAATCAAGACTAGTGAGCGAGCTTGTTTAGCAGTAGTTATTGCTGCACAAGGATACCCGCAAAACCCCCAATCAGGTCAACTATTACCAGAACTAAATGAAAAATCGGAAGTTACAGTTGATTTCGCTAATGTTGCGGTTGCTTCAGCAACGACTTTAAAAGCTGCTGGTGGTCGGTTAGCTGCTGTTGTAGCAGAAGCTGATTCTTTAATCCAAGCTCAAACAAAGGCATATCAATATTTATCTGAAAAGCAATTTGATAACTGCTTTTACCGCCATGATATTGGCATGAAAGCAACGCATAAATCCTATAAATAGCTTGCAAATAGGCCGAATAACTATCTGGATAATAGCTGTTCGGCCTATTTGTTATACAATCTTTTCTATTGCTAAATAAAATGTTAAGATAGTGATAATTTATTTTGGGGTTGTAACTAGTGCTGTTTTCATTAAATTTCCCAGCTCCTGACAGCCACGTTGGATTTCTTCCAATGTTGTTCCAGTAAAGTTCAAACGTAAATGATTAATTGGATGTGAATTAACAAACATATCTTTGCCAGGCAAAAAAGTAACTTGTTGGCTTAAATGGAGTAACTTACTTGCATCCAAGTCTTGAGGGAGCGTTACCCAAACAAAGAAACCTCCTTGGGGCTTGGAAAAATGACATTCATTTGGCAAGTATTGTTGTAAGCAGTTCAACATGACAGCCAATTTTTGACGATAACTATTGCGTAACTTCTGAATATGGTCACTCAGACAATTATCTGTTAGATACTGATCAATCGCTTCAAGAACAACATTTGGTGACTGGCAATCAAACGCTAAGCGCAAATTTGCTAAGTCGCTAATGATTGAGTGAGCAGCAATGACCCAGCCGGTTCTTAAAGCAGGCGATAAAATTTTGGAAAAGCTGCCAATTAGAGCAACATTCCCTGTTTGGTCAAAGGCTTTGATCGGTGGTAAAGACTCACCAGCATAACGTAATTCGCGATAAGGATCATCTTCAATTATCAAGGCATCGTATGTAGCAGCTAATTTAGCGAGGCGTTTTCGTTTGGGAATACTCATACAATAACCAGTTGGATTTTGAAAATTGGGGATCGTGTAAATTAATTTTATTTGATGGTGTTGTAATTTTTCTTCAAGAACATCAAGATCCATGCCATCGCTTTCCATTGGAATCTCATAATAAGTAGGTTGATATTCATTAAAGGCTTCAACTGCTCCAATATAGGTTGGACCTTCAACTGCAAGGCCATCTCCAGAATTCAAGAATAAGCTAGCTAAGAGTTTAATTGCTTGCTGACCACCTTGAGTGAACATAATGTTTTCAACGGAGCACTCAACATTTAGTTGGTGAATATAATTAGTTAGTTTTTTTCGTAAGTTAAGATCACCCAAAACAGATCGATATTGAAATAAGTCAGGGGCAGCAGTTGCCAAACGTTGTTGAAAGGCTTGTTGCAGTTTCTCTTGTGGAAAAAGGGCAGCATCAGGATAACCACCGGAAAACGAAATGGCATTTGTTTGGTCGCTGAGTGAAAATAAATCAGCTAAGCTAGATGATCCTTGAAAATTACGGACTGCATTTTTTGGCAACATATTAAGCTCCTCCTTGTTTTTTATGCTTGTTATTAGTGTAGTCTAGTTTTATAATTAAGTAAAATTCATTTTATTCATGATAAAGTGAAACTGATTCACTTTATGAAAGGGGGAGTTTTAATGTCAACATTTGCATATGAGGTTTTTAGTGAAGTAGCCAAACAAAAAACTTTTTTTGCTGCGGCTAATCAATTGAATGTCACACCATCAGCGATTAGTCATTCAATTTCAAATTTAGAAAAAGATTTGGGCTTTTCTTTGTTTATTCGTAATCGGACAGGAGTCAAATTAACACCAGATGGTGAAAAAATTTTGCCAGTTATCCAGGACATCTTAAATGCAGAAGCCAAATTGGCTGAGGAATCAGCACGGATTAATGGGTTGAATCAAGGAAGAATTCGAATCGGTGCTTTTAGTAGTGTTTGCATCAATTGGTTACCGGATATTATTCGTGAGTTTAAAAAAAGTTATCCCGAAATTGAACTTTCAGTTTCACAAGGTAATTTTAATGCAGTAGCAGAACAAGTTCGGCTTGGAACCTTGGATATTGGCTTTAGTGCTTTGCCAATTAAAGAAAAACTTGAGGTAATTCCTTTACATCGTGATCCGATTTACTGTGTAGCTCCAGAAAAATTTAAACCAGCGGAAAGTCGGATTGTGACAGCTGATGATATACGTGGCAAAAATTTTATTTTACAACAAATTGATTATGACCGGGATACTAAAAAGGCCCTGGACACTTATGATGTATCCTTAAACTCAATTGATTATAGTATTGATGATGCTTCAATAATTGCGATGGTTGAAAGTGGACTAGGATTAGGAATTTTGCCAGAACTAGCTTTACAGAAATTGTCAGGCAATGTAACGTTCTATCCATTTAAGGAGCATTTTTATCGGACTATTTGTTTAGTGACTCATACTGAAGCAAAACAAACTCCATCAACTAAAGCATTTATTAAAGCTATTCAAGATTATTTACAAAGTCGATATGGACAAGAATGGTGAAAAACAAATAAATTTCTCTTAAATAAAAAAAGATTATAAAAGGGTATTGCAATTCACAAATTATGTGCTATGATTTAAAAACATGATTTTTGCAAGCCTTTTTCTTTGTCAAATTTTGAGGAGGATCACAGTGAAAGAACTGACCAAAGGAAGTCCGATTAGATTAATTTTAATGTTTACTTTTCCATTGTTAATTGGAAATTTATTTCAGCAATTTTATAGCATATCAGATACGTTGATTGTCGGACAAACGTTAGGGGTCAAGGCTTTAGCCGCTGTTGGTTCAACTGGCAGTATTCAATTTTTAATTATCGGATTTGCTCAAGGATTGACGGCTGGGCTTTCAATTTTAACGGCGCAATATTTTGGGGCACATGATTATAAAAAAGTAAAACAAAGCTTCGCAGTTAATATTATTATTTGTCTGGTAATGACAATTATTTTAACGGCACTGAGCTTGTTCTTTGTAGAAGATATTTTAGAATTGATGAAAACTCCGGCAGCCATTGAAGCGAATGCCAGAACTTTTATTTCAATTATTTTTGCGGGAATTTTTGCATCGATGGCATTTAACTTACTTTCGAATATTATTCGTGCGCTAGGTGATAGCAGGACGCCCTTGTATTTTTTGATAATTGCCGCTTTATTAAATATTGTTTTAGAATTAGTTTTCATTTTAGTTTTTAAGCTAGGGGTAGCTGGAGCAGGCTATGCAACTGTTATTGCCCAGATCTTTTCGGTCGTTTTATGTATCTGGTATATTATCCGACGAATACCATTACTCCAAGTTACTAAGCGGGATTTCCAAGCAATTAGCTGGGTCGAAATTGGGCACCACTTGTATATCGGACTGCCAATGGCCTTTCAGACTTCAATTATTGCTATTGGATCGATTATGATCCAGTCAGCTTTAAATAGTCTTGGAACAACTGCAGTTGCCGCAACGACTGCTGCTAGCAAAATTGATCAATTAGCGATTCAGCCAATGATGTCTTTTGGGATTGGCATGGCAACATTTACAGCACAAAATTATGGAGCGCGGCTGTATGATCGTATTTTACAAGGGGTTAAACAATGTTTAGCAGTTTCAATCTTATTTAGTTTAGCAGCTGGTTTTTCAGTTATTTTCTTTGGCAAAGCAATGGTTTCCCTGTTTGTTGGTAATTCAGCAACTGAGGTTTTGCAGTTAGCTCAAGTTTATTTCAATGTCAATGGCTCATTTTATTTTGTACTAGCAACCTTGTTTGTTTTACGCTATACTTTGCAAGGACTTGGACAAAGTATTGTTCCAACTCTAGCTGGAATAGCAGAATTAACAATGAGAAGCTTAGCAGCATTGTTGTTAGCAACTTCTTGGGGGTATATTGGGACTTGTTTTGCTAATCCTTTGGCTTGGTTTGGTTCTTGTTCAGTGCTGTTGTTTTCTTATTTTAAGGCAATTAAGATGCTGCGTTCGCAAAGTAGGCAGTTACAAGCAAAGGAAGATTCAAAAAAGATTCCTTGTTTGGAAGAATAGTGAGCTGTTTTAATTGAGAAGATGTTTTTTAAGGTGTAGAATCAAAAGATAATTAATTAAAGGTGGTTTTTTTATGAGTAATGAATTTAAAATCGGTGAAAAAGTAAAATGCAAAAAATTCGGTGCATTGAATCATGATTTTATTGGCAACATTGAGAAAATCTATGAAAATTCGGCACTTGTTTCAATTCAAGAACATGAAAAAGAAGATGAAGTTGCCGTTAATGATTTCCATAAACGAGTAATTGTTCGACTAACAAATATGAAAAAAATCAGTTAAAAATTGGCTGACAGCTGGAATATTTTATGCTATACTATAATCTGTCTTGCGGGTGTAGTTTAGTGGTAAAATTCCAGCTTCCCAAGCTGATGTCGCGAGTTCGATTCTCGTCACCCGCTTAACCGCCGCAAAGGAGTAGTAAAATGGTAACTGTTTTCAGCAAGTCCGTGTTGATGTGAGACGGATATACAGCCCATTCGAAGCGTGTCTTTGCGATAATTAGATAATTTTTGAGTGGATCTCCGATCAAAAAGAGTGGTACCGCGGGTAATTCTCGTCTCTTACATATATTGTAAGAGGCTTTTTTATTATATGGAGGAAAATTATGGATTTTAAAGAGCAAGTAGTTGCAAGTTTAAAGCAAGTATTACCAACCGAATTAACAACTGAAAAAATAACCGCTTTGTTAGAAGTACCTAAGAATGACAAAATGGGAGATTTAGCTTTTCCAACATTTATTTTGGCAAAATCATTACACCAATCACCAGTTAAGATAGCAGCCGATTTAGCTGAAAAAATTGACCAAACCAATTTTGAAAAAGTTCAAGCAGTTGGACCTTATGTCAACTTCTTTTTAAACAAACAGAAATTGGGAACAGAAATTTTAAGAGCTGTTTTGCAGCAGCAAGCAGAGTATGGGGACCAAGATTTCGGCCATGGTGGGAATGTACCGATTGATATGTCATCACCTAACATTGCTAAACCAATGTCAATGGGACATTTACGCTCAACTGTAATTGGTAATTCGTTAGCTTATTTACTGACAAAAGTAAATTATCATCCAATCAAAATTAATCATTTAGGAGATTGGGGAACTCAATTTGGAAAGTTAATTACAGCTTATAAAAAATGGGGCTCTGAAGCAGAAGTTAAAGCTGATCCAATTAATAAGTTGTTGGCTTATTATGTTCGTTTTCACCAAGAGGATGTGGATCATCCAGAATTAGATGATGAAGCTCGAGCTTGGTTTAAACGGCTGGAAGATGGTGATCCTGAAGCGATGGAACTTTGGAAATGGTTCCGTGAAGTTTCATTGCAAACCTTTATGAAGGTTTATCAACGACTGCATGTTGAATTTGATTCATATAATGGTGAGGCATTTTACAATGATAAAATGGCTGAAATTGTTGAAATTTTGGAGAAAAAGAACTTACTTCAAGAGAGTCAAGGTGCCCAAATTGTTGACTTGAGCAAATATAATTTGAATCCTGCCTTGATCAAGAAAACAGATGGAGCAACACTTTATATTACGCGTGATTTAGCAGCTGCGCTTTATCGGAAACGGACCTATCAGTTTGTTCAATCACTTTATGTTGTGGGTAACGAACAAACTAATCATTTTAAACAATTAAAAGCCGTTTTAAAGGAAATGGGAGAAGACTGGTCTGATCAGGTTCATCACATTCCGTTTGGATTGATTACTCAAGGTGGACATAAATTATCAACCCGTGCTGGTCGAGTAATTTTGTTAGAAAAAGTTTTAGATGATGCTGTTGAATTGGCTCAAAAGCAAATTGAACAAAAAAACCCTGCTCTTAAAAACAAAGCACAAGTTGCCGAACAAGTTGGCGTTGGAGCGGTTATTTTCCATGATTTAAAAAACGAAAGACTGAACAATTTTGATTTTGATTTGGCTGAGGTTGTTCGTTTTGAAGGTGAAACCGGTCCTTATGTCCAATATTCACATGCACGAGCTCAAAGTATTTTGCGTAAAGCCAAGAACTTAGGAGTTGAACCTGCCATAGGGGAAGATATCAGTATTGCACCAGACGAGGATACATGGAATGTTTTGAAACAATTAAATGATTTCCCAGTTGCAATAAAACGGGCTGTTCAAGAATATGAACCTTCAGTTATTGCTAAATATGCATTGCACTTAGCTAAGTCTTTTAATCAATATTATGCTCATACTAGGGTTTTAGCAGAGGACAACCAGCTAGCTAGTCGTTTGGCTTTGGTTAAGAGTGTAGCCATTGTTTTGCAGGAAGCGTTGCGTTTATTAGGAGTAGCTGCTCCCAATGAAATGTGATTGATTACTAAAAAATAAAAACATCTAAGGCTGAACAATTTATTGTTGCAGTCTTTTTTTATTGATAATTAACATAAAAATAAAAAAGCGTTTTCATTTACTGATTTTTTTGATAATATTTTATATGTAAAAGGAAATTGGGGGAAATGCTATGAAAAAAGTTGATCGAAAAAAAATGATTATTGAGCAAATGGAAATATTTAAATTACTTGATAATCATTCACAGCGATTGTTGAGTCAAGCAGCGCATGTACGTGAGTTTAAAAAAGGCGAGTGTATTAATAATGGCATCGATCTGGCAAAGTCGGTCATTATTGTCTTAGAAGGAAAATTGTCTTGCGATCGGTTTCATGCTAATGGGGAGGCTTATTCATTGTTTTTTTTGAAAGAAGAGGAGCACTATCCTTTCATTGATAGGAATTTATCAGAATTCTTAGATTCGCATTTAATTGGAAAAACACGTGGAAAAGTTATAATTTTATCAATTAAGATTCTTGATCAGCTTAGATTAAGTAATCCATTAATTGACCAACTGTTATTAAGTAAAACGAATTGGCATTTTAACTTTGCAATTTCATTACGTTGCGTGTATTCTGCTACCAATGCCAGCGAAAGAGCAAAAAGAATTATTTATTTATTTAATCGAGAATTTGGAGTCAAGCAACCGGATGGTTCGTTTTATTTTCCGAAATGGATTAAGCATTATGAAATTGCTAATTCAGCTGCAACTACCCGAGAAAAAGTTAGTCAAACAATCAGTCAATTGCGGCAACAAGGATTAGTTGAAAATCGAGGGCATTTGTTGATTTTAAAACCAGCCTTTTTAGAACAGTTAAAAGCGGTTGTAAATTTAGAACCACAACGAATTGCCTAAATGAAATTTTAAAGATAGGTTTTAATCAAAAGCAGTGGTTCGAAAGCTGCTGCTTTTTTTGTTATAATTAGGAAAAAATACGAGGGATAAAAATGAAAAAAGAAATTCGACAAGCAACAATTGAACAGTTGATTTCTCAGACAGAAATCTCCAACCAAGAAGAATTAATGCAGGCTTTACTGAAAAAGGGAATTAAAGCAACCCAAGCAACGATTTCACGTGATATTCGTGAGTTGCGGATTGTGAAAGAACAAGGAATTAGTGGTAAACTGCATTATGTGATTTTTAAAGACGATCCAGTCTCAGAAAAAGAACAGCTTTATATGAATATAACTGAAATGGTAATTGAAGCAACTCAAGTCCAGTTCTTAAATGTTGTTAAAACTTTGCCACATAGTGCGAATGTTTTAACGGCAATCATTGATGATTTGGAATTACCAGAAGTAGTCGGAACAATGGCAGGTTATGATACAATCATTATTATTAGTCAAAATGAGCAGGCTGCGTCAGTGTTGAATCAAATGTTTTTAAAACATATGCAACAATCTGAGTGATAATTTTATACCTGCTGCTTTTAAGTGAGGATTGATATAAGAGAAATGAAAGAGGATTCAATAGCAAAGAAAAGTTGGCAAGCAGTAAAACATTGGTTGCATCCAATATGGTTGTGGTTGCGTAAGCAATGGAAAAGATTTTGTGTTGGTCGAATAATTTTAATCGGCCTACTCAGTTTATTTCTAATTGCTAGTTGTTACTTAGTCTATGTCGCTAAGACGGCTAAAGTTGGTAATTTAAAAGCTGAATTAGAGCAGTCAACTGAAATTTATGATTATCAAGGTAAAAAAGCTGGGTACCTATATTCACAAAAGGGAACATGGAAAAATCTTAACCAGATTTCCCCAAATATGCAAAATGCAGTGTTATCAACTGAAGATCGTAATTTTTATCATGAGTATGGTTTTTCATTTAAAGGAATTGCACGAGCGGGACTTTTATATCTTCGTAATAAGTTATTAGGGAAAAACTATATCAGCGGTGGGGGAAGTACCTTAACGCAACAATTGGTAAAAAATGCTTTTTTATCGCAGGAGCAAACTTTTTCGCGGAAGGCCAAAGAAATCTTCATTGCGATGCAGGTTGAAAATGAATATAGTAAAAAAGAAATTTTAACGATGTATCTCAACAATGCTTATTTTGGCAATGGTGTGTGGGGAGTTGAAGATGCTTCTTTGAAGTATTTTGGCGTTCATGCAAGTCAACTGAGTGTACCTCAAGCCGCTACACTAGCAGGTATGCTGACAGATCCAGGAGGCTATAATCCAATCGATCATCCTCAAGCGTCTAAGCAAAGAAGAAATGTAGTTTTACAGTTGATGGTTGAAAATCAGAAGTTAACGGCTGCCGAAGCGAAAAACTATCAACAAACAGCAATGACAACCGATGACCAATATCAATATCAGTCTGGATACAAATATCCATATTATTTTGATGCGGTAATTAGTGAAGCTATTAAGAAATATGGCTTAAGTGAAACTGAAATTATGAACGGTGGCTACAAAATTTATACTTCTCTAAATCAAAATTATCAAAAAGAATTGCAAGATGATTTTGCAGATAATCAGTTGTTTCCTTATAATGCCACTGATGGAACAAAAGCTCAGGGTGCCTCGGTAGCAGTTAATCCCAAAACTGGAGGAGTAGCAGCTTTAGTTGGTGGGAGATCGGGTTCTCATGTTTTTCGTGGGTATAACCGAGCCACTCAGCTAATTCGTTCTCCTGGGTCAGCAATTAAACCAATTGCAGTTTATGCAGCGGCCCTTTCTGCAGGTTATCACTACGATTCGTATTTGCAAGATAAACTTCGGTCTTATGGAACTAATAAATATACACCGCATAATTATGATAATCAATATGCGGGGAAAATAATGATGTATAAAGCATTGGCCGAAAGTAAAAATGCAGCAACGGTCTGGTTGTTAAATAAGATTGGCGTTCAGCGCGGGTATAATTTAGCCAAAAAATTCGGTTTAAATGTTACAAGTAGTGATGATAATTTAAGCTTGGCTCTTGGTGGAATGAAAAAGGGTGAATCGCCTTATCAGATGGCAAGTGCTTACGCAGCTTTTGCAGCAAATGGAGAACTGCATTCACCATATTTAATTACTAAAATTGTTGATGCTTCTGGTAAAGTGATAGTTAATAACCCGCAAACTTCGAGCAAACGTGTTTTGAGTAAGAAAAATGCCCAGGAAATGACTAGTATGATGATGGATGTTTATAATGACGGGACGGGAATTAATGCTAAACCAAGTGGCTATACAATTGCTGGTAAAACTGGAACCACTCAATATACTTCTGGATCAACTGCTGATAGCGATCATTGGTATATTGGTTACACACCAGATGTTGTTGTTGCTACTTGGGTTGGATTTGACTCGAATAAATATTCATTAATTGATGAAGGAACTCGAGGGGGCTCAGCCTTATTTAAAACTGAGATGGAGGGGATTTTACCAAATACAGCGGGGACAAGCTTTAAGATTAAAAGTGCCGGTTCTCGTGTGGCAGCAACTGAGTCTGATAGTAGTGATAATCTTTGGAGTGGAGTGGCTAATGCAGGTAAAAAAATTAAAGATAATGTTTCGCAATCTGCAAATCAGGCCCAACAAAAAGCAGCTGAATTGTTTAGTGAGGGCAAACAAAAACTTGAAAGTATTTTCGGCAGATAATTAACAATGCTTTTTAATTAAAAAGTGTTAAACTTATGAAAGACAGGATTCAACCCAAAATTTTTTATTGGAGGAAAAGTAATGGTCAACATTTATGATACAGCTAATCAGATGGAAGAAGATTTAAGACAAACAAACGAGTTTATTGCTTTGAAAGGGGCTTATGCTCGTTTAAAACAAGATCCATTAGCTTTTACGATGTTTAAGAAATTTCAACAACATCAGATCGAATTTCAAAAAAAACAAACTGATGGCAGCTTAAAAGACAGTGATTTAGAAGAACTAAAAAAATTGGGCGAACAAATTGAAAAAAATCCAGCTATTATGGAGTTAATGACGAAAGAACAACAACTTGCAAAATTAATGGATGAAGTAAATCAAATTATGTTTAAACCAATTAACGAACTTTATCAAGATCAACAGAATTAGAAATTGTCAAAGATCCCAATCGAATTAAGCAAGGGGGATTTAGATGAGTATCAAAAAAATTTTTGATTATCAAATTGACGAAAAGTTAGAATTATTTGTTTTAATTAAAAGTGCTAATGTCCGGATTGCTAAGAACGGAAAAAAATTCATTGCTTTTGTACTGGCTGATGCATCCGGCGAAATTAGTGCGAAGTTTTGGGATGCAACTGACGATGAAATAGCTAGGTTTCAGCCGGGCAAGGTTGCGTTAATTAAAGGGAAACGTGAAGTATATCAAGGAAATCCACAAATCAAACTTTTTCATGTCCGTTTAGCTGTTGAGGATGAGCCGCAAGACCCACGGCTGTTTGTTAAACGTGCTCCACTAAAAGCTGAACAGATGGCTGACGAGATCAATCAAGTGGTTTTTGCAATCACAAATCCTGATTGGAATCGAATTGTAAGATTTTTATTAAAAAAATTTCAAAAGCAATTTTTTACTTATCCAGCTGCCAAAAAAAATCACCATGCTTTTGCCGGTGGATTAGCATATCACAGCTTATCAATGTTGCGTTTAGCTCAGGCGGTCGCTAAGCAATACCCGATAATTAACGCACCGCTGTTATATGCAGGAGTGATTTTGCATGATATGGGAAAGACGCTTGAACTTTCAGGAGCAGTTGCAACAAGTTATACAGTAACGGGAAATTTGATTGGTCATATAGTTTTAATTGATGAACAAATTGTGTTGGCTTGCCATGAACTGAAAATTGATGAGAACAAAGAAAATGTTGTTTTATTAAGACATTTAATTTTATCTCATCATGGCTTACTAGAGTATGGTTCACCTGTTAGACCACACCTTCTTGAAGCAGAAGTTTTACATCAGATTGATCAATTGGATGCATCGATTCAAATGCTTTCAGGTGTTCTAGAACATACTGCTCCAGGGGAGTTTTCAGAGAAAATTTTTGGGATGGATGGTCGTAACTTTTACCGTCCTGAAATTGCAGATTTCTCAACTAAAAATTAATTTCATTATTTACGACTGCAAGTTAATACTAGGATGCGGTAAAAAAACCGACCCCCAAAAGTTAGATTTTTGGTCTAACTTTTGGGGGTCGGTTCATTTTGCCTGTCTTTTTTATTAACTGTATTAGTAGAAATCATTTTACAGTGACGATCAATCAGATAAATTATCCAGCGAAGGCTAACAAAGTAATTTACAATTGAATCGATACAAAAAACCTGCTTCATCAAGATACTTAATGAAACAGGTTAAAATTATCTGAACTATTTTGAATGGAGAAACCTTTAATTACTTGAGCTAGAACTTGAGCTTGAAAGGTAATTAGATAAAATATCCTTCAAGTCATTGTCTTTGATTGATACGTTACCTTTCTTAAGTACTTTAGCTACGACACTTTGTAAGACGGTTGAATCATTCATGTCGTTATCAATAATTTGTGTTTTGAGTTCAGCAGTATGGTCAGACATTTTGCCCTTAGCTGGACGATTAATTGATTTGATAATATGGTAGCCATAGCTGGTCTTAACTGGTGTCTTGGTATATTCACCCTGTTTTAAAGCAAAAGCAGCTTTTTTGAACGTTGAGTCCAATGAAGAATCAGTATTGTCAAAAGCTGATAATTTTCCACCTTTATTTTTGGTTGAAGAATCAGTTGAATACTTTTTAGCTAATTGGCTGAAGTTTTTACCTTGATCGCTATTCAACTGAGTAATAATTTTTTCTGCGGTTGATTTTTTAGCAACTAAGATATGAGCAACGGTTGTTTTAGGCTGATAACTCTTCCACTGTTTAACTAACTGTTTGTGTGTAATCTTTTCGTTGGCTTTAACAGCTTCCTTTAGCAAAAGGTTTGAACGAATTGATTTTTTGAAACTTGATGCAGTCATGCTATTTTGTGATAAGACAGAAGAAAAAGATGAACCATACTGTTTCTTGTATGCATTATATTGAGTATTAACTTCTTTTTGCGAAACTTTATCACCATATTGTTTCTCAAGAACCTTATCTAAAATCATCTGTTCCAAGATTTGTTTTCCAGATGAGGTCTTCTTCATACTGTCATAATATTCACTTTCAGTGATTTTGCCACCTGAAGTGGTAGCAACTGTTTTTGAGCAGGCACTCAAAGTTGTTACGGTTAATAAAAGCCCCGCGGCTGCTAGTAGCCATTTTTTCATTACGATCAACACATCCTATTCTGATTATTTAAAACATAAAGAAAACTAACGGTTATAACTATAACACACTGATACAACTTGGATAGTAAAAAAAGCAAAATTTACCAAAAATTTCACTCTTTATTCAATTTTAAAAAAATTTTCCTATTGAATTTTTTTGCTCAGTTTTTGAATCCGCTTCAAAATTGGTTCGATTTGAAATTGATAATCGGTTAAAGAATTAGCTAATTGTTCTGAAAATTTTTCATTGTTTAACTGGTTTGTTAATTGCTGGGTTTGTGTTTTGATTTTTTGAATAGCAGTTTGAACATGTTCGATTTTTCCAGCCAGTTCCTCGACTTCGTTAGCAGTAATTTTTGAAACCTGATTTTTCTGATGCTTATATAGCCAAAAAGTACCTAAAATGGCAGTTGTTGAAAGAAACAGTACTTTTTTATATTTCATAAACTAAACCTCCAACTGATTTTTAATGGTTTGAGCAATTGCTTGGAGTTGCTCAGTTGAATAGTTAGCGGAGTTATCTTTGAAAACCATTTGAAAGTCATCATTTTCACTATAACGTGGGATTAAGTGTATATGTGAATGAAATACTGATTGGTAGGCAATTTCACCATTATTATTAACGATGTTCATTCCTTTAATCGCAGGATTACTCTTTTTGATTGCTCGAGCTAACTTGGGTAACCGGGCAAAGACTGTTTCAGCTAGTTGCTGATCGTAAGCAAAAATATCAGGAACATGTTTTTTCGGTACTAATAAAGTATGACCAGGAGTTCCTTGAGAAATATCTAAAAAAGCTTTAACTTGTTTATCTTCATAAACGGTAATACTTGGGATCTCGCCGTTGATTATTTTACAAAAAATGCAATCGTCCATAAAATTTGACCTTCTTTCTAATTCTTATAATTTAGTATACACTATCAATTAGATAGATGTCTCTTAGCAGGCAGATAAATCCAATTCTCAGAAGGGATTAACATTATGTCACTTGAAGTTGAAAATTTAGTTGGTGGTTATTCACAAATCCCGGTTTTAAAGAATATTTCTTTTAAAGTTAAGCCAGGTCAAATTGTTGGTTTGATTGGCTTGAATGGGGCGGGAAAGTCGACAACAATTAATCATATTATTGGTTTATTGCGACCACAACAAGGAAAAATAACAATTGATCAAATTAGTTTACAACAAGATCCGCAAGCGTATAAACAAAATTTATCATACATTCCAGAAATGCCCGTTTTATATACTGAATTAACTTTACGGGAACATTTAGATCTGACAATAATGGCTTATAATTTAAATCGTGAACAAGCGTGGAAAAAAGCCGATCGGCTATTAAGAATATTTCGATTGGACAATAAATTAGACTGGTTTCCAGCTAAGTTTTCTAAGGGAATGCGACAAAAGGTCATGATTGTTTGTGCTTTTTTGGCAGATAGCAGTTATTACATCATCGATGAACCCTTTTTAGGTTTAGATCCTTTAGCAACTAGAGACTTATTGCGTTTAATTGCTGCGGAGAAACAGCGTGGAGCAGGTATTTTAATGTCAACTCACGTTTTAAGTACGGCTCAGACTGAATGTGATTACTTTGTTTTATTGCATGCTGGTAAAATCAAAGCGCAAGGGAATTTGGCTGAGTTGCGTGAACAAGCTGGAATTGCTAGCGACCAATTAGACGAAGTTTATTTCGCGCTAACAGAGGAAGATCGCTATGATGAATGACTTATGGAAAAAGCGTCAGCAAAACTACCAAAGCTTTCTTTTGAAGTATTCGAAATATGTTTTAAACGATCATTTTATCATTGCTTTATTATTTTTTGCGGGTGGGTTAGCATTAGCATATTCGCATTTAGTTAAAAATTTACCAAATCAGCCGTTTTGGTGGGAAATACCAGTAGTAATACTCGCGTTATTGTTTTTACTGCAATTTGGCCGATCGGTTACGCTATTGCAGGCAGCTGATATTGTTTTTTTATCACCACTTGAATATCAGCTCCCGCTCTATTTAAAAAAAGCCTTTAGATATTCTTTTGCCAGAAGTGGGTTTATTCAAATTTTAGGTTGGATTGTGATTTTACCATTAATCGTGCAGGGTTTGCATTGGAGTAACTGGTTGATACTGCTATTGCTAGGACAACAGTTATTGCTGAAATATTGTTGGCAACAACTAGATTTTGCTAAGGCTTACCAACCAGCTTTTGCAAAAGTGGCATGGCAAATTGGAATTCACTGGTTGCTGCCATTGGGGTGCTTGACACTTTTAATTTGGGGACGATTGCCAATCAGTCTATTAATTGTTATTGCGGGTATTTTTTATTTAAATCATCAAATAAAGCTGCAACAACAAGCTGCAGTCTTTAGCTGGAAATTAATGATAAATCTTGAAGAGCAGCGGTTACAAGGAGTTTATCGCTTAATTAATTTGTTTATTGATGTACCACAGATTAAGGGGAAAGTTCGGCGGCTGCATTGGTTTGATCGTTGGTTGCCATCAGCCCAAAAGACGACTAATGGGTTTGAATTTCTTTTTAGCCGTAGTTTTTTACGCCGCAGCGAATATAGTGGATTGTATCTGCGCTTAATTTTATTAATGATATTTTTAAATGTCATTTTTCAAAATAATTGGCTGCAGCTGGCGGTTATTTTGATTGGAATTTATTTAATTGGTTTTCAATTATTTCCATTATTTAGTACTTTTGAAGAAAATGTTTTTGTTCACCTGTATCCGATATCAGCTCAACAACAAACAGATGCTTTCAGCAAATTATTGCAACGAGTTTTAGTGATCGCGTTACTGATTGGAATTTGCAGCGGTCAGCTTGCTAAGATTTCAATTGAAAACTTAATTTGGCAGCTTTTGCTAGGTTTGGTTGAAATCTGGATAATAAGTAAACCTTTTTGGCAGGCGCATCTTAGAAAAAATGCTTGACACTCTGAAAAGAGATTTGTAGACTAAGAGATAGTTAGGTATTATGCAGAGGAGACTGGCCAGAATGGATCTTAGATTAAATGATGGCTGGCAGATCAGACCAATCGGTGGAAGTACTGGAATGGCGTATATGGGGGTTAAAGAACAGCAAAAACTGTTCATTAAACGAAATACTTCACCTTTCTTAGCAGCTCTTTCCCTTGAAGAGATTACCCCACGGTTGGTGTGGACAAAACATATTTCAACTGGTGACACTTTAACGGCTCAGGAATGGTTAAATGGTCGTTGCTTAGATAAAAGTGAAATGGCTCAAAAAAGTGTTGCTGGATTATTAGCTAAAGTTCATCGCTCAGCATTATTAAAAAAAATGTTGAAGCAGGTGGGCGGAACTTATGTTTTCCCTAATGATCTGTTAAGCGAGTATTTTCGCGGACTGAGTAGTGATCTACGACAGCATCCGTTGTTGAAACAAGTTGCCAATCGTCTACGTTCACAGCAGCCAGAATTAAAATGGCAAGACTATCGGGTTAGTCATGGTGATTTGAACCATAAGAATTGGTTGTTATCCGATAGCGGGAGATTATATTTAGTTGATTGGGAGTCGGCTTCATTAGCTGATCCAGCATTGGATTTAAGTATGTTAATGCGTCAATATGTTCCACGTCAGCAATGGCAAGCTTGGTTGCTTCAAAAGTATCAAGTAGAAGTGGTACCACAGTTGCGACAGCGGTTAGAATGGTATAGTTTATTGAATTTGTTGCTGGAAATTAAAGAATTTCATCAGCGTGGTCGTTTCTTTGAAATGAACCGAGACATATTGGATTTAGCAAAATTGGTTAAACAAGAACATTTTATTGAGTTGTAGAATTAAAGTGGACATGTTCAAACTGAATATGCGCCACTTTTTATTTGCAAATCATTTGAACTTTATAGAAAGAAGGAATAAATCGATGCGTCTACGCAACAAACCTTGGGCCAAGCCTTTGATTGCTGCCAATCCAGAATTAATTGTAACTGATCCCTTACCTTTGAAGGGCAAATGGCAAAGTCGTTTTTCTCAGTCAGCACCACTTTATTTAGAGATTGGGATGGGAAAGGGCAATTTTATTATTGAGCAAGCTAGAAATCATCCAGAAAATAATTATTTGGGAATGGAAGTACAAACAACCATCGCAGCAATTGTTTTGAAGAAATTGTTGGTGCAGCCTTTACCCAACTTGCAACTAATTGTCGCAGATGGCAGACTTTTAACCGAGTTTTTTACAGAAAATGAAGTTACTGGTATTTATCTTAATTTTTCTGATCCGTGGCCAAAAAAAAAGCAAGCCAAAAGACGGCTTACTTATCATACTTTTTTAGCTCAGTATCGCCAAGTTCTTGTTGAAAATGGGCAAATTGAATTTAAAACTGATAATCAAGGACTATTTGAGTTTTCTTTAAAAAGTATGAATAATTTTGGAATGCATTTTGCTGGGGTTTGGTTAGACCTACATCATAGTGAAGAAAACGAACACAATGTTTTAACTGAGTATGAGGCAAAATTCAGTCAAAAGGGACAACCAATTTATAAAGTAACAGCAAATTTTTAATTATTTAATTGAGCATTGAAATTATTGCGTTTCAATTCAAGAATACTGCCGGTATTTGCATCAGCTAAGAAGTCATATTGGATCAGTTGCTGATCTTCCAGTCTTGAAACGCCGCCATGATAGACAAAAGTTTTTAGTGCAAATTTTTGAAAAGGTTCAGGACGAGTGTTAATCCAAGAATCTTGAATTGGCGTTTCTTTTTGAAATTCATGACGAACTCTGTGTAATATTTGTTGAGGAGTTAATCGGCCGGATTTCTGAAACAAACCACTAGCTTGTAAACCGCTAATAAATCCAGCAATAGCTCCCAGCAATAATGGAAAGAAGCTCCTGCTTTTGACATTCATTTCGGAAGACCTCCTTTGTTAGTTAATTATATGCTGAGTATAGCACAACTAATAGAACAATGAATTAAGAAAGCTTGAATAATAATTGTTTTAGTTGCTTTTATTTTAGGTGTTGCTTGTTTTATAATGAAATAAATATGGATGGAGGTCACTCTTATGCAAAAACTAGAAAAAATTAATTTATCGGCCCTCGAACAAAAATTTAATCAAGGAGATTATGTTTTTTTCTTTGAAGCCGGCTGGTGCCCAGACTGCCAGTTCATTAAGCCTGCTATGCCAGAAATTGAACAAGATTTCCCCCAGTTTAAATTTATTAAAGTTGATCGTGATGAGAACATTGATTTGTGCCAAGAAATGGGAATTATGGGGATTCCTAGTTTTGTAGTCTATAAAGATGGCCAAGAAGCAGATCGTTTTGTCAATAAAGATCGAAAAACTAAGGCTGAAGTTGAAAAGTTCTTAAGTAAATCAGTCTAATGAGATAAGAGGAGTTTTATTAATGTTGATCACCTGTTATAATCCTGCAGAATTAGGAGACATCTTATTGGTTGTTGTTGCAGCAGATGTTTCCAATCAGCAGGTTATTCAAAAAGAAGATATCGTCCAATTTTCAGACCCAGTTAGCGGAAAGCCAATCGGTTATAATGTTATGCATGCCTCAAAGTTATTACCCGGTTTAATCGGAAGTGGTCAAATAGAATTAAAGGTACAACAGTTGCAAATCTTGAATGAGGCATTGCAGCAGGCTGGCTTTTCTTCTGAATTGGTTGCTGATCGAAAACCTCATTTTGTTGTTGGCTTGGTTAAGCAACTTGAAGTTCATCCTAACTCTGATCATCTTCAGATTGCTCAAGTTCAAGTTGAAAAGCAACGATTGGTCCAGATTGTTTGCGGGGCACCTAATATTGCTGCTGATCAATTAGTAGTAGTTGCTGAACCTGGTGCAATGATGCCCAGTGGTGAAATAATTTGGCCTGGTGAATTACGCGGTGTAGCCAGTTCTGGTATGATTTGTTCGGCGCGTGAGCTAGCTTTACCAAATGCACCGCAGAAACGCGGAATTTTAGTCTTGCCAGCAGCTGATTATCAGCCGGGAATGCCATTTGATTTAGCTAAGCATCAAGCAGGTAAATAATATTGTAGCTTTAAAGATGATTTTAAAGTAGTTTGTTTGAATATAGTGGGTTGATCAGGCTGCGGCAGCTTCTTGTCACAGCCTGATTGATTATTGACAGGCTTTATTACTAGGATACATACCAGAAATGTTATATTTGTGGCAATAGTCAAAATTATTGGAGGAGTGTATTGATGAGGCATTATGATGGACCGGCTTTTTATCGTTCAAAACAGCAATTGCCATCAAAAAAGCCGCATTTTATTCAGAATTATCGACTACCAAGTGGTAATTTGAATGAAAAAACGACTAAAAAAATAAGTTCGCATGGTTTTCATCCCAGCTATGTGCCGCCTTCTTTACAATCATTAACTGATCGGCGTCAGCAAGAACAGTATCAAATTATAGTGCATGATTTAAAAAAATCACCTTCAAGTTATTTTTTGTTTGCAGAAAATCCGCAATCAACTGAAGAACTGATTGATTTAGAACATTTGACGACTAACACAATTGATTCAAAAAAGCCGCTAGCTCAATCAACGGCTGAAGCAGATCCAGTAGATTCATCAATGGAAATTAAAGCTGATCAGGCAAAAGCCTTTGCTGATTCAACTTATAATGAATCAGTAGATAAACAGCTGGCTAATCAGACTTCAACAGATAAAATATTACCAGCTTTAATGAATTTTGATTCAACAAATAGTCCCAAGAATAGTTCCCAAGTTACTCCAGCAATTGAATCAGTTGATCCTCCTTTAACTGTTGAAAAATCGACCACAGAAGATTTGACTACTGGAAGTGAATCTTCATCAATTATGGCGAATCAAGCCGGTATTAATAAAAACGAGTCAGAGACAGTAGTTGCTGAATCAGTTCAAACGGTCGAGTCAGCTAGTCAGGAATCAACTGAAGAAGAAAAGGCAAGACCAAATTTAACAGAAGTTGAAAATTCAAATATTTCAAACAAGGATGAAACAACTACTGTTAATGATGACCAAATTCAACCAGTTGACGAGAAGATAAATGAGAATTTAACTGGACAGTTTAATCCAACAAAAGCAGTCGTTGAAGAGGCTACAGTTGTTGACAAAGCTGATAAAAACGAAACAATAGCTGAATCACAGCTAAATAATTCGCCCAAACAATCATTAGAATATCAGTTTCCGCCATTGAGATTGTTGCCAACACCGGTCGATAAAAATGATGAGTCGCTGGATGAGTGGGTTTTAAAAGAAATTGATGTTTTAAATGAAACTTTGAAGTCTTTTCGTGTTCAAGCAACTGTCAGTGATTGGACGATCGGACCAACGGTTACGCAGTTTGAAGTTAGTTTAGCACGAGGCGTTAAAGTTAGTAAAATTACTAACTTAGTTGATGATTTAAAATTGGCATTAGCTGCACGTGATATTAGAATTGAAGCGCCAATACCTGGAAAAAGTACTGTAGGAATTGAAATTCCTAACTTACATTCTCGGCCGGTTATGCTAAAAGAAATTTTACAATCTAAAGTTTTTCAGTCAGCTCGATCACCACTAACAGTTGCTTTGGGAGTTGATTTGTTTGGTCAACCACGAGTAATGGATCTCCGTAAGATGCCCCATGGTTTAATTGCTGGAGCCACCGGTTCGGGTAAGTCCGTTTTTATTAATAGCTTATTGGTTTCACTGTTATATAAAGCGACACCGAATCAAGTTAAGTTACTATTGATTGATCCTAAAACAGTTGAAATGGCCTCTTATCAAGATTTACCGCATTTGTTAGCTCCGGTTATTTCTGATCCAGCTGCGGCAGCTGCCGCTTTAAAATGGGTGGTTGAGGAGATGGAACAGCGTTATCAGCGCTTGGCAGCAGCGGGAGTGCGCAATTTGGAGGGCTATAATCAAAAAGCTGCCGAACACGGTGATTATGGCTTGCAATTACCTTATATAGTTATTGTGATTGATGAATTAGCCGATTTAATGATGGTTGCTGCCGCAGATGTCCAAGACTATATTGCAAGAATTACTCAAAAAGCTCGAGCAGCTGGAATTCATTTATTAGTTGCTACACAAAGACCAAGTGTCGATGTAGTAACTGGTACAATTAAAAATAATATTCCGACTCGGATTGCTTTTATGGTTGCCAGTCAAACTGATTCGCGAACAATTTTAGATACTTCTGGCGCAGAAAGACTACTTGGAAAAGGGGATTTGCTTTATCTGGGTAATGGTTCAAGTCAACCGTTGCGATTGCAAGGAACATATATTGGTGATGAGATTGATCAAATTACCGATTATTTGAAGCAACAGCAACAGCCTGATTATTCCTTTGACCCGGCTGGCTTGAAGGCACAGGTTCAAGCACAGGAACGAGAAGATGAATTATTTCCACAAGTAAAAGCGTATTTAGTAAATGAAGAAACAACATCGACTTCTAAACTGCAACGTGTATTTTCCATTGGGTATAACAGAGCAGCCGGTTTAATTGATGAATTGGAGAGTCGTGGTTACATTTCTGCTGCTCGTGGTTCCAAGCCACGACAAGTCTTTTTAAAAGAATCTGATTTAGAAAATGAATGAAAGCAGGAAAACTTAACACAATTATGTGAAATTTTATGTTAAACTAGGCAATGGTTTAAACATAGGCAAAGGGGATAAATTATCATGGATGCAGACACAACCTATTTTTTTGTTGGTATTAAAGGTACAGGAATGAGTTCGCTAGCGCTTCTTCTACACGATAAGGGCCTTAAAGTTAGTGGCTCTGATATTGAAAAGTATACTTTTACCCAACGCGGCTTGGAACAAGCTGGAATTGAGATCTTGCCTTTTGACGAAAAAAATATTCATGCAGGACTGACAATAGTCGAAGGAAATGCTTTTGGACCAGATCATCCTGAAATCAAAAAAGCTCATGAATTAGGATTACAAATTTGTAGTTATCCGGCAATGGTTGAAAAAATTATTGCTGAAAATACAAGCATTGGGATTGCTGGATCACATGGCAAGACCAGTACAACAGGTTTATTGGCTCACGTTTTAAGCGGAGTTTCTGCTACTAGTTATTTAGTTGGTGATGGCTCAGGAAAAGGTGTACCTGAATCAAGGTTTTTTGTGTTTGAGGCTGATGAATACCGGCGTCATTTTGTAGCTTATCACCCAGATTATGTTATCATGACGAATATTGATTTTGATCATCCCGATTATTTTACCGGCATAGAGGATGTTTTTGATGCCTTTACAACACTGGCAAATCAAACGAAAAAGGGCATTTTTGCTTGGGGAGAAGATAAATACTTACGCAATTTGAAAACAGCGGTTCCAGTACATTATTATGGAACAAATGAAAATGATGAATTTAGAGCGGTAAATATTAAACGCACTACTAAAGGCTCAACTTTTGATGTTTATCGGGAAGATAAGTTTTTAGGGACATATGAAATTCCGCTATTCGGTGAACACAATGTTCTGAATAGTTTGGCTGTTGTGGCGGTCTCTTACTGTGAAGATGTCCCACAAGAAGAAATTAAACGTGAATTACTCAGCTTTAAAGGTGTAAAGAGACGTTTTACGGAAAAGGTTGTCGCTGATATGACAATTATTGATGATTATGCTCATCATCCATCAGAAATTAAAGCAACTTTGGATGCTGCACGACAAAAGTATCCCAAAAAGGAAATTATTGCTGTTTTCCAGCCACATACCTTTAGTCGGACGATTGCTTTGATGGATGACTTTGCTGCTAGTTTGAATTTAGCTGATAAAGTTTTTTTGACAGATATTTTTAGCTCGATTCGTGAACATAATGGAAATGTTTCAAGTGATGATCTTGGTAGTAAGATTACTAAGGGTGGAGAGGTCTTAAAGTTGGATAATATGTCGCCACTACTTGATTTTCATGATGCGGTTGTTGTCTTTATGGGTGCCGGAGATATTCAAAAGTACGAATATGCCTATGAAAGACTATTAAGCAATTTGAGCTTAAAGAATAATTAATAAATTACCGACAAACAAGCTGTTGACCTACTCAGAGCTTGTTTGTTTTTTTATTTTAGGGGGGGTTGATTGAGCTGATTGATTAGATATGTTAGAATACTCTCAAGTATCTTTAATGACGAATGTCTAGGTTGCATAAAAGTTGATAACTTAGGCTTTTTCGAGTAAAATTTTAGTAGAGGTGAAATAAATGGATAATAATGGACAAAGAATTGTAATTAATCCGGAGACAGCTGGATTGAGCAACTTTTTGACTAAAATGTACGCGTTCATGGCTGGTGCAGTTGCAATTTCAGCTATTGTGGCTTATCTAGTTGCTAAGGTTTTTTATGCACAAGTTGTAACAACAATTGCCCAACATAGTTTTTTGATGTGGTTGTTGTTCGGTGTTCAGTTTCTGATCGTTTTAGGGATGTCTTTTAAAGCTGATCGTTCACCATTAATGACTGCTGCTGGCTTAATATCATTTGCAGTGATTGAAGGTTTGTTTTTTGGGATAATCGTAACGGCTTATACTGGAGCAGATGTTACAATGGCATTTGTTGGAGCTGCAGCAGTTTTTATCTCAATGACTGCTATTGGGACAGTTACCAAACGTGATTTGTCAAGAATTGGAACGCAAGCATTAGCTGCTTTGATTGGATTGGTAGTTGTTTCGATTATCAATATTTTCTTGCAAAGTGCGATGATTCAATTCGTCTTTTCATTTATTGGTGTAATTATTTTCACAGCTTTAACAGCTTGGGATGCACAAAAGTTCAAGCGACTGTATGTTCAGACAGCTGGTCAAGTTAATGAAAATAATTTGGCGATGATGGGTGCTTTGCAGTTGTACCTTGATTTCATTAACCTGTTTATCAGTTTATTGAATATTTTCGGTGGTTTTAATAAAAATTAATTAGTTTCTGATAACTAAGTAGAGCGGCTTGATCTTGAGCTGCTCTTTTTTTGTTTAAACTGAAAATTGTTGTTGGATTTTTGATTGCTTTTAGCGCGATGCTGTTACTTAAGATATTTCTCTGTTAAAATAAATTTAGTAGATACTGAAGGAGTTAAAAAAATGGATAAAGCGAAGAAATTATTATTGATCGACGGCAACAGTGTAGCCTTTAGAGCCTTTTTTGCTTTACATCAGTCCTTGGAGCGTTTTGTCAATCACGACGGGCTTCATACTAATGCAATTTATGGTTTCAAAAAAATGTTGGACAATATTTTAACCCAGGTACAGCCAACACACATCTTGGTGGCTTTTGATGCCGGTAAGAAAACTTTTCGAACCGAAAAATTTAGCGATTATAAGGGGGGACGCTCGAAAACCCCAAGTGAATTAAGTGAACAATTTCCTTATCTTAGAAAACTATTAAGTGCATATGGAATCACTAGTTATGAACTGGCTGATTATGAAGCAGATGATATTATCGGCACTTTAGCGTCTCAAGCTGAAGCTACAGACTTTTCAGTTACCATTGTCACGGGGGATCGAGATTTAACTCAATTGGCAACTAAAAAAACGACTGTCGCTGTGACGCAAAAAGGTGTTAGCGAAATTGAATTATACACTCCAGCACATGTCCAAGAGAAATATGAACTAACTCCGCAACAGATTGTTGATTTGAAGGGACTCGCAGGTGATGCTTCAGATAATTATCCAGGGGTAACTAAAGTGGGTCAAAAAACAGCTTTACGCTTATTGCATCAATTTGGTTCGGTTGCTGGTATATATGAACACTTAGATGAAATTAAAGCCTCTAAGATGAAAGAGCATCTAATTGAAGATCAAAAGGTTGCTTTTTTATGTCGAGATTTGGCTCAAATTAGACAGGATGCGCCTGTGGAGGTTCAAATAAATGATTTAAAATGGCAAGGGAAAAATCAGCCTGAGTTAATCTCTTTTTTTGAAGAAATGGATTTTCGTAGTTTTTTAACTGAAATTCAGCCTGAAAATCAACCTGTTGCAGCAATTGAAAAATTACCAGTTAAAGTGTTACAGGAGTCTAATTTAGCAGATTTGCCGACTCAACCAGCTGTGGTTAGTTTTCAATTGGAAATGAACGGAGATAATTACCATACTGCGCCTTTTATTGGCTTTACTTTGGCGGTCGATCAAGTCTTTTATGCAGCGCGAAATGTTGAACTATTAAAGTCTCCCCCATTAAAAAATTGGTTGGAAAGCTCCCAAGTGAAAATTGATTTATTTGATGGTAAGCGAACTTTAGTTGGTTTACAACGACTAGGGATTCATCTGTCAGCGGTAGATTTTGATTTGTTGTTGGTTTCGTATTTGTTGGATACTAGTGACAATAGCAATGATCTAGGAAAATTGGCACAACAACATGGGTATACAGCTGTTGTTAGTGATGAAGAATTCTACGGACGGGGAGCTAAATATCAGATTCCCAGCGATGATCAATTGCTTTTTCAACATTTAGCGCAAAAAGTATTAGCAATTAGTAAATTAAAAGTTCCGTTGTTGAAAAAGCTCCAAGCTAATCAGCAAGCAGATTTGTATTTAAAAATTGAAAAGCCATTATCGTTAGTTTTAGCAGCAATGGAAATCGCTGGGATTAAAATTGATACACAACGTTTGACCGAAATGGATAGTGAATTTAAGGAAAAAATTAGTGAACTCGAAGAACTAATTTACCAAGAAGCCGGGGAAAAGTTTAATTTAAATTCACCTAAGCAATTAGGCGTAATCTTATTTGAAAAATTAAAATTGCCCGTAATTAAAAAAACTAAAACCGGTTATTCGACAGCGGTTGATGTTTTGGAGAAATTACGTGGAATGGCACCAATTGTTGATAATATTTTAAATTACCGGCAAATTGCAAAATTGCAGTCGACTTATGTTACCGGTTTGCTAAAAGTTGTTTCAGATCAAGATCAAAAAGTTCATACGCGTTATACGCAAACTTTAACAGCAACTGGTCGACTATCCTCAGTTGATCCTAATTTGCAGAATATTCCAATCAGATTAGCTGAAGGTCGCAAAATTCGACAAGCTTTTGTCCCGAGTCAGCCAGGTTGGCAAATATTTTCTTCAGACTATTCTCAAATTGAATTGCGCGTACTAGCCCATGTTTCACAAGACCAAAACATGCAGCAGTCTTTTAAAGATGGGGTAGATATTCATGCTAATACAGCGATGAAAATATTTGGGTTGCAAGATGCTAATGAAGTAACTCCGAATATGCGTCGGCAAGCAAAAGCTGTTAATTTTGGAATTGTTTATGGGATTAGTGATTACGGTTTATCGCAAAATATTGGAATAAGTCGCGCACAGGCCAAAAAATTTATCGAAAAATACTTTGAAATTTTTCCTGGAGTTCATGATTATATGAAGCAAATTGTGAAAACAGCTAAAGAGCAGGGGTATGTTGAAACGATCTTTAAGCGTCGTCGTTATTTGCCGCAAATCAAGAGTAGCAACTATAACTTGCGTTCATTTGCTGAACGAACAGCGATGAATACCCCAATTCAAGGTAGTGCAGCGGACATTATCAAAGTTGCAATGATCAGGATGCAGCGGACCTTAGCTGAAAAGCATTTACAAGCAAAAATGTTACTTCAAGTTCACGATGAATTGATTTTTGAAGCTCCTGTTAGCGAGATTCCGATTTTAGAAGAACTTGTGCCTAAAATTATGGATAGTGCTGTTTCGCTAGCTGTTCCGTTAAAGGTTGAGAGTGCTCACGGGAATACTTGGTTTGATGCTAAATAAAAGGAGAAATGCCGTTTGCCAGAATTACCAGAGGTAGAAACCGTTCGTCGCGGCTTAGTAAAATTAATACAGAATAAAACAATTAAAAACGTTAAAGTAATTTATCCTAAGATAATTACTGGAGATGTTGGTCAATTTGAGCAGCAATTGCATGGTAAGTCGATTCAATCAATTGGTCGTCGCGGAAAATTCTTATTATTTAATTTTGACCAAGGATTAACAATGATTTCTCATTTACGAATGGAAGGAAAATACTTTGTAAAATCGAGCCTTGACCCGTTAGAAAAACATACGCATGTTATATTTGAATTTGTGGATGGTTCGCAGCTACGCTATAATGATGTTCGAAAATTTGGCCGAATGCAGTTGATAAAAACTCAGCAAGTAAAAGAAGTCTCTAACTTAGCTAAACTAGGGCCAGAACCCCTGGATAATCAGTTTCTTCTAGCGGATTTCATTCAAAAATTAGCAGGTAAGAAAAAAGCAATCAAACCAGTTTTGTTAGATCAAACAGTCGTTGCCGGACTGGGGAATATTTACGCAGATGAGGTGTTGTGGTTGAGTAAAATTCACCCCTTAACACCGGCCAATAAATTATCGCCTGCGCAAATTTCACTTTTGCGTCAACAAATAATTAAAGAGTTAACGGCGGCAGTAGCAGCTGGTGGAACAACGATTCGTAGTTATACTGATGCTTTCGAACACTCTGGCAAGTTTCAATTTGATCTGCATGTCTATGGTCGCCAAGGTCAACCTTGTCAACGATGTGGCACTGAAATTGTTAAAATCCGTGTTGCACAACGCGGTACACACTTTTGTCCTAATTGTCAGCGGGTGACTAAATGACATATATTTTAGGATTGACAGGTGGCATTGCTTCAGGCAAATCAACAGTAGCTAAAATTTTTGCAGATAATGGAGCAAAAGTTATTGATGCCGATCAAGTAGCACGTCAAGTTGTTCAAGTTGGAACAGTAGGCATCAAAAAAATTCAGCAAACCTTTGGTGGACAAATTTTAGCTGCTGATGGCCAGATAGATCGCAAAAGGTTAGGCCAAATTGTTTTTTCAGATCCATTGGCCTTAAAAAAATTGACAGCAATCACTGGTCCTTTGATTCGAGAGGAATTACATCGGCAATTGGCTAATTTACAGCATCAACAGGCGAAATTAGTGATTTTAATGATACCACTGTTGTTTGAAGCGGGTTATCAAAAGTGGTGTAATGAAACAATGAGTGTTACCTTGGCACCCAAAAAGCAATTACAGCGGTTGCAACAGCGTGATCAATTATCTTTGGTTGAAGCTCAAGCAAGGATTAATGCACAAATGTCAGCAGAAAAGCGCAATCAGTTAGCGAATTATGTAATTTCAAATGATGATGGTGTTGGCGCTTTAGAAAAGCAAGTGATAAAATGGCTTCAAGAAAGAAATTTAAGATGATGATTAACGGGGTGAAATGAATGAGGTGTCCACATTGTCAACATAATGGTTCACGTGTTGTGGATAGTCGACCGACCGATGATGGCAAAGTTATTCGTCGACGGCGAGAATGTGAAGCGTGTGGTTTTCGTTTCACAACATTTGAAAGAATTGAGGAAACTCCGCTATTAGTAATTAAGAAGAATGGTGATCGGGAAGAATTTAGCCGTGAAAAAATCTTACGCGGGATTATTCGTGCTGCCGAGAAAAGACCAGTAGCCATGGAAGAAATCACTAAAATTGTTGATGAAGTTGAAAGTAAAGTTAGAACGCTTGGTGAAAATGAAGTTTCAACCCAATTAATTGGGGAATACATCATGGGATTGTTAGCTGATGTTGATGAAATTTCATACATTCGTTTTGCAAGTGTCTACCGCCAATTTAAAGATATGAGTGTTTTTATGAAAGAGTTAGAGGAAATGATGGCGCGTGACAAAAAAAATCATAAAAAAAGTCAAAACGAAAATGAAAAGTAAGCTGAAAATGGTAGGTGTTGGTGAATGAGCAATCAGAGCGTAATATCTCCAACCAACAACTTTGTTGTGACAACACAAGAACGATTATTTAGCAGCGATTTAGAAATAGTACTCTGGTTATATCAACCAATGTTAGGTGCTAAAACGGTTGCAGTTTATAATCTACTTCATTCTTTTGCACAGGCAGCAATCGAAAAGCGTCAAATAAAAAGTCTGCTGGAACAGTTAGCAATTGGCCTGCCGAATTTCATTGATGCAAGAATACAGCTTGAAGCATTAGGACTATTGCGCACTTTCCAAAAGCAAGCTGCGTTTGATAATTCACTGACTTTTTTGATACAGCGGCCAGTTCAACCAGAAATTTTTTTTAAAGATGATTTATTACGGAGTTTGTTATTGGAAACGGTGGGTGAACCTTCTTATCGTCGATTGCATCACTACTTTTTTAAACCAGCTCCTAATTCAATTACAATTGGCAATGAAATTTCGAAAACATTTTTGGAAGTCTATCAAGTAAATCAAGCAGAATTAACTAACGCTCAGCTGAATAATCTAGCGACCGTAGATGAACCAGCAGCTGAACCAGTAATTAAGGGTTGTTCGCTGGATTTTGATTTATTGAAAAGTTTGTTGCAGAACTCCTTTTTAGATACTAATCAGGTTTGGCAACATCAGCGCTTTTTAGCAACGGCTAATGTAGTTTATGGACTAGATGAAATAACATTAATTAAAATGTTAGAAAGTGCAGCTGACGTTCAGACAAATCAGGTTGATTTCAAAATGTTTGCCCAGTTACTGCATCAAACAACTCACTCGAAAAGTAACCAGCCTTCTTCAACTGTTATCGACTCTAAGACTTCTGCGGCGAATAATAAAACAGTGATTGCTAATTCAGGTGATCAGGCTTTACTGGCAGCTTGTCAAGCTTACGCACCGTTAGAATTTTTACAAACTTTAAAAGATGAGGAAGGAAGTTTTGTAACTAATTCTGAACAACATCTAATTGAAAACTTTGTGCAATTAAATTATTTTTCTCCTGATGTTGTCAATGTTTTGATCCACTATATGATTGTTGATCGCGGAATGACCAGTTTAAATCGAACATTCTTTGAAAAAGTTGCGGCTGATTGGAAGAAAAAGAAAATTTCCTCGGCTATTCAGGCGATTCAGCAGGTTAGACAAGTTAATCGACCGCTTAAAACTAGAACAACAACTAGTCGCCGATATCCGACTAAAAAAGTTGTTCAAAAAGAGCAACTTCCCGACTGGGCACAAAGTAACTTTAAACCAGCAAAACAACCAAATTATTCAGCAGAAGAACAGCAAAAGTTGCAGCAAAAGTTGCATGACTTGACTCATAAAAAATCCTGAGATGGCGAAGAAGGTGGCAATTGATGAAAAATATTGGTAAAGAAATTAGCGATGAGTTAGCCAGTCATCATTGGAATGAAAATTATCGACAGTTAATCAAAGAAGCATTTAACGATCCGGATGTTCAGTCGTTGATTACGACCCACCGGGATGAATTGACTAATGAAGATTTGAAACGCAGTGCCAGCAAAGTCTATGAGTTTTTTACAATTAAAAATCAGCTCAAACGTGGTGAAGCAACGTTAGCACCAGGATATGAACCAAAACTAAATGTAGTAAACCATACATTGGAAGTAGTTTATATTCCTAGTCAACAATTGATGGCAGAACAAAAGATCGCTCAGCTCCATGCTCGGGTCAAACTGTTAAATTTACCAAAGTCATTAAGGCAAGCAAGCCTAGCAGACTTTGAGGTAGCAGGGCGTGAAGCAGCAGCTAGTGCAGCAGCAGATTTTGTCCAGCAGTATTTAGCTGATCCAAAAAAATTTCATCAAGGCCTTTATTTATCGGGTAGTTTTGGTGTAGGTAAAACTTATCTATTAGCTGCAATTGCAAATAAATTAGCGGCCGAGAATATTATTTCAATGCTGATCCACTTTCCGTCATTTGCGGTTAAATTAAAAAATTCAATTGGAACCAGCCAGAACACTCCATTTATTGAAACGGTTAAGAAAGTTCCGATTTTAATGCTTGATGATATTGGAGCGGATCAATTGTCTAGTTGGATTCGTGATGATATTCTTGGTGTAATTCTGCAATATCGAATGCAAGAACAATTAGCAACTTTTTTTAGCTCAAATTTTTCACAGCAACAGTTGTTACAGGAATATTTAACAGTGAATAATCGAGGTGAAGCTGAGCCATTAAAAGCTCAGCGAATTATGGAACGGATTCGTTATCTCAGTCGTGAAACGATAATGATTGGTAAGAATCGGCGCAATCAATAAAAATTAACGTTGAGGCTTGTTTTTTGGGTAGTTGAGTGGTTTAATAATAGTTAATTGATGTGGAAGACAAAAGGACGATACTTACAGGGATGGCAGTTATTAACTGAGAAGCTGCTTCTAATCGGCTTACCACTTCCATTTACTGCTCAATTAAAAGTTGAGTCGGGTCGTGTCCGTTAAGCACGAATTCGAGGAGATCTTTGACTGATCTTGAAATTGGGTGGAACCACGGATAAACGTCCCAGATATGCAAATTTGTATATCTGGTTTTTTTTATTCGCTAAAAAATTAGGAGGCTTTAGTATGTCAAATATAGAAATTGAATTCCCTGATGGGGCAAAAAAGGAATTCGCTACGGCTACAACGGTTAGAGAAGTTGCTGCAACAATCAGTAATAGTTTAGCCAAAAAGGCGGTGGGAGCGAATTTTGCTGGTAAAGTAGTTGGGTTGAATCATCAGTTGAAATCCGATGGTAAGTTAGCTATCTTAACTAAAGACCAACCGGAAGCTTTACCAATTTTATGGCAGACTGGAGCAGTTGTCTTGGGAGCCGCTTTACAAGAACTTTATCCAGAAATGTATTTTGGCGAAAGTGATATTACGGAACATGGATTCTTTTTAGATACAGATAATCAGAGTGGACAAGTTGCAGAAACAGAATTTGAAAAGTTAAATCAGCATTTGCAAAAATTAGTCAAACAAGCACTTCCTTTGGAAGAAGTTGAACTTGATTTGCAAGCAGCTTTGAAAATCGTTGGCAATGATCCTTATCGCCAGGAATTGATTAACGAGCAGGCAACTGATGATCAAAAAGTTACAGCAATTAAATTAGGCGATTATTATGACTTTTCAGTTAGAGCAGTTTTAGGTAATACTGCAGCCTTAAAAGTTTTTAAGCTATTGTCAGTGGCTGGAGCTTATTGGAAAGGTGCTTCTAGCAATCCAATGTTACAACGAATTTATGGGACAGCTTTCTTCAAACAAAAAGATTTGGATGCTGAGTTAGCGCGGCAAAAAGAAGCTCATGAACGTGATCATCGAGTTATTGGGAATGAATTGGATTTATTCTTCGTTGATCCCAAAGTGGGAGCAGGGTTACCATATTGGATGCCAAAGGGTGCAACAATTCGACGCACAATTGAACGTTACATTATTGATAAAGAAGTTGCTGATGGATACCAACACGTCTATACACCAGTTTTAGCGAACTTGGATTTGTACAAGCAGTCGGGCCATTGGGATCATTATCGAGAAGATATGTTTCCACCAATGGATATGGGAGATGGTGAGATGTTGGAATTGCGTCCAATGAACTGCCCATCACATATTCAAATCTATAATCATCATATTCGTTCTTATCGTGAGTTACCATTGAGAATTGCTGAATTAGGGATGATGCATCGTTATGAAAAGTCGGGTGCTTTAACTGGTTTATCACGTGTTCGCGAAATGACTTTAAATGATGGTCATACTTTTGTAGCTCTTGACCAAATTGAAGCAGAATTCAAAAAGATTTTGCAGTTGATGGTTGGAGTTTATGCAGACTTTGATATTACTGATTATCGTTTCCGCTTAAGTTATCGTGATCCTGCGAATAAGCGCAAATATTTTGATGATGATGAGATGTGGGAAAAATCTCAAAAAATGTTGAAATCAGCTATGGATGATTTGGGATTAGAGTATTTTGAAGCTGAAGGTGAAGCTGCTTTCTATGGTCCAAAACTTGATGTTCAAACTAAAACCGCTTTGGGTGGGGAAGAAACTTTGTCAACAATTCAATTAGACTTCTTATTGCCTGAAAGATTTGACTTGCATTATATTGGTGCAGATGGACAGGAACATCGTCCAGTTATGATTCATCGTGGAATTGTTTCCACAATGGAACGCTTTACGGCTTATCTGACCGAAATTTATAAAGGTGCTTTTCCAACCTGGTTAGCACCACAGCAAGTAGCAATCATTCCGGTAAATAATGATTTACATCTTGATTTCAGTCAAAAATTACGTGATCAATTGGTCGCAAAGCATGTTCGAGTTCAAATCGATGATCGTAATGAAAAAATGGGGTACAAGATTCGCCAAGCTCAAGTTAATAAAATTCCGTATACGTTAGTTGTTGGAGATAAAGAGATTGCAGCTGATCAAGTAACGGTTAGAAAATATGGCGAAGAAGCTACAAATACGATGGCAGTAACTGATTTTATCAAAGAAATTTCTGCTGATGTTGCCAGCTATAGTCGTGAAAATAATTAATTTGTTAGATTTCTTGACTTCTCATTTAAAAGTTGTTATTCTATTAGAGTTGAGAAAAAAGCAGAAGCACCCGCTTCTCGCCTAGCAGACATGAGCCTGCGGGCCGATGAACGATTTAATTATTCAAATTAAGCGGGGAGCTTTGAAGAGCTTTCCGCTTTTCTGCTGCATTTCTCTGAAATTTTAATGGAGGTGAAAGACCATAGCAATTGATAAAATGGTTAACGAAGGCATTCGTGCCCGTGAAGTTCGGCTGATTGCCGGTGATGGTTCACAATTAGGAGTTAAATCCAAACAAGATGCATTGAAGATTGCTGAACAAGACAACTTGGATCTCGTTTTAGTTGCCCCTAAGGCAAAACCACCAGTTGCCAGAGTCATGGATTATGGGAAGTATCGGTTTGAGTTGCAGAAAAAGCAGCGTGAAGCACGAAAAAACCAGAAAATTGTTAATGTTAAAGAGGTCCGCCTGAGTCCTACAATTGATGTTAATGATTTTAATACCAAAATGAAAAATGCTCGTAAATTTATGGCTAAGGGTGATAAGGTCAAGGTTTCTATTCGTTTTAAGGGTCGGGCAATCACTCATAAAGAAATTGGTTACGAGGTTTTGGATCGCTTCGCTAAAGCAGCAGCAGACATTGCTGTTGTTGAATCTAGAGCTAAAATGGACGGCCGGAGTATGTTTATGATGCTTACTCCCAAGACTGAAAACAAGGCTTAATATTTAGGAGGAAGAAAAAGTTATGCCAAAACAAAAAACACATCGCGCATCAGTTAAACGCTTTAAGCGGACAGGAAATGGTGGTTTGAAGCGTTCGAATGCTTTTACTAGCCATCGTTTCCACGGAAAAACTAAGAAACAGCGCCGTCAATTGCGCAAAGCATCAATGGTTTCCAGTTCAGATATGAAGCGAATCAAACAGATGCTGTCACAGGTTAAATAGATTTATAAATCGGCAGCAGTCGCTGTCTGTAAGTTGCTCGAGTTTGGTCGAGCAAAATTAAGGGAGGAATTATTATGCCACGTGTTAAGGGCGGTACAGTTACGCGTCAGCGTCGTAAAAAAATTATTAAATTAGCTAAAGGATATCGCGGTTCAAAGCGCGTTCTTTTCAAATCAGCTAAAGAACAAGTATTAAAATCATATCAATATGCATTTCGTGATCGTCGTAAGAATAAGACTAACTTCCGCAAATTGTGGATTGCACGGATTAATGCAGCAGCACGAATGAATGATATCAGTTACAGCCAATTAATGCATGGTTTGAAATTAGCTGAAATTGAAGTTAACCGTAAAATGCTTGCTGATTTAGCTGTTACTGATGAAACTGGCTTTACAGCATTAGTTGCTGAAGCAAAGAAAGCATTAGCTAAGTAAGCAATTTAATCAAGATATTTTTAAAGGCCGGGACAAAACAATGGTTTTGATCCAGGCCTTTAGTTTTAATTAAAATTAAGACCGAAATTTCTTAATTTTAATTGGGTAGCTGAATGCCCTAAAATATTAAAGATATCATGGAATTATCGCAACTGCCCACCGTTAAGTAGTGTAATTGGATGTGTCCCCAATGTGATGCTTATCATATTGGCAACTATAATGTAGCTAGGAACATTTTGGTTAAAGTGATAGTTTCGTGGTAAATATTCAGTCCGTCGGGTAATCTGCGGACTCTAAAGGCTTTGGTAATTAGCACGTCAGACCTGTTTAGAGGCAATTGCTGTATCTAAGCAAATTGTGGTCGTTGCACCATTAGATGCAGTTTCCACAAGCTTTTGACTTTAGTCGGGAGTGGTTGACTGGTTATACTAACAATTAAGTTTAACTATTTTGCTTATTATGATGTTTTCGGCCTATAATAAAAGGCAAAAGAAAATAGGAGTGTCATGCATGTTTACATGGTTAAAACCAACCTGGATGTTAGAATCAATTTTTGATTTGACACCAGAAGATTTAAAGTCCCAAGGAATTAAAGTTGTTCTGACAGACCTTGACAATACTTTGATTGCTTGGAATCAGCCCTCAGGATCTTCACGACTGACAACTTGGCTGAAGCAGATGGAAAGTGCTGCAATTCCGGTAATCATTGTTTCGAATAATAGTCGTGCAAGAATTGAATCGTTTGCAGCACCATTGAACTTACCTTTTGTTGCTCGAGCAATGAAGCCATTAGGAGTAGGAGTTAAGCGGGCAATGAAAGTTGCCGGTATTAATAATCAAGAAGTGGCACTGATAGGTGATCAACTATTAACGGATGTAATGGCTGCTCATAGTGCTGGTATTCGCAGTATTCTTGTTAAACCTTTGGTCGAATCGGATGCTTGGAATACAAAAATTAATCGTTTTTTTGAAAAAATATTAAAGCATTATTTACAGAAGAAAAACTTGTTGTCAAAGAATTGGGGGAAGAAGCTTAATGATCGCTGAAATACCATATTGCATCGGTTGTGGAGTTAAGCTGCAGACAACAGCCCCGCAGGAGTTGGGGTTTGTTCCAGCAAGTGTTTTAGAAAAAGAAATGAGTTCTCAAAACCATGAACTTTACTGCCAAAGATGTTTTCGGCTGCGGCATTATAATGAAATGCTGCCGGTCTCTTTAACTAATGATGATTTTTTACGAATTTTAACAAAGGTTGGTCAACAAAAATCCCTAGTTGTTAATGTGGTTGATATTTTTGATTTTAATGGTTCAGTCTTAGCATCGTTACCACGTTTTGTGGGAGATAACCCAATTATTTTAGTGGGAAATAAGGTTGATCTTTTACCGAAGTCGTTAAAAAAAACAAAAATAAAAGAGTGGTTGCGTCAGCGGGCTTATGAAATTGGTTTGCATCCGGTGGCTGTTGTTTTGATTAGCGCCGCCAAAAATTTAGGAATTGATGATTTGTTGACCGAAATTAGTGATTTTCGCCAGGATAATGATGTGTGTGTTGTTGGAGTTACTAATGTTGGTAAATCTACGTTAATCAATCGTTTAGTAGCTCGTTCGGGAGGAAATGACAATCTATTAACTGTTTCGCGTTTTCCAGGGACGACATTAGATATTATTAAACTTCCGTTAGATGATGGCGGAAATTTGTGGGACACACCAGGCATTGTTCAGGCTAAGCAATTGACCAATAGATTGAGCCCTAAAGAATTGAAGTATGTACAGCCAACTCGTGAATTAAAACCTAAAACTTATCAATTAAATACAGAACAGACATTGTTTTTAGGTGGCTTAGCACGATTTGATTATTTAAATGGACAAAGCAAATCAATTGTAGTTTATTTAAGCAATCGTTTATTAATTCATCGAACTAAAACAATTAATGCGGATCAATTTTTTAAGCGACATTTGGGGGAATTATTGCAGCCGCCGTTTAAACAAAATGCAGCCACTTTTGCAGAACCTAAACGTCATGTCTTTAAAACAACTCAAAAGAGTGATGTGGTTTTAGCAGGTTTAGGATGGATTACGATACCTGCAAATGCAACAGTTGCAGTTTGGACAGCTGCAGGAGTAGGCGTTTCAATTAGGAAGGCAATGATTTAAAATGAATTCAGATAAATTAAATAATAAACAAAAAAAGTGGTTAAAATCACAAGCACATTCAATGCGTCCAGTGGTACAAATTGGCAAAGAAGGATTTTCTGCGCAATGGCTGCAACAATTAGAGTTGGTAATTGAAAAACGTGAATTGTTGAAGATTAACATTTTAGCTAATGCTGCTGTTGATGAGCAAGAAACTAAGGAATTTTTGGAAAGCAATTCACATATTCAGGTGATTCAGATTTTGGGCCACGTGCTAACAGTATACTGTCCCGCTAAAAAAATTGTTAATCGCAATTTTTCTTCCCAGTTAGATCAATTGGTATCAAATAAGGGGTGAGATGATTGCCAGTGGTTACTTTTCAGCAACCGATTGTTAAACCGGTTTTGCAAGCTGAGTCAATTATTAAGAAAAAAAGAATTGGAATTTTGGGCGGAACTTTTAATCCGCCACATATTGGTCATTTGATTATTGCTGAACAAGTTTATGAGCAACTGGGACTGGAGAAAATTTTATTTATGCCGGATGCTAATCCGCCACATGTTGATCATAAAGAAGCAATCGCTGCCCAACATCGTCAAAAAATGGTAAAAGCAAGTATTAAGGATAATCCGCATTTTGAATTAGAAGATTGTGAATTAAAACGTGGTGGAGTTAGTTATACATTTGATACAATCAAACAATTACTGGCAAAGCATCCAGAATATGAGATTTATTTTATTATTGGCGGCGATATGGTAGCGTACTTACCGAAATGGCATCGAATTGATGAATTAGTCAAATTAGTGCATTTTGTTGGAGTTAAACGTGTTGGATTTCCATTAGAAAGTAAGTATCCAATTATGTGGGTTGATATTCCTTTGATTCAAATCAGTTCAACTGGTGTTAGGCAAAGGGTAGCTCATAATCAATCGATTCGTTACCTAGTACCAAGTGCTGTTCAGCAATATATTCAAAAAGAAGGGCTTTATCGTGAAAAAAATTGATTATCGCCAGCATTATTTTCCAGGTTCGCGTCAAGAACTGCTGCAAGCAGTAAAAAAGAGTGTTAAGGCTAAGCGCTATCAACATATTTTAGGAGTAGAGCAGACAGCACTTAAATTAGCAGCAGTTAATGGTGTTGATCTAGAACAAGCCAGCGTTGCAGCTTTAGTGCATGATTACACTAAAAATCGTTCAGATGATGAATTTAAACAAGCAATAAAAAAATATCAATTGGATGATGATTTATTAAATTGGAGTAATTTTATTTGGCATGGTGTTGTTGGAGCTGAGATAATTAAAACTGAGCTAAAGATTACTGATCAAGTTATTTTAAATGCAGTGCGGAGACACACGGTGGGAGCTAAAATCATGACACCATTGGACAAGGTAATTTATGTGGCAGATTTTATTGAACCCGGGCGTGATTTCCCTGATGTTGAAGTAGCTCGAGCCGTAGCTAAGGGCAGTTTAGATCAAGCAGTTGCCTTTGAAACCAAACATACATTAACCTATCTAATAAACGGCAGCCAAACTATTTATCCAGGAGCTATGGCCGCTTATAATCAATGGGTTGTAAAAAAATAAAGGAGTTGAATCATAAATTTGGAAAATTTGAAATTATTGCAGACAATAGTTGCTGCAGCTGATGATAAACATGCTGAGGATTTAGTGATTTTAGATGTTGAGCAATTGACAACAGTCGCTGATCAATTTGTAATTATGCAAGCAGATAGTCAACGACAAATCCAAGCAATTGCTGAGGCGATTGAAGAAAAAGTAACAGCAGCTGATTTTCCGATTAGCCAAATTGACGGGAAAAGTAGTAAAAGTTGGATTTTGATTGATTTAGGGACAGTTATTGTGCATATTTTTCAGACAGAAACTCGTAAGTTTTATAATCTGGAAAAGCTCTGGTCACAAGCACCACAAATTGATTTAACACAGTTGACCAAATAGTTTATTAGTGGGTGACAAAAAATGACAGTTGTGGGAATTATAGCTGAATATAATCCTTTTCATAATGGTCATCTCTATCAATTACGGGAAATTCGCCGTCACTTTCCGAATGCAGTGATTGTTGTTGTTATGAGTGGCAATTTTCTGGAAAGAGGAGAACCGGCTTGTGTTGACAAGTGGACTCGAGCAAAACAGGCATTAGTTGCTGGAGTTAACTTGGTAATTGAGTTACCAGTTACCTACTGTGTCCAACCAGCTGATCGTTTTGCTGAAGGGGCAATTAAACTTTTGCAAGAATTACAAATAGATTACTTGGCTTTTGGTGCTGAACATGCAAGTTACGACTTTTTAGCAATGGCTCGAAAGGTCCAGCATGTGCATGGGGATTTTAGTCGTTTCAATGAGTCGTATGCTGCTGCATATCAACGAGCAGTTACAGGAAAATTGGGATATTCAGTTGAGCAACCAAATGATTTATTAGGCTTAGCATACGCTAAAGCAATCTTAATCAATCATGCATCAATTAAATTGTATCCTCTACAGCGAGTAGGTGCAGCTTACCATGAGCAAAATTTGCCGGCTAATCAATTCATTGCTAGTGCTTCTTCGATTAGGCGGGCTTGGAAACAAGACACAAAAAAAGTTTTACCATATTTGCCAATCGGAAGTCAGGCGGTTATTCAAAGAGATCAACCGGTCAGCTGGGAAGATTTCTGGCCGTTACTACGTTATCAGCTAATTGTTACACCACTGGAACAGTTACGACAACTTTATGACGTAACAGCTGGGGTTGAGTATCGCATGCAGCAACAATTAGAGTCTTTAATGGCAGTTTCACCTTTGACTTTTGAAACTTGGCTTCAAAAAGTGAAAACTAAACGTTATACTTATACGCATCTTAGTCGCCTTGCTGTTGTTGTTTTACTGCAATTAACTAATCAAGAAGTTGAACAGCAGCGGCAAAATCCCTATTTGCGAGTACTTGGTTTTGATATTGCGGGTCAGAACTTGTTGCATCAGATTAAAAAAACTAGTCGGTGGCCTTTAATTACCAAAATTTCTCAAAATGAAAAAAAGGGAATTATTAGCAGTGATTATAAAGCTGGTCGAATATATGCAACTGTTTGGCAGCAAGCACAAGATTTAAAAAGATTGCCGATAATTTTAAATCGTTAAGTAGCTGTCAAGTAAAAACCATTGACATTGCACACGCTGGCCGGTATAATCAAGCTTGTTGTATTGGAGGAATCTTTTTGATCAAATGGACACTTGATGAATTACGCCGTAATTGTACTGAACCGTTGGCGCTGAATGAAACAGTCGATATTTCATCGTTAATTAAAAGTAAAAATGAGAGTATTATCTCAGTTTCTCCGGCTAAGATTAACGGTTTTTTTGCATTAAATCAATTAGGAGTCTTAGGAAGCTTTAAAATCGAAATTAAGCTGGTTTTACCATCGACTCGATCGTTACAACCAGTTGCCACTCAGCTGAACTTTGATATCAACGAGTATTATGTTGATCAGCAGACAGAAAATTTAGCCGCGTTCGGCAAGAATGATGTTGTGATTTTTTTAGCTGATGGTTTGTTGGATTTAAGTGAAATTATCTGTGATAATGTTTTAGCACGGTTGCCACTGAAAGTTTTGACTCCTGCAGAAAATGCTGGAAAGGCTGTCTTACCAACTGGTAAAGATTGGCAAGTAGTTGAGGAAGGTCATGCTGCCAGTAATCAAAAAAGCATTGATCCACGGCTAGCAAAACTTAAAAACTTTTTTAAAGATTAAGGCAGTCCTAGTTGCAAAAATGAAAAATAACCGGTACAATTTTGTTTGTTGAATATTTATTTTAAAGGAGGTGGCTTTAATGGCAGTTCCAGCAAGAAAAACTTCTAAGACACGGAAACGTCTCCGTCGTACCCATTATAAGCTTCAAGTACCTGGCTTGAGTGCTTGCCCAAATTGTGGTGAATTAAGAAAATCACATCGAGTTTGCCCAAGTTGCGGTTATTATGATGGCAAAGAAGTTGTTAAAGTTAAGTAATTGAATTTATTCAATTTGCAATGATGGGTGTTCTAAGTAAAAGCTTGGAGCGCTTTTTTTTTGGCTTAATTACTGAGTAGTCATAAAAATTATGATAGAATTTAACTTTGGAAGGTTGGTGTAGAAATGAAATCACATCAAATAGAATTAGAAATTAGTGCCGTCCGTCCGACACAGTATCCGACAGATCAATTGCCAGAGATTGCTTTTGTTGGCAGATCAAATGTCGGAAAGTCTTCACTAGTCAACTCACTGACGGGCAGAAAAAGTTTTGCTCGAACATCGAACCAACCAGGTAAAACACAAACATTAAACTTTTATACAATTGATCAAAATTGGCGGATAGTTGATGTTCCTGGATACGGCTACGCAAAGGTTTCCAAAAAACAACGTGCTGAGTGGGGCAGGATGATCGAAACTTATTTGACGCAACGAGAAAATTTACGTGGAGTTGTTTCATTGATTGATGGTCGTCATGCACCAATGAGTTTAGATAAACAAATGGTTGAGTTTTTACATTATTATCAGTTGCCGGTCTTAGTTGTTGCTACTAAGACCGACAAAGTTCCACGTAATCAGCGAAACAAAATTAGTTCAACTTTTAAGCAACAATTAAAAATTGAAAATTCCGACGAATTAGTTCTTTATTCGACGATTGAACACTATGGTCAAGAACAAGTCTGGGGTTGGATTAACCAGTTGATTAAATAAAGGTAAGGTGATTTGAAAATGGAATTTAATGAATATCAGCAAGCTGCTAATCGGACACTTTATGGTAATGAACAGATTCTAACTAATTGTGCTCTTGGATTAGCAGGAGAGAGTGGCCAATTAATTGATTTAATTAAAAACTATACTTTCAAAGGTAAAGAATTGGATCGCGAAGAGATGATTAAAGAAATGGGAGATGTTTTATGGTATTTATCCCAAATTGCTCAATGGGCAGATGTTCCCTTTGAAGATGTGGCAAAAACAAATATTGCCGCTTTAAATAAACGTTATCCGCATGGTTATTCAGCTGACAAATAAAAAGGAGAGCTGGCATTAAAAAACGCCAACTCTCTTTTTTTTTAAACTATTTTTTTTTCTTAGCAGTCTCTTTTTGTTCCTTTTCAGGTTTTTCTTTCTTTTCAGTCGGTTTAAGTGGATCAGCTGCAAATTTATCAAATAACTGGTCTAATTGATTTTGACGATTAATGGTAAGTCCCATTGTGGTTTTTCCTCCCATTTAATAATTAATACTTTAAATGCATTCTATCAAAAGCTTTGAAATTTTTCAAATATTTGGCTAGTGGTTGTTAATTATCAATTTAAATGCATAAAAATAATTAATTTCGGTTTATTATTGCATAATAATGCTTTTTAAAGTATACTAGCTTTATTAAGTTAAGTTGAATAAGGGGATAAGCAGATGAAAATTAAAAAGTTATTAGTTTTACTAGCTTTTTTCATGTTGGGAACTTTGATTAGTTTTGGACATGTTCAAGCGGCTAGTGATAATTATTTAAATCAAGTTAAACAAAAGGGAACATTAGTTGTTGGAACTAGTGCTGACTACCCACCATATGAATTTACGGTGAAAACATCAGGGAAAACAGATTATGTTGGATTGGATATTGATATTGCCAAAAAGTTTGCCAAAGATTTAGGAGTCAAATTAGAAGTTAAAAACATGGATTTTGATTCCTTATTAGTTGCTTTAGAAACACATAAAGTTGATATGGTAATTGCTGGTATGAATCCAACTCCTGAAAGAAAAAAGAGTGTTGATTTCTCGAATATTTATTATCGCGGTAATCAATATATGTTGATTAATAAAAAGGATGCGGCTAAGTATAAAAATATTCAAAGTTTCAAGGGTGCAACTATTGGAGCTCAAACAGGTTCACTTCAGTATCAGTTGGTTAAGGACCAGATGAAGGGCAATAGTATAAAGGGACTGGCAAAATTAAATGATTTAGTGATTGCTTTACAGTCTGGCAAAGTTAACGCAGTTGCTATGGAAGAGGCAACTGCTAAAGCATTTGCAGAAAATAATTCATCATTGAAAGTTATTAATCCAAAATTTGATGTTGATTCTACGCAGACGGGTTCAGCTATTGGCTTTCCTAAGGGTGCAACTAGTCTAGTTAATGCGGCGAACAAGACAATTAGCCAAATAAAAAAGCAGAACTTAATTAATAAGGAGTATATACCCGAAGCTGGTAAATACATGACTTCGAATTCTAAAAAGAGTACGATGTTAAATTATTGGACCTACTTCGCCAAAGGAATTGAATATACGCTTTTAATTACAGCTGTTTCGGTATTTTTTGGCTTTTTGTTAGGAACGATTTTTGCCTTAATGCGGTTATCACGTGTAAAAATTTTCCATTTGATTGCTGTTTGTTATATTGAATTTGTTCGTGGAACACCATTGATGGTTCAAGTAATGTTTGTTTATTTTGGAATTGGCGCAATAATTCAATCTTTGCCAGCTCTGGTTGCCGGAATAATTGCTGTTTCATTGAACTCAGGCGCCTATGTAGCTGAGATTATTCGTTCAGGGATTCAATCGATTCCAGTTGGGCAAACTGAAGCTGCTCGAAGTTTAGGAATGTCGCAACGAGAAACATATCGTTTTGTTGTAATTCCTCAAGCATTGAAAAATATTTGGCCAGCTTTGGGTAATGAATTTATCACGTTAATCAAGGAAAGTTCAATTGTATCGATTATCGGTGTTGGGGATTTGATGTATCAAATGCAATTAGTTCAAGCAGCAACTTATAAAGGTGTTCTGCCAATTTTTGTCGCCATGGTCTTATATTTCATCATGACCTTTGGTTTATCAAATGTGCTTGGACATTTTGAGAGGAAGATGAAGCATGCTTAAAGAACAAAATCAAACAATTATTGAATTACAACATTTAAAGAAGTCTTTTGGCGAAAACGTAATTTTAAAAGATATTAGTGAAACGGTGAAGGCTGGACAAGTAATTTGTGTGATTGGGCCTTCAGGCGCTGGTAAAAGTACTTTTTTACGTTGCTTGAATGTTTTAGAAGCGCCCACTTCAGGAAAAGTTTTATTTGAAGGAAATGATTTAACGGGAATCAAAGAGGATGAATTAAATCATTTACGACAAAAAATGGGAATGGTGTTCCAAAGTTTCAATTTGTTTCCGAATTTAACGGTTTTGGATAATTTGCAACTTGCTCCATTAAAAGTTCGTAAATTGGCCGCTGATCAGGCAAAAGAACAAGCTGAAAAATTATTAGCTCAGGTAGGCTTAGCTGACAAAGCAAATGATTATCCAGCTAGTCTTTCTGGTGGTCAACAGCAGCGAGTTGCGATTGCACGAGCTTTAGCAATGGATCCAGCGGTAATGTTGTTTGATGAACCAACATCAGCACTAGATCCAGAAATGGTTGGAGAAGTTTTGAAAGTTATGCGTGATTTAGCTAATTCCGGAATGACAATGGTGGTTGTAACTCACGAAATGGGTTTTGCCAAGGAAGTAGCTGATCAAATTTGGTTTATGGCGGATGGCTATATCCAAGAAAAAGGTAAGCCAGCAGATTTCTTTGCCAATCCACAAACGGAAAGGGCTCAAGATTTTCTTTCTAAAATGCTTAATTAATCATGAATGTAGCTAAGGGTCGATAATCATTCCCTTGATTATCGACCCTTTTTATGATGTGTTATTATTTTTCTTGTAACCAGCAAGTGTGCTAGTATAATTGTTAGCTTTAATAGTTCTTGGCAGATAACACTATTGAGATTTGAATGTGAAAGGATTGAAAATGGCAATACAGCATATTGAAAATAAATTGAAATTGTTACCGGATTTGCCGGGTTGCTATTTGATGAAAGATTTAAATAGTCAAATAATTTATGTTGGCAAAGCAAAAAATTTGAAGAATCGGGTTCGATCGTACTTCAAAAGCAGTCATGAGGGTAAAACAGCTCGCTTAGTTAGTGAAATACGAGATTTTGAGACGATTGTGACGACGACCGACAAAGAGGCGTTTTTGTTAGAGATCACGCTAATTCAAAAGCACAAACCTTATTACAATATAAAATTAAAGCGGGGAACCGGTTATCCATATATTAAAATTACCCACGAAAAAGATCCGCAATTAAAAATTGTTAGTCAAATTAAAAATGATGGTGGTTACTATTTTGGACCATATCCGAATGTTTATGCAGCTGATGAAACAATGCAGTTACTCCAAAAGGTTTATCCATTAAGGCGTTGTAATGGGTATCAAAAGCGGCCATGTTTGTATTATCATATGGGGCAATGTCTCGGAGCTTGCTTTCAAGAAGTTCCCCCAGAAAAATATCAGCAGCAAATTCGTAAAATTAAAGCTTTTTTAAATGGTAATGTTGCTAAAATTAAAAAAGAATTGCAGCAAAAAATGTCAGCGGCAGCAGCTAAATTAGAATTTGAAAGAGCGGCTGAAATTCGCGATCAAATTCACTATATTGAAGTAACTGTTGAAAAACAAAAGATTATTTCAAATGATAACACACCACGCGACTTGTTTAATTTTTATATGGATAAGGGATGGCTGTCACTCCAAGTATTTTACATCCGTCAGGCGCGTTTAATGAAGCGTGAAAAACGGCTCTTCCCTTGCATTGATACTCCAGCAGCTGAAATGGAATCGTTTATTTTGCAGTTTTACAATCAAAAAAACAAACTTTTACCACGTGAAATATTGGTCCCAGCTCAAGTTGATCGGCAAATTTTAAGCGAAATCCTGCAGGTTCCAGTGCGAACGCCACAGCGGGGACAAAAAAAAGAACTTTTAGAATTGGCAGAAAAAAATGCCCAATTAGTTTTAGATGAAAAATTCCGGTTGTTGGAATTGGATGATCGTAAAACAATTGGTGCAATGAATCAGATCATGCAGCAACTGAAGTTACCTACTGGTCATAGAATTGAGGCTTTTGACCATTCACATCTTCAAGGAACAGATTTGGTATCAGCGATGGTTTGCTTTGTAGATGGGCGACCAGAAAAAAGTCAATATCGAAAATACCGATTGCGGACGGTGGATCATGCTGATGAAACGGCTAGCACACGAGAAGTAATTCGTCGGCGTTATATTCGGTTATTAAAGGAAAAAGCCCAGTTGCCAGATTTAATCTTAATGGATGGAGCAGAAATTCAAATTGAAGCAGCCCAGGATGTTTTGCAAAATGAATTAAATTTGAATATTCCAGTTGCTGGCATGGTCAAAAATGAACATCACAAGACGGCTGATTTAATGAACAACCATTTTGAAAAACTAGCTTTAGATCCGAAAAGTGAAGGTTTTTACTTGTTGCAGCGGATTCAAGATGAAGTTCATCGTTTTGCGATCACCTTTCATCGTCAAACTCATTCAAAACATTCATTGGCATCACGGTTGGATCTGATTCCTGGAGTAGGTCCGAGAACGAGAGTAAAGTTATTAAAAAAGTTTGGATCATTAAAAAAAATTGCTGCAGCTTCAATTCCGGAATTGCAATCGTTGGGGATTTCACATCAGGTTGCACAGACAATCAAGATTAGTTTGCAATCATCGCAATCTGCTCAGTGACTATTTAATTCATTTGGGCGCTGTGGTTCGTAATCAACATCCCAAGGTTCAACATGAACATCAGTATCAAGAACATTGAATTTGCGACGTAAAAGGCTTTCAACTTTTTCGGTAACATGGTGACTTTCACGAACTGTCATTTGCGGATCAACCCAGATAATAATATCGACAAAAATATTAGCTCCATAGGTTCTCCCTTGGATATTGTGAACACGTTCAACGCCAGGAACTTTTTCGACAGCGGCAATATATTCATCAAGCAAGTCATCGTCAAAACCATCGGATAGAGCAAAAGCGCTGTCTGAAAGAATATCATAAGCGGTTTTTAGAATTAAACCACCAATGATTAAGGCAACAATGTTATCTAGGCGCGGAAAGTTTAGATTAGCAGCAATAATTGTTAAACTAGTCCCGAAACTTGTCCAAGCATCATTTCGAGTATCTTTAGCAATAGCCATCAAAGAAGAAGATTTTAGTTTTTTAGCAATTCGGGCATTATGGAAATAAATAGCATACATGATTCCACCACTAAAAAGTCCGACAAATAAAGCAAAAATATCAGGAGTTGAATTCTGGTTGGCCAAGATGGATTTAATTGAAGAGTAGATAACACTTCCACCGACTAGTAACATGATTAAAGAAGTTGCAAAAGTCGCAATTGTTTCAGCTTTCCAATGTCCGTACTGGTGATGCTCATCTGGTGGGCGGCGTGCGAGATGAAGTCCGTAAATAATCGCCATTGAAGATAAGATATCCGTTAGATTATTTGAGGCATCAGCCAATAAAGTGGCAGAATGACTCATTTGACCAACCACTAGTTTTAACATAGCTAAAAAAACATACGCTAAGGAACTTATTAAAACCCAGCGCTGAGCAATTTTTAAATTTTGGTATTTTTCTTGCAAAATAATAACTTCCTTATTAATCTTAATTTATTCAATAACAAAATTATAAATGGTTGTTAAAAAAAAGCCAAATATTTAATGCACTCTTTCTAAGTTGTTCCATTTAAGTTTTTAGAATAATTAGAATTTTTTTGACCACCTTTCGAAAAACTGTTATAGTGATGCTTGTAGTTTTAGGAGATATATCATAGTAAATAAAAAGGAGGCGCTGACATGTTTGTTGACCAGGTCAGAATTAACGTAAAATCTGGTAAGGGCGGCGATGGAATGGTTGCATTTCGACGAGAAAAGTACGTTCCAAATGGCGGTCCGGCTGGTGGTGACGGTGGCCGTGGGGGAAATGTGGTTTTGGAAGCAGCTAATGATCGTCGAACTTTATTAGACTTTCGTTATCATCGTCACTTTAAAGCTCCTAGCGGTGGTAAAGGTATGATTAAAGGAATGTATGGCCGTGGGGCGAATGATTTAATTATCAAGGTTCCCCGTGGGACAACTGTTTCTGATGCAGAGACACAAGAAATCTTGGGTGATTTAACTGAGGAAGGGCAACAATTGATCGTTGCTAAGGGTGGCCGTGGTGGTCGCGGAAATATCCACTTTGCTAGTCCAAGAAACCCAGCACCAGAAATTGCTGAGAATGGTGAACCGGCAATTGAACGGATTTTGCAATTAGAATTAAAAGTATTAGCTGATGTTGGTTTAGTTGGTTTTCCTTCGGTAGGCAAATCAACGTTGCTGGCGGCAGTAACAAGTGCTAAGCCTAAGATTGCTGCTTATCATTTCACCACTCTAGCACCGAATCTGGGTATGGTTCGTTTAGGAGATGGTCGCGATTTTGTGATGGCTGATATGCCGGGGTTAATTGAAGGAGCGGCGCAAGGAGTCGGTCTGGGAATTAAGTTTTTACGACATATTGAACGGACACGTGTGTTGCTCCATTTAGTTGATATGAGTGGGACAGACGGACGACATCCGCTGACTGATTATCAAAAAATTAATCATGAGCTAGCGGTTTATGATGAATTGTTGTTAAAGCGGCCACAGATTATTGTAGCAACCAAAATGGATTTGCCGAGTTCAAAAGAAAATTTAAAAGAATTTAAACAAGAATTAAAAAAAGACATGGATCAACTGCCACAAATTATCGAAATATCAGCAGTTACTCATCAAGGCTTAGATACTTTGTTGAATCGAGCTGCCGATTTACTAGCAACTGCTCCAGTTTATCCAACTTTGGCTGAACGTCAGCAGCAGCAACAGTATTCAGCCGAAACTATGGAAGTTAGTGAAACTCCATTTACAATTACACGAGACGCAGATGCAGTTTGGATTTTAAGTGGCGAAAAGATTGAAAAATTATTTGAAATGACTAATTTGGAACATGATGAAAGTTTAGCTCGTTTTGCACGTCAGCTAAGACATCTTGGGGTTGATGATGCATTACGGGAACGGGGAGCAAAAGATGGAGATTTGGTAAGGTTAAAAGACTTCACTTTTGAATTTGTAGATTAATTTTTCAAAACTGATCGAGGGTTTATAGAATGAATCAAAGAATAAAAAGGCACCGTTATATTACCGGATTTGACGGTGTTAGAACAATAGCGGTTATTGCGGTCATCTTATATCATTTAATGCCTTATAACATTCAAGGGGGATACTTAGGAGTACCAATCTTTTTTGTTTTATCGGGTTATTTAATCACTGATTTGTTGAATCAAGAATGGCAACAAAACGGAAAAATTGATGTTTGGGGATTTTATCAACGACGAATTCGGCGGCTTTATCCTGGACTGGTAACGATGGTAGTTGCTACCGCAGCATATATAACTTTATTTCAGCGAAGTTTATTAGTAAATTTACGAGCCGTAATTGTTACTAACTTTTTATATGTTTATAATTGGTTAGAAGTTCATCAAGGGCAATCATATTTTGATCGTTTTGGAACCCAATCACCCTTTGTCCATTTATGGTCACTTTCAATTGAAGGCCAATTTTATTTGTTCTGGCCGTTAGTACTAATTTTTTTATGGGTCGTTGTTCGACGTCGGCAACCAATTTTTGATATTATCTTTATTGGCGCATTTTTTTCAGCATTGGCAATGGCTTTACTTTTTCAACCAGGACAAGATCCTTCACGCATTTACTTCGGGACAGATACACGAATGTTTTCGATTTTATTAGGGGCTTCATTATCGATTATTTGGCCGAGTACTTCGTTAAAAAAAGATTTACCTAATTCAGCACGACTTTTTTTAGATGGCGCTGGAGTCGGAGCATTACTGTTAATTATTTGGATGTTTTTTCAATTGCCAGGTGAAAGTGATTTAAATTATCGTGGAGGAATGTTTTTCTTCTCGTTATTGTCAGTTATCTTGGTGGCAGCTGTTGCACATCCAGGTGCTGATATGAATCGACTATTGAGTAATCGAGTTTTTTCATGGTTAGGTAAGCGGAGCTACGGAATTTATTTATATCAATATCCAGTAATGGTTTTTTATGAAACCAAAGTTACTAATATTGCACAGCATCCGTGGTTACATGCTTTAATTGAAATTGGATTGATTGTCACAATTAGCCACTTATCTTATACTTACATTGAACGACCTTTACAGCATTTTGATTATCGACAAACAAAAAAAGTTTTGCATGAGTTTATCCAACGTGACTCACGTTATGGGTTTAAACGGGCCTGGATTGTTTTGGCAGCTGTAGTTTGTTTAACTGCTGCAATCGGTTCGTTTAGCAGTCAAGCAGCCCAAACTAAACCGAAAACTTCAACTTTACAGTCTAAGATTGCTGCCAATGAAAAGTCAATTCAAAAACATAATCAAAAAGTTGCTAAAGAAAGTGGTAGTCAAAAAATTGCGGCTAGTTCTAGTGATACTAGCGCAACAGCTGATTCTTCAAGTAGTAGTTCAACAAGTCAACAAACAGGGGTGGATCAATTAACTTCATCAGAGCGTCAACAAGCTGCTAAGTTACAGATTACGGCAGTTGGTGATTCGGTACTAGCTGATGGCTCAGTTGACCTGCAACAGATTTTTCCACAGATGTATATTGATGCTAAGGTTGGTCGCCAAGCCAGTGATGCAATTGGAGTTTTGCAAGGCTTAGCACAGCAAGGAAAATTAGCCACGACAGTTTTGCTCAGTTTAGGAACTAATGGGCCATTTACCGCTGATCAACTGCAGCAAATTATGCAGATTATTGGAAAACAAAGAAAAGTATTTTGGATTAACACGCACGTACCAACTCGTCGCTGGCAAGATCAGGTTAATCAATCATTACAAAGTGCGACCAATCATTATGAGAATCTTAAAGTTATTGATTGGTATACTTATAGTAATTCTCATAGTGATTGGTTTTATGGAGATAATGTTCACCCTAATGAATATGGCTTGAAATTTTATAGTAGTTTTGTGGCTAAAAAAGTTTTACAAGGTGAATGATTGAATAGTTGAAGTTGGCAAAGAATTGTAAAAATCAGATTAGGACTGGACAAAAGATTTGTTTTGCCACAGTCCTTTTTTATAATTTTAGTCGCTTTGCTTATCTAGGAACATTTAGAAGTAAACTGGATAAAATTTAGATTAATGATAAAATAATCTTTAGTCAGAGTTACTGAAAAAGCAATTAAAATTTAACGGAATGGAATTTAATATGGAATTAGAATTTTTAGGAACTGGAGCCGGTTCTCCGGCAAAATCACGCAATGTATCTAGTGTTGCATTAAAATTACTGGAAGAGATTAATGAAATTTGGCTGTTTGATGTTGGAGAAGGTACCCAACATCAAATTTTGCGCACCACAATTAAGCCCCGCAAGATTAGTAAAATTTTTATTACTCATTTACATGGAGACCATTTATTTGGTTTGCCGGGTTTTTTAAGTAGTCGATCTTTTCAGGGAGCACAGAAAAATGAACCGCTTGTAATATTTGGTCCCCGGGGAATAGCTGATTTTGTCAAAACTAGTATGCGAGTTTCACAATCGAAGTTAAGTTATCCCATCAAATTTGTTGAGTTAACTCAAGATGGTCTAATTTTTGAAAATTCACGTTTTCGGGTTTATGCGGCACATTTAAATCATCGGATCGAGTGTTTTGGCTATCGAATTGAAGAAAAAGATTATCCAGGAGAATTATTAGTAGATAAATTAATTGCTGCTCAGGTTCCCAGTGGGCCACTTTATGGTCAACTTAAAGCTGGGAAAAAAGTTACTTTAGCAGATGGCCGTGTCCTAGACGGGCGAGACTATTTAGGTGAAACACGTAAAGGACGAATTATTGCTATTTTAGGCGATACTCGTCAAACACCGGCAATCGCAAAGTTGGCTCAAAACGCTGATGTGTTGGTTCATGAGAGTACCTTTGGAAGAGGAGAAGCTCACTTGGCTCATGATTATTATCACTCAACTTGTATGGAAGCTGCTCAGTGTGCTTTAAGATGTCAAGTAAAGCAACTATTCTTGACTCATATTTCAGCGCGTTATGTTGGAATTCAAGCTTTGCAGTTAGCTAAAGATGCTAGCAAGGTTTTTCCTAAAACTAAGGTTGTCAAAGATTTTGATGTTTTTACTGTCCCATTTCCTACTAGAAAGCGAGGAGTTCATTCATGAAAGGATATAGTCAGTTAAAAGATTTGCGAAACCGGATTGCCGTTGTTACAGGAGCTTCTTCAGGGTTAGGCGAACAAGTAGCTTATCAGCTAGCACAAAAAGGAGCAATAGTAGTTGTTTGCGCTCGTAGATTAGAACGTTTGAAACAAGTTAGTCAACGTTGTCAGCAGCTCTCTGGTCGCTTAGCATTGCCATTACAACTAGATGTTAGTGACCCGGCAGCAGTTGAAGCGGCGGTGGATCAGATTGAAACTGACTTGGGACCGATTGCAATTTTGGTTAATGATGCTGGTTTTGGCTTAATGGAGAATTTCTTAGATTTTGAAATGGCTGTTACAGAAAAAATGTTTCGGGTCAACGTTTTAGGGTTAATGTACCTGACACGTTTTGTTGGTTTGAAAATGGCGGAACGTCAAGTGGGAGCGATTATTAATGTTGCTTCTATTGCAGCTAAAATTGCTACTCCTAAGTCGGCAGTTTACGCCGCAACCAAAGCGGCAGTTTTAGCCTTTTCAAATGCTTTACGGTTGGAATTAAAACCACTTGGCATTTCTGTTTTAACGGTTAATCCGGGGCCAATCAAAACAGAGTTCTTTTCAATTGCTGACCGCGGAGGACATTATCTAGATAAAGTTGATTGGCTGTCCTTGAATCCTCAGGAAGTTGCTGAAAAAATTGTTAGAGCAATCGGCACAAGTCGACGAGAACTTAATCTGCCATACTTGTTTGAGGCAGCTTATCACTTTTACAATCTTTTTCCTCGAGTTGGTGATTGCTTAGCAGGTGGCTTGTTTAACAAAAAGTGAGAAGGGGATTGGAATGAAAAATCAGTGGCGTTTATTAAGCGCAATTTTTTTAACATTAATAATTGTTGTATTTGCATTGTTGAATACGCAAAAGGTTAAATTAGATTTATTTTTGTGGCAGCCGGAATTTCCTTTAGTTTTAGTGGTGATTTTGGCAGTTCTGTTGGGTGTTTTGATTGCGGTTTTACTTTCAATGGTTACTATTTATCAATTGAGAAAAGAAATTAAGGAATTTCAAACTCGTGAAGCACAGTTGGATGCTGAGTATCAAGATAAGTATCAAAAAAAATTAACGGATACACAAGTTAAATATCAACAACAAATTAATCAACTTAAAAATAAAATCGCTAAACAGTAGGGAGAGCATTTTTAGTGTTTGAGGCAAAATATCATTGGGTTGCAGCTTCTGCGGTAGATGAAACTGAAATTAAAAATTTAAGTCAAGCGTTGAAAGTAGATTCATTAACTGCTAGATTATTGCTGCAGCGTGGTGTAAAAACTCCAGCTGAAGCAGAAATTTTCTTGAATCCCACGCTAGCACAAATTGATGACCCTTTTAAAATGCATGATATGCAGCGGGCGGTTGAAAGAATTCAGCAGGCAATTGCTACCGGTGAACAAATAACAATCTATGGTGACTATGATGTTGATGGCATCAGCAGCACAGCGGTTGTTTATGAAGCGTTGATGGAGCTGGGAGCCAAAGTTGATTATTATATTCCAAATCGTTTTAAAGATGGCTATGGACCCAATCTTGAACGTTATCAGCAATTAATTCAAGAAAAAACTGAGTTATTAATTACAGTCGACAATGGTGTCGCTGGTGCAAGTGCAGTTGAATTTGCCCAAAAAGCAGGTGTTGATGTTATTATTACAGATCATCATGCTTTGCCAGCAAAACTGCCAGCAGCTTACGCGATTGTCCATCCCCGCTATCCAGGCAGTGAGTATTCTTGCCCTAATTTAGCTGGAGTTGGGGTTGCTTTTAAATTAGTTTCCGCTCTGTTGGATGAAGTACCACAAGAAATGTTGGATTTAGTTGTCTTAGGAACGATTGCTGATTTAGTTGATTTAACCGGTGAAAATCGGGCCCTTGTTAAATTTGGTTTATTAGCTTTACAGCAAACTCAAAGACCTGGTTTATTAGCTTTAGCAGCTAATGCTAAGTTGGATCTAACCCAAGCAGATCCGGAAACGATTTCTTTTGGTTTGGCACCAAGATTGAATTCCTTAGGCCGTTTGGCAAGTGGACAACCAGGTGTCGAGTTATTAACGACCTTTGCGGAAGATAAGGCTGCGGAAATTGCAACTAAAATTGAGCAACTGAATCAAAAGCGGCAACAAGAAACCGAAAAAATCACTACAGCTGCTATGAACCAATTAACTAATAATGGTGGGCGACACTTAGTTAATGTAGTGGCAGGAGCAGATTGGAATCCTGGCTTGGTCGGAATTGTTGCTAGTCGTTTAGTTGAGAAAACACAGCGACCAACTTTGGTTTTGGGAATTGATGCGAAAACTGGATTAGCAAAAGGTTCTGGTCGATCAATTGCGGCGTTTGATTTATTTGCAGCTCTTGATCCGCAACGTCAACTGTTCGAAGCTTTTGGTGGGCATCAACAAGCTTGCGGCTTAACAATCAAAAAGGAGCAATTGCCACAATTACAGCGAGCACTCGATCAAGCAGCTGATCAGCAACAGATAAAAACAGCAGGTAAAGACAAATTGGTAATAGCTGCTAGCTTACCAATTACTGAAATTGATCCAAAATTAATCAAGCAAATTAATTTATTACAACCTTTTGGACCGGGAAACCCAGCACCAACATTTTCTTTTACAGATTTTAATGTAGTCCAGCCAAGAATGATTGGCAAAAAAAAGAATCATTTGCAATTCAAATTGCAGGGCGAAAAGCACTCGATCACAGCAATTGATTTTTTTGCGGGTGAACAAGGAGAGGCATTCATCAGACAACCGACAGCATTTAAGTTTGTGGGGCATTTAACCCTTAATAGGTGGAAGAATCAGTTAAATCCGCAAATTATGGTGGCTGATCTAGCTTGTGACAGTCCTGTCGTGATTGATCAACGAACATTAAAATTGTCACGAAAGTTATTTCAGCAATCCGCTACTTACTTTTTCTTTGAAGAGCGGCATTATAAATTGTTGAAAACCTATTTGCCCCTCAATGGTCAGCTAGTAATTGGCAAGAAACAACTACTTAGCCAACATTTTGCACGCTTGGTGATTGTTGATTGTCCACCATCAATTTCGGAAGGTGAACAAATATTTTCTCAACTGCAAGTTGACCAACTAGAATTGATTTTTTATCCATTTAATTTACAAGCTGGAATAAAAATTCCAACACGAACAGAACTAGCTCAAGTCTACCGCTATGTTGTTAATCATCAGCAAATTCAAATAACCAATAACGTAGAAAAAATGGCAGCTTATTTGCAAGTTAAACCACAGCAGTTGAATTTCATCTTACAGATGTTTTTTGAAGCAGGATTTGTTAAAATAGATAACGGACTGATGACTGGTTGTACAAGTCAGCGGAAGATTGATTTGACGAAATTGGACAGTTACCGTTCGAGATTACAACAGCTTAAGTCGGAAAAAATTTTGATTCAAGGCAAATCAGCTGGCTTAACCAACTGGATCTTACGACTTTTGACTAACTAAAGGAGCGTTTTAGAGCATGGCAGTAGATTTAACTAAATACGTTGCAAGCATTCCGGATTTTCCTGAAAAAGGGATTGTTTTTCGTGATTTATCTCCTCTGATGGCTGATGGAACTGCATATAAGCAGGCAACTGATCAAATTGTGCAATTTGCTAAGGATAAAAATGTGGAAATGATTGTCGGACCTGAAGCTCGAGGATTTATTGTCGGCTGTCCAGTCGCTTATGAATTAGGTGTTGGCTTTTCTCCGGCAAGAAAAAAAGGAAAATTGCCTCGTGAAACAGTAGAAGCTAGTTATCAATTAGAATATGGCACTGCTGAATTGTATTTGCATCGAGATGCAGTGAAACCGGGGCAACGAGTTCTTGTCGCCGATGATCTATTGGCAACCGGTGGTACAATTGGTGCAACAATTGATTTAGTTAAGCAATTAGGCGGAGTTGTAGTTGGTTGTGCTTTTATTATTGAATTAGATGCACTAAAAGGACGAGACCGCATTAAAGACTATGACGTATTAAGCTTGATGCATTACTAAAAATTTTAATAGTAGATTTTATGGCAGGAAATTCAGTACATTGGAAGATGAGTCTGATTTCCTGCTTTTTTGTGGAGGGGTAGATTTTGACAAAACAAACATTTGCAATTATTGGTTTAGGTAGATTTGGTAGTAGTGTTTGTAAAACCTTAGTAGACGGTGGTGCTGAAGTATTAGTAATTGATAAAAGCGAAGCCCAAATTAATAATTATAAAAAAATTGCAACTCAAGCAATTATTGCTGATGCACAAGATGAGAACACTTTGAAATCAATTGGTATCCGTAACTTTGATCATGTAATTGTAGCAATAGGAGAAGATATTCAGGCAAGTATTTTGGTATCCCTAATGGTTAAGGAACTTGGTGTTAAGCATGTCACGGCCAAAGCACAAAATAAATACCACGCACGAGTTTTAGAAAAACTCGGCGTGGATAAGGTTGTTCGACCGGAACGTGAAATGGGAAAAAGAATTGGTAAGGGTTTATTATCTGAAAACATGTTAGACTATTTGAATTTATCAGCAAATATTCAAGTGGCAGAAATTAAAATTACTAAACCTAGTTTTGCTAATAAGGATTTGGCAAAATTACGTTTCCGTAACCACTATCATTTAAATGTGATTGCAATAAAACGCAACGATGACATTATTATCTCGCCGCGTGCTGATCAAAAATTATTAGTAAATGATAGTCTGCTAGTTGTTGGAAAAACAGCCGATGTTGATCATTTTAGCCAATCAATGAGTTAAATAAATTTTTTGGGACGATATTTGGGACGATAAAACCAATAGCTAAAGATTAAAACAGCGATTGAAATTAAGGAAACTATTAATCCAGTTAGTAGATACGGTGGTCGATAAGTTAAAGTAATCTTTTTAACACCAGCACCGTTAACTTTAATGCCTAAAAACATCTGCTGAATTTTAGTAGTCTTAACTGGTTGACCATTCACTTCAGCATGCCAGCCGCTACTATAAGGAATTGTAGTAGCTACCAGTTGGTGTGATTTCTTTTGGGTATAACTAATTTGCAACCGGCGTTCCGATAATTTTTTTACAGTAGGTTGCTGCTTTTTCAATTGGCTGAGTCTTTGGTTAACCAATCGGTTGTTCATTTGATATAGAACAAAATGATTTAGCCACAAAGAGCTTTTCTTAAAGACAGCTGTTAAAACTATTTCTTGTCCTTTTGCGTGAGATGCAAGGTTAACAACTACAGTATGGCGAAAAGTACTATACTGGTTTAATTGTCGATTTCCTAAATAAAAGGTTACATTGTCGCTATCAAGAGGAGCTCCCAAGGTTAGATAGTAAGAATTATTAGTTGTAGGGACAAATTTAAAGATAATTTTTGCTTCTTTAGCTAAGTTTTTCTTTTTAAAAACAGTATCAGTTAAACGTAGCTGTTGAGTCACGTTTTGAAAAACCACCTCATTAAAGTTTTGTGGCGTAAAGTATTGATCACTTTGATGACCAGTAGCACTCTTTAACCAATTAGTTTGAAAAGTTGTAGGATCATCGTAAAATGATTTTGTTTTTGTTAGCTGGTTTGAAGCTAAGTAAGCCAATGGTAAACTGTGCTGATTTAGATAAGTTTTTGTTAACTTATTGGTTGCTATTTGTCGATAAGTTTTTAAATCAGGCTTTTCTGTCAATTGAGTTAATGATTGCTGAGTATTGCTCAAGTTGCTTTTGGGAGTGATAAAGTATTTCATTCCTAATAAAGCATCGGAAATAAGCGTACCATTTGAATAAGTTACGTAATTATCACCATCAGGATTACCAATCATGCCATAAAAATCGGGAACATTCTTTTCCAAAGCTGAACTAAAATAGGAACCAGTATTCAAATCATGGGCTAGACCATCATTTTTAGTTCGACTATAAACTTCACCAGTTCGAAAAAGGCCATGGTTATGATTGTGAATCCAAGTAGCATTATTTGTCAAAGCAGCCGTGGGTTGTGCGTACTCTTTTTCGCTAAGATAACTTAAATTATTCAAAGAAATAAAGGCGTTTGAAGCAACTTCAACTATGACAATGATACTTAGTAGGCAGATTTTTAATGCTTGATACTTCAAATCAACTGGCCAAAAAAGCAATAGCCAAATTAAAATTGCCATGACGACGGTCAGAGTTAAATTAGTAGTTGAGACAAAACTGAACTTCTTAAGATTTAAAAAAGTATACAAGATGATTCCAGCATAAAGTACAAAACTGCTGATGGCAGCAATTTTCCAAGACGGTACTTTTTTTAACTGCTGGAGTGCACGTCCAGCTAATAAGAGCATCCAAAAGCTAACAATAAATGAGAAGCGATATGGATACCATACAGGAAACTGCATTCCATGCCAAAATAAATCAAGTGGTTCAAAACAAAGTGATAATAATAAAAATAATGTTATTAACAATGAAGCAATTCTTTCTTTCCAAGGAAATTGACGGAAGAAAAAATATGCTATAAAACCAAGTAATCCAAGTGAACCGATAAAAATGTTGGGTAAGCCACTGGGCATCTGTTGAAAATTAAAGCTACCAATGATTAGCTTAGCTAGCATTTTAGGCGGAAAATATTCAAATTTGTAGTGAATGAGCTGCTGAGTATATTGACCTTTGCTACCAATTAACGAGTAGAAAGTCGGAACTAGGATGATTGCAGCTAATCCGGCAGCTAAAATTGAATTGCTAATAAACAGCAAAATTTGATGCCCAAACTTTTTGGCTGATTGATAATGAGCGATAATTAACCAGCTGGCATATAAGAGTAAAAAAATACAAATCATATAAGCAGTGTAATAATTAATAATTAAAGCAGCTGCTAAAGTCAGCGAGTAGGCAATTTTTTGTTGATTTTGTAGTAATAACTGGTTTAAAAAATAACAAATTAAAGGTAATAATATTGCAGCATCTAACCAAAGTAGGTTTAATTGATAAGCAACAAACCAACCCATCAGGGCGTAACTAACACTAAGCATCACAGTTTTTAAGCCACGTAAATGTTGCGTTTTTTCAATGAAAAAAGCAAAACTTAAACCAGCACAACTATATTTAAGGATGGTTATTAAAAAGATCGCAGCATCAATATTTTTAGCAGGGAAAATCAATAACAATAGATTAAATGGGCTCAGCAAGTAATAAGCCCATTCACCGAGCATATCTCCACCTAAAGCCTTACTAAATGAATAAAAAAAGCTCGTTGGATGGTGCAGCAAAGTATTCCGAAAAAAAGCAAAAAAGTCAACGTACTGCTGACCAAGATCAACAGTTAGGAGACTGCTGCTGCCAAATGGATACATATTACGAGAGATAAAATAGCCACCCATAATCAAAAAAGGTAACCAAAAACTTAGTAACAACGAATAATGACGTTTGGTAAAATCAACAATTTTTACTTTCATAGAATAACTCCTCAATCAACTTACGAATCTAATTTTATTATACCGTTGATTTATAATAAAATATGGCGAATTTGTTAAATTTTAGTATAAGTGCTCAGCAAAATCAACTTGTCTATGTTACGATTAAAGAGTATGGTGAATTAGTTATCAAAAGTCAAAATTTTAGACTATAAGGAGTCAGGATCAGTGAAGTTTTTACGGAGAAATCAAGTTAAACGACAGAAGGTTCAATCATCAATTCCATTTAGGCTGAATTTTCTTTTTTTTATTGTTTTCCTGCTATTTGCAGCGTTGATTGCTCAGCTAGCTAATTTGCAAATTAATCAGCAAAAGAAGTTTGCATCTGAGGTCAATAGTACTGATACAAAAGTTGAAACCAAAAACGTTCAACGGGGAATGATTTATGATTCTACTGGTAAAGTTCTGGTTGCTAATGATGCTTCTCGAGCAATCACTTATACCAAACCAATGAATGTGTCTTCACTGAAAATGTATCAAATTGCAAATCAACTGGTTAAATCAGTCAAGATTAGTACCAGCGGTTTAACCGAGTCAATGGAAGCTCAATATTATTTAGCTGTTCCATCGCAATTGAAAAAAGTTGATAAGCAAGTTGAGAAAAGTCAAGGTAGTTTATCAAGCACTAAATTGTATCAAGCTGAAGTTGATTATGTGAAGCAGAAAAATTTAACGTCCAATTTAACGAGTAAGCAAAAGCAAGCCGCAATTGTTTATTCCAAAATGAGTGGCGCTTATGCTTTGTCAACAGTCTATTTGAAATATAATGATGTCAGTGACCGTGAAATGGCTGAAGTTGGCGAAAATTTAACCTCAATGCCAGGAATTAAAATTGGAACTAGTTGGTCACGTAGTTATCCTTATGGTAAATCAGTTAAAAGTGTCATTGGAACTGTCACTAATCGCAAGCAAGGACTGCCAAGTGATCAAATTAATAGTTTGCTGGCTGAAGGTTATGCGCGCGATGACAGTGTCGGGTCTAGTTATATTGAATCTCAATATGAAAATGTTCTCAAAGGATCTAAGCAAATTATTACGTTGGAAACACAAAATAATAAAATAACTAAGGAAGTTAAAACTTTTGGTGGTCAAAAGGGCGATAATTTGGTTTTGACAATTAATGCCGATTTTCAACAAAAAGTTCAGGACATCATTAAAAGTGAAGTTGAAAGTGTTGCGGGCAGTAATCCTTATTTACCGGGAGCTTATGCAGTGGTGATGAATCCAAATACTGGTGCAATCTATGCTTTAGCTGGTGTTAGTCGTAACCTAGAAACGGGGAAGATTTCTGAAAATGCTTTAGGTACAATTAATCAAACCTTTGTTATGGGGTCGGTTGTGAAAGGTGCTACAGTTCTTGGCGGTTTGTTATCAGGAGTAATTACACCTAACAGTAATACTTTGACTGATCAACCAATCAAACTTAAGGGAACTGCTACTAAAGCATCTTGGTTTAATGCAACTGGAGCTGAGGATATGTCTCTGACAGCTTCTGATGCTTTGATGGTTTCTTCTAACTCATATATGATGCAGTTGGCAATGTTGGAAGGTGGGTTCCATTATTCACCTGGGTCAGCTTTGGATTTGCCAACATCAATTTTTAGTAAGTTGCGGGGTTACTTTAAACAATTTGGCTTAGGGGTTAAAACCGGAATTGATATTCCAGGAGAGTCTTCGGGGTTTGAAGGGGTATCAAATCAGGCTAATATTGGTAAAGCACTTGATCTTTCCTTTGGAAACTATGACTCTTATACAACAATGCAATTAGCTCAATATATATCTACTATTGCTAATGGCGGCTATCGGTTGCAACCTCATATCTTGCAATCTATTAGAGAATCTAATAATGATGGGAAACTTGGCAAAACTGTTTACGAATTTCAACCAAATGTTTTAAATGTGGTTCAAGCTAGCCAGTCACAATGGGGAGTTATCAAAGATGGACTCTGGAAAGTAGTTCATAGTTCAAACTCACTAAGAACCGGAGGTCTATTGAGTGATACTACACCTGCTGTTGCAGCTAAGACTGGTACAGCAGAAACTTTCCATGGTTCAACGGAAACTGAAACTGATAGTAGTGTTAGTTATGCTCCAGCAGATAATCCCCAGGTGGTCGTTGCATTAGCCTTTCCTGGGATGGCAAGCGGAAATGAAACGCATGCAAGCACACAAACAGCTGCCACAATTTACAAAGCTTACTGGAAGATGGTTCAGTCGGACCAAGGTTTTAAATAGAAGTGTCAAGTAGATTTACTTAACGTTATCAGAAAAAACACTGGCGTTTGTTCAAAAAAAATGATATTATTAAAAACGTTCGAAGTCGTAGGGCTTTTTAGAAATAGAGTGCTGAGGAGGGTTAAGTAATGCGTGTTAATATTACAATGGAATGCACTGAATGTCATGAACGGACATACCTTACAAGCAAAAATAAACGGAATAATCCAGATCGCTTGGAATTAAAGAAATTTTGTCCACGTGATAATAAAGTGACATTGCATCGAGAAGTTAAGTAATGACAGGATTTTTCCTGTTTTTTTTTGGATTTTTTAACGGAAGCGTTATCTAAAACCTGATGCTGGCAGTTTTAACTGGTATTTAATTATTCTCAAAATTAACTTGAAAAGGTTAATTCTCTGGGTTTTAAAATCCGAATTTTTTTCTTATAATAAATGGAGGACATCAGTGTGAAAACTCTTTATGATGTGCAGCAACTTTTAAAAAAATTTGGAATTTTTGTGTATGTCGGAAAACGTTTGTGGGATATTGAATTGATGTCTTTAGAACTTGATCATTTGCATCGAGCACAAGCAATTGATGACCAGATTTTTCTGAAAGCACGAATGGTTTTGACACGTGAGCACCATTTGGAAGAAAAAAGAGCCACTAGGGAGGAACAAAGTCGTGGAAAAAAAGTTGATCGGTATTGATTTAGGTGGAACAACGATTAAATTTGCAATTTTGACTTTAAGCGGCGAGATTCAACAAAAATGGAGTATCAAAACTAACATTTTGGATGAAGGTAGCCATATCGTACCAGATATTATTACTTCGTTAAAACATCATTTGAAGCTTTATGAAATGCAGCCAAATCAATTTAGTGGAATTGGTATGGGTTCACCTGGTACGGTAGATTTACAAAAAGGAACAGTCATTGGGGCTTATAATTTAAACTGGAAAAAATTGCAACCAGTTAAGGATATGATTGAAAGTGGGCTTGGAATTCCATTTATCATTGATAATGATGCCAATGCAGCAGCTTTAGGTGAACGTTGGAAAGGCGCTGGTGAAAATGATGATGAAGTGGTTTTCATCACTCTGGGAACTGGTGTCGGTGGAGGTATTATTAGTAATGGTAAACTAGTCCATGGAGTTCAAGCAGCTGGTGAAATTGGTCATTTAAATGTTGAGCCAGAAGGCTATTTATGTACTTGCGGCAATCATGGCTGTTTAGAAACTTATGCTTCTGCTACTGGAATTGTCCGTGTCGCTCGTGACTTAGCAGAAGAATACGCTGGGCCAGCTGAGTTAAAGCGCTTATTAGATGATGGACAAGATATATCTGCTAAAACAATATTTGATTTGGCTAAAGAAGATGACCAATTAGCAGTAATGGTTGCTAATCAAGTTTGCAATTATTTAGGTTTGGCTTGTGCTAACATTGGTAATTTGCTGAATCCATCATTCATTGTGATTGGTGGTGGGGTAAGTGCCGCAGGTAAGTTCTTATTAGATCGCGTAAATACAAGCTTTCTTAAATATGCCTTTCCAACAGTTCGGACAACAACTAAACTTAAGTTAGCTCAATTAGGTAATGATGCTGGAGTAATTGGAGCGGCCTCGTTAGCTTTGATGATAAAATAGAATAAATAAGAGGTGAGTTGGTTTTGTTAGGTACAATTTCAATTTGGGTAATACTTAATATTGTTTTAGCTGTTATTTTGCTAGGAATCGTTGGCTACCAATTTTATTTATGGTATCGCGGTCGAAAAGTGGCAACTTTACTTGATAATCAGGCATTTAAAACCGGTATGCATCGAGCACAGATTATTGATTTAAGAGAACAAAGTAATTTTGACCAAGGACATATTTTAGGAGCACGTAATTTGCCCTTTAGCCAATTTAAAATTTCACGCGAATCAATTCGCAAAGATATGCCAGTTTATTTATATGATCAAGGTAAAGCCTTAAGCACCCGTGCTGCTGTCCAATTAAATAAACTTGGCTACCAAAATATTTATATTTTAAAAGATGGTTTTGAACGCTGGGATGGCAAAATTAAAAAAGCTAAATAATTTTTAAAAACAAAAGGATATTGGATTTTATGCAAGAATTTAGCCAAGCTTATTTCTAATATTATAAAAAATGGCGAAGACAATCAGAGTTCAATTGTCTTCGCCTTTTATACATGAAATGTTAACCTTGGTGAGCAGCGTGCATTTTACGAACAGCTCGTTTCTTGTGTTCATCAATCATAGCTTCTTTTTCCTCGATTGGATCAACTACATTTTTTTTGAAAGCGTAGAAACAGCCAACAGCAGTTCCGACAGCTGTTGCAAATCCAAGGACAAATCCCTTACTAAAAACGTTCATAGTCGTTTCCTCCCATTCATATGTTTATTTCCATTATGACTGAAACACAAAAAAATATCCAGTTAAAGAGTATTCAAAAATTCGAGGTGAGTTTTAATCAAAAAAAAAGTTTTATTAATTGTCGGGCCAACAGCTGTTGGAAAAACAGCATTATCGCTTAATTTAGCCCGTAAATTTAAAGGTGAAATTATTTCGGGTGATTCAATGCAGGTTTATCGTGGTTTAGATATTGGCACGGCAAAGGTAACTGAAAGTGAACAAAAAAGTACTAAGCATTATTTAATTGATATCTGTGATCCTGACGAGAATTTTTCAGTTGCAGAATTTACTAAATTGGGTCGTCGTAAGATTATTGAAATTGAACAGCAAAATAAGTTGCCACTAATAGTAGGGGGAACAGGCTTTTATTTGCAGGCGTTGTTAAATGATTTTAAACTTGGAGGGCAGATGGCCGAGAACAGCCAATCATTTCGCGAGGGATTGCAAAAATTTGCTGAAGATCAGGGTCAACAAAAGCTTTGGGAAAAATTAAATGAGGTTGATCCTGCGGCGGCTAAGAAAATTCCGCCAGCAAATCAACGGCGGGTAATACGAGCTTTAGAAGTTTATCAAATAACAGGGGAAAAATTTTCCCAGCAAGCTGACGTACCTAAAGCAGATTACGATCCATTGATCTTAGGACTGAATATTGAAAGAAAATTATTATATCAGCGTATTAATCAGCGAGTGGATTTGATGATTGAACAAGGCTTATTAGCTGAAGCTAAGACTTTGTTTGAACAAGGCGGGGCTGACTTACCTGCTGGAAAAGGAATTGGCTATAAAGAACTTTTCCCATATTTTAGAGGTGAAGTTTCTTTAGCAACAGCAATAACGGAAATTAAAAAGAATTCGCGCCATTATGCCAAGCGGCAATTAACATGGTTTCATAATAAAATGATAGTGACCTGGTTTAATCCGCAAGCAGCGAATTTTGAAAGTCAAGTAATAAAAAAAGTTGAAGATTGGTTAAATGAGGGATGAATAAGATGAAAAAATTGTGGATGGAACATTTTCCTGAAGAATTACAACAAAAAATAAGTGAAGTAGAGCGGCAGATTGAACCACAAATAGCAGAAATCGAACAGCGCCAGCTTTATAATCAGGGACGGGTATTGAACTGCTTTAAAGCACATCGGGTAGCTGAAGAAGATCTAGTTGGCTCGACTGGCTACGGCTATGATGATATTGGCCGGGAAAAACTAGATGCAATTTATGCGGATTATTTTCAAAGTGATGATGCGATTGTTAAACCACAGATTATGTCAGGAACTCATGCGATTACCACCGCTTTTTTTGCAGTTTTAAGACCACAAGATAAGTTGTTTTATTTGACGGGCATGCCTTATGATACGATTCAGCATGTTATCGGGATTGCTGGCAATGAGCCTGGAACTTTGAAAGATTTTCAGATTAATTTTGATTATCAACCACTACTTGAAGATGGAGAAGTTGATTACGAACAAGCTATTAAAAAGTTGCAAGATCCAGCAATTAAAATGGTAGCCCTTCAACGCTCACGGGGGTATGCGGTCCGTAAAAGCTTTACCATTGAGCAATTAAAAAAGATGATTGAATTTATTCGCAGGATTCGAACGGATGTGGTAATTTTTGTTGATAATTGTTACGGCGAATTTTCTGAAATTCATGAACCAACTGAATATGGAGCTGATTTAATGGCTGGGTCGCTTTATAAAAACGCTGGTGGTGGAATTGCTAAAACTGGTGGTTATTTAGTTGGGCGCAAAGACTTGATTCATTTAGCAGGCAATCGATTGAATTCACCTGGATCTGGGAAAAATGAAGGAGCGACTATTGGTCATCTACGTGATATGTACCAGGGCTTCTTTATTGCTCCTCATGTGACAGGTGAAGCGATTAAAGGGGCTATTTTTGCCAGTGCTTTATTAGAAAAGATTGGTCTAAAAGTTTCACCAAGATGGAATGATCCGCGAACAGATTTAGTCCAGACAGTGGAACTAGGGTCACCTGAAAAAATGGCACAGTTTTGTGCTGCGATTCAACACTTTTCACCGGTGAATGCTTTTGTTGATCCAATTGCCAGTCAAATGGGTGGTTACGAAGATCAAGAGATTATGGCATCTGGTAGTTTTACTGAGGGATCGACAATTGAGCTTTCCTGTGATGGACCAATTCGTCCGCCATATGCTTTATATATCCAAGGTGGATTAACTTTTGAACACGTAAAAGTTGCGATTAGTAATGCAATTAACGAAACTTTTTTCAAAAACAAAAACATGTAAGAAAAAGTAACATTGGATATTGACATCACATAGACCACTTGTTATGATTAGTGCGTACTTTAGAGGAGGGTTGTTATGAAAGAAAAGGAACTTCGCCGATCGCAAGCTGTTTTGCCAATCGGAACTGTGATGAAATTAACAAAATTGTCAGCACGACAAATTCGTTATTATGAAGAACAGTCATTGGTAACGCCGCAACGAAATGAAGGCAATCGTCGAATGTATTCGCTGAATGATATTGATCGCTTGCTTGAAATCAAGGATTATCTCGATGAAGGGATTAATATGGCGGGTATCAAACACATCTATGATGAAAAGGCGCGTAAACAGGCTCAAAAAAAAGCTCAAATGGAAAAGCCTTTGACAGATGCTGATGTTCGGCGGATTTTTCGTGATGAAATTATGTCAGTTAGCGGCTTAAGCAAGCGGGATGAGTTGCCTTTCAAACATAACAGGAACTTCTAAAATTTAGAAATAGGGAGCGATTTAAATGGTAAAGCCTAACTATACCAAAGATGACATCCGCAAAATTGTTAAAGATGAGAATGTTAAATTTTTGCGTTTGATGTTTACTGATTTATACGGTGTGATCAAAAATGTTGAGGTCCCGGTCAGTCAATTGGAAAAACTGCTTGACAATAAATTGATGTTTGACGGTTCATCGATTGATGGATTTGTTAGAATTGAAGAAAGTGACATGTGGCTTTATCCTGATCTTTCAACTTGGATGATTTTCCCATGGGGAAATGAACACGGAAAAGTGGCTCGTGTGATTTGCCGTGTTTATAATGCTGATCGGACTCCATTTATTGGTGATCCTCGAAATAACTTGATTCGGGTATTGGATGAAATGAAAGAGTTAGGCTTTACCGATTTTAATATTGGACCTGAGCCAGAATTTTTCCTTTTCAAGCTCGATCCAGAAACTGGCAAACCAACAATGCATTTAAATGATAATGGCAGTTATTTTGATTTGGCACCAGTCGACTTGGGTGAAAACTGTCGTCGCGATATTGTGCTAGAATTAGAAGACATTGGTTTTGATGTTGAAGCTTCTCATCATGAAGTTGCGCCAGGTCAACATGAAATTGATTTTAAGTATGCAGATGCTCTACATGCATGTGATAATATTCAAACCTTTAAATTAGTTGTTAAAACCGTAGCTCGTAAATATGGGCTGCATGCAACTTTCATGCCTAAACCACTTGATCGAATTAATGGTTCTGGGATGCATATTAATATGTCTCTCTTCCATAAAGACGGGAATGCTTTCTTTGATGAAAATGGTGATATGCAATTATCTGAAACGGCTCACTATTTCTTGGGCGGCTTATTGCAACATGCTCGTGGCTTTACCGCAGTAACAAATCCAATTGTTAATTCGTACAAACGATTAGTACCTGGTTACGAAGCACCAGTATACGTTGCTTGGTCAGGCCGCAATCGTTCACCATTGGTTCGTGTTCCAATTGCCCGTGGGTTGTCTACACGTCTGGAATTACGAAGTGTTGATCCTGCAGCTAACCCATATTTAGCAATTGCTGCTATATTAGAAGCAGGTCTTGATGGTTTGCGCAACAAAATTAAAGCACCAAAACCGATTGATCGAAATATTTATGTTATGGATGATGAGGAACGGAAAGCAAATGGTATTAGCGATTTACCATCAACTTTGCATAACGCATTGAAATCACTGCAAAAAGATGAAGTGATTGCTAAAGCTTTAGGGCCTCATTTATATCAGAACTTTATTGAAGGTAAAAAGCTGGAATGGTCAGCGTACCGGCAAGAAGTTACTCAATGGGAAAGAGATCAATATTTAGAGTTGTATTAAGATGTAGACTAAATATTTTATGGGACGATGATTAACTGATCATCGTCCTATTTTTGTCAATTTCAGTGGCCAGTGCTAAATATTTTATTTGAGAAAAATTAGCCAAATAGGTTAAGCGGCTTTCTTGGCTTTTAATTAAAAAACTGTCTTTTTTTAAAAGATGTTGTTTGATTTTACCGGTGACTGGATACTCGTTATCTTCTTGATCAGTAAGCCAAATCGTGATTAACTGATTTCGTTTAAAAGCTTGATGAATAAAAAACCGTAGTTGAAAAGCTGACATTTGAGGATGCAGGAAATCTTTAGCTGGAATTTGGTAAATTGTTTTAAGTTGACGATAAAAGTGAGTCGGGAGTTGAAGCCATTTGTTTTGTTCAATTTCAATCATTTGTAGTTTCTCCTTTCAGAACTAGTGTTCGTTATTTATATTATATGAACATACGTTCGAAAAATCAAGTTATAAATTAATTAGCTGCTTTTCAATTAATAAAAAATGACAGTTGATAATTTTAAGAGAATTAATGGTTTTTAAAAGAACAGCTTGAAAATCACATTAAAAAAGTACATTATAGAATTAATAACTTTTAGAGGAGAAGTATGCAAGATGTCTAACAGGGGAATGCTGATTGTCCTATCCGGTCCTTCGGGAGTTGGAAAAGGAACAGTTAGAAAAGCTATTTTTGAGCAAGATAACAATAAATTTCATTATTCAGTTTCAATGACGACGCGACAAATGCGACCGGGAGAAACTAATGGGAAAGATTACTATTTCGTTAGTCAAGATGAATTTGAAAGTGAGATAGCCGCTGGGGACATGTTAGAATATGCCAGATATGTTGACAATTATTATGGCACCCCTTTAAAATATGTAAATAAGATGTTGGAAGATGGCAAAGATGTTTTCTTAGAAATTGAAGTCAATGGGGCAATGCAGGTTCGAAAAAAATGTCCAGATGGCTTATTCATTTTTTTAACACCACCAGATTTAATGGAATTGCGCCATCGAATAATAGAGCGGGGAACAGATGATTTAGCGACAATTGACAAGCGTATGCATAAAGCTGTCGGTGAGATCGAAATGATGCAAAACTATGATTATGCTGTTGTTAATGATGAAGTTCCAGTTGCTGTTGAAAAAATTAAAACGATTATCCGCGCAGAACGTTGGCGTGTGAAACGTTTTCTACCAAATTATAAAAAACAATTAGGAGATGTTTTTAAATGATTCTTTATCCTTCAGTTGATGACTTATTGGAAAAGGTTGATTCGCGATATATGCTAGTTATGTTAGCCGGCAAGCGCGCTCATGAATTAGATGCTGGTTCATTACCATTAATGTCAGATTATAAATCAGTCAAGAATGTTGGTAAAGCTTTGGAAGAAGTGGCAGCCGGCAAACTGATTATTGATCCAGATGAAAAAGAAAAAATTTAGAATTTTGAAGTTAAGTTAATTTAAGATTGACTGGTTTTTGGTTATTAACCAATTTACCAGTCATTTTTTTTAAAATTTCCGCTTCAATTAAATAATCACTGTTGATTCTGTTAAAATAGAAATGATAGTTAGAGGAGGAACGACGGTGGGAAAAAAGAAAATTTTAGTTTGTCTAACGGGTGGAATTGCTTTATATAAAGCGGCATTAGTAGTCCGGGGATTATTGAAAGCAGGATTCGAGTTAGAAATTGCAATGACGAAGGATGCACAAAAATTTGTTACACCGCTGACTTTTTCATCTTTAATTAAAAAAAAGGTTCACACGGATGAAGAGTGGTTCAAATCTGATGAGGTTTTACATATTAAGTTAGCTGACTGGTCAGATGCGATAATCGTAATACCAGCGACAGCCAACATCTTAACCAAAATGGCGGTCGGGCTAACAGATAATCTCGTGTCTGCAAGTATTCTTGCAAGCCAAGCAACTAAATATGTTATTCCAGCGATGAATCAAAAAATGTTGACAGCACCAGCAACGCAGCGTAATTTTCAACGATTAAAAGCAGATGGAGTGCAATTTTTATCTCCCGTTAAAGGATTGTTAGCGGAAGGGTATTCAGGTGACGGACGTTTACCGGAACCACCAGAAATTATAAGTTGGTTAATTGATCGTTTAGAAACAGAGAATAAAAAAGATTTAGTTGGCAAAAAAGTTTTGGTTTCAGCTGGGTCTACCGTTGAACCGCTTGATCCGGTTCGGTACTTATCGAATAATTCGACTGGAAAAATGGGATTTGCTATTGCCAAAATAGCTCAGCAACGTGGAGCCGAAGTAACGTTGGTTGCGGGCCCAAATCAGCTGGCATTACCAAATAGGGTTAATTATCAACCAATTAAAACTGCTCGGCAAATGGAGCAAAAAATGCTTGAGTTTTATCAACAAGCTGATTTTGTGATTATGGCGGCGGCAGTAGCCGATTTCCGTCCAGCTAAGACAGCAGAGCAAAAAATAAAAAAACAAGAGTTGGATCAACTGACTCTTAGATTAGTTCGTAACCCGGATATTTTGGCTGAATTGGGAAGAAAAAAGCAAAAGCAATTGTTAGTAGGCTTTGCAGCTGAAACACAAGAACTGTTACACAATGCGACTCAAAAGATGCAGCAAAAGAAAGTTGATCTATTAGTAGCTAATGATGTTTCTCGTCATGATATCGGGTTTGGTACTTCCCAAAATGAAGTGTTTTTTTTGCAGCCTGACGTTGCACCAGAATTGCTTTCCAAGCGAAGTAAAGAGAAAATAGCTGATAAAATTTTTGATTTACTAATGGATTTAAACCGGCAAAGGAGGAAATGATTTGCAAGTAGCAGCTGTAATTGTCGACGTTCCATCAAGACAGACTGATCGACCTTTTTCTTATTTAATTGGTTCTGAATTGACAGATAAGGTTGCTGTTGGGATGCGGGTAATTGTTCCCTTTGGCCGTGGGAATCGTTTAATTCAAGGTTTTGTAATCGGAATTACACAAAAGCCAGCTGCGGAAACAAGTAAGCTAAAGAAAATCAATGAAGTTCAGGATTTAGTTCCAGTATTAAATGCTGAAATGTTAGCTTTGGCTGATTGGTTGGCTATATCGACTTTTTCTTTCAAAATATCTTGTTTGCAGTCAATGATTCCAAATGGCTTGCGTGGAAAATCAGAAAAAAAGCTGAGACTAGTATCACTTGAACAAGTTGATCCAGTGGTTCGTAAATTTTTTGATGGCAAAAATGAACAGATTTTGCAACCAAGCAAAACTTCAGCCGAAACCTTTAAAAAATTACAAAAAGCTCGAGCAGCTGGGAAAATAGAACTCATTTACCAAGTTAAAGATCAAGCCAAGCCCAAAAAAGTCCGAATAGTTAGTAACTTATTGACCACATCTCAGGCTGAAAAACTCAAAAAAAAACAGCGTGCCAATGCGCATCAATTAATTCACTTATTGGACTTTTTAGCTGATCATCCGCAAATAATGATCCAACAGTCAGTTTTAGCGGATCGGTTTGAGATTAGTCCAACTGCGATTCGATCGGCAGTAGAAAAAAAGTGGCTAAAGATTTCTAATCAAGTAGTTAAACGAACCACTTATGATCCGCAAAAAATTACTGCGACAACAGCCAAAAATTTAACTATGGACCAACAACAAGTTTATCAATCGATTGTAACCACGATCCAACAAAAAACAGCAGTACCTTTTTTATTAGAAGGAGTTACTGGCAGTGGTAAAACTGAAATTTATCTGCAGTTAATGGCAGCAGCTATCGAGCAACAGCAAGCTGCATTGTTACTGGTTCCAGAAATTTCTTTAACACCGCAAATGGTAGCTCAGGTAGTTGGTCGGTTTGGAAAACAAGTAGCTTTATTACACAGTGGTTTATCAATTGGTGAACGTTTAGATGAGTGGCGGCGAATTGAGGATGGTACCGCTACGATTATTGTTGGTGCACGTTCAGCTGTTTTTGCACCAATAAAAAATTTAGGAATTATTATTTTAGATGAAGAGCATGAAAGCAGTTATGCTCAGGACAGTATGCCCCGCTATCATGCTCGTGATGTTGCATTGTGGCGTAGTCGCTACCATCATTGCCCAGTTGTTTTGGGTAGCGCTACCCCAGCTTTAGAATCGCGTGCTCGGGCACAAAAAGGCGTCTATCATTGGCTCCGATTGCCACAACGGATCAACACTCGACCGTTGCCAACTGTTGCGCTGGTCGATATGCGACAGGCAGTAACTCAAAGCCATGATGCGGATTTTTCAAATGAATTATTAACGGCTATCAAGGATCGTTTACAAAAACACGAACAAATTATTCTGTTATTAAATCGCCGAGGATATGCTTCTTTTATGATGTGTCGGCAATGTGGTTTTGTTTTGAAATGCCCAAACTGTGATATTTCATTAACGTTGCATAAGGACCTGCGGCTGATGAAGTGCCATTATTGTGGTCATGAGGAGTCAATTCCGGTAAAATGTCCTGCCTGTGGTAATTCAAAAATTCGTTTTTACGGGACGGGAACACAAAAAATTCAAGAAAAATTACAACATTATTTTCCAACAGCTAGGATTTTAAGAATGGATGTTGATACGACGCGACGCAAAGGTGCTCACCAGCAAATTTTACAGCGATTTGGTCGTCATCAAGCAGATATTTTGTTGGGAACGCAAATGATTGCTAAGGGGCTTGATTACCCAGAAGTAACTTTAGTGGGCGTTTTAAATGCTGATACTTCACTTAGTTTGCCGGATTTTCGAGCTAGTGAACAAACTTTCCAATTATTGACACAGGTTAGTGGTAGAGCAGGTCGAGCAGAAAAAGAAGGGAAAGTTGTTATTCAAACCTTCAATCCACAGCATTATGCGCTACAATTTGCTAAGACGCAAGACTATGAACAATTTTATGCTTATGAAATGCATTTACGTCATCAAGGTGATTATCCACCATATTATTTTACAATTCAGTTGGCGGCCAACGCTGTCAGCGAACAAGCTGCAATTAAGTATTTATTTAAAATAATGCAGGAGCTGAAAACTAAGCTAAGTCCTGAGGCCAAATTACTGGGACCAGTTCCCCAAATGATTTTACGAATTAAGAATCAGTACCGCTATCATTTAATAATAAAGTTCAAACATGAACCACAATTAATGGAATACTTGCATCATTTATTGGAAACAAGTCAACGTCAAAAAAACGTTCAATTAATAATTATTCGTGAACCAATGAGTTTTATTTAACTAAAAGAAATGAGGCATAATTATGACATCAATTATTTTTATGGGAACACCAACATTTGCAGCAACAATCTTGACTGGACTATTGCAAGAAAAAAAATACCAAGTTGTTGCAGTTGTTACGCAGCCAGATAAATATGTTGGTCGTAAAAGAGTTTTGACAGCTTCGCCAGTTAAGCAAGTTGCGTTAAGCCATCAGTTGAAAGTTTATCAACCAGCAAAACTTTCCCAAAGCGCAGAACTTGAACAGTTGCTATCTTTGAAAGCAGATTTGATTGTTACTGCCGCATATGGACAATTTTTACCGACAAAATTACTGAAAAGTGTTAAAATTGCGGCAGTTAATGTCCACGGTTCATTATTACCGAAGTATCGAGGTGGAGCTCCAATTCAGTATGCTTTGTTAGCAGGTGAAGCCAAAACAGGGATTACTTTAATTAACATGACCAAAAAAATGGACGCTGGTTCAATGTTGGGCAAAGCAGAATTGCCAATTACACCGACTGATGATGCTGGCAGTTTATTTGCAAAATTGAGTTTGATTGGTCGTGATTTATTATTAGCAAAACTCCCAGCTATTATTGCTGGTGAAATTTCGCCTGTTTTGCAAGATGAACAGCAAGTTTCGTTTGCTCCAATTATTACTGCAAAACAAGAACAATTAGAGTTATCGGCAACTGCACGACAATTAGATCAGAAAATTCGTGCTTTACGTCCAAGACCAGGCGCTTATTTTGCCAATTTTGGCGGTAAACGGACGAAGCTTTGGGAGATTGAGCCTATAAATGAAACAACTACTTTAACAGCTGGAAAAGTTGTTGAAGTGACAAAACATACATTAAAGTTAGCGGCTGCGCAAGGAACCGTCTACCAAGTCAAAGAAATCCAACCAGCTGGCAAAGCACGGCAAAAAATTAGTGATTATTTAAATGGTCAAGGAAAGCAAATCAAAGCAAATCAGAGGTTAATTACGGAATGAAAAGGAAATTCGATAGTGGGCATTCAGTCCGCGGATTAGCGGTAGGAATATTAACACGAGTGCAACAAGAAAATGCATATTCAAATTTATTATTGAATCAAGTTTTGCAAACAGAACATTTAACAGCTCGTGATCAAGCATTGCTAACACAAATTGTTTATGGAAGTTTGCAACATAGATTGACTTTAGAGTATTGGCTGACGCCATTTATTAAAAATAAAAAAGTTTTGCCATGGGTGTATGAATTGTTATTAGCAGCTTTATTTCAATTGCAATATTTAGACCGAGTTCCAGCACGAGCAATTTTAGACGAATCAATCAAAGTTGCTAAAATTAATGGGCATGATGGCATTCGTAAGTTTGTAACAGGAGTTTTGCATGCTATTTTGCGCCAGAAGTTACCCAATCCACAAGAAATCAAAGATCCGCTACAAAAAATGAGCATTTGTTATAGTTTGCCGATTTGGCTTTTAAAACAGTTAGTCAAAGAAAATGGCAAAGCAAAAACAGCGGCAATTTTGAAAACCATTAATCAGCCGCCACATCAAGTAGTTCGGATTAACCAATCATACCTATCAACAGCAGCAGCTAAACAGCAATTGGAAGCAGCCGGTTTTATGTGTGAATTCAGCCGTTTAAGTCCCACAAGTTTGATTATTAAACATGGAGTTGCCAGTCAAAGTAAACTTTTTTCAGCTGGAAAACTGGTTTTTCAAGATGAAAGTGCAGCTCAAGTGGTTGCTGGGATGCAGATTCAACCAGCCGATCAAGTTTTAGATGCTTGTGCTGCCCCTGGTGGGAAAACTTTACAAATTGCCGATGCTTTGACTAGTGGCTCAGTAACAGCACTTGATATTCATCCCCATAAAATTAAATTAATTGAAAAAAATGCTCAACGTTGCGGCTTCTCACCTCAAGTTAAGGCGAAATGTCTTGATGCTCGGCAAGCGATAATGGAATTTAAGCCAGCAACTTTTGATAAAATATTGGTTGATGCACCTTGTTCAGGAATTGGATTGCTTCGACGTAAGCCGGAAATTCGTTATCGTAAGACTGCTGCTGGGGTTGCTCGTTTGCAACAGTTGCAACTTGAATTATTGGCAAGTTTAACTGGTTTGGTTAAAAATAACGGGATTCTAACTTATAGTACTTGTACAATTCTAAAATCAGAAAATGATCAAGTTATAACAAAGTTTTTAAACCAGCACCCAGACTTTAAACTATTAAGAAAACGAACAATTTTACCAGATGAATTTGACTCGGATGGCTTTTTTATGGCATTCTTAGAAAAAACGCAGGATTAATTGGGGGCAAAACAGTGGAATTTTCATACAAGAGTGATATTGGTCAAGTACGTGAACGAAATGAAGATTATGTTGGCTTGTTTAAGAATCGAGCTGGAATTCGTTTTGCTGTTGTTGCTGATGGATTGGGCGGACACCGTGGTGGTGATGTTGCTTCTGAAATGGCAGTTTCTCATTTAGGGTATCAATTTGAAACGACTATTTTTACCGATCCACATGTAGGGGCTAAATGGCTGGAAGAACAAGTCAAACAAGAAAATCAATTAATCTTACAACGAGCTAATCAATTCAGTGATTTAACTGGTATGGGGACGACACTTGTTTGTGCGCTCTTTTTTGGCAAAAGGGCTGTTTTAGCAAATATTGGAGATAGTCGGGGTTATTTATTGCGGGATGATAAACTATTTCAATTAACTGAAGATCATTCTTTAGTTAATGAGTTGGTTAAACGTGGACAAATTAGTTCAGAAGAAGCACGCCATCACCCACAAAAAAATATTATTACACGGACATTAGGCGTCTCTGATGAAGCTGTTCTTGATCAACAACTAATTGAGCTATTGCCTGGAGACTTGCTGCTTTTGTGTACAGACGGATTGACGAATATGCTTGAAGATCAGCAATTGTTGGAAACTTTATTAAATTCAACAACCTTATCGGTAAAGTGTGAAAATCTGATTAAACAGGCGAATGAAGCTGGAGGCAAAGATAATATTACGGTATTAGCAGCAGCTGTCCAGGATGAAGTTGAGGTGGCTGAAAGATGAGAGCCGGATATGTTTTGAGCGGTCGTTATAAAATAAAACAAACTTTGGGCGAGGGTGGAATGGCCAACGTTTATTTGGCTCAAGATTTAATTTTACAACGACCGGTTGCAGTTAAATTGATGCGGTTGGATTTGCGGGATGATCCAGCTGCTGTTCGGCGTTTTCAGCGTGAAGCAATCTCATTGACAGAATTGACACATCCAAACATTGTTAGCATCTATGATGTTGGCGAGGATAATGGGATGCAGTATTTAATTATGGAATATGTCGAAGGAACTGATTTGAAAGCTTATATTCAGCAAAAATTTCCGCTGTCTTTTCCAACCGTGGTAGCAATTATGGAGCAAATTTTGGCAGCGGTTGAACATGCCCATAGCCATGGGATAATTCACCGCGATTTAAAGCCGCAAAATATTTTAATTGATCAAGCTGGTCAAGTGAAAATCACTGATTTTGGCATTGCTTTGGCTACTACTGATTCACTAACGCAAACTAATACTTTAATGGGTTCCGTCCATTACCTGTCACCTGAACAGGCGCGTGGAAGTGTGGTTACTAAGCAATCTGATATTTATTCATTAGGAATTATTTTGTTTGAGTTATTGACTAAAAGAGTTCCATTTCAGGGCGAAACAGCTGTTTCGATTGCTTTAAAGCATTATAAAGATGAGATGCCGGCTGTTCGACAATTTAATTCTGAAATTCCGCAGGCACTTGAAAATGTCATTGCCCATGCTACAGCTAAAAGTTTAGCTGATCGTTACCAAACAGCAGCTGAGATGGCAGCAGATTTGAAAACGGCACTTAGTTTAGAAAGAGCAAATGAAATGCCATGGCATCCGGCACAGTATTTAGATGATGAAACAAAAGTGTTAGAGCCAATTGTTGTCGATAAATCACAAAAAAATCAAACAACTGAAAAAAAGCCTGTCAAAAAAAAGCCGTGGAGTAAAAAGAAAAAATGGCTGGTAATTATAGCTGCCTTTGTGGGGTTTTTAATTATTTTAAGTTTGATTGCCTACGCGGTTGCTCCACGTTCAGTCAAAGTTCCTGACTTACAAGGAATGACGAAAGGAGAGGCTGAAGCCGTTTTACAGCAAAAACAATTAAAAGTAGGTAAGATTAAGCATCGTGCAAGCGAAAAATATTATGAAGGTCAGATTGTAACAACTGATCCAGCAACCGGTTTGAGTGTGCGGCAAAATTCAAAAGTAACTCTTGTACTTTCAAGCGGTCCTGAAAAACGACCTTTTGGAAATTATAATGGTCAATCATTTAGTAAAGTTAAGCGTCAATTGGAGAAAAAGGGAGTTACTGTTTTAAAAGATACGAAGCATTCAGAAAAAGTAGCTGCTGGTGAAATTATTTCACAAAGTATTCGCCCCCAAAAGAAGATTGTTTGGCAAGACACTACAGTTACTTTTACAGTTAGCAGTGGGACAAATGTAATAAAATTGCGTGATTTGACTGGCTATACGCGCAAGAGTGTTGTTGATTACGCAGCTGAAAGAGGTTTGGAATTACAAAGTAACTGGCAAGATGGCTCAAGTGGAACTGAAAATAAAGCCGATTTAGTGGTAGGGCAAAATCCGGCTGCTGGGACAATAGTGCAAAGCGGTAGTATTTTATCAGTTACTTTTGCGAATGCAACTTCAACAACCGACAAGGATTCTTCTGTGGATTCAAGTAAATCTAATGACAGTTCAAGTTCAGTTAGCAATGAGACTTCGGCTAGTTCTTCAACTGCAAATAATCAGTTCAATCTTGCTGTTACAATTCCTTATAATAGCGCAGGAATAAATTCAACTAGTTCAAGTTCGACAGCGCAACAAGTGCAAGTTTATCTTGCAGATGACAACCACAGCTTGGATCAAGTTTATCAAACGCTGTCAATTACCAAGGACACTAAAATCTCGTTGCCTTTTACGTTGAACAAATCGAAAACAGGAAAATACAAAATTGTTGAAAATGGGACAACAATTGCTGAAAATAGTAACGTTACCAGTGGAAACTAGGAGGCCAATCAATGGTAAAAGGACAGATTTTACAATCGCTTAGTGGGTACTATGATGTAATTGCCAATGGTTTACTTTATCGTACTCGTGCTCGGGGAAATTTTCGACAAAAAAAAATTACACCACTTGTGGGGGATTGGGTTGAATTTAAGGCGGATAACCAACAGGAAGGGTACCTGTTAAAAATTGATCCACGTAAAAATCATTTAGTTCGCCCACCAATTGCAAATATTGATTGTGCAATTGTAGTTGTTTCTTGTAAAGAACCAAATTTTTCAGCAAATTTATTAGATCGTCAGTTAGTGATGTTAGCAGCTCAAAAAATTACGCCGTTAATTTACTTTTCAAAGCTGGATTTGTTGACACCAATTCAACGAGCTGAATTTAAGTTGATCGTAGCAGTTTATCAAAAATGGTATCAGACTTTTACAACTATTTCCGAAATAAAAGATTTGCTAATGAACAAATTATCTCAGCAGACTTTAGTGGTAATGGGACAAACTGGAGCTGGAAAATCAACTTTATTAAATCATTTAGCACCAGAACTTAATTTAGCTACTGGAGCAGTTTCAAAAGCATTAAGTCGTGGAAAGCATACTACGAGAAAAGTTGCGTTATTTCAAATTGGCCAGAATTATCTGGCCGATACACCAGGATTTTCATCATTTGAATTACAAAATATTATTGCGGTTGAGCTACGTGATTACTTTCCAGAATTGGCAGCTTGTCAAACTGCCTGTAAGTTTCGTGGCTGTCTTCATCAAAAAGAGCCCCATTGTGCAGTCAAGGCAGCAATTCAAGCTGGTTCGATTGCCGCTAGTCGGTATCAAAGTTATTTGCAGTTGTTAACAGCTATTCAGCAGCAAAAACCTCGATATTAATATTAATTACAGAAGGGATTGTTTTAAAATGAAAATTGCTCCATCGATTTTAAGTGCCGATTTTGCTAATTTAGGTCGTGATGTTCAACTGCTAGAACAAGCTGGAGCAGACTATTTGCACATTGATATTATGGATGGTCATTTTGTACCTAACCTTTCATTTGGTCTGCCGATTGTTAAGGCTTTGCGTCCAATAACCAAATTGCCGTTTGACTGTCACTTGATGGTTACAGATCCAGCAGCTTATATTCAACCTTTAGCGGCAGCAGGTGCAACAATGATTGGGTTCCATGCTGAAGCAACGCCACATATTTTTCGGATTATTCAGCAAATTAAGCAAGCAGGCTGCCGAGCTGAAGTAGTTGTTAATCCAGGAACCAGTTTATCGACTATTGAAGAAGTCTTGCCACTAGTCGATTCGATTTTGGTTATGACAGTCAATCCAGGTTTTGGTGGACAGAAATTTTTGCCATTAATGTTAAAGAAGATTCAACGTTTAGCAGAACTTAAACAACGCCACCACTATAATTTTGAGATTGAAGTTGATGGCGGAATTAATCAAGCCACCATTAAGCGTTGCTATCGTGCTGGAGCAACCATTGCAGTTGCGGGTTCATTTGTTTTTGCAGCCGAGCCAGCTAAACAAGTGAACTTATTGCGTGAAGCGGCTGAGGCTGAGCAATTATGAAAGAAGTTAATTTGTTAGTCGGGGGTCCACTTGCTCAATTACCGGATAATTTGTTACAGTTAAAAAGAAATGCAGCTTGGATTGGCGCTGATCGGGGGGCCTTGCGACTAATTAGAGCAGGAATTGTCCCTAAATTAGCAATTGGCGATTTTGATTCTTCTTCGGCGGTTGAAAGAGAATTGATATTCAAAAATAGTTTGCGGGTTGAGACGGCTCAAGCTGAAAAAGATGATACTGATACTGAACTAGCTGTTCGCTTTATTTTACGAGACTTTCAACCAGATCTGCTTAAAATTTATGGAGCTACTGGTGGGCGAATAGATCATTTGTTAGCAAATTTGTTTTTTGTTTTGCGACCGGAATTTTATTCATCACTTGAACGAATTAAGTTGATCGATCGTCAAAATGAAATCAGCTTTTTTAAACCAGGAACTTATACTTTGAATAAACAACACGATAAAAAATATTTAGCTTTTGTTCCCTTGACGAAAGTATCACAGTTGGTTTTGTATGATGAAAAATATCAACTGCCTGGAAATGATTTTAACTGGCCTGTTTCTTTGGCTAGCAATGAATTTGTTGGTTTAACGGCTAAGTTTTCTTTTAGTAGTGGTGTGGTTTGTGTCATTCAAAGTAAAGATTAAAAAAAACCAGCAACTAAAGTGAAAAGATTAAGTTATACTTTAATCTTAACTACCATTAGTTGCTGGTTTTCTTTTTTAATTAAACGCGAGTAACTTTACCCGACTTCAAGGCACGTGCTGAAACCCAGACGCGTTTCGGTTTGCCGTCAACTAAAATCCGAACTTTTTGCAAATTTGGTTTCCAACTGCGACTAGTTTGGTTTAAAGCGTGTGAACGTTTTTTGCCAAAAGTTGTTTTACGACCGGTGATAAAATCTTTAGCCATGATTATCCTCCCTGATGCTGAATTTCGTAGCATTAAATGCTCGCTCATTAAATAAAAATAGCATAGTTAACTACTTAATGCAAGAACTTTGTGTAAAGTAAAAATCCTTGGCAGCTGTTTTGGTAGATTAATTAGATGATTTGGTGTTGTTTTGGCTTTTATGATAAAATATGATTAATTGTTGTGTTCTTTTATAAGGAGGGCTATCATTTATGGCTGTTAAAATTAAAACACAGTATGGGGACATTGAAATAACCAATGATGTAATTGCTACAGTCGTTGGCGGAGCTGCCACCGAAATTTTTGGAATTGTTGGAATGGCTAGCAAAAATCAAATCCGTGATAATTTAAATGAAATTTTAAAACGCGATAACTATGCAAAAGGGGTCGTTGTTCGTCAAGAAGATGAACGAGTGGCGGTTGATGTTTACATTATTGTTGGTTATGGAACTAAGATTTCGGAAGTTTGCCGTAATGTACAAGATAAAGTCAAGTATAATTTAAAATCAATGCTGGGAATAACTGCTAATTCAGTAAACGTCATTGTTCAAGGCGTTCGAGTAATTGAAGAGTAGTTATAACAGGGAGGATATAATTTTGAAAGTTAAAAAGATAACGGCAGCAGAGTTTCGTAAAATGGTTGCTGTCAGTTCTGATCGTTTAAATAATAATGCTGACTTTATTAATTCGTTGAATGTTTTTCCAGTACCAGATGGTGATACAGGAACTAATATGAGTTTATCTTTTGCCAGCGGAGCAAAATATGTTGCTGAATCAACAGCAGATGATGTAGGGACTTTGGCCGCTGCCCTAGCTAAAGGATTGTTGATGGGCGCGCGCGGAAATTCAGGAGTAATTTTGTCACAAATTTTTCGGGGCTTTCATAAAAGTACTGAAAAGAAAGTTGAATTGACTCCTGCTGATTTAGCAGCTGCTTTGAGTAGTGGGGTTGAATCTGCTTATAAGGCAGTTATGAAGCCTACTGAGGGAACGATTTTGACAGTTGCTCGCCAAGCAGCTAAAGCGGCTAATAAAACTAGCAATCAGACAGACGTTACAACAGTTATGTCGGCGGCTTATTCAGCGGCTAAGGAAGCTTTGGCACATACTCCGGAACAGTTACCAGTTCTTAAAGAAGTTGGGGTTGTTGATTCTGGTGGACAAGGACTGACTTTTGTTTATGAAGGATTTGCAGCGGTTCTTTCTGGTAAAACGTTAGCTGAACCAACTGAAAAACATCAGCCGAATATGGTTGAAATGGATGAAATGGTTAATGCTGCCCATCATCAAAGTGTTCAAAGTCAGTTGAATACTGAAGATATTCACTACGGCTATTGCACTGAAATTATGGTTCGCTTGGGAGCTGGCCGCTTAGTCGATCAAAAATTTGACTATGATGCATTTCGTCAGCATTTAAGCGAAATCGGTGATTCATTATTAGTAGTTGCTGATGAGCAAGTAGTTAAAGTTCATGTTCATACAGAACATCCAGGCGATGTTTTAGCTTATGGACAGCATTTTGGTTCTTTAATTAAAGTCAAAGTTGATAATATGCGTTTGCAGCATGAAACAATTTTGGAACATGATCGGGAAGCCGATAGTTCATCAACGACTGAACCGACTGAACCAGCAACGGTTGAAACTATTAATGGATATGGAATTATTGCAATTGCTTCTGGAGTTGGCTTGGGTAAATTATTTAAGAGTTTGGGTGCAACTTTGATCTTAAATGGTGGTCAAACAATGAACCCAAGCACTGAAGATATTGTTCAAGCAATTAAACAGACCAAAGCGAAAAAAGTTATAATTCTACCAAATAATAAGAATATCTTTTTAGCTGCCAATCAAGCAGCTCAAGTGGCGGAAGTAGCTGTTGCAGTTGTTCCCAGCAAAACGGTTGCTCAAGGGATGACTTCGTTATTGAGTTTTGATAGCCAAGCTTCACTGAAAGAAAATCAAGCAAAAATGACTGCTGAACTAGATTCAGTTATTTCTGGTCAGATTACAACAGCTGTACGAGATACTTCAATTGATGGTCAGACGATTAAAAAAGATGATTTTATGGCAATTGTTGACGGCAAGATTGTTTTAACAAATGCAGTACGTAAAACAGCGGCAATTTCAATGTTAAAGCGGATGCTGACAGCTGACAGCGAAATCGTCACTATTATCTATGGAGCTGATGGAAATCAAGAAGAAGCACAAGAAATCGCTGCTGCCGCTCAGCAGCTAGATAGTGATTTGGAAATTGAGGTTCATTTCGGCGGTCAGCCGGTTTATCCATATTTAATTTCAGTGGAATAAGAATAATTTTTTATCTGACCGGCGAAGTCGGTCAGTTTTTTTATTTTTGGAGGTGAATAATTTGACAACGATATCAAGGCAGTCGCTTGCAGTTTTAAAAGGAGTTGGCCCAAAAACAATACAGGCACTGCAGCATTTAGGGATTACAACGATTGAGGACTTGCTGACTGCCTTTCCATTTCGTTATGATGATTATCGTCCTCAAAACCTGGCGGAATTGGTTGATCAAGAAAAGGTGACTTTACGTGGGGTAGTTGTAACTGCTCCAGTGTTGGTACGTTTTGGTCGCAAAAAAAATCGTTTAAATTTTAACTTGTTGATTGATAATCAAGCAGTTTTAGTAACTTTTTTTAATCAAGGGTATTTGGCCGAAAAAGTAATTGAGGGCGCAGAACTGACAGTTTTTGGAAAATGGGAAGCTGCGCGGCAGCGATTGATGGGAATAAAATTATTGTCGTTTAATAAACAAGAACAATTAGCAGGGGTATACCGTTCATCCAAAGAAATTCGTGCTACTCAATTACAAAAGTTAGTTAAACAAGCTTATGAACTCTATCATGGACAGATTAGCGATTTGATACCCAGAAAATTACAAAAAAAATATCATTTATTATCACGGCAACAAATGATTCATGACTTGCATTTCCCGGCAGATCAACTGACTGCTCAGGCTGCTAAAAGGACAGCTGTTTATGAAGAACTATTTTTATTTGAAGCCCGTCTACAGTATCTAAAACAAATAGATCAACAGCCAAATGGTCTGAAACTTAATTACGATAACCAGCAGTTAAAAAAATTTATTAGTCAATTACCATTCGAATTAACGCCAGCTCAAAAAAGAACTGTTAATGAGATCTGTCACGACTTACATCGACCGGTGCACATGAATCGCCTTTTGCAGGGTGATGTTGGTTCTGGAAAAACAATTGTAGCTGCAATTGCAATGTATGCAGCAGTAACCGCGGGCTATCAGGCAGCTTTGATGGCTCCAACTGAAATTCTTGCTCGTCAGCATGCAGACAAGCTTTTCCGCTTGTTTCAACCGTTAGGAATTAATGTTAATTTGTTAACTGGGACGACTTCAGCAAAGAGTCGTCAGCGGCGTGAACTTTTACAACAATTAGCAAAAGGTTCAATCGATATTTTGATTGGAACTCATGCGCTAATCCAAAATGGTGTTGAATTTAAAAATTTGGGTTTGGTAATTACTGATGAACAGCATCGTTTTGGAGTTAATCAGCGGCAAGCATTGCGATTAAAGGGCAATGAGCCTGATGTTTTAGCTCTAACGGCTACACCGATTCCACGAACCTTGGCTTTAACAGTTTACGGTGAAATGGATGTTTCAATCATTAATGAGTTACCTCGTGGACGAAAACCAGTAAGAACTTTTTGGCTTAAAAAAAACCAGCTGAAACGAGCTTTTAGTTTTATTGCTGAGCAGCTAAAACAAGGAAAACAAGCTTATTTAGTTACTCCTTTAGTTAGTGAATCTGAAGCACTAGATTTACAAAATGCTGAACAACTTTTAACTGATGCAACTAAATTTTTTGCGCCAGAATATCAAGTTGGGTTAATTCATGGTAAAATGAAGAGCGATGAAAAAGAACAAATCATGACGGATTTTACTGCTGGAAAAACGAAAATTTTAGTTGCTACCACGGTGATTGAAGTTGGGGTGGATGTTCCTCAGGCATCGGTAATTTTAATTGTAGATGCCGATCGATTTGGCCTAGCTCAATTACACCAGTTGCGTGGACGAGTTGGTCGCAGTAGTACGCAGTCTTATTGCTTATTGCTAGCTGATCCTAAGACTGATTACGGCCGGCAGCGATTACAAACGATGACTGAGACTACTGATGGCTTTGTCATTGCTCAGCGAGATTTAGAGTTGCGTGGACAAGGTGATATTTTAGGCCGCAAGCAGGCAGGATTACCGGAATTTAAAGTTGCTGATCCGATTAAGGATTTAAAAATTTTGGAAACAGCTCAAGTTGATGCTGCAGAAATAATTAATCAAAGTAATTTTGGCAAAACAATTGAAACCAAACCATTAGATGAGTACTTGCAACAGCAGTTACAACTAGAATTAGGTTTTGATTAGTAGGAGGAAAAAAATTTTGAAAATAGCCGTTGATGCAATGGGAGGAGATCATGCTCCCGAAGCGATTGTTGCTGGAGTTGCCAAAGCGCGTGATCAATACCCGCATTTAGAATTTTTGCTTTATGGAAAAAGTGAACAAATTAGTAAACTATTGACTGACCAAACTCGGATCAAAATTATTCAAGCTGATGAAGTAATTGGTATGAACGATGAACCTGTTCGAGCAATCAGGCGCAAAAAACAATCTTCTTTAGTTTTGGCAGCCCAAGCGGTTAAAAACGGAGAAGCTGATGCTTTGTTTTCTTGTGGAAATACAGGGGCGTTGTTGACAGCAGGTTTGTTAATTGTTGGCCGAATTAAAGGAATTGTACGCCCCGGATTGCTTTCAACCTTGCCAATGATTGGTGAGCAGACGGGAGCTTTTAATTTATTGGATAGTGGAGCAAATGCTGAAAATAAAGCGGAACATTTGCATCAGTATGCGATTTTGGGAAAATATTATGCCCAGAAGGTTCGGGGGATTGCTGATCCGCGGATTGGACTCTTGAACAATGGCACTGAGCCACATAAGGGCAGTAAAATTACTCAAGAGGCTTATCAATTATTGCAAGCTGATCCAGCAATCAATTTCGTTGGGAATGTTGAGGCCAATTCTGTTTTACGCAATCAAGCAGATGTAATTGTGGCTGATGGTTTTATGGGGAACACCTTGTTAAAGTCAATTGAAGGAACGGCTTCAGCAATTATGCATTTACTCAAAGAAACAATTATGAATAGTGGTGTCAGCAGTAAGCTAGGAGCAGTGTTGCTTAAACCAGCTTTTAAACAGCTAAAAGCTAAAATGAATCAAGCACAATACGGTGGTGCAGTTTTATTAGGGGTAAAAGCTCCAGTTGTTAAAGCACATGGCGCTAGTGATGCAGAAACGGTTTACTATACATTAGGCCAGATTGAGCAGATGTTGAAAGAACAGATGATTCCAGATTTAGTGGACTACTTTTCAAAATTGAATCAAGCGGAAAAAAATAAAGTTATTGAGGAGAAATCAAAATGACAGAAAAAGAAATTTTTAATAAATTGGCTAAAATTATCCATGAACGTTTCGAAATTGAAGTTGATCAAATTACACCAAATTTGAATTTTACTACCGATTTGGATGCAGATTCGATTGATTTAGTAGAATTTGTTTTAGAATTAGAGGATAGCTTTGGAGCGGAGATTCCCGATGAAGAAGCTGAAAAATTGCAAAAAGTTCAGGATGTTGTCGACTATATCAAGAAACATCAAAAATAAAGAGTAGTTTATGATATCAATCAAGGCCAGCACAAAACGCATGTTTTGATTGCGGCCTTTTACTTTTATAAATGGAGTCAGTAATTATATGAAAATTAAATTTAAGGAGCAGACGAAGATTGACAAATGGATTAACTGATTGGCTTAAAGAGCATTTTGAAATTGAATTTCAACGAACAGAATTATTGGATGAAGCATTTACTCATGCTTCATATGTTAATGAACACCCTAACCAAAATTTGAAATATTATGAGCGAATTGAATTCTTGGGTGACGCAGTGATGCAGTTAGCTGTTTCTGAATATTTATTTTTACGTTATCCGTCATTGCCGGAAGGAAAACTTTCGCGGTTACGAGCAGCTATGGTTTGTGAGGACAGTTTTAGTAAATTTGCAGTTGAATGTCATTTTGACCAATATATTCGTTTAGGAAAGGGAGAAGAAAAATCGCAAGCACGACAACGTCCGTCCCTACTTTGCGATATTTTCGAATCATTTATTGGAGCGTTGTATTTAGATCAAGGAAAACCAGCAGTAGATAAATTTATTTCACAAATTGTCTTTCCCAAGATTGATTTGGGATGGTTTGACCATTTACTGGATCATAAAACTGAATTGCAGGAGTTCTTGCAGCAAGACGGCGATGTTGATATTGAGTATCATGAGTTGGAAAATGATGGCCCTGAGCATGACAAGCGTTATACTATGACCGTTAGTGCTGATGGCGAGTTATTAGGCCAAGGTCAAGGACACTCGAAGAAAGCTGCTGAGCAAGTAGCTGCCAGAGAAGCTTTGATCAAATTACATGCTAATAAATAAAGAGTAAGGAGCGGCGAAAATGAAACTCAAGTCATTAGTACTGGATGGTTTTAAATCATTTGCGCAGAAAACACAAATTGAGTTCCGTCCGGGATTAACGGCAATTGTCGGTCCAAACGGCAGTGGAAAAAGCAATTTAATTGAAGCAATTCGTTGGGTTTTGGGTGAACAATCAGCTAAAAGTTTGCGTGGTTCTCGGATGCCGGATGTAATTTTCGCCGGATCAGATAATCAAGCTGCTTTAAATCGGGCTGAAGTTGAAATTGTTTTTGACAACAGTGATCGTTTTTTGGCCATGGAAAGTGATGAAGTCGCCATTACGCGTCGCATTTTTCGTGACGGAACAAGCGAGTTTCTTTTAAATCAAAAAACGGTGCGTTTAAAAGATATCATCGATTTATTAATTGATACTGGATTAGGAAGAGATTCTTTTTCACTAATTTCACAAGGAAAAGTTGAGCAAATTTTTAATAGTAAGCCTGAAGACCGGCGCCAATTTATTGAAGAAGCGGCCGGAATTTTGAAGTACAAAAAAGAGCGGTTAAATGCTCAGACTAAAATGGCAGAAACTGATGATCACTTACTTCGAGTTGCTGATATTATTAGTGAATTAGCTGGACAAGTTGAACCGCTCAAACAACAGGCCAGTATAGCTAAAGATTATTTGAATCAAAAAAAGCAGCTAGCTTTTTTTGAGCGCAGTCAACTGATTTGGCGATTGCAAAAAACTACTGAAAAACAACAGACTCGACGAATAAAATTAACAGCAGCAACAGCTCAATTAGCTAAACAGCAGCAATTAACTGATTCTTTGCAACAACAGCAAACTAAAGTGCAGCAGCAACAATTGCAAGTGAATCAACAAATTGATAATTGTCAAGCTGGATTGGTACAAGTAGTTAAGCAACGAGAACAATTGAACGGACAGCAACAGTTAACAGCACAACAAGAAGATTATCGTCAGCAGCGAAAGCAAGAATTAGTACAGCAACTAGCTGAGGCCGAACAAACCACGCAACAACTACAAAGACAATTACGTGAGCTTAAACAACAATTATCTCTGCAAAAAACAAAAACTGCTAAATTGCAAAAGACAATTAGAATTCAGAAAAATGAACTCCAACTTGGATCTGATGAATTACAGCAGCAACTGGAAGAATTGCGTAATCAAATAGTTGCCAAAATGCAACGCCAGGCTTCAGTCAATAATCAGATTAATTATTTAGCTAAAGAACAGCAGCGCCAACTAGCACACCAGCAACAACTATTAGCTAAATTAACAACGTTGCAGCAACAACAACATACTTCCACGAATGAACATCAAGATGCGACTAATCAGGCGACGGCTTTGAAAGAGCATCTAGAACAATTACAACAGCAAGAACAACAATTGTTGGATCGACAAGAACAATTGCAACGAAAGTATACAGTTCAGCAGCAACGCTGGTATCAGGCTAATGGAATTTTTCAACAGGCACGTGCAAAATATGATAGTTTGCATGAGATTTCTAGTAGTTATAACAATTATTATCAAGGTGTTAAACAAGTTTTATTGGCAAAAAATCGGTTAAGTGGAATTATTGGTTCAGTAGCGGAACTGTTAACCGTTCCGCCAAAAATCTCAGTTGCAATTGAGACAGTTCTAGGAGGACAACTACAGAATATTGTAGTTACTGATGAACAGGCAGCTAAACAAGCAATTAATTATTTAAAAAGCAATCATTATGGTAGAGTAACTTTTTTGCCGCAGACGACTGTCCAAACACGAAAAATTTCGTCAATGATAGAAGAGCAACTGAAAAACATATCAGGGGTTGTTGGAGTAGCTAGTCAGTTGGTTAAAACGGCAGCTTCCAACCAACATGTTTTAGAACATTTATTGGGTACAACCGTGATTGTTGAAACAATTGACAATGCTATTACAACAGCTCAAAAATTGCATTTTCGTTGTCGAATTGTTTCGTTAGATGGCGACGTGATTAATGCTGGTGGTTCAATGAGTGGCGGTTCCCGGCGAAACAACAATGGTTTGCTTTCCCAGCAACAGCAGTTAACCGATTTAGCAGCTGGAATTGCAAAAATGCAACAGCAATTAGTCCAACTTGAAGAATCAGGCGGTCAGCTTAAACAACAGCGAAAAGCGGCAGCTAAACAATTAGCTGAGCTTAAGCCCGAGCTCAAACAAGCTGAAATAGTTTACCAGAATGCAGCTACTGACTTGAAGTTGCAGCAAAATGAGAAGAATCATCTGCAACAACAATTAACTGCTCAACAATTTGAGGTAGAGCAAAGCAAATTGGCGATGGAAAACTTTACAGCTGATCAAGCTAAAGCGGTTCAGGAAAAGAAACAGTTGATACTTGAATTGGAACAGTTAAAGAATGAATTTGCAAAGCGCCAGCAACAATTAAAAAATATTACGGCTACTCATCATCAGCAAGAAAGTGAGTTAGCTGAACTTGAACAACAACAGGCAGTTTTACAACAGCAGCAGGCTTCTGGCCAGCAGCAAGTCGAAGAATTAAGTAAACGTTTGACAACGCGCCAACAGCAATTGCAGCAAAAACAAGCAGAATTAACGGCGTTAACTGCAACAGCAGCCAAACAACAAATCAGCGGTAAAAACTTGGTGCAACAATTAGCAGATTTATCTCATCAGCAGCAAACCGCGGAAGGAAAACTGCAAGAGCTTCAGCAACAGCGAACCCAATTACAAGAAAAGGTATCACAACAGCAGGTTAAAGTTAAACGACAAACAGAACTGCAACAATTAGCGCAACAGGAATTTCAACAACTCAAGTATCAAGTTGAACAACAAGATCAGCAACTTGATCAAGATTTGCAAACGCTAAGTGAAAAGTATCAACTGACATTTGAAGCAGCTCAGCGTCTTGAGCGTGAAAAAGATTCGACAGTAATTGAGCGTCAGTTAAAGCTTTTGAAGCGTGGAATTAGCGAATTGGGTGAAGTTAACTTGGGAGCAATTCAAGAATTTGAGCGGGTTAATCAACGGTACCAGTTTTTAACAGCTCAGCGGCAAGATTTGTTGGACGCCAAGATTGAATTACAAAAAAGTATGGCGGAGATTGATCAGGAAGTTAAAAGCCGATTTGAAAAAACTTTTAAGCAAACTGCAACAGCATTTAGTCAAATTTTTCCAGAAATGTTTGGCGGCGGTCAGGCTAGTTTAAAATTGACAGCACCAGACAATTTGTTGCAAACTGGGATTGAGATTATGGCTCAGCCACCGGGCAAAAAATTGCAGCGCCTATCGTTATTATCAGGTGGTGAAAAGGCTCTAACTGCGATAGTTTTATTATTTGCAATTTTGAGAGTTAAACCGGTACCATTTGTAATTTTGGATGAAGCTGAAGCAGCCTTAGATGATGCAAATGTTGATCGTTATGCTCAGTATTTGAAAAAGTTTTGTCAAAAAACGCAATTTATTGTCATTACACATCGTAAAGGAACGATGGATCATGCTGACGTACTTTATGGGATTACAATGCAACAGTCAGGTATTTCGAAAATGGTTTCGGTGGCATTAACCTAGGTTAGGGAGGAATACAATGGGGTTTTTTGAAAAAATCAAACAGGCGTTTACTGGAGAAGAAGCGCCGAAACAAGATACAACAGAAAAAAAATATGACGAAGGATTAGCTAAAAGTCGGCAGACGTTCGGTGACAAATTAAATAGTTTGCTAGCAAATTTTCGAACAGTTGATGAAGACTTTTTTGATGATTTGGAAGAAACTTTAATTGAATCAGATGTTGGTTTTGAAACGGCAGTTAAAATTAGCGACGAATTGCGTCAGGAAGTTAAATTAAAGAATGCCAAAACCAAACAGGCCGTTTCTGAAGTTATTATTCAAAAACTGATTGAACTGTATGAACATGAAGGGGCTGATGAAGACGCTAAACTCCATTTTGCAACAAACGGGCCGACTGTATTTTTGTTTGTGGGAGTTAATGGAGTTGGCAAGACAACGACAATTGGTAAATTAGCTCACCGCTTAAAAAAAGACGGGAAAAAAGTTTTATTGGCAGCTGGGGATACTTTTCGAGCTGGTGCAATTGAGCAATTGGCTGAATGGGGCAAACGGGTTGAAGTTCCAGTAGTTCGTAAACCAGCTCAAAGTGATCCAGCTGCTGTGGTTTATGATGCGGTTAAACGCGCTAAATCAGAAAATTTTGATGTTTTATTGGTTGATACAGCTGGTCGGCTGCAAAATAAAGTTAACTTGATGAAAGAGCTTGAGAAAATATCGCGAGTTATTACTAGAGAAATTCCAGCAGCTCCACAAGAAGTATTGCTGGCATTGGATGCTACTACAGGTCAAAATGCATTAACCCAAGCAAAGCAATTTAAAGATGTAACACCTGTTAGTGGAATAGTTTTGACTAAATTGGATGGTACAGCCAAGGGCGGAATTGTGTTGGCTATTCGGAATGAATTGCATTTGCCAGTCAAACTGGTTGGTTTGGGCGAGCAAATGGATGATTTGCAGGACTTTGATCCCGAAAAATTCGTTGCAGGATTGTTTGGTGGATTGCTACAAGATATTGGAGCAAATTGAAAAGGGGTCTAGCTGCGGATGACAATTGAAAAGACAAACCAAATAAATGCACTGCTTGATTTTTATGAACCACTACTAACTGGAAAACAAACTAAGTATATTGCATATTACTATCGGGAGGATCTATCTTTAGGAGAAATTGCAGAGAATTATCATGTCTCACGGCAAGCAGTTTATGATAATATTAAAAGGACTGAAAAGATTCTGGCTGCTTATGAAGAAAAGCTGCATTTGTATCAGCAATTTCAGCAAGTCAATCAACAAACTGAGCAGATTAAAGCATATGTAGTCAGCCATTATCCAGAAGACACAAAACTTTTGCAGCTATTGAAACAGTTGGAAAGCATAGAAGAATAGGTTGGTGATTTAGCGTGGCATTTGAAGGCTTAACTGAAAGACTGCAGCAGGCAATTGGAAAACTGAAACGCAAAGGTAAAGTTAGTGAAGGCGATGTTAAGGAGGTTATGCGGGAAATCCGCTTGGCCTTGCTGGAAGCTGATGTTAATTTTCAAGTAGTTAAAGATTTTGTTAAAGAAGTCCGTGAAAAAGCCATTGGTGCAAAAGTTTTAGAGAGCTTAACTCCAGCGCAACAGATTGTTAAAATTGTCAATGATCAGTTGACAGCGGTGATGGGGCAAGAAGCTGTTCCGTTACAGAAATCAGAAAAAATACCAACTATTATTATGATGGTTGGTCTGCAAGGTGCCGGTAAAACGACAACTTTAGGTAAGCTGGCTCTAAAACTAAAAAATGAACAGCATGCACGACCATTATTGATTGCTGGGGATGTTTATCGCCCCGCGGCAATTGATCAGCTGCAAGCGCTTGGTGAGCAAATTGGGGCTCCAGTATTTTCGTTAGGAACTGATATTTCTCCGGTTGAGATTGTTCGGCAAGGCTTAAAAGCTGCTCAAGAAAAGAAAAATGACTATGTTTTGATCGATACTGCAGGGCGCTTACAGATTGATCAGAAGTTAATGGAAGAACTTAAACAAATTACTGAATTAGCCCAACCAAATGAAACTTTATTAACGGTTGATGCAATGACCGGGCAAAATGCGGTTGAAGTTGCTAAGGGCTTCAATGAGCAGCTGAACATCACTGGGGTTGTTTTGACAAAGCTCGATGGCGATACTCGTGGTGGAGCCGCCTTGTCAATTCGAGCAGTTACCGGTAAACCGATTAAGTTTATTGGTCAAGGCGAAAAAATGACTGATTTGGATATTTTTTATCCGGATCGAATGGCTTCAAGAATTTTGGGTATGGGCGACATGCTGACCTTAATTGAGAAAGCCCAGCAAGATTTTGATGAAAAAAAAGCTGCTGAAATGCAAGAAAAGATGCGTGAAAATAGCTTTGATTTCAATGATTTTTTGGACCAAATGGAGCAAGTTCAAAAAATGGGCCCAATGGATGACATAATGAAAATGATTCCAGGAATGGCAAATAACCCAGCACTAAAAAACTTTCAAATTGATGAAAAGCAAATTGCGCATATTAAAGCAATTGTTTTATCAATGACTCCGAATGAACGTGAGCAACCTGATATTTTGAATCCAAGTCGTCGTCGCCGAATTGCTGCTGGATCTGGACGCCCAGTTCAGGAAGTTAATCGGATGATTAAGCAGTTTAATCAGATGAAAAAAATGATGAGCAATATCAGCAAAGGTAATTTGAATGGAATGGAAGGACTATTAGGTAACGGTTTGTCCGGTAAAATGGCTAAAATGTCATTAAACTCGATGGTTCGAAAAAATAAAAAACGTAAGCTCAAACGCTTGAAAAAGCTCAAAAAGAGACGAAAATAACTAAATAAAATACAGCTGTCAAGAAATAATACTTTACAGGCAGTCAATTTATTGGTATATTATTATTCGTTGATAAATTAATTAGGAGGTGTCATTCATGTCAGTAAAAATTCGTTTGAAACGAATGGGTTCAAAGAAACGTCCATTTTATCGGATCGTTGTAGCCGATTCACGTTCACCACGTGATGGTCGCTTTATCGAAACCGTTGGAACTTACAATCCGTTAACTCAGCCAGAAAAAGTAACTCTTAAAGAAGAGACTATTATGACTTGGTTAAATAATGGTGCTCAGCCATCAGATACGGTTAAAAATATTCTTGCAAAACAGGGAATTATGAAAAAATTCCACGAAGCACGTTTTGCTAAAAAGTAAACTTTTAAATTAATTTGAGGTTTATGATTAAAATTAGCTGATTTTTTAAAGTAATTGGCTGAATATTTCTGGTATAAGAACTCTCTTGATAAGACAGCGATGTTTTGTTTAGAGAGTTTTTTTAAGGAGAGGTTTATGAAATATTTTGAAGTTGGAACAATCGTTAATACACATGGAATTAAAGGTGAGGTCAAAGTAGCAGTTGTTACTGATTTTGCTAAGCAACGTTTTCAACCGGGAAAAATCGTTTATCTGCAAAATAATCAAACCAGTCCAGAAAAAGTGACGCTTAAAACAGTTAGAACCTTTAAACAATTTTATTTGCTCTCTTTTAACGAGTATTCTGATTTAACTGCGGTAGAACATTTAAAGCAGGTTAAGATATTAATTGATGAAAACCAGCAAGCCCCACTTGCGCAAGGAGATTATTACTACCATCAAATTATTGGACTGCAGGTTATAGATCAGCAACAGCAAAGTTTAGGCAAAATTAAAGAAATCTTGAGCCCAGGTGCAAATGATGTTTGGGTTGTCGAACGTTCAGGTAAAGCTGATTTGCTCCTTCCGGCAATTCATGATGTGATCAAAAAAATTGATATTGAACAGCATAAAGTCGAAGTTGAGCTGCTGGATGGGTTGGATGATTGATGAAAATTAATATTTTAAGTCTTTTTCCAGAAATGTTTACCGGTCCGCTGCATGAATCAATTGTCGGTAAAGCAATTGAAAAAACTTTAATTGAAGTACAAGTTGTTAACTTTCGCGATTATACTACTAACCGCCAAAAACATGTTGACGATTATCCTTACGGTGGTGGAGCGGGAATGTTATTGCAAGCCCAGCCAATTTTTTCAGCCCTAGACTCTCTGGAAAAAAAGGATGGTCAATTAGGACGAGTAATTTTACTTGATCCAGCCGGAAAAAAATTTGACCAGTCATTGGCAGAAGAATTTTCCCAAGAAAAGTCGCTGACTTTTATTTGTGGTCATTATGAAGGTTATGATGAACGAATTAGAACTCGAATAACAGATGAAGCTTCTTTAGGCGATTTCGTGATGACCGGTGGTGAAATTGCAGCCATGGCAATGATTGATGCAACTGTTAGGCTGTTACCTGGGGTTTTGGGCAATCAAGCTTCAGCACCAGCCGATTCATTTTCCCGAGGTTTAACGGGATTATTGGAATACCCGCAGTATACTCGGCCGGCTGATTTTCAAGGCTTAAAGGTTCCCGATGTTTTGTTAAGTGGGAATCATCAAAAAATTGCTGAATGGCGTCAGAAAGCTGCACTTTTACGAACTTATCAACGACGGCCGGATTTATTGAAAAAAATTGAGTTAAATTCACAACAGAATCAGTGGCTGCGAGAATTTTCTAAAAGAGTTGATTAGCTGATTTAAGTATGATAACATGGTGATTGGCTTATTAGCCAGATTAACAGCATTCCGCTGCAACTGGACATGAATGCTGGCGAAAGGAAGAAAAAAAATGAATCCATTGATTCAAAAGATTACCGAGTCACAATTACGCAAAGATATTCCTGATTTTCGTCCGGGAGATACAGTTCGAGTTTATGCTCGAATTGTTGAAGGTACCCGTGAACGAATCCAGTTATTTGAAGGTGTTGTTATCAAACGCCGCGGCCAAGGAATTAGCGAAACTTATACAGTTCGCAAAATTAGTAGCGGTGTTGGTGTAGAAAGAACTTTCCCAGTTCACTCACCACGTGTTGATAAAATTGAAGTTGTTCGCCAAGGTCGTGTACGTCGTGCTAAATTGTATTATTTACGTGCACTTCATGGAAAAGCAGCTCGTATCCCAGAAAAATTACGCAAATAGAGTTAAGAAAAAAGCCTTGGATACCAAGGCTTTTTTACTTACATATTTTTAAACGCTAAATTTCGCAGATTTTAAAAATTAGTTTAGTGGCACTCAGCTAGGTAATGTGCAATTTCTTGTTCAACTAATTTTGAGCAATGCTGCGGAAGTCCAAAACTTTGGATAAAAAATTGGCTATTAATTACTGATTTAGCTGTTTCGTTCAGGTAAAATGGAATTAACAAACGAATAGCAAGTTGATTTGTCCGATATTCGATACTGATTAATTGTGAGGCACTGGTGTGATAGAGAATTTGATCAGTTGGATCATTCAGGAGAAGATGGGCCAGTTCATGAGCTAATTGAAAAATTAATTCATGTGGTCTTGTCCAATTTTGGTTCATAATAATAATTTTTTGCTTAGCACATGCAATTGAAGGAGCTGTTGCTGATAATGATTTTGTCCAAAAAATGGTAATTTTTTTTTGATGAGCTATTGCAGTTAATTGAGAAAGAATCTGTTCCAAAAAAACACCTCCGCATTATTTGTCTACTTTATTATTTCGCAAAATTGACTCAATAATTGCGAAATCTGCCGGAGATATTTTTTTCCCTTCATAGGTAAAAATTACATCTTTATCTTGCTTTAGTTCAATTTGTGGATTTTTTTGACTTTCTCTTCCCAATAAATAGTCAATAGAAACGTTAAAGTAATCTGCAATTTTCTCAACGCGAGTAATTGAAGGTTGTCTTTTGTTCCATTGATAAATTGTATTATGGCCTAAACTAAGTTCTGATTCTAATTGATAAACGGTAATATGATTTTCTTTGGCCAATTCTTTAATGCGTTCAACGATCATCTTAGTTGCTCCCTTTTTCTAGCTTAAAGGTTAGATAAACTGTTGAAATCTAACTTATAAGTTAGTATAATTTAAGATATAAAAGATTTTGCTTTAATCCTTAGAATATCCTTTATAATATAATATTGAACAAATCTTAGTCAAATTTGTTAGATAACAATTTAGAAAATAGGAGTGGGGCTGAATGAATTATGAATTTTCAGATGCAATTATGCTTTGTTTAAAAAGAAATAAACGACTAGGTGTCAAACCTTCGTCGCAATCGGATATTGCCGATCATTTTGGCTTGTCAAAACCTTATGTTAATCAGCTAATTAATGGTCATGTTACAGATTCAGCAAACACTAGGCAGCGGCTAGTGGAAATTAAAAAATATGTTGGCATGGAATAAAATCACGTAAAAAAGATATGTCTTGCTTGCTTTAGGCAACAGACATATCTTTTTTACGTGATTGATATTTTGAAAATTATATTTTTAATGCAAAATAGTTAATAACCCATGACTGAAAAAATAGCTGTTAAAAAGACAGTTCCTACAGTAACAAGGATCATAAGCCAAACAACGACCATTGTGATTTTTTGAAATCGGCTGCGTTTCTTTTTTGCCACGTTTGTTCACCCTTTTTAATTATTGTTTATAGATAACTATACCGTTTTCGCTTTGATACTGTCAAACGGAAAAACGAACACTTAGAAATTGCGACTTGAAAATTTTGGTTATTTCACGTACACTATGAACGATTTATAATTTTTGAGGAATGGGAACTCATCTAAAATTAATAATTTTAGATGAGTGAAAGTGAGGAATGATCAACAGTGGAAATCATGGTACAAAAATTTGGCGGCACCTCCGTTCAAGATGATCAGTCAAGAGAAAAAGCAATTGGACACGTTCAATATGCCGTTGATCAAGGTTATAAAGTTGTAGTAGTAGTGTCAGCTATTGGTCGTAAAGGAGCACCGTATGCAACAGATTCATTATTAAATTTAGTTGATGGTGATCATTCATTGTTATCTAATCGTGAATTGGATATGTTAGTTTCAGTTGGGGAGATCATTTCAACAGCTGTCTTTACCGAAATGCTGAAAAAACAAAAATTTGCAGCAATCGCATTAACGGGACCTGATGCCGGGGTACGGACAAATAATGAGTATCAAAATGCTAAGGTTTTGGATGTTAAAACAGATGCTATTTTAAAAGAATTTAAAACTCATGATGTTGTAGTTGTAGCCGGATTTCAAGGCCTATCTCGTGAAGGTCATATGACAACTTTAGGTCGTGGTGGCAGTGATACTTCAGCTGCTTTATTGGGTGCTGCCTTGTCAGCTAAAAGGGTTGATATTTTTACTGATGTTTCTGGAATGATGACAGCTGATCCACGGCTAGTAAAAAAAGCTAAATTTTTAAAAAATGTTAGTTATGAAGAAGTTGCTAATATGGCGCATGAAGGGGCAAAGGTAATTCATCCACGAGCGGTCGAAGTTGCTCAACAGGCACATTTACCTTTAAGAATCCGCTCAACGTGGGACAGTGTAGAGGAGTTAGGAACTTTAGTTTCCGACAAGGATTTATCAATTCGACATTATCGTGCGGTAACCGGAATTGCCCATCAAGTCGGCTTAACCCAATTTATTGTTGCAACTGCAAAATGGTCTGCAGAAGACATTTTTAAATTATTAGCAGATAATCATCTAAGTGTTGATTTTATCAATATCTTACCAGAAAAAGTGGTGTTTAATTTAAATCAACAGCAAAGTCAGATTGCTAAACAATTACTGACAGCTAAAAATATTAAATCTGAAATTATTGAAAACTGTGCAAAAGTTTCGATTGTTGGAGCTGGAATAATGGGTACGCCAGGAATTACTGCCCAGATTGTGTCAGCTTTGAGTACCCATAAAATTAAAATTTTGCAAACTACCGATAGTTACACAACGATTTGGGTGTTGGTCAATCAAACAGACTTAATAGCAGCGGTTAATGCACTACATGATGCTTTTTTAAATGAACAGCAGGATGCTTCTGATGAAATTTGAGTGGTTGATCCAATTAGTTATTATTATTCTAATATGGGTTATTTTGCATTTTTGGAAGAAAAAATTTCCACACTTTTTTTTTAAGAGAATCTATCCAATTGATGTGGTCATTATTTATTTAATTTATTGCATTCATTGGTTATCTACTGCGATTTTAGCAACTAGTTTATTGCCAGAAGTTTTTTTTGCAGCAGCGTTGTTAGGAATTGGCTTAACAATATTTTTAGCAATTACCAAAGGCGAAATTATTTATCCACTTTTTTGGCTTCGCTTTTGGCGCCTTTTTGGAATATTAGTTACAATTAGTTATGTAATTTTATTTGGAGAATATTTGTTGAAATTTGTTTTTTAAATATTCACTTCACCTATATCTTATTTTTTAATCGTTTGAAGCCTGAAAAGGGCTTCTTTTTTTATACCAATTTGCTCAAGTAGACTTTAAGAAACCGCTGAATTAAGCAAAAAGACAAAATGATAACTTAAATTTCAAATGAAAAAAGATTAGAATTATAATTTTTTTTATTGTTTTAATAATCAAGTGGTAAAATAGTGGTTGAGAGTGGGAGATTGTGGTAACATCAATTATAGTTAGTGGAAGGAGGCTAAGCTGTTGTTAATGGGAGAATTTCACCACGCAATTGATAGCAAAGGGCGGTTAATTATTCCAGCAAAATTTCGTGAGCAGCTCGCCGATCAATTTGTGCTGACACGTGGCATGGATGGCTGCCTATTTGGCTACCCTGCATCAGAATGGCAACAGCTTGAAGAAAAATTACAGCAACTTCCACTAACTAAGCGTGATGCTAGAGCTTTTGTCCGCTTCTTTTATTCAGCAGCTACTGAATGTGAATTTGATCACCAAGGTCGAATTGTAATTCCAAAATCTTTGCGGCAACATGCAGAATTGACCAAAAAGTGTGTAGTAGTCGGTGTTTCCAATCGATTTGAGATTTGGTCTGAAGAACGTTGGAATAAATTTAGTGAGCAAGCTGAAGAAAATTTTGATGATATTGCTGAAAATATGATTGATTTTGGTTTGTAAATGATTATGGAGGAATAATTGTGGCAGAAAACTTTGTTCACAAGACAGTTTTACTGCAAGAAGCAGTTTCCGGTCTTCAGGTGAAACCTGATGGCAAATATGTTGACTGTACTTTAGGCGGTGGAGGGCATAGTACTTTAATTGCCCAAAAATTGACATCAGCAGGGCACTTATATGCTTTTGATCAAGACGAAACAGCGATTCAATTTAATCTACCATGGTTTAAAAATTTGCCAGTAACTTTGATTGCAGCTAATTTTCGTGAGATCAAGCGAAAATTGACAGATTTAAACGTGAATAAGGTTGATGGTATTCTTTATGACTTAGGTGTTTCTTCGCCACAATTCGATGATGCCAAACGTGGCTTTAGTTACCGGTTTGATGCTCCTTTAGATATGCGAATGGATCGATCACAAAAACTGAATGCTGAAATAGTTGTTAATGATTGGCCTTATGGGAAGTTAGTTAAAATATTTTGGCGCTATGGAGAAGAAAAATATGCGAAATCAATTGCTCGCCATATTGAGAAGGCTCGAATAATAGCACCGATTAAGACGACTGGAGAATTAGTTGAATTGATTAAGGCAGCTATTCCTGCAAGAGCAAGAAGAACAGGCGGGCATCCAGCTAAACGTGTTTTTCAAGCGATTAGAATAGCTGTTAATGATGAATTGGGTGCATTGGAAGATTCGCTGAGTCAAGCACTTGATTTACTTTCACCTGGTGGACGAATTTGTGTAATTACTTTCCAATCATTAGAAGATCGTTTGGTAAAAACAATGTTTAAAGAAAAAACATCCTTACCAGATCTTCCGGCTGGTTTACCCGTGGTTCCAATTGAAATGGAGCCAAATTATCGTTTAGTTACACGTAAACCAATTTTACCAACCGAAGTTGAGTTGGAGCACAATCACCGGGCCCACTCAGCTCGATTACGGATTATTGAAAGAAAATAGAAGGATTAATTATTTAGAGGATGTGATTTGAATGTCAGAAAACACTGCTACTCAGTGGCAAGAAGTTGTTCCGCAAAAAGATCCAATACATAAACCAGCTCCACGAAGAAATCTAACTAAACATCGTGTGGCATTTTCTAAACTGGAAATTAGCAGTACAATTATTGGAGCACTTGTATTAATGATCCTGACTATTGCAGTTATTTCAGGTCAAATTGGGTTAACCAAAGCACAATTTGATTTGCAGAAAATCAATCAGCAGATTACGACAACTCAAAATAGTAATGTCAATACGAAACAAGAAATTAGCTCTTTGTCCAGTCGTGACCGTCTGTTAGAAATTGCTAAAAAAGACGGATTGACGATGAACAATAGCAACATAAGGAATGTTACCAAATGAATAATAAAAAAAAGCAGCTGAAACGACAAACCAATCGAAAGTTTTATGGAATCGGAATTTTCTTGATGGTAGCAATAATCTTTGCCGTTTTCATCGGCCGCTTTTTTTATATTGGCGCTTTTAAAACGGTTGATAAGGTTAATTTATCCAAAAAAGTTAGCCAGTTATACGCTAGTAAGACGCAAGTCAAGGCGCAAAGAGGAACAATTTATGATAATGATAATCAGCCAATTGCTGAAGACTCATCAACCTATAGTATCTACATTGTTTTGTCAAAAAAGGCGACGGCTTTTGGTAAAAGAGAATATTTAGCAACTAAAGATAAACCTAAAGCAGCTAGAGTCTTGAGTAAATATCTGGGAATTAGTTATCAAGAAGTTTTGAAAGATTTAAATCCAAGCGATCGCGATTTGTATCAAGTTGAACTAGGGAGTGCCGGAAGAAATTTATCACTTGAAACAAAGCAGGAAATCGAAGCTGCAGGGATTACTGGAATAAACTTCACTTCAACTTCAGCTAGACTGTATCCCAATGGAATTTTTGCTTCACATATTATTGGACTAGCCGAAAATCAAGCTGGTCAGTTAACCGGTGTTTCTGGGATTGAGAAAGCTTTTAACAAGGCACTTTCTGGACATAATGGTGTTCGCAGTTTTGAAAAAGACACTCGTGGCACACCAATTCCTGGTAGCAAGGTTAAATCTCGTGCAGCCAAAAATGGTGATAATTTATATACAACTTTAGATACTCGGTTGCAAACATATTTGGAAACGTTAATGTCGCAAGCCCAGTCAACTTATCATCCTCAAGAAATGACTGCAATTTTGATGAAAGCTAGTACAGGTGAAATTTTAGCTGCTACTCAACGTCCGACTTATAATGCCCAAACTAAAGCAGGAATTAATCAAATCTGGCGTAATATTTTAGCACAAGATAGCTACGAACCTGGTTCAACCATGAAAGTATTTACAATGGCAGCCGCGATCAATAGTGGTGTTTATAATCAAAATGCAACATTCAAATCCGGCTCATATGAAATTGATGGTAAAAAGGTAGACGATTGGGATACTAATGGTTGGGGTTATATTACTTATCGTGATGCTTTTATTAGGTCATCAAATGTTGGAATGGCACACTTAGAACAACAAATGGGAGCCAAAACTTGGTTAAAGTATATCAAGAAATTCGGCTTGCTTAAAAAAACTGGTTCTAAAATGCCAGATGAGACTAGTGGTAGTATTGAGTTTGGTTATCCAATTGAGCAAGCTAATACAGCATTTGGTCAAGCAATCGATGTGACAGCTTTACAGATGATGCAGGGATTTTCAGCTATCGCTAATCATGGTAAAATGGTAAAGCCGTATTTGGTTAAACGGGTGGTCAATCCCAACAATGGCAAAACTGTCTATCAGGCGGGAACAAAAGTTGTTGGTAAACCAATTCGAAGCCAAACTGCTAGTCAGGTTTTGAGTATGATGCAGGATGTAGTTTATAATGAGAATGGTACAGGGTCAGCTTTTAAAATTAATGGTTATCGAATAGGTGTTAAAACGGGAACCGCTCAGATCAGTAATTCAAAAGGTACGGGCTATCTAACAGGTGAGACAAATTATCTGTTTTCGGTTGTCGGAATGGCTCCAGCTTCTAATCCCAAATATATTTTGTATATCACGATGAAACAACCGACAACTTTTGCCGGTCAAACATCTGGTCAAATGTTAGCTTCAGTTTTTAATCCAATGATGAAACGTGTTCTGGATGAAGATCAGGAGACTACCAATCAAAAACAAACACAAGTTACTTTGCCTGATGTTACCGGTCAATCAGTAACTAAAGCAAAAACAGCTTTAAATAATGCCGGATTGCTAGTAACTGTTATTGGTAATGGTAAGAAAATTACAGCTCAATCAATAGCTGGTGGACAGACATCTCTAACTGGAGAAAGAATTATTTTATTAGCCAATGGCGAAAGACTAATGCCTGATTTGACAGGCTGGTCGCGAAGTAATGTGGCAGCGTTAGCTAATCTTTTGAATATTAAAGTTAGTTTTCAAGGTTCAGGATATGTAAAAAGTCAAAGTCTAGCTGCTAACAAGTCATTAACGAATCAAAAAAAGATTGTAGTACAATTGAAATAAAAAATGTGGTGAAAAAATGCAAGCAAGCAAATTAATTGAATGTCTAAGATTTAAACAAGTTTTTCCAGCAGACTATGCAGATTTTGCGGTAGCTCTTTTAACGCAAAACACAAAGGAAGTCGTAGAAAATAGTATTTTTGTGGCAGTTAAGGGTGCACAGTTTGATGGACATCGATTTGTCGAACAAGCAATTCAAGCTGGGGCAAAAATGATCATTGCACAAGATAAAGTTGCGACTGGGGAAGTGCCAGTGGTTTATGTTGAAAACTCAAAAAGAGCTATGGCTATTCTTAGTAGCCGTTTTTATGGGAATGCTAGCCAAGCTTTACGGATAATTGGGGTTACTGGAACTAATGGTAAAACAACGGTTACGCATCTTATTGAGGCGATTTTTCGAGCTCAAGGAGAAGAAACTGGCTTAGTAGGAACAATGTATCGCAAGGTTGGTAATGAGATCTTTCCAACTAAAAATACTACTCCAGATATTATCACGCTCCAAAGGACTTTAAATAAGATGGTTGAGCGGCATGTTTCAACTGTCGCAATGGAAGTCTCTTCGATTGCTTTGATTCAAGGACGCGTTTGGGGGATTGATTTTGATATCGGAGTATTCACAAACTTAAGTCGTGATCATCTTGATTATCATAAAACGATGGCCAATTATGAGCATGCTAAAAGTTTGTTGTTTTCACAATTAGGAAATCAATATTCTGGTAATGGAGATGACAAGGTTGCGGTTTTGAATATTGACGATCCGGTTGGGCAAAAATTACAGCAAGATACGGCCGCACATGTTTTAACATACGGAATTGAACGATCAGCGATGATTCAAGCGACTGATGTAAAAATTCATAGTCAAGGAACAGATTTTAAGCTGCATGTTTTTGAACAAGTTTGGCCGTTACGAGTTAAAATGATTGGTCTGTTCAATGTATATAACATTCTGGCTGCTTTTGCGGCGGCATATGCTGCTGGAATAAAAGTAGAAAAAATTCTAGCTGCATTAACAGCATTTCCAGGAGTCAAAGGACGAATGCAGTTGTTGACTTCAACAACCGGAGTTAGTGCTGTGATTGATTATTCGCATACTCCGGATGGTTTATTGAAGGCACTTGAAACGCTGGATCAAGTGGCTCAAAAACGGGTTCTTTGTGTAATTGGCTGCGGTGGTGATCGTGACCATGGTAAGCGCCCGAAAATGGGGGAAATTGCGGTTAAGTACAGTGACTTGGCAATTTTTACGTCGGATAACCCACGGACCGAAGATCCGCAAAAAATTATTTCGTCCATGCTTAGTGGAGTAGAGCAGCCGGATCGGGTTCCGGTATTTGTTAAACGGCGCGAGGCAATTAATTATGCGATTCAACAAGCTCAAACCGGTGATATTGTATTGATTGCTGGTAAGGGACATGAAGATTATCAAATCATTGGTAAAGAAAAGCATCATTTTGATGATGTAGAAGAGGCAATGAAAGCATTAAGATTAAAGGAGCAAGCTAACAAATGACATTTGTAGAAGGCATTATTTCACTCGTTTTGAGTTTGGGACTGACGGTTTTGTTTTTACCGCAGTTTATTAATTATGCTCATCGAAAAAAACAGGGGCAGATGATTCGTGAAGAAGGACCCAGTTGGCACCAGAAAAAATCAGGCACGCCGACAATGGGGGGCTTGATTTTTAATTCAGTCATTTTAGTAGTCAGCCTAGTTTGTGGACTTATTTGGCAACAGTTAAGTGCGAAATTATTGGTCTTGCTGTTTATTTTAGTTTTATATGCTGGTTTGGGTTTTTGGGATGATTCAATTAAGCTTTGGAAAAAACAAAATGAAGGTTTAAAAGCTTGGCAAAAACTTTTAGGACAAATTATCGGTGCAATTGTCTTTATGGCTGTTTATTATCATGAAGAATTGCCATTATCCTTGCATTTATTCGGTTATGAAATTTCAATTGGTGTTTTCTTTATCATATTTGCAATTTTTTGGCTGGTCGGGTTTTCGAACGCGGTTAATTTGACTGATGGAATTGATGGCTTGGTAGCTGGTCAAGCAACAATTGCTTTTACGGTTTATGCAATTATTGCTGCACACCAACAGCAATTTGATATTTTATTGTTTTGTTTAGCAATTATTGGAGCTTTGTTAGGATTTTTGATTTTTAATCATAAACCAGCTAAGATTTTCATGGGTGATATGGGATCGTTAGCCTTAGGTGGAGCTTTAGCAGCTGTTTCAATGCTAGTTAATCATGAAATCTCGCTTTTATGGATTGGCTTGATTTTTGTGATTGAAACGGCCAGCGTAATTTTGCAAGTTGCTTCATTCAAACTAACCGGAAAAAGGATTTTTAAGATGAGTCCTATTCATCACCACTTTGAACTTTGCGGCTGGAGTGAATGGCGAATTGATTTGACATTCTGGTTTGTGGGAATTATTACTGGCGTTAGTGCTTTACTAACAATTTTTTAATTTAAAAGGAAGTAAATTGAATGAAGGTAATTAAGAGCTATCAAGATAAAAAAGTTTTGGTATTGGGTTTGGGAAAAAGCGGAATAAATGCTGCTAAGCTGTTAGCTAAGCTAGGTGCTAAAGTTACAGTAAATGATTTGCATGCTCCTAAAGATCCACAAGTTATTAAAGATTTAACAACACAGGGAATTAAAGTGATTACTGGGAGTCATCCTTTGGAATTAGCTAAACAAAATGAACTGATGGTCAAAAATCCTGGAATTCCCTATAGCAATCCTTTAGTTGAAGCGGCACAAGCGGCTGGTTTGCCAATTATAACTGAACCTGAATTGGCCTATGAAATTTTAGATTCACCATTAGTTGCAGTTACTGGAACTAATGGTAAAACCACCACTACCACTTTGATAACCTTAATGCTTGACCAAGATCGGACGGCTGGAAGAGCTTATTCTGCAGGAAATATTGGTATTCCAGCTAGTCAAGTAGCACAAAAAGCAACTACAAATGATGTTATGGTGGCTGAATTGTCAAGTTTTCAATTACTGGGAATTACTCAGTTGCGGCCACATGTTGCTGTTATTACTAATATCTATGAAGCGCATACTGACTATCATGGCTCGCGAGCAAACTATGTCAAAGCCAAGCTACGAATTACTAAAAATCAAACAGCTAAAGATTACCTGATTATTAATTGGGATTCAGAGGAATGGCGAAATCTAAGTCAAAAGTCGGCTGCGCAGGTTATTCCATTTTCACGCAAAACGGTTGTTCCAAACGGAGCGTACCAGCAAGGTGAATACTTATATTTTAAGGGTGAAAAAATAATTAAAGCTGCTGATATCAAAATTCCTGGCAGTCACAATATTGAGAATGCGTTGGCAGCAATTGCTGCGGCCAAGATAATGGGACAGAACAATCAGGCAATTTGTCAAGTGTTGCGAACCTTTAGTGGTGTTAAGCATCGTATCCAGTATGTAATGACAGTTAATCAGCGGAAGTTTTATAATGATTCAAAGGCAACTAATATTGAGGCCTGCGAAAGAGCTTTAGGCAGTTTTGACCAGCCAATTGTTCTTTTAGCTGGGGGGTTGGATCGAGGATTTACTTTTGAAAGATTAATTCCTGACTTCAAGCATGTTCGGGCAATGATTTGTTTCGGTGAAACGGCTAAATTAATGGCAGCGGCGGGCGAACAAGCTGGAATTAAACAGATTGAATTTACTCAAGATGTGATTAGTGCTGTTCCACTAGCCTACCAATTAAGTCAGCCCGGTGATGTTGTCTTGTTGTCCCCAGCTTGTGCTAGTTGGGATCAGTACCCAACCTTTGAAGTTCGTGGAGATCGATTTATTAATGCCATTGAAAAGTTAGCAACTGAACAGGAGGAAAAATAAGTCATGCGTTTACTGATATCAGGTGGTGGAACAGGTGGGCATATCTATCCTGCCTTGGCATTGATTGAACAATTGAAAAAAAGAGATCCTCAAGCAGCGGTTTTATACGTTGGAACACACCGTGGATTAGAAAATAAAATTGTTCCAGCAGCTGGCATTGATTTCAAAACAATTGAAATTCAAGGATTTAAACGTTCTTTGTCATTGGAAAACTTTAAGACAGTTTATCTGTTTTTGAAAAGTGTTGAAACGGCCAAAAAAATAATTCGTGATTTTAAGCCGGATGTAGTTGTTGGAACTGGTGGTTATGTTTGTGGAGCAGTTGTTTATGCGGCAGCGAGAATGCATATTCCAACTTTTATTCACGAACAAAATAGTATTGCTGGAGTAACTAATAAATTTTTAAGTCACTTTGTTGATCGAATTGGAATTTGCTTTCCTGAGGCGGCTAATGAATTTCCAGAAAAAAAGGTTGTTTTCACCGGAAATCCTCGAGCACAACAAGTAGCAAATATTCAACCGACTAATTACTTAGAAAAATTAGGATTAAATCCAAACAAACCAACGGTCTTAATTTTTGGCGGTTCCCGTGGAGCTCGACGAATAAATGAAGCAACGGTGGCAGCTTTAAAAAATTTTGCTGATAAGCCATATCAAGTCTTGTTTGTGACGGGGAGTGTTCATTATCAGAAAATCAAACAATTAATCAATAATTTACCAACTAATGTTGTTGTAGAACCCTATATTGAAAATATGCCACAAATTTTACCAGAAATTAGTTGTATTGTTGGTCGCGCAGGAGCCACCAGCTTGGCGGAAATTACCGCGTTGGGAATTCCATCAATTTTAATTCCAAGTCCTTATGTAACACATGATCATCAAACACACAATGCACAGAGTTTAGTAAAAATTTCAGCCGCAGTAATGATTCGTGAAGATCAGTTGGACGAGGCGATTTTGACTAAAGAAATTGATCGTTTGTTGGCGGATCAAAAATTAAGAAGTCAAATGGCAAAAAAAGCCAAAACAGCAGGAGTACCAGATGCAGCAGATCAGGTGTTGCGCCAATTGCAAGCAATAAGCAAATAAAAGAGGTGTTGGGGAATGGCAGGTAAAAAGAAAAACAAACAAATTATTAAAACCTCAGTTCCTCTGACCCCATGGGAAAAAGCTCAGATTGAACGAAAACAGCAAAATAGTAGAAAAAGATTCGACTTTTTGCATAAAAAAAGAATTGGCAATAAACTACCAGAATTAGTTGCCTTGCACCACAAGCGGTTAAAAAGGGCTCTAATTCTTAATTTGTTGGGATTTACAATTTTACTGCTTGGTTCACTTTATTTTATTTCACCTTATAGCAAAATTACTGAAGTTGACGTACTAGGGCTCTCTCCAAAGTTGGAAAAACAAGTTATCAAGTTCAGTGGATTAAAGTCTGGCGATTATGTAGTAGGAGCTTTTCTCAAACAGAAAAAATTGGAAAAACAACTTCGAAAAAAAATGCCAGAAGTAAAGCAGGTAAATTTCTCAATCACAGGCAGAAACGTTCAGTTTAAACTTATTTTTAATCGTAACCTGGGGTATGTAGAAAAAAATAATCAATTTTATCGTTTAGGACTGAATGGCAAAATCTCACATTTGGCTCATTCAAGCCCTCAGGGAAACACACCACTTTACGTTGGATTTGCGGATCAAAAATTGTTAAAGACAACTGTCCAACAAGTTCAGCTATTGTCGCCTAAAATTGTCCGCGCGATCTCGGAAATTCATGCAGAACCAACTAAAACTGACCAGCAGAAACTGCATCTCTATATGAACGACGGGAACCAAGTTTTGGCGACAACCACTAGTTTTGCTCGGAAAATGAAATACTATCCTGAAATTAAGGCACAAACTTCAGGTAAGGTAATGATTGATCTTCAAGTCGGTGCATTTTCTTATCAGTTGAATTAGTAATTTTGATAAAATGTAATTTTTCTGCAACCTGAAACGTGTAATATTGCTAATGGGTGTGGTAAAATTAAACTATCGAAATGAATGATAAATAATATCTACAAAACTTGTTTTTTGATTAAAATTTGAGAGAAGGAGGCTCAATTGATGGAGAAATCTGGAATATATGTCGGATTAGATATTGGGACAACTTCAATCAAAGTGATAGTTGCGGAATATCTAAAGGGCCAGCTTAATATTATTGGTGTTGGAAGTGAACGTTCCGATGGCCTTAGTCGTGGGGTTGTGATTGATATCGATCATGCTGTTAAGGCAATCAATCGAGCGATTACCCAAGCCGAAGAAAAGGCCAGTTTAAAAATTAAGGATGTTCAAGTTGGATTACCGGCTAATTTACTTGAAATTGAACCGTGCAGCGGTATGATAGCTGTTAATAAACAAGGTGATGGGGCTAAGGAAATTAATTCGCAAGATGTAATGCGAGTGACTAGGGCAGCCTTAATTCAACAGTTACCACCTGAAAGGCAAATAGTTGACGTTATTCCAGACGAATTTACAGTGGATGGATTTGACGGAATTAAAGATCCCCGCGGCATGGTTGGCGTCCGCTTAGAGATGAAGGGCGTTGTTTACACTGGCCCGAAAACAATTCTGCATAATACTTTAAGTTGTGTTGAACGTGCAGGTTTACATGTTACTGATGTTGTGGTCGCTCCGTTAGCTTTGGCAAGTTTAGCATTAACCGATGGTGAACAAGATTTTGGTTCAGTATTGATTGATTTAGGAGGCGGGCAGGCAACTGCTGCAGTCGTTCACGATCACAAGTTGAAATATACATATGTTGATCAAGAAGGTGGACAGTTTATTACCAAGGATATTTCGGTTGTTTTAAATACTTCATTAGGCAACGCAGAAAAAATAAAGCGCAACTATGGCTATGCAGCCGGCTTTTTAGCTCCTAAGGATGAAACTTTTAATGTTGAAGTTGTTGGTCAAGCCGATCCGGGAGAATTCACAAGTGAATATTTAGCGGAGATTATTGAAGCAAGACTAACACAAATTTTTAATCGCTTGAAAACTGTGCTGAATGATATTTCAGCTTTACAATTACCCGGTGGAATTGTCATTACAGGTGGTCAGGCTGCCTTACCGGGCGTTAAGGATTTGGCTGAAGAAGTATTTGAGACAAATGTCCGGTTGTTTGTCCCTTCACAAATGGGATTGCGGCACCCTTCTTTTACTCAAGTAATTGGTTTAATTGAATATAGTGCGCATCAAAGTGAAATTGTTAGAGTTGTCAAAAAAGCAGTTTTTCCTGAAATGGAATTACCCGCAAGCATTTCACCAGAAAGTGGTCGGCAAGCCGAAACAGATGAGCTGGAAAATCAAGTGAGGCAAGAAGAAGTTTCACAGGAAAAAGTTGACCGTGATCATAAAGGAACATTTGATGGTATAAAAAAATTTTTCAGTACTTTTTTTGATTGATAAATGGAGGTAAAAGGCATGGAGTTTTCACTGGATACAAATGAAAATACAGGTGCAAATATTAAAGTTATCGGTGTTGGCGGAGCTGGTGGCAACGCTGTTAATCGCATGATTGCTGATGATGTCAAAGGAGTTGAATTCATCGTTGCAAACACTGATGTTCAAGCTCTTAAAGGATCAAATGCTGAATCTAAAATTCAGTTGGGGCCAAAATTAACTCGTGGTCTTGGAGCGGGTTCAAATCCTGAAATTGGTAACAAAGCCGCTCAAGAAAGCGAAGAAGCTATCGCTGAAACACTTAAGGGTGCTGATATGATTTTTGTAACAGCCGGAATGGGTGGAGGAACCGGAACTGGAGCCGCTCCGATTATCGCTAAAATTGCTAAGGAACAAGGTGCCTTAACAGTTGGAGTTGTGACACGCCCATTTAGTTTTGAAGGACCCAAACGTGCACGTTATGCAGCCGAAGGTGTTTCACAAATGAAAGAACACGTGGATACTTTAGTAATTATTGCTAATGACCGTTTGTTGGAAATCGTTGATAAAAAGACGCCAATTATGGATGCATTTAAAGAAGCAGATAACGTTTTACGCCAAGGGGTTCAAGGAATTTCTGATTTAATTACTTCACCGGGTTATGTTAACTTAGATTTTGCTGATGTAAAAACAGTAATGGAAAATCAAGGCTCAGCTTTAATGGGGATTGGTTCAGCAAATGGTGAGAATCGAACGGTTGAAGCTACTAAAAAAGCAATTTCATCTCCTTTACTAGAGGTTTCAATTGATGGTGCGGAGCAAGTCTTGCTCAATATTACTGGTGGTCCTGATTTGAGCTTGTTTGAGGCACAAGATGCATCTGAAGTTGTTGCGCAGGCTGCTACCAGCGATGTGAATATTATTTTTGGAACCTCCATCAATAATGAGCTGGAAGATACAGTAGTTGTAACCGTGATTGCAACAGGAATTGACAAAAAGAAACGTGAAAGTAAAATTCAGCGACGAGCAAACTTTAACCCAGTAAGACCGACCAGAAATGAACAAACAACTTCAATCGAAGAAGATTCATCAGAAACAAAACCACATCAAGTTTCAGAAAATGATCCCCTTCATGATTGGGATTTACGTCGGGAATTTTCCGATAATAAGCGGGAATCTCAAGAACGGCAAGTTGATTTTGATAATGTTGAGAAAAAGAAGTTTGACGTTTTTAAAATGGATACGGCACAAGAAGAAAATGAAAGTGAAGCTGATGATTTAAATAAGCCACCATTTTTCAGACACCGTCGTAAGTAAATTTATTCCAAATAAGGGGTGATTTCAATGGGAATTGGTAACAAGATTAGCCGCTTTTTTGGTGTCGAAGCAGAAGAGTATGATGAAAATACTTTTCCAGAAGAACAAGCTGTTAATTCAGAGCCAGTTTTTGCAACACACGGTCAGAAGGTGGTTTCAATTACTGATAAAGGTCGAACAGGTGCTGAAAAGAAAATCGCACTCTTTGAACCAAGAATTTATTCTGATGTGAAGTCAATCGCTGGAAAACTAATTAGTGATCAGGCGGTAGTTGTAAATTTCCAGCGAATGGATGATGACCAGGCTCGCAGAGTTGTTGATTTTCTGACTGGAACTATTTTTGCAATTAATGGTGAAATTCAACGAATCGGTGATCAAATTTTTCTATGTACACCACGGGGATTTGCAGTTGAAGGAAGTTTGGCTGGTAACTTTGATAATGATGAATTCAGTTAGGAGTGTCTAGTTGCTAATTTTAACAATAATTAATCGACTATTTGAATTATACTCTTTGGCATTGGTGATATATGTATTAATGTCATGGTTTCCAAATGCGCAGCAAAGTCGCTTTGGACAATTATTAGGGCGTTTTTGTCAACCATATCTAGATTTTTTTGATCGTTTTATTCCGCCGATTGGGGGAATTAGTTTTTCACCAATTGTTGCACTTATAGCGTTGCAGTTTATTCAAAATGGATTAGTGTTAGTTGTAAGCATGTTTTTTTGAGAGGGTAAAGGTTTGCAATCAGAAGCAGTTTATCAACATTTTCGTTCAGAAGAAGCACCTTTAATAGCTGAATTTAGCGATTTAATTAATCAAGCTGAAAGTGAATATCGCCCAATTCTAACAAACTTTTTAGATCCGCGGGAGCGGGTGATTATTGCTGCTTTATTGCCAGATAATGGTTTAGTAAAATTTAAAAGTTGGGGCGGATTTAAAGATGCAGAACGACAGCGGGGAATTTTTTACCCAACTTATTTTAAACCAAGGCAAGATGATTTTGAATTAACCCTACTCCAATTGCGTTATCCAATTAAGTTTGCGCAACTTAAACATAGTCAGATTTTGGGAACAATTTTGGGAAGTGGCTTACAGCGTCAAGTTATTGGTGATATTATAACTGATGATCAACAATGGCAAGTAGTTGTTGATCAAAAAATTGCTCAGTATTTGATTAATCAAGTAGATCGGATTGGTCGCACTAAGGTCAAATTTGAAACTACATTATTAAGTCAAGTTCTTTCACCAGCAATTGACTGGCAAAGAGCTGAAATTTCAGTTTTATCATGGCGATTAGACACAGTGTTAGCAATGGTTTTTCATTTTTCACGTAAAAAAGCTAAGGAACTTTTGGCGGCTGATAAAGTTCAATTAAACTGGTCTCGTTTAAATCGACCAGATACGCAATTGAAATTACAGGATGTTTTATCAGTGCGTGGATATGGCAGAGTAAAATTAGTTAGTACAACAGGTGTTTCTAAACGCGGACGAATTCATTTGCAAGTAGATATTTTAAAAAAATAATACATAGCTGGAGGTGTTGGGGATATGGCATTGACCCCGTTAGATATTCATAATAAAGAATTTCGTGTAAAATTGCGTGGTTATGATCAAGATGAAGTAAATGATTTCTTAGACCAAATTATCAAAGATTATGAGATGACTCTCAAAGATAATAGTCGTTTGACGGAATCACTGAAGCAAAATCAGGAAAAATTAAAGTATTTTAACGATCTAAAAGATTCATTAAATCAATCTATTATTGTTGCACAAGAAGCCGCTGATCGCGTGAAATCTAATTCACAGCGTGAGGCTGACATCACTAAACGTGAAGCTCAGAAACAAGCAGAGGATGTAATTTCTGAGGCTCATGAGAAAGCCCATGAGATTATTGAACAAGCTTCACAAAAAGCAAAGAGATTAATTTTTGAAACGGACGATTTGAAAAAACAAGCACGTATTTTCCGTCAGAAGTTACAAGTTATGTTGGAATCACAGTTGGAAGTCGTTAAAGGAAGCGAATGGGACGATATTTTGCGTCAGGGGGATACTAGCGACTATGAAGCAATTCAAGAAGTAATTCGTCGCGATGAAGACCTTGACAAGCAGGCAGCTAAGGCAGTACAATCAGTCTCAAACAGTGAAACTGTTGAACCGACTGATGATGAAGCTGCAGCATTAGTATCAGAAGATTCAACAAAAAAGGCAGTTGTTATTTTCCCTGATGAGGAAGATGAAGGACAGCACTTTTCTGAGGATTCACAAAAGAAATAGTTAATTAAAGCAGAACAAGATTAATTTAGCAGATGGTTTAGAGAGTCGACGTTTTGGTGAAAAGTCGAACCCAACACTAAATTGATTATCATCTGCTCAAGAAAGTAAAACTGAACCAAAGTAGGTTTTGCCGGTTCATAACCGTTAACCAATGTTAGAGAAGAATACAGTATTAACATTGTGTTCTTAAATCTGGGTGGTACCACGAAGAATTCGTCCCTTTACGGACGGGTTCTTTTTTATTTTTCGAAAGGGTGATCAAATGCGAGTCAAAGAAACGTTAAATCTAGGTAAGACTAAATTTCCAATGCGTGGAAATTTACCAGTACGTGAAGTAGAGCGACAAAATGAATGGGAAGAAAATAAAGTTTATGAGCAACGTCAAAAGCTAAATGAAGGTAAACCAACATTTGTATTGCATGATGGACCGCCATATGCAAACGGAAATATTCATATGGGACATGCATTAAATAAAATTTCGAAAGATTTTATTGTCCGTTCAAAATCAATGATGGGATTCCGTAGTCCATATGTTCCAGGATGGGACACGCATGGCCTGCCAATTGAACAACAATTGAAAAAGGCTGGAGTCGATCGAAAAACTTTATCAGTTGCTGATTTTCGAGAAAAATGTCGTGAATATGCTTTGAAGCAAGTTGACAAACAACGTGCCGATTTTAAACGCTTGGGTGTAGCTGGTGAATGGGATAATCCTTATTTGACACTAGATCCAAAATTTGAAGCTCAAGAAATTCGAGTTTTCGGCAAAATGGCTGAACGAGGCTTGATCTATAAAGGCAAAAAACCAGTTTTTTGGTCATGGTCTTCGGAGTCCGCTTTAGCCGAAGCTGAAGTTGAATATCATGATGTGACATCACCATCAGCATTTTATGGTGAAAAAGTGATTGATGGTAAAGGAGTTTTGGACGAGAACACCTATTTAGTTGTTTGGACAACTACACCATGGACAATTCCAGCTTCTGAAGGAATTACGGTTGATCGGGATTTTGATTATGCATTGGTTAAACCAGTCGGTGAAGAACGTAAATTTGTTTTGGCAGCTGAATTAATTGAGAAATGTGCCGAGTTATTTGGTTGGCAACAGTATCAAGTTGTTAAAACATTCAAAGGTCAAGACTTGGAATATGTAACCGCACAGCATCCTTTTTATCCTGAACGAAAATTGTTGACCATGTTGGGCGACTTTGTAACTTTAGATGCAGGGACTGGATTGGTTCATACAGCTCCTGGCTTTGGTGAAGATGATTTCAATGTTGGTAAACAATACGGTTTGGATATTTATGTTCCAGTTGATGATAAGGGCTACTTGACACCGGATACTGGTAAAGATTTTGCAGGTGTTTTCTATGATGATGCTAATGAAATTTCACTTAATAAATTAAAAGCAGCTGGACTATTACTGAAGTACATGCCAATTGAACATAGTTATCCCTTCGATTGGCGGACCAAAAAACCAATTATTTTCCGAGCAACGCCGCAATGGTTTGCTTCAGTTGACAAAATTCGAACAGAAATTTTGGATGCAATTGATGAAGTTAAGTTCTTCCCAGATTGGGGTCAAAAACGCTTGCATAATATGATTGCTGATCGTGGCGATTGGGTAATCTCGCGTCAACGCGTTTGGGGTGTTCCATTACCAATTTTCTATGGTGAAGATGGTGAAGCAATTATTACCAAAGAAACGGTTAACCATGTTGCCGACTTAATTGAAGAAAATGGGTCAAATATTTGGTTCCAACGCGAAGCTAAGGATCTTTTGCCAGTTGGTTTTACTAGTGAACATTCTCCTAATGGTAAGTTCACTAAAGAAAATGACATTATGGATGTTTGGTTTGACTCAGGCTCATCTCATCAAGGAGTACTGGCCGCACGGGATTATTTAACTTACCCATGTGATATGTATCTTGAAGGATCTGATCAGTATCGCGGCTGGTTTAACTCAAGTTTGATTACCAGTGTAGCTGTTTCGGGTCACGCACCATATAAACAGGTTTTGTCACAAGGATTTACGCTTGACGGTAAGGGTCGTAAGATGAGTAAATCTTTAGGAAATACAATTGTTCCAGCTAAAGTTATTAAACAATTTGGTGCTGAAATTATCCGTCTATGGGTGTTAAGTGTTGATTCGTCGGCTGATGTTCGGGTTTCAATGGAAAGCTTTAGCCAAATTTCAGAAGCATACCGGAAGATTCGCAATACAATTCGTTTCTTGTTAGCTAATACAACTGATTTTGAACCAGAAACTGATCAGGTATCATTTGAAGAAATGGCTTCATTGGATCAGTATATGGAAATTAAAATTAATCAGTTTACCAAAGAAGTGCTTGATGGTTATGCTCAATATGATTTTATGAATATTTATAAAAAATTGTTGAATTTTGTGACAAGCGATTTATCCGCATTTTATCTAGATATTGCAAAGGATGTTGTGTATATTGAAGGTGAAGCAAGTCAACGACGTCGTTCAATGCAGACAGTTTTGTATGATGTTGCAGTTCGATTAACTAAATTGTTGACACCAGTTTTACCACATACGACAGAAGAAATTTGGCAATATTTGAAAGAACCGGAAGACTATGCACAATTGGCTGAAATGCCAGAAGTTGCCCACTTTAATGATGAAGCCAAAAAATTGGCACTGTGGGGAGAGTTTATGGCAGTTCGTAGTGATGTCTTTAAAGCTTTGGAAACGGCACGCAATGAAAAATTAATTGGTAAGTCATTTGAAGCACATGTTACCTTATTCTTAAAACCGGAAGATCAGGAACATTTGGCTGCACTTGAAACTGATTTACGGCAGGATTTAATTATTTCAGCGTTGGACATTCAAGATTTTGAAGCTGCTCCAGCAAATGCGATCAAGTATCGTGATCGAGCCGTTTTGGTTGAACATGCCGCGGGGGAAGTTTGCCCTCGTTGCCGAATGATTAGAACTGACGTGGGCAGTGATGCTAATTTACCACAACTATGTGGGCGCTGTGCTAAATTGGTTGAAACTGAATATCCTGCAGCTTTGACAGATGGCTTAACAGATTAAATAAATTTTGTTTCTATAAGAGAAGAGGGCTGGACAAAATATTGTCACAGTCCTTTTTGGTTAGGTAAAGTTTTTCTCAGTAAGGGGTTTTCAAATAAAAAGAAGGCCGCTATCCTTCTAATTGAATCAACTAAAAACAAGGAGAAGGAGCGGCCCTCTATGACTGAAATTGTATCAGAAATTGTGGAAATTTTAAAGAGTTCAAATGATTTATTGGAAGCAGAGCTTAAAATTCTACGATTATTTTCAAGCTTATTATGCGAAGCGTTAGGAACTTCTTTAGAACAGTTGGATCAAGAGTTAGAAAAAGATGCAAATGTAAAAGTGCTGCGACGGGATCAAAGGACAATTCAGTTTCTTTTTGGTGAAGTAACTTTTAAACGTCGGTTGGTAGAAGAAACAGGTGGTTATCATGTCTATTTGTTAGATAGACATTTAGGAATCAAGCCACGCAAACGCTATTCACCTTTACTATTAGCGCGAGTATCGGGCTTAGCTTCCAAGGGGGTTATGCGCACGGTGGCAAGTGCAGTAAATTTATTGACTCCAATATCAATGAGTCATCAAAAAGTTGCCGGTGTTATTAAAGAGGCTGGTGCACGGATAGATAATTATCAGCGGCAGCAGGGAATAAATGATACTGTGGGAAAAAATAAACCAATGATTCTTTATCTAGAAGGCGATGCCTTCAGCGTTAAGCAGCAAGCATTTCATCATAATCGACAAATAAGGAATCTTTTTGTCCATCGTTTTCAGATTTATGAAGGGATACGAAAGAATGGGAAGCGCCGCGAACTGATTAATCGTCATATCATCAGTAGTCTTGATCGTCAACAGGCAATGAAAGAAGTAAGTGAATATCTACAGGCTCATTATGATTTAAAGAAGACGATAATTATTTCTGGAAGTGACAATGGCAGTGGTTATGAAGCTGAGGTATTCAAAGAGTTGGCACCAGATTGTCTTAAGCAAGAACATTTTTTGGATCAATATCATTTGAACCGTAAGCTTCAGGAAAGACTTAGTTTTGATTTTGAGTTAATAAAGCCGATGAAGAAAGCTGTTTATTCTTGGAATTGGGATCAGGTAAGAGTGATTTTAGATACTGCGGAAAGCAGAATAACAAAAGAAGATCAAGCTGGTCAAGAAAAGCGAATGGCATTACGGAAACTAGAGAATTACCTAAAGCGGAATTGGCAATATATTAAGCCAGCAAAGTTACGAGGGGTAAAGAAGCCCAATGGATTAGGAAGTTGCGAAAGTAACCATCGTCGATACACCTATCGTTTAAAACGTCAAGGAAGATCATGGAGTAAGGCCGGGTTAAAAGCAATGTTGCGAATTATTGATGCGCAACAGAATGAAGGATTGGTGGAAGCAATGAGATTTAAGGAATTGGCAAAACGATTTACCCATCAAGTTAAGGACAAATTATCAAGTCTCAAGCTTTTTGAGAAAGTCCAGGCACCGCATATAGGAGTTCTGCAAGGTAGGATAGTTCAAGATGCGCCAAGCAGTTCGGCGATTGGAAGACTAGCAAAGATCTTTTAGAATAGTTAAGATGAGAAAAGATTCAATTTTTGGAACTACCGAGAGAAACTTGACACATACTCCTTTTTGAGTGCTTTTAACTGAATGTTGTATAATATGATATTATATGAACAGAATCTGATTGTTGATAATTCAAGCAAGATAACACGGAGGAAATAGTATGAAGTTACTCAAGGTTCATGGTTCAGGAAATGATTTTTTTATTTTAGATCAGCAACAGTTTAAGCAGCCGCTAGCTGAAAGTCAATTGCAGTTGCTAGCAGAAAAAATTTGTAATCGAAAAACTGGTTTGCATGGTGGAGCAGATGGTGTCTTGGCAGTTGGTGCTAGTTCAAAGGAATCAGCCGCAGTTGGCAGAATGCGAGTTATCAATGCTGATGGCAGCGAAGCTAGTATGTGTGGTAATGGATTACGGACAGTTGCTCGTTATTTAAGTTTGCAAAACCAGCAGGCAACTTTTAAGGTCCAAACAATGTATGCAGATTTGCAAGTTAAACAATCTACCGATTTTGCGCCACAAGTAAAGGTTTTTGCTGCAGAAATTTCACCGGTCAGTTTTGCTGCTAAAGATTTGAAAATGCATTTTGCAGGGCGAGAGAAATTAATTAATCAGGAATTACCAGAAATAGCAACTGATTTTAAATTTTCAGCTGTTGCGGTACCTAATCCTCATTTGATTGCTTTTGTAAGTCATCAGCAATTGATTGGTTCTAAATTAGGTGAGATTGCCAGCTATCTAAATGATGGCAAAAATCCATATTTTCCTGATGGAGTTAACGTCAGTTTTGTTGAAATTTTGGCAGAAAATAAAATTTTTGTTAGGACTTATGAACGTGGTGTGGGTTACACCAATGCTTGTGGTACAGCAATGTCAGCTGCTAGCTTAATGTATGTTTTATTATATCAGCCGCAAAATTTTGAACAGCAAATCGAAGTTCAAAATCCTGGTGGAATGGTTAAAACAGTGGCACATCAGCGTTCGAATAAATCTTACTGGATTTCATTGATTGGCAATGCAACCTTTGTAGCCAAGGTGACTGTTCCACTGGCTGATGCACTTCAAGGAGATTTTAAGGCAATTACTTGGGAAGAAACTGGTGAACAACAGGCTTATGAAAACTTTGTCAGGGGGTTGAAAAAAAGTGAACTTTGAAGAAAAGGTATTAACCACTAAATCAATTTATCATGGTCGAATCATTAATTTGGAAGAACAAACGGTTGAGCTTCCCAATGGTCAAACAGCACAGCGAGAAATTGTCCGTCATCACGGTGCTGTTGCCTTACTCTGCTTAACTGCGGCTCAAGATAAGCTGATTTTAGTCCGGCAATGGCGACAACCATTAAGCAAGACGACTTTAGAAATTCCAGCAGGGAAAATCGAGATTAATGAAAGTCCCTCTGTAACAGCCGAACGTGAGTTGAACGAGGAAGTTCGACTGACAGCAAAAAGATTGGAAAAAATTGCTGTTTTTTACACTTCCCCTGGTTTTGCGGATGAAAAAATGTATTTGTATTTAGCTCATGATTTACAACCAGTGCAAAAAAAATTACCACAAGATGCAGATGAATTTTTAGAATTGGTTGAATTAACTATGGAAGAAACTGATCAGGCTGTAGAGCAGGGTGAAATTTGTGATAGCAAAACTTTAATGGCAGTTTGGTATTGGAAATTGCTTCAGACTCAAGCGAAAGGATGATTTATTGAAACTTTCCCAATTTTTTAGACAGCACCATGGTCGTCATTTGGAAGAAACGCCGGGTGAAGAAAAGCCAATTGAATCTAATGAAACTGTTGATGAAACTAACTATAGTCGGACAGCTCATCTAAGGCAAACTAAAGCAGAAAAAGTGAACGCCAGTCATCAGCGATTGGCCCGTCGCTTAAATTGGATAATCTTTTATTTGGTAGTAGCAATTATTTTAGTATATTGCTTTATGATTTTTATTAATTTCTAAAGAGGGTTAAATTATGAAATATGGTATTTTGTGTGCAATGGAAGAAGAAATTAAGGATTTGCGAGCATCCTTAACGGATTGTCAAGAAACGACAATTGCCGGAATTGATTTTTATGAAGGTTATTGTCAGCAACAGAAGGTCGTTTTAACTCGTTCAGGAATTGGCAAAGTTCAAGCGGGAATGACGACAGCCTTATTGTTTGCTGAATTTCAGGTTGATGCAGTGATTAATTCGGGTTCAGCTGGTGGAATCGCAACGGGATTACAGGTAGGTGATGTAGTGATTGCTGATCAAGTTGCGTATCATGATGTTGATGCAACTGCTTTTGGATATCATATTGGCCAATTGCCACAGCAACCGGTTAGCTTTGCAGCTAATCAAATGTTAGCACGTCAGTTAGAACAAGCTGCTGCTAGAACTACTTTGAATGTTAAAAAGGGTTTAATTGTTTCTGGCGATCAATTTGTTGCTAGTGAAACGGCTATTGCAGCAATTAAACAAAATTTTCCGAATGCTCTAAGTTGTGAGATGGAAGGGGCAGCAGTTGGTCAAGCAGCCCATCAATTTAAAAAACCTTTTGCAGTTGTTAGAGCAATGTCAGACACAGCTGATGGGCAGGCCAGTCAATCATTTGATGAATTTGTAATTGAAGCTGGTCATCGTTCAGCAGCGATGATTTTGAATTTTTTGACTGATCAAGCCCAATAATTTAGAAATAACAGGCAAGTAAACAAGGAGTAATAATCGTGGAACATATTTATTTAGACAATGCGGCAACGACTCCGATGGATCCAGCCGTCATTGAGACAATGACTCAGGCCATGAGGACAGTTTTTGGTAATGCATCCAGTGTCCACTTTTTTGGTCGCCAGGCACGTAAAGTTTTGGATGATAGTCGGCATTTAATTGCTCAATCAATTAATGCTACCCAAGATGATCAGATTGTTTTTACTAGCGGTGGAACTGAGAGTGATAATACGGCAATCATTGAAACAGCCTTAGCTCGTCAAAGTCAGGGAAAACATTTGATTTCGACTGCGATTGAACATGAAGCTATTTTAAAACCTCTGAAATATCTAGAAGGGTTGGGGTTTGAAGTAACTTATTTACCAGTCGATCAGCAGGGGTTAATTTCCTTGGCAGATTTAAAAGAGGCATTGCGACCGGATACGACGCTAGTTTCGATTATGATGGGAAATAATGAAGTTGGTAGTCATCAACCAATTCATGAGATCGGCCAAATTGTGGCTGCCTCAAACGCATGGTTTCATACAGATGCAGTTCAAGCTTATGGACTATTAGATATTGATGTGCAAGCAGATCAAATTGACTTGCTCTCAACTTCAGCCCATAAGTTGAACGGGCCCAAGTTTTTAGGCTTCCTTTATCGCTCGAATCGGGTTAAAATTCCTTCACTAATTAAGGGTGGCGATCAGGAATTAAAACGTCGAGCAGGGACAGAGAATATTCCAGCAATTGCTGGCTTTGCTAAGGCGGTGTCGTTATTGGATTCAAAGACAAAAGCAGTAAAACAAGCTAAATATGCTGAATTACAGCAACAATTATTGCGGGGATTGAAAACCAATGGAGTTGATTTTGCTGTTAACGGCGGACAGTCACCAGACAAATTGCAGCATGTTTTGAATTTGTGGTTTAAGGGATGCCAATCAGTTCCATTATTGACAAATTTGGATTTGCATGGGATTGCGGCTTCTGCTGGTTCAGCTTGTACTGCGGGTAGTGTTGAACCATCACATGTTTTGACTGCTATGTATGGTGCAACTAGTCCGCGACTGCAAGAATCACTGCGATTTAGTTTTGGCAGCCAGAACACAGCGAAAGATATTACTTATCTAGTTGATGTTTTAACAAAAATCACTCAGAAATTGAAACGGAGTTAATAAAATGGCCTACGAAAAGCAAGTAAAATTACTGGGAGATCAACGACTTTTTGAGTTGAATCCGGCAGTTAAAAAATATACGCTGCGCGATATTGGTTTTGTTGAGTCTAAAAATGGTCGATTTGTGCTAGAGCGGCCACTAGATGTTAATGCTGGCTTTAACAATAGTTTCAAACTTAAAATGGCAATCAGTTCTGATTTAAGAACATTTAAATTAACGACAACGAGTGCGAATGGTTTACAGGAAGTTAATCTATTCAAAAAAGATGATTCTCAACTTTTGGAGCAGTTAGACTATGTTTTGCACCAGTTAATAGAAAGAAAGGTCATTCAATTAATAAGCTGACTGAAGAACTTAACTTGTCAAACTTACTGATGCTCGCTATAATTAAATCTACTGAAATAACGCGACCTTCAATCGTGGATTCAGAATCTAAATGAAGTGATGGTGAAAGTGTTATGAAAGCAAAAAGTCAAACGCGAGTCATTGTTGGAATGAGTGGCGGCGTTGATTCTTCAGTAGTGGCTTATTTGTTAAAAAAACAGGGATATGATGTTGTTGGTGTCTTCATGAAAAACTGGGATGATACCGATGATAGTGGGGTTTGTACCGCGACGCAAGATTATGAAGATGTTGCTAAGGTTGCAAATAAAATTGGCATTCCCTATTACTCAGTTAATTTTGAAAAAGAATACTGGGATCGAGTTTTTTCTTATTTTTTGGATGAATATCGGCACGGCCGGACTCCTAATCCAGATGTAATGTGTAATAAGGAAATTAAATTCAAAGCCTTTTTAGATTACGCATTAGAATTAGATGCTGACTATATTGCGATGGGGCATTATGCGCGATTAAAACGTGATGCAGATGGAACAGTTCATTTGTTGCGCGGTGCTGATGGTAATAAAGATCAGACCTATTTCCTTAGTCAATTATCGCAGCAGCAACTGCAAAAAGCGATGTTCCCGATTGGTGAGATTGAAAAGCCAGAAGTTCGTCGCTTAGCTGCAGAAGCGGGTTTAGCAACGGCTCATAAAAAAGATTCAACGGGAGTTTGTTTTATTGGCGAACGTAATTTTAGCAAATTTCTAAGTGAATTTTTACCTGCTAAAGCGGGTTTAATGAAAACTTTGACCGGCGAAGTCAAGGGAAAACATTATGGGTTGATGAACTATACAATTGGACAGAGGCGTGGATTGGGAATTGGTGGAAATGGAATCAGCAATGACCCTTGGTTTGTTATCGGCAAAGATTTGAAAAGCAATACTTTGTACGTTGGTCAAGGATATCATAATCCACATTTGTATGCTGATATGTTGGATGGTAGCAAGGTCAGCTTTATTGCTCCAATTGATCAGTATGGTCGTGAATTTCACTGTACAGCTAAGTTTCGTTATCGACAAAAAGATTGCGGAGTCACAGTCAAATTAAGTGAAGATTTCCAGAAAGTCCAAGTTATTTTTGATCAACCAGCTCGAGCGGTAACACCGGGTCAAGAAGTTGTCTTTTATGATGGTGCAGAATGTTTGGGAAGTGCCACGATTGATCATGCTTATCAAAAAGAACGAGTCTTACAGTATGTTTAAAATCCCCTAATTAATTAATAAAAGGTGACCAGCCACTTGTCAGGGCTGGTCACTTTATTAGATAATAGGAGATAAAGAAGTTTTAAACTTGTAAATTTGGGCATTTGAAAATAAGTCAGAAAGAGGGCTTTGTAAGTGACGAAGCTATTTTTTATTCGGCACGGCAAAACACAATGGAATTTAGAGGGGCGCTATCAGGGTGCTCACGGAGATTCACCATTGCTGCCAAGCAGTTATCAAGAAATCAAACAATTGGTAAATTTTTTAAAAAAGTACCAATTTGGTGCGATTTATAGTAGTCCGATTCAGCGGGCACGTATAACAGCTACTGAAATTGCTAAAGAATTACCACAGCAGTTGCAAGTTCAATCAGTGGCGGGCTTGCGCGAATTTGATCTAGGCAAGATGGAGGGCATGAAGTTTAGTGATGTTGCCCTTAAATATCCCCAAGAATTAGCAGCTTTTCGGCATCATGCTGATCAATACCAAGCCAAAAAAATAGCAGGTGAAAGTTTTCCTGAGTTATTTCAACGAATGACACCAGCAATTGAACAAATTGTGGCGGCGCATCCACAAGAAAATGTTTTACTTGTTAGTCATGGAGCAGCATTATGTGCAGAGATTCGTCATTTATTAGGCTATTCATTAGCCGATTTAAGAGCTAATGGCGGATTGGCAAACACGAGTACGACTATCTTGAAAACAACTACTGATGAAAAATTTGAATGTTTAGCTTGGAATAAAACAGATTATCTTGAACGGGAAATTACGGCATCAGATATTGTTTAAGGAGGAAAAAATGGCTTCGGATCAAGCAGACAATAAAAAAAAGTCAACAGAAAAACTAAATAGATCAGTAGAACGTCTGATTAGCTCAATCGATCAACAACCCAAAAATGCGGAGAACTACTATGCTTTGGGAATGTTATTAACCGATGCAAAACAATATCAGCAAGCTGAGGAACTTTTTAAACGAGCAATTAATTTCTTTACTAAGGAACATTTGTCATTAGATTTATTGTTTTATGGGTTAGGAAATGTTTTGTATGCGGCAGGGATGTATCCAGAAGCTCAAGCTTACTTTAAACAAATTAAACAGCCTAAGCTTAAAGCAGCGGCATATTTAATGATTGCACAAACTTATTATGCACAAGAGAACTATCAACAGGCGCTAGTTTTTGGATTGACAGTTGCTGAGCAGACTGGCAAGAATCAAACTGACGCATGTTTAATAGTGGCTGAAAGTTTGCTGGCCTTAGGGGAATTAACACAAGCAGCTAACTACTTTGATCGTGTTTTAGCGGTTAGTGCAACGAACTTTCAAGCTAATTTTCAACGTGGAATTATCGAAATGGTGCTGCATCGTGACGGTGAGCGGTTTTTTTCACAGGCGAAACGAATTAATCCGCAAAAGTTTGTTCAACAACAGCAGCGTTTAACTGATATTGAACGTCTCTTGCTGGCTAAGCAGGTAAAGGCTGAACGAAAAGAGTCTGATGATGGCAATAAATGATAGCGCCAGTGAACAAAAATTAGTTGGTAAGATTCAAGCAATTTTTTTTGAAAACCAGGAAAATTTCTATAAAGTGATTCAAGTAAAAGTATCTAATAGTAGTTTCAAATGGGATGAGGATCAAATTGTTGTTACTGGCAATTTTGCTGAAGTTAATGAAGGTGAAGAATATCAATTTAGCGGCAAGCTGGTTGAACACCCGCGTTATGGTCAGCAATTTCAGGCAAATAATTATCAGAGTCAGCTTCCAACAACGCGGACGGGAATTATTAATTATTTGGCCGGTGAAAATTTTCCGGGAATCGGTCAACGAACAGCAGAAAAAATTGTTGCTCAACTGGGTGATCAAGCAATTGAAAAGATTTTGGCTGATGAGAATGTTTTAAAGCAATTGAACTTGAAACCAAAACAACAACAATCATTGCTAGAAAATCTACGTTCAGACAATGGAATGCAGCAGGTTGTTATTGAGTTGAACCACTTTGGCTTTGGTAATCAATTGACAGCAACAATTTATAATCATTTCCGGGAAAAGACTTTGGATGTTTTACATCAAGATCCTTATCGACTAGCTTTGGAAATTAATGGAATTGGTTTTAAAAGAGCGGACCAGATAGCTGAACAAATGGAGTTAGCAGCAGATGATCCCAAGCGTTTGCAAGCTGCATTATATCAAAGTGTTTTTGACAGCTGCTATACATCAGGCAACATTTATACGGATGCTGAGACGGTATTAGAACAAGCAATGTCATTGTTGTTAAATAGTCGCCGAGTTTCTTTGTCGGATCAGCAAGTGGCTGAACAACTAGTAGCTTTAGCTAGCAGCGGTAGGATTGTGGTTGAAGATCATCGAATTTATTTACGTTACTATTATGAAGCTGAGTGGAAAATTGCTGAGAATCTCAAGAATTTGTTGACCAAAAAAGTTGATCTTTCGGCTGAACAACTAGAAGCTTTACCTAAACTTGTTGACCAGATAGCTAGTCAATTACAGATTAGTTACGGTGTTGAACAAGCAAAGGCGATTGGTCAGGCTTTGCAAAATCGATTGTTTCTATTGACTGGGGGGCCGGGTACCGGGAAAACGACTATCATTAATGGAATTGTGGCTAGTTTTGCAGCTTTACATGACTTATCACTCGATCCTAATGAGTATTCAGATGAGGATTTTCCAATTTTATTAGCAGCACCAACTGGTCGAGCTGCAAAAAAAATGAAAGAGACAACTGGACTTCCTGCAGCAACTATTCATCGATTATTGGGTCTTAACGGAAGTGATGCACCAGAATCTGGTGAGCAAGATTTGACCTTATCAGGGCAACTTTTGATTGTTGATGAAATGTCAATGGTCGATACTGAGTTATTTAATAAATTACTGGCAGCAGTTCCACCATCAATGCAATTGGTCTTGGTTGGTGATCAGGATCAGTTGCCATCGGTCGGTCCGGGAAGGGTTTTTGCTGATTTGCTAGCTTGTTCACAGTTGCCACAAATTCGTTTAAACAAAATATATCGTCAACAGAAAACTTCTTCGATTATTTCTTTAGCTCATGCGATTAAGCAGGGGAAGCTGCCCGATACGACTTTTAAAAATCAGCCAGATCGGTCTTTCATAGCCTGTCAAGCTAATCAGATTCAAGTAGCTGTACAGCAAATTATTACACATGCGCAAAAAAAACAGTTACCTTTGAGTGATATCCAGATTTTAGCTCCGATGTATCGAGGCTCCGCTGGAATTGATCACTTAAACCAGGTTTTGCAGCAATTGCTTAATCCGCCATCTTCAAGTTCTAAAGAAGTAATTTTTAATCAACAGCACTTTCGAATTGGTGACAAGGTTTTACATTTAGTTAACAGTCCGGAATTTAATGTTTTTAATGGTGATTTAGGTCGAATTACAGGAATTATTTTAGCAAAAGAAAAAGATAATGAAGATCATCAAGATAAACTGGTTTTAGATTTTGATGGCAATCAAGTGACTTATCTTCGTAAGGACTGGTTAAAGATTAAGTTAGCTTACTGCATCTCAATCCATAAAGCTCAAGGCAGTGAGTTTAAATTAGTTATTTTACCATTGGTGCGTCAATATCGGAGAATGCTAAACCGTAATTTGCTCTATACTGCGGTTACTCGTGCAAAAAGCTTACTTGTTTTACTGGGAGAACCGGTTGCATATCAAGAAGCAGTAGCTCATTTAGCTGTTAATCGCCAGACAAGTTTACAGCAACGAATAGGAGAGTTAATTAAGCCGATTGGGAAGGTGAAAAAACAAACCGAATTAACTCTGGAAACTAAGGTAGTCGCAGAAGAAAAAGGTGCTTTGAAACCAAGTTCAGCTAAAAAAGATGTTACTGAACTTGATGCTCCAAAAGATGGGAATTTCCGTTTAACGGCTGAATTAATTGTAGATGGGCAAATTGATCCGCTAATTGGAATGAATGGAATCACGCCCACAGACTTCCAGCAACAAAAAGAAAAAAACAGTTGAAGCTTTGATTATCTCAGCTTCAACTGTTTTTTTCAGCAAGTGATAAATTGTCAGGATCAAACCAGAATGGATATTGAAAACTCTTAATCATCAAATCATAAAATTGATTGCGTAACTGTTGCCCATCAAATTCACCAAATTCTAAGGAGTTTGTTGTCAATTGAATTTGCGAATCTGTAAAATAATGTGAAAAGGGTAGATAAGGCGTTAATTTTAACCGTCGTGAAATTTCATAGAGTATAAATGTAAAGAAATTCAAACTAGTAATTATTTCTAATTGCAATGGTATGTCGGCAGCATCCATTGGATTATCAGCAGAGCTTGGTTGATTACTTAATTTAACGGCGAAAACATGTTTAAAGAAAAAATATTTTCGATTTAGTCTAAGAGTGACATTGAATGGTTCTTGGTCAATAATAGCAGTTAAGCGTCCATAAAGATTTAAACTTTTTTTTAATGGTACAGGTTTTAGATGACCAGCGAGGGAGGTATCCTTAACAACGTTTGCAGCATAAGCTCCAAGTCCCAACGAGAAGTCATGACTAAAAATCCAGCGACCACGATGATTCATTTCTTCAATCTGTCCTAAATTAACGAAGACCGGTTGAAAGGCCGCAATGATTTGCTTAACTGCCAAACTTGGATCTTCAGCTAAACCAATTGACTTAGCCAAACTTTTGGTTTCTTTGGTGGGGATGAATGAAATTGGTTGAGCTGAATGTTTCACCTTAAGAGTATCTAAAATTAAAATTGATTGCAGTAATAAATTCAATGAACCGATAGTGACGATAATTTTGTCCTTCGAATTATTCTCTAACAACTGATTAATTTGATCAAGTCTAATAACATTTTTAATTTGATAAGAAATATTTTCTTGTTCAAAGAAGGGTTTAACCGTTTGCCAAATAGTCATTGCATCAGTTGTTTTATTTTGGGTTTCAATTAAGAATAAGAATTTCTTCAAAGTTAATGATGCTCCCTTCTAAAAATAGCCACCAGCTAATTATACGCAATGTTACAGTTTAATTACAAGGTAAATTAAGGAAATCTGGTGACAAAATTAGCAAATCTTAATAAATATTCCAATAAAAAAACAGCTTCTTATAATCGACAGCAGATGTTTTGTTAAAATAATTAATCTGCAAATTAAAGGAAACTGTTTGGCTAATAATATTTAATATTAGTTAGATTAAAACTAGCATTGGCATGATCATTGGGTGACGCTCAGTTTGATCGTAAAGAAAAGATTTTAAGTCGTTAATAATAGCTTCACGCAACGACTTTTCAGTGACGTCTGGTTTGGCAATTGCCCGCCGAATCGTATGGAACAATCGACGTTTACCACGTTCAATTAATTCTTCAGATTCCCGCATATAAATAAAGCCGCGTGAAAGCAAGTCAGGACCAGCTAAGATTTCTTTTTGTTTCAAATCAATCGTTGCAACAACGACAACAAGACCTTCTTGGGCTAAAATTCGTCGTTCATGTAAAACAACATTACCAATATCACCAATTCCTGAACCGTCAACGTAAACGTCTCCAGCATTAAAATGTCCAGCGACCCGAGCTTCGTTCTTAGTTAAAGCTAGAACATCACCGTTCTTCATAATAAATGAATGATCTTGCGGAACATCACATTTTTCAGCTAATTCGGTATGAATTTTCAGCATGCGATACTCTCCATGAACGGGGACAAAAAATTTCGGTTTAATTAGCCGAAGCATTAATTTTTGCTCTTCCTGACCGCCGTGACCAGAGGCATGGATATTATTAATCCGACCGTGAATTACCTCAGCGCCAGCTTCTTCTAACTCATTAATAACTTTATTTACACTGATGGTATTACCAGGGATAGGCAGACTAGAGAAGACAACGGTATCTCCGGGTTGAATACTAACTTGACGGTGGGTTCCATTTGCAATTCGGCTGAGAGCCGCCATAGGTTCACCTTGAGAACCAGTACATAAAATCATAACTTTATTGGCTGGTAAACTATTAATTTCATGGGCATCAACTAAAGCATCATCAGGAATGTCTAGGTAACCGAGCTCACGACCATTAACAATTGCTGCTTCCATACTGCGACCAAAAACTGCAATTTTACGTCCTTTAAGCACTGCAACTTCAGCAGCTTGCTGGATTCGTGAAATATTTGAAGCAAACGTTGCAAATATAATTCTTCCTTCAACTCGTTCAAAAATTCGGCGAATAGATTTACCAACCCAACGTTCAGATTTAGTGAAATTAGGAATTTCAGCATTTGTACTGTCGGATAATAAACATAAGACACCATCGCTACCTAATTTTGCCATTCTTTGCAAATTAGGTGGTTGGTTAGTAACAGGGGTTAAATCAAATTTAAAATCACCAGTAGCAACAATTGTTCCACTTGGTGTTTTGACTGCAACCCCTAACGTATCTGGAATTGAATGAGTAGTTCTGAAGAATGAAACACTGGTTTTGCGGAATTTTAAAACAGAATCTTCGTTGATTTCATGCAACTCAGTAGTTCTTAGCAATCCATGTTCTTCTAGTTTGCTTTTAATGAGTGCAAGTGCCAACGGACCTGCATAAACAGGAACATTGATTTGCTTTAATAAATAAGGGATTCCACCAATGTGATCTTCATGACCATGCGTAATAACCAATGCTTTAATTTTTGATTGGTTAGCCACTAAATATTGGTAATCAGGAATGACATAATCAATTCCTAAAAGATCATCTTCGGGAAACTTAATTCCAGCATCAATTACGATGATTTCGTCCTGAAATTGGACCCCATAAGTATTTTTACCAATTTCACCTAAACCGCCAACGGCAAAAACGGCTGTTTCGTTATTTCTGACTGACAGTCGTTTCATTTATTAAACTCCATAATTTTGAAATGGGGGCTTTGTTGTTCATATTCAAGGGCTTTGGGGCTGAGTCCTTCTAAAAATTCGATATTGTAGTTTGTTTGCTCTTCAACAATTTTTCGCGCCTCAACTTCCGACTCAGCTTCCAAGTAAAGCGAGTTAGTATTTTCCCGGCGAGGATTGATATCTTTGCTAGATTGAAAAAAGACTTTAAAAATCATAAAAAAAACTCCTTTAATTAAAAAATTAAGCTGCCAAGGGCAACCATCGCCCGAACATGGATTGTTTTCACAATAATTACATTCATTTTAGCATAGATGCGTGTATAAGTATACTTTTATCATTTGCTTAAAGATAGGTGGTAATGTGGGCTAAGTTTGCACGGGAATTTTGGTGAAAATGGTATAATTACTTTTAAAGGAGAAATGACGTTATGATTTGGATAATTTTACTAATTATTTTATGTTTGCTTTTTTTTCTGGTGCTATCGATTCATTTTTATCGTTTGAATCAGTTTAAAAAAAATAAAACAGTCAGCGACTTGGCAGTTGCTAACTGTTTACCACAAATTTCAAATGATCCTTTTGCTAAAAGCGATTTATGGTTAAAAAATATTGTTCATAATTCACATTCGGTGGTTAGTTTTTGGGGAAATAATGTTGATGTTTTTGCGTATCAATTTAAATTAAAGTATCAGTTTAATCAACTACAAGTTGATCAATTACAGCTTGATTTAAATCAACTGCTTCAGGAGTATGCGAAACAACAGCAAATAGTTTCCCCGGTCACTAAGAAGCCTTTGGTGGTTTCGGACTGCTGGATTGAAAATCAGAACAATTTGCAATTGGAAGTGGCGGTTGTTGTAAATCAAGCAACTTTTGCTTATGTGCAAGATGTCAATCGAGCAGAACAATAATTTATTAACCAATCAAAACAGTGTTGTCATCCGTTGAAAAAGGTTTTTGTTCATTAATATGATCGAAGAATAAAATACCGTTTAGATGATCGATCTCATGTTGGCAGACAATAGCTGGATAATCACGTAGCTTATCGATATGCTTATTGCCTTCGAGGTCATACCAGCGCAAAGTAATTCGTTGATGTCGCGGAACATAGCCTGGAACGTCACGATCAACAGAAAGACATCCTTCTCCCTCGGCAAGGGCTGCCATTCTGACCGATTCACTGACAATTGTGGGATTAACCAATATATGTTTGAAAACTGGTTGATCATTTTCGTCAGGAACCAAAACAGCTGTCATTCTGATTGACTGATCAACCTGGGGAGCTGCTAAACCAACGCCAGCACGTAATTGATATTTTTTGGCTACTTCGGGATTCTGGCTATTTTCTAAAAACTCCATTAAGGACTGACCTAATTGCTTTTGCTCAGCCGTTAATGGAAAGGTTAACGCTTTTGCACGTGCTCGTAAAGTTGGGTTGCCTTCACGAATAATATTTTTCATTGTAATCAATTAAATGACCTCCAGTAATAGTTTAAACGTAATAATTATAGTCTATTTTCCGTCTTTTTTTAAATATATATCTACTAATTTTAGCGCATTTAAGTTAAATTGTGTATAATACAAACAGATTAAGCAAGAATTTTGATGGGGGAAATTAATTTTGGTAAACAAAGAAAATGCCAATTATCCTTTGCTTGAGGAATGGACAATTGCAGAAATTATTCAAGTTACGGAATTTTATCGATTGGTTGAGGAACTTTATCAAAAAAAAGTTGATCGACAATTTTTTCTTGATAAATATCAAACCTATTTGAAGATTGTTCCTGCAAAAGCAACTCAAAAACAATTAGATCATCAATTTGAAAATGAAACGGGATGCAGTATTTATCGAGCGGTAAAGTTTGTCATGGCTCAACGCCAAGCCAAGGTTCACTTTAATGAATAACTTTCGGATTGGTGGTGGAAAGATTATGAAAAAAAACGAAATAGATCATTTAGTGGTGGAATGGCTAGCACAGGCAAAAAAAATGGTTTTCTCAAGTTCTTCTCGCAAAATTATGGTAGAAACTAAAACTAGTCGAAATGATCTCGTAACTGAGCTTGATCGTCAAATTGAAAAATTTTTGGTGACACAAATTAAAAATGTTTTTCCAACAGCTCAAATTATTAGTGAGGAGTCACATCCAAAACTGGACGAATTTGATCCACAGCAACTTTTGTGGATTATTGATCCAATTGATGGAACAATGAATTTTGTCAAAACTCGGCGAGACTTTGCAATTATGATTGGCGTTTACCAAAATAACCAGGGTCAGTTGGGCTATATCTATGATGTTATGAATGACTGTTTATATCATGGTGGACCAGAAAAAGGTGTTTTTTGTAACCAACAAAGATTACTTCCACCAGCTAATTTATCACTGAATCAGGGCTTATTAGAAACTGGAGCGTTAATGCTTCTACATAATCGTTGTAATTTGCAAAAAATTGCTCTGGCAAGTAATGGTGTACGAATTTACGGTAGTGCAGGAATCCAAATTATTCGGGTCCTAACGGGTCAAGCAGTTGGTTATGTTAGTCATTTGAAACCATGGGACTTGGCTGCGGGAAGAGTTTTAGCTGAAACTTTGGGTTTGACAGTAAAAACGATTGACGGTCACATTCCTGATGTGCTATCATCAGTAGATGTGTTAGTAGCTTCAAAGAACGCTCAAGAAGACATAGTAAGGATGGCACAAGCTCCTTATTAGTCAGGAGCTGTGACGTTGGGTCACAGTTTTTTTATGCTAGTAAATGAAAAAGCCGAATAATATGTTTTCATGAAAATAAATAAGTTTTTTAAGCCGAAAAACCTCTTGAATTGAAAGGAAGAAAAAATTTGAAAACACGTGATGATATCCGTAATGTTGCTATAATCGCCCATGTCGATCATGGTAAAACAACTTTAGTTAATGAATTATTAAAACAGTCGGATACTTTAGATGAACATACTCAGATTGATGATCGAGCAATGGATTCCAATGCAATTGAAAGAGAGCGTGGAATTACTATTCTTTCTAAAAACACTGCTGTTAAGTATCAAGGCAAACAGATCAACATTCTTGATACCCCAGGACATGCGGACTTCGGTGGTGAAGTTGAACGTATTATGCGGATGGTTGATGGAGTTTTATTAATTGTTGACGCTTTTGAAGGCACGATGCCGCAAACCCGTTTTGTTTTGAAGAAGGCCCTAGAACAACACTTAACTCCAATTGTTGTGATTAACAAAATTGATCGTGAAGGAGCTCGTCCAGAAGAAGTTGTGGATGAAGTACTGGATTTATTTATTGAATTAGGTGCTGATGAAGCCCAACTTGAATTCCCAGTGATTTACGCTTCAGCCGTAAATGGAACTTCTTCATACGACTCTGATCCGGCTGCTCAAGAACATACTATGAATCCAATCTTTGATACGATTTTGAAGACAATTCCTGCTCCAGTGGACAACTCAGATGAACCACTCCAATTTCAGGTTGCTATGCTTGATTATAATGAATTTGTTGGTCGAATTGGTATTGGCCGCATTTTCCGTGGAAAGATCAAGGTTGGTGATCAGGTTACAGTTTTGAAACTTGACGGTTCACAAAAGAATTTCCGCGTTACTAAGCTTTTTGGCTTTTTCGGTTTGAAACGATTGGAAATTCAAGAAGCAAAAGCTGGCGATCTGATTGCGGTTTCCGGAATGGAAGACATTTTTGTTGGTGAAACAGTTTGTCCTGTTGATCGCCCTGAAGGTTTGCCATTATTGCGGATTGATCCGCCAACTTTGCAGATGACCTTTATGACGAATGATTCGCCTTTTGTTGGTCAGGAAGGTGATCATGTTACTGCTCGCAAGTTGGAAGATCGTTTAAAAGTGCAGTTGCACACAGATGTTTCTTTGCGAGTTGAAGATACGGATTCACCTGATGCATGGACGGTTTCTGGACGTGGTGAGTTGCATTTGTCGATTTTAATTGAAATGTTACGTCGTGAAGGCTTTGAATTAGCTGTATCTCGCCCACAAGTTATCTATCGCGAAGTTGAAGGTAAAATGTGTGAACCATTTGAAAGTGTAACAATCGATACACCAGATGAATTTTCGGGTGCAGTTATTGATTCATTAGCGCAGCGAAAAGCTGAAATGCAAAATATGGAAACAAATGCCAATGGTCAGACGCGGTTAACTTTCTCGGCCCCAACCCGTGGTTTAATTGGATATGATTCACAATTTTTATCAATGACTCGTGGCTATGGTATTTTTAACCATACTTTCTCTGAATATAAACCAGTTATTAAAAATTGGGAACCAGGTCGACGCAATGGAGCGTTAGTTTCAATTAATCGTGGTAAAGCAACAACTTATGCAATTATGGGTGTTGAAGATCGTGGTACGATTTTTGTCGATCCAGGTGCAGAAGTCTATGAAGGAATGATAGTTGGTCAAAGTTCACGAGAACGTGATATTTCAGTTAACGTTACTAAGGGTAAGAACATGACTAATGTTCGTTCATCAAATAAGGATCAAACGGCTACCATCAAGAAACCAACACATTTAACTTTGGAAGAGTCTTTGGAATTCTTGAATGAGGATGAATTATTAGAAATCACTCCTAAGAGTATCCGCTTGCGCAAACGAATTTTGGAAACAAACATGCGTGAAAAAGCTGCTAAGCAAAAGAAAACTGCAGCTAGAAAAAACGCTTAATTGTTTAATTAATTTTAGCGATTAGAGAAGATAGTTAGCTGTCTTCTCTTTTTTATTTTAATCTAGTAAAATCTTAATATTATTAAAACAAAATGAGCTTTTTATTGCAAAACACAAATTTTAGCGACATAATATTACTTTAAGAGGGGAGGTTTTTGAAAGAATAATTGGTTTGATTTTATGGAATTGGTTTGTATGATATAATTGCTCTAGTTTGGAAAGGGGCTGAAGCAATGCAAGAGTCGGTTTCAAGAGCTGAAATGTTGGCAGTGCTTGCGGCAGATGCGGCTAAAATCAAATCAAATTTAAGTAAACAATGCAATGTGTTGTGTATGGCAAAATGTCCGGCATTTGAAGAAGTAGCAGATACTCAAATTTATGGCTTTTCTTGTGAAGTAAAACTTGCTGAAAAATGTGGCGTGTTAGCTGCGGATGAGGGTCAGTTGTTAATCCAAGAGCTTGAGCAAGGGTTAGCTAATATTTATGCAACGGTTGGAGAGGATGAATAATTGTTAAGAAGCATGAAAAAAATCAAACAAAAACTCAATTATTTTGATTTTTATTTATTCGTTCCCTATTTATTACTGTGTATTATCGGAATTGTTATGGTGTATTCTGCAAGTTCAATTAATTTGTCCTATGCTGGAATGACAACTAATTTTTATTTACTACGGCAAATGTTGTATGTCTTTTTGGGTTTAATTTGCTTTTTTATTGCATCTTTGATGCGGTTAGAATTACTAACTTCTAAGAAATTTATTATTTATGGTTTTGGTATTTTAGCATTATTGCTGGTCTATGCTAAATTTATGACCAAAGCGGTTAACGGGGCTAATGGTTGGATTAATTTTAAAATTTTTAGTTTACAGCCTTCAGAACTATGCAAATTGTATTTAGTTATTTTTGTAGCTCAATTACTTGCATATCGAGAACAACTTGCATTACAGAATTCATTACAGACTGCTAGCCGTAAGCCATGGTTACTAGTGGCATTGCTGTTGCTTTTAATTTTGATGGAGCCAGACCTAGGTGGTTTTGCGATTAATTTTATGATTGTTTTAGTAATGTATTTAGCAAGTCAAGCCACCTACAAATCTTTAGGAAGAGCTTTCTTATTACTAGGCGGCTTTTTTGCGAGCGTAGTAGTTGTAATTTCTGGTCTGCGATTTTGGAATCCGTTGGCTGGTACAAAATATAATTATATGTATAGTCGTTTAACCGCTTTTTATAACCCCTTTAAAGTGGCTGCATCAAGTGGACAGCAGTTGATTAATTCATATTACGCCATTAGTAATGGCGGTTTATTTGGTCTTGGTCTGGGCAACAGTATCCAAAAAAGGGGCTATTTACCTGAGGCATACACCGATTTTATCATGGCAATTATTAGTGAAGAATTAGGGGTAGTTGGAATTGCTGTTATTTTAATATTAATTTCCTGGTTAACTTTACGGATTTTCTTAATTGGAATTCGTTCTAAGAATAATTATCAAACATTAGTTTGTTATGGAATTGGAACTTTTTTTGCAGTAGAAACTTTCTTTAATCTAGGTGCAGTTACCGGATTATTACCGATTACAGGTGTAACATTTCCTTTTGTTTCATATGGTGGTTCAAGCATGTTGGTTTTATCGATTACTTTAGGAATTGCAATGAATATCTCGATGCGTCAGCGTCGAATGAGATTAGTTGGAAGAAATCATTAATTTTTATGCAAAGGTGGGAATTTAATGAAAAAGGTGTTAATTGCCAATCGTGGTGAAATTGCCGTTAGAATTATTCGTGCTTGTCATGAACTGAAATTAGCGACAGTCGCAATTTTTGCTAAGGAAGATGACCTATCTGTTCATCGTTTTAAAGCAGATGAAGCATATTTAGTTGGTGCTGGTAAACGACCAATTGAAGCCTATTTAGACATGGATGATATTATTCGGATTGCGAAAAAAACAGGAGCAGATGCAATTCATCCCGGATACGGATTTTTAGCAGAAAATGAAATGTTTGCAGCTAAGTGCCGCCAAGCTGGAATTGTTTTTATTGGTCCAACAGTGGAACAGTTACAAATTTTTGGTGACAAAATAAAAGCTAAAGAGGCTGCTTTGGCAGCGGGTTTACATACTATTCCTGGTAGCAATGGACCAGTTGAGTCAGCGGAAGCAGTTCGTAAATTTGGACAAAAACATGGGTTCCCAATAATGGTCAAAGCTGCTTTAGGTGGTGGTGGTCGTGGCATGCGTATTATTCAAAGTGAACAAGAAGTTGATGAAAGCTTTGATCGAGCGCGCAGTGAGGCCAAGCAATCTTTTGGTGACGATGAAATTTACGTTGAAAAATATTTGGAGAATCCAAAACATATTGAAGTGCAAATTTTGGCTGATCAGCATGGAAATGTGATCCATTTGTTCGAACGAGATTGTTCTGTACAGCGACGCCATCAAAAAGTGATTGAATTTGCTCCAAGTATTGTTTTAAATAACGCATGGCGAGAAGAAATTTGTAATGCGGCTGTTCGATTAATGAAAAGTGTTAATTACCAAAATGCAGGAACAGTTGAATTTTTGGTTACTAATGATAATTATTACTTTATTGAAGTTAATCCGCGAGTTCAAGTTGAGCATACGGTTACAGAGATGATTACCAATATTGATATTGTTCAATCGCAAATTTTAATTGCTGCTGGTGAAGATCTACATAAAGATTTAATGATTCCTGATCAATCAGAAATCTTTTTCCATGGCTGTGCAATTCAGTGCCGTATTACTACAGAAGATCCAGAAAACAACTTTATGCCAGATACGGGTAAAATTGAAACATACCGATCACCTGGTGGATATGGTGTTCGACTTGATGGGGGAAATGCATATACAGGATCTGTTATTACACCTTACTTTGATTCACTGTTGGTTAAGGCCTGTGTTTCTTCGCGAAATTTTAAGGGCGCAGTTATGAAAATGAATCGCGTTTTAAATGAGTTTATTATTCGTGGTGTTAAAACGAATATTCCATTTATGCAAAATGTTTTGAATCATCCTGTTTTCCGGGCTGGTAAAGCGCATACTACTTTTATTGATTCAACACCGGAATTATTTATCTTCAAGCGCAAACCACAAACAGCCAATCAGTTGTTACAATACATTGGTGATGTAACGGTTAATGGTTTTCCTGGAATTGGAAAGCAGTCCAAAAAGTATGTTCCAGATATTCGGATTGCAAAAGATTTTGTTCCTGTTGAACAAGAAGTATCTGCTAAACAAATTTTAGATCGCCAAGGAGTACCGGCTGTAACAGCTTGGATCAAGCGCCAGCAACAGGTGTTATTAACAGATACGACCATGCGGGATGCTCATCAAAGTTTGTTTGCAACTAGGATGCGTACTAAAGATATGATTCCGGCAGCTAAAATATATGAAGAGGCCATCCCACAAATTTTTTCAGCCGAAGTTTGGGGTGGTGCGACTTTTGATGTGGCTTATCGCTTTTTACATGAAGATCCTTGGCAAAGATTGCAAGCTTTGCGTCGATTAATGCCACATACGCTGTTACAAATGTTATTTCGTGGTTCGAATGCTGTTGGATATAAAAATTATCCAGATAATGTCCTACAACGATTTATTCAGCAAAGTGCAGCTGATGGAGTTGATGTTTTTCGGATCTTTGATAGCCTGAACTGGGTTGCGCAAATGGAAAAAAGTATCCAATATGTGCGGGATACTGGAAAAATTGCTGAAGGAACGATGTGTTATACTGGAGATGTTATCAATTCAGCGGAACACAAATATGATTTGAAATATTATCAAGGGTTGGCAAAAGATTTAGTTGCTGCGGGTTCCCAAATTATTGGAATTAAGGATATGGCTGGTTTGTTGAAACCTGAAGCGGCCTATGCTTTAGTTTCTAGTTTAAAGGAAGCTGTTGATGTACCGATTCATCTCCATACGCATGACACAACCGGTAATGGAGTGGCAACTTATGTTCAAGCGGTTAAAGCTGGTGTCGATATTGTTGATGTTGCTGCAAGTGCTTTATCCGGAACTACTAGCCAGCCAAGTATGAGCAGTTTATATTATGCTTTGGCTGGAACAAAACGTCAGCCACAGTTGAATATTGATAATGTTGAAAAAATAAATCGTTATTGGTTAGGAGTAAAACCTTGTTACCAAGATTTTATGAATGGAATAACTGCACCGCAAACAGATATTTATGAAACAGAGATGCCTGGTGGACAATATTCTAATCTGCAACAACAGGCCAAAGCACTTGGAATTGAAGATTTTGAATTAGTTAAACAGAAATATCGTGAGGTTAATCAGTTGTTGGGTGATATTGTCAAGGTTACTCCAAGTTCAAAAGTTGTGGGTGATTTGTCACTCTTCATGATTCAAAATAGTTTAACAGCAGCAAATATTTTAGAAAAGGGTGAAACGCTGGACTTTCCAGAATCAGTAGTTAATTTCTTTGCAGGCGATTTAGGTCAGCCTGTTGGTGGTTTTCCACCAGAATTACAGCAAGTAGTCTTGAAAGGTAAAAAAGCAATTACTGTTCGACCAGGAAGTTTAGCGCCGGCAGTTGACTTTGAAGCAGCAGCAACCGAATTAGAAGGCAAAATTAAACATACACCAACTATGGAGGAAGTTTTAAGCTATATACTGTACCCAGATGTTTTGTTAGATTATGAGAAATCAGCTGAACGGTATGGTGTCTTAGGCTTGTTAGATACGACAACTTTTTATCAAGGGATGCGTAATCACGAGAACTTGTACGTTCGGGTAGCTGAAGGTAAGACATTGATTATTAAGCTGAACTCGATTAGTTCAATTGATGAGGAAGGAAATCGGACGTTATTTTTTAATCTTAATGGACAACCGCAACAGATTGTGGTTCATGATAGTAGCCAGAAAGCTAAAGTTAGTCAATCTTTAAAGGCTGAGCCTACCAATCCAAATCAGATTGGGGCAACACTAAGTGGTTCAGTGCTTGATGTCTTAGTTAAGAAAAATCAGACAGTTACTAAAGGACAGCCGTTAGTGGTTACCGAAGCAATGAAAATGGAAACAACAATTAAGGCTCCCTTTGCTGGGAAAATTAATCACGTTTATGTCAATGCAGGGGATGTGTTGGCAGCGCAAGATCTATTATTGGAGCTTGAACCGATAAAGGAATAAGTTGATGAAAAAAAAATTTTACTGGAAAAGTTTGCTTAATTTTCTTTGGGTTTTAATTTTTATTTTAGGTTTTTTTTATTTTAGTACTGCTTTGAGAGATCAACATTTGACAAACTCTGCTCGTTTCACAAAATCAAAGCAACAAAATGATAACAACATAAAATTGACAACACCTAAAGTTAAAGCACTCAAGACCAGTAAAACAGCTTCGTATATTGGGAAATCAAGTACTGAAGTTTTACTTGATTTTGGACAACCATCAGCAACGGTTGGTGGTGCTTCAAATATAGATTGGTGGTTGTATAACTTAAATAGCCAGAATTATTTAAAGTTTGGGATAGACCAGTATACTAAAAAAGTGGCAGCTATTTTTGTAATTGGATCTAGTCCAATTCAGGGAAAATTAAAGGTTGGATTAACATTTAAAAAATTATTACGTTTAACAACTTTATATGCCAATTTTAAATTCAATTATCGTGAGCAGGCTTTTCAATACGAATTGTCCGAAACGGACTTGAATCAGCATCCCTTGATTAGTTTCAAAAATGGCAGTTATGCAGTAGCTTACCTGAAACCAAAAACCAAAGAAGTATACGCATTTGAATATCTAAATACGGATACTCTGCTGAAAAAAAACTTATATCATTTAGTGGCGCCAGTTCCTTTACCTGCACAATATCAAGGAGAAGTTGACTGGTCACAATTACAACAAATGGTGCCGGAAGATCTGTTACAATTAATTAATGCTAAACGGCTACAACAAAATAGGACAATAATTTCGTTTGATCAAAATCTAACTGAAACTGCCAGCACAGTTGCTAACAAATTGGCTCATAATCCGCAAAAATGGTTAAAGGCTAAACAAGCTCGTCACTTAAAAAATATTTTAAGTGATAATTTTAATCAAAGAACGGGAATTTTTTTACGCCAATCAAATTTAACAAAAAAGCAACGAAAATCACTGGGAGTATCCCAAAATGATATTAGGCTCTGGGTAATTGCACCAATTTACAGTAGTTCGAAATTCTTTGATCAAGATAACTTGTTGCAAAATTGGATAAATACTTTTGTTGAAAGTAGTCATTATCGCTTAGGCATTTCCTATGGACATGGTGTCATGGTTATTATTAGTAGTAAGGGTGAAAATTAATGGAATTTGAAATAAACAAACGTGAAGGGCTGATTGTTTATTTGTATCATTTACGCAATAGCCGCCAACTAAGAAAGTTTGGCACAATTCATTATGTTTCACGTAAAATGAAGTATGTTGTTTTATACATTAACACGGAAAATGAGACCGAAGTGGTTAAAAAAATTCAATCTTTGCATTTTGTCAAAAAAGTGCAACTATCTTTACGTCCCCAGTTAAAAACAACATTTGATGATGAATTAGGTGTTCATTATAAGTTGACAGATGAGGACCGTGAAAAATACAAAACAGGTAGGAAAATCGGATGAGAGTAATAGCTGGTAAATTTCGTGGTCGTAAGTTAAAAGCAGTGCCAGGTTTTAAAACTCGTCCAACTACCGATAAAGTTAAGGAATCAGTTTTCAACATGTTGGGTGGTCAAATCAGCGGGACAGTCTTAGATCTATTTGCTGGTAGCGGTGCTTTGGGAATTGAAGCAGTCTCACGGGGTGCCAATCAGGCTGTGTTAGTCGATCGTCAGTACCAGGCAATTAAGACGATTAAGGATAACCTTGGCTTAACAAAAGATTTTAAGAGTTTTAAAGTTATTAAAGCGGATTCTTTTAAAATTTTAAAAGTCTTCAGTAATGATCAATTTAAATTTGATTACGTGTTTTTAGATCCACCTTATAAACAACAAAAAATTCTTGAAATTTTACAACTGTTGCGTGAATTAGATTTATTAGCTGCTGCTGCAATTGTGATTTGTGAAACGAACCAAGAGGCACAATTGCCAACTGAAGTAGTAGGGTATAATCTTTGGAAGCGAGCTGATTACGGAATTACTGAAGTTACTTTTTACCAATTACGGGGTGAGTGAATTTGATTGCTGTTTTTCCAGGAAGTTTTGATCCAGTTACTAATGGACATATGGATATTATTCAACGCACAGCGACTTTGTTTGAGCAAGTTGTTGTTCTTGTTATGAAAAACACTGCAAAAAAAGGTTTATTTTCAGCTCAACAGCGCGTTAAGTTGTTACAGCAGGTGTTAGCAGAACAAAAATTGGAAAATGTCAGAGTTTTAGCCGCTACAGATCAGCTGACGATTGAAGCAGTCAAACAAGTTGGCGGAAAAGTGATTGTTCGAGGGGTTCGCAATGAACAGGACTTCATATTTGAACGTGATATTGCTGAATTGAATCGCCAATTGGCTCCAGAGATCGAAACACTTTTGTTGCCTACAAAGCCTGAATTAGCTGCAATTTCTTCCAGTTATATTAAAGAAATTGCACAATTTGGAGGAGAGTTGTCAACCATGGTTCCAACTTCGGTAGCTAAGTCGTTACATGAAAGGTTCGGGCGCTAATGCAAAAAAAACAACGTTGGTGGCTGATGATTTTGTTAGTAATTTTATTAGCAGCTGGAACTTTTTGGCCGTTACCGGTTTATTTAGAGACTGTTGGAAGTGCGCAGAATGTTGCAAAATATGTTTCGGTAGCTCAGCAGCGGGATCGAAAACCTGGCAAATTAATGTTGACTTATGTTGAATTAGCCCGAGCAACGCCATTTTTGTATCTCGCAAGTTTTTTTGATCAAAATTCTTCAAGAATTCCGAGCAATCAAATAACGGGTGGAGGAGACAATCAAGAATTTGATCTAGTCCAAAAATATTATATGGAGACCGCAATTAACCAAGCTAAAATCAGTGCGCTAAAATTGGCTGGGAAAAGTTTTAAGCAACAATTTCAAGGTATCTATGTATTATCAATTTTAAAAAATTCTGAATTTAAAAACAAACTTCAAGTAGGTGATTTAATTCAGAGGATTGATGGTAAAAGTTTTTCATCGTTAACTGGGATGACTAATTATTTAGCTGGTAAAAAAGCCAATCAGACAGTAAAAGTAAATTATTTACGTCAGGGCAGTTCCAAAATAGCACATGGTAAAATTGTTGTCTTACCAGGAACTAAACGCCACGGGATAGGTATTTCTCTTGTTGAGAAAACTAGTGTTACTTCTAAGAGTCAAATTAAAGCTAATATGGATGGAATCGGTGGTCCTTCAGCGGGATTAATGTTGGCCTTACAAATGTATAGCCAGTTAAGTCAACGAAATCTTAAAGCGGGACGGAAAATAGCTGGCACTGGAACGATCACAGCAAGTGGTCAAGTCGGTCAAATTGGTGGAATTGATAAAAAGGTTATTGCTGCTAACAAAGCAGGAGCTACTATTTTTTTGTCACCAGCAGGGAAGTCTAATTATCGTGAAGCTAAAAAAACAGCTAAGCGAATTAAAACTAAGATGAAAATAGTCCCAATTAAAAATTTAACACAGGCGGTTAACTATTTAGCGCATACTAGATAGTTGGCTAATAAAGAACAGAGCATAGACAAGTTTTTGAAAATACTTTAAATGATGAATTGAAGTATTTTCCAACTAGTCTGTGTTTTTTTTATTTTGTGTATATAATTTACAAATTACGTATTTAATTAGTAGGGAGGGGATGTGATGGAAAAAATCCGCGTTTGGGTCGAAGAATACCGAACAAAAGCAATAATTTTTGGCGTTGTAGGAATAATTGTTTTACTTTTTGGTTGGAGCTGGTGGCAGAAAAGCCAAGCAACTGAATTGAAAGATTTAGGGAGTCAGGAGCAGAAAAGTTCAAAAACTGCAAAATCAAATCCAGTAACAACTAAAACTAAGGGATCTTCAAATCAAGTAAAGCAGTTTTGGGTCGATATTAAAGGTGCAGTAACTAAACCTGGAGTTTATCAAGTTAACCATTATCAACGAGTGAATGATGTTGTACAAGCGGCTGGAGGGCTTTTGAAAACAGCTGATTTAAATCGCATTAATTTATCATTACAGTTACATGATCAGCAAATCATCTATATTCCTTTTCAAAATGAAGTTGCTGCGAGCAGCAGTCAGTTACCTACAACAGTGGAACAAACACCAGTTATGAGTAATAGCAGTAGCAGTTCTGTTGCTTCACAAACTACAGCTGCATCAACTACTGAGAGTAGTTCTTCGACTGGTAAGTTAGACTTAAACACTGCGACCAAAGAACAACTGATGCAAATTAATGGAATCGGTGAAAAAAAAGCAGCATTAATCGTTAACTATCGACAAGAGCATGGCAATTTCAAGAAATTAGAAGATTTAAAAAACATTAGTGGCATTGGAGATAAGACTCTTGAAGTGATGGCAGCAAGTTTAACAGTTGGGATGGATTCAAATTAAATTTTGAGTGAGTTAGATTTCTGCTATACTATAAATTAATCAGGAAAGTTAGGTGATGGAAAATTGGATAAGCGAATTCCTTGGAACCAATATTTTATGATGCAAGCAATGTTACTCTCGTTGAGGAGTACTTGTGAAAGACTGTCGGTTGGTGCCATTTTAGTGCGCGATCGTCGGATAATTGCGGGGGGGTATAATGGCTCGGTTTCTGGAGATGATCATTGTATCGATCATGGTTGCTATTTAGTTGGTGGACATTGCGTGCGGACAATTCATGCTGAAATGAATGCAGTTTTGCAGTGTGCAAAATTTGGAATAGCTACGGACAAAGCTGAAATATATGTTACTGATTTTCCTTGTTTGCAATGCACAAAAATGCTTTTGCAAGCAGGTATTTGTAAGATATATTATTTAAGAAATTATCACAATGATAACTATGCTCTAAAACTAATGAAATTGAAGAAAATTGCTGTTGAACAAGTTACACTAGATTCCAAATATTTGCAGCTGCTTGGAAAACAAGTAGTTGCCAGTTCGGTTAAACCTAAATAAGCGAACGTTATCTTTTCTTGGCCGTAGTTACAATCATTTTATTAACTTTAGTTTATTTTGAATTTAATTTAGTTTGGGTACTCTTATTAGTTGTTTTAAGCATAAGAGTAATCTCATTTAGCCAAAAAAATTTTATTTGGATATGGATTTTATTTGGATTTGGCTGGATGATCTGGTTGGGTTATTGGGATTCCATCCAAGAAAATCAATGTTTAAATAAGACGCATCATTTGGTAAATCAGCATCTAGTGGTTGAGCCGGATGATATACAGATTGATGGGGATTTAGTTAAAGCAAAGGGAAAATGGCTAGAAGATAATCAAAGATTGCAAATTTATTATCGCATAAAGAGCTTTGCAGAAAAAAACGTGTGGCAGAACCAAAAGAAGGCTTTGAAGTTAAAAGTTTCAGGAGAATTTGAAGCAGTTAATGGCCCAACCAATGAGAACCAATTTGATTATCGTCGATTTCTAAGGGCTCAGTTGATTGTTAATCAGGTATTTGTGACAAGATTAAGTTATCAACCACTTGATAGTCGCAATAAGCTTAATGGTTTAAATGATTTTTTACATGAATTACGTGTTAAGTTGCTGGATTATCTGGGGAAATTTTCCAATCCTTTAAAAAGCTACAGTCAACTGCTTTTACTTGGTTACTATAATCCGGATTATGATCAGCAAATTCAAGAAATTAATCAGTTAGGATTATTATATTTATTCAGCCTCTCAGGGATGCACGTTTTTTATTTACTAAGGGTGTTTAAATGGATCTTTACTTATTTAAGGTTTACTAAAGAATCATATCAATGGTTTTGTCTATTTTTGTTACCAATTTATGCTTTCTTGGGTGGTTTGTCACCTAGTTTACTGCGAGCTGTGTTCATGTCATGGCTGATTATTTTGGGACAGCGGTTTTGTGTTAAATTGAGTGGATTAGCAGCAGAAAGCTTGGTACTTATAATTAATTTGATTTATGCACCATTATTGATTTTTTCACTTGGTTTTCAGTTAAGCTACTTGTTAACGTTTATTCTTCTGGAAAGCCGTAACTTGAATCAAATCCAATTGGGTTTTAAGCTGAATTGTTATAGTTTTCCCTTGATTCTTTGGCATACTTACCAGTGGAATTTATTAACTGGGTTTTTAACAATTGCAATTATGCCAATTTTTGATTGGTTGATTGTACCGGCAGTAATTCTGGGAACTTTGTTGCCGGTAACTACAGCTGCAATGAATTCGTTTTTAAGTTTGATAGTTTCAATTTTTGCTTGGTTAGCAAAGCTTCCAGCTGAATTGGTTTTTGGTAAACCACCAATAATCTTAGTTGCAGGATCAATAATCATTTTAAATTTACTTGAATTTTCTAAGAAGAAGAAAGCACTTTGGTCAATGTTGATTATGGCCTATTTGATTTGTGGAATTATAATTCGCTTTCCAACACATGATGAAGTTGTCTATTTTGATATTGGTCAAGGGGATTGCACTTTAATTAGACGTAAATTTAACCAGTCATTAACTTTAGTTGATACAGGGGGAAAGGTTTCTTTTTATCATGAAAGCTGGCGGCAGAGACACAGTAAAACAAATGGCGAAACAGTAGTCGCTAATTATCTTTTGAGTAAAGGGATAACAAGAGTTGACAATTTGTTTTTGACACATCAAGACGCAGATCACACAGCAAATTTTAGCAGCATTGCACAGCTAATAAAGTTTAAACGAATAATAGTACCAGATGGGATGCAAACTAATCCATCATTTATTCGGCGGCTAAAACAATCAGAAGTCAACCCCAAGCGAGTATTGCCAGCCAGTACACTTAAATATCAGCAGTTAGCCGGATTGAGGTTACTTCATCCATTTGGTCCGGGTACGGGGACTAATCAAGATTCTCTTACTTTGTGGTTTAAATTAGAAAATGTTAGTTTTATAATTAGCGGGGATCTTGATCAGCCGGGTGAAAAACAGGTTATCCAACGTCATCCTAGATTGCGTGCAAAAGTCTTAAAAACTGGTCATCATGGAAGTAAAACTTCAAGTGCTCTTGAATACGTTGCTCAATTAAAGCCGATGATAGCGATTATTTCCGCTGGCAAGAATAATCGTTATGGACATCCAAATCAGGTGACACTAGCAACGCTTAGACACTTTGATGTCCCGTTTGTTTGTACAGCTGAAAAAGGGATGATTAAGGTTTATCCAATCGCTGGTAAAATAAAAATATCGGTTGCAGTCCAAAATTGAAAAGGAGAATTAATTTTTGAAAGCAGTTGAATTGTTGCACACAAAGTTGACAGACAAAAATTTAAAACCTGTTTATCTAATTATGGGTAATGAGAGTTATTTGAGAACTAAAGTAATTGAACACTTAGTTGAAGTTATACCAGCAGAACAGCGCTCAATGAATTTAGGCCGTTTTGATTTGGAGAGTGATTTATTAGCAGCGGCGATTAATGATGTACGATCAGTGCCTTTTTTTGGTGAACGTCGATTGACAATTTTGTCGCATCCGAACTTTTTAATGACAATCAAGGCTAAAAAAGCCTTAGAACAAGATGTCGCTACTTTAGAGAAATATTTAAAGGCACCTGAGCCAACATCAACTTTAGTGATTGATCTATCAGGTCAAAAATTAGATTCTCGGAAAAAAATCAGTAAATTAATTAAGCAAAAGGCAACAATTATTGATTGCGGAATACTTTCTGAAGATCAGGTACAAAAGTTGGTAGTGGAAAAAGCAAAGAAGGATGGCTTTACTTTTTCACCAATGGCTCTAAAAATATTAATCAAGAAGACGGAAGCAAATTATTCGGTCATTATGAATGAACTGCCAAAACTAGAACTTGCGGCAATGCAAACTAAAAAAATTGATCAATTAATGGTCATGCAACTTGTGCCACAGACGCTAGAACAAAATGTTTTTGAATTAAGCAATTTAGTTTTAGCTCAAAAAAATGAACAAGCATTTAATTTATACCATGATCTTCTTTTACAGCATGAAGAACCACTGAAACTGAATGCAATCTTAATTGGGCAAGTACGATTATTATTGCAAACTATGATTTTAACGAAACATGGGTATGCACAAGGAGATATTGCCAGTGTTTTAAAGGTTCATCCTTATCGAGTAAAATTGGCAGTGCAACAAATACCGAAGTTTTCAAAGGATCAATTAAGGCAAATGTATTTGGATTTAGTTGAGCTAGAGGAGCAATTAAAAACTAGTCAAAGGGATCCAGAAAAATTATTTCAATTATTATTATTAGGTTACCTTAATCACGTAACTCAAAAAGTTTAAAAAAAAGCTGCGGAAAGTATTCCGCAACTTTTTTGATCATTAATTATTTTGCTAAACGTTTAGTAAGACGAGCTTTATCACGGGCAGCTTTATTAGGTTTGATCAGACCTTTAGATTTTGCTTTATCGACTGCTGAAACGGCTGAGCGATAAAGTTCTTCAACGTTATCTGCGTTTGCAGTTTTAGCATTTTCAAAATTTTTAATAGCTGTTCTCATAGCACTTAATTGTGATGAGTTTTTAGCATTAGCCTTTTCATTAGTAACGACGCGCTTGATGGCTGATTTGATAATAGGCAAAGATTTCACCTCCATTGTTCATGAATCCAGTAGATTTCATATAAATTTCAACATATGCTATTATACAAGAGCTATAAAAACATTGCAATAAAAATGTTAGCTTCTGTCAAGGAAATTTGCTTGACTTAGCTTTTTTGAGATTTTTTGTTATATATAACTTGAATTATACCCGAAATCTAGTTATGATATTGAAGTACGTTTATTTCCTTTATCTCAGTATAGAAGATTCACCGACGCTTTACCGGGATTAAGGAGGACAATATTGAAAGGTGGAAATTTTTTATGGCAGTTTCAAAAGAAAAAAAAGCAGAAATTATGCAAAAGTTTGCTCTTCATGATGGAGATACCGGTTCTGCTGAAGTGCAAATTGCAGTTTTAACAGCTGATATTAATGAACTGAATGATCATATTCGTTCTCACAAGAAAGATTATGCTTCACAACGTGGATTAATGAAAAAGATTGGTCATCGTCGTAATTTATTAGCATATTTACGTAAAAACGATGTGCAACGTTATCGTGAATTAATTAAGAGCTTAGGCTTGCGTCGTTAAAATTTTTTGCCCAGTATGCCGCTTGGTATGCTGGGCTTTTTTATTTTAATTATTATTAATCGAAGAAATGGTTGTGTTATAATATGGACTTAACAGGGTATAAAATAATTTATTTTCATAGTAAAAATATAATGCAATTGTGTTGATCAAAAATAGATGATAATTAAAGTTCTGTTACACGGAGGAAAAATAATGGATTTTAAAAATGCAGAAATAATTACAGCTATGGTCACTCCATTTGACGATCAAGGGAAACTCGACCTTAAACGGCTGGAAGTATTGGTTAATCATTTACTAGCAACTGGAACGCAAGGAATTCTAGTTGGTGGTACCACGGGAGAAGCACCTACCTTAACTGAATCAGAAAAGCTTACTTTAATCAGTGAAACGGTTAGGCTGGTGGCTGGTAAAGTTCCTATAATCGCAGGAACTGGATCAAACAATACGCAATCAACGATCGATTTTACCAATCGAGTGGCGGAAATCAAAGGGGTGTCCGCAGCATTAGTTGTAGTTCCATATTATAATAAACCTGATCAACGGGGAATGCTGGCTCATTTTAAAACGGTAGCTGCTGCAAGTAAATTGCCATTATTCATTTATAACATTCCTAGTCGAACGGGTGTAACGATGGAAGTTGCGACAATTGCAGAATTAGCGAAAGAAAAAAATATTATTGGTTTAAAAGATTGTACGGGAAATGTTAATTTAAGTCACATTGTTGCCCAAGTACCAGCGGATTTTCTAGTTTACACTGGTGAGGATGCTGACGCTTTAGCAGCTAAGACAATTGGTGCAAAAGGGGTCATTTCAGTTGCGAGCCATCTTTTTGGTCAAAGCATGGTTAAAATGTATCAAGCAGTTGAACAGGGTGATTACCGTGTTGCGGCGGAAGCGATGCAACAACTAACTCCATTAATGGAAACAATGTTTTCTGCGCCGTCACCTAGCCCGACTAAAGCAGCTTTAAATCATATCGGCATTTCAGTTGGTGGTTGTCGGTTACCGATTTTAAATTACCCAGCAGATGAATTAAACACACTGTACAATAAACTAAAAATATAATTACTAAAAGGAGGAAAATATGGCCAAAATTAAGCTCATTCCAATTGGTGGTGTACGTGAAAGTGCAAAAAACATGTACGCTGTTGAAGTGAATGATGATATTTATATATTAGACTGTGGCTTAAAGTATCCTGAAAATGAGCCGCTAGGAATTGATACAGTTATTCCAGATTTTTCATATTTACGTGAAAATGCTAGCCGAATCGTGGGAGTGTTCTTAACACACGGGCATGCCGACGCAATTGGGGCACTACCGTATTTTTTGGATGAATTTAAAGTCCCAGTTTTTGGAACGGAATTAACAATTGCATTAGCTAAAATTGGGGTTAAAGCTGATAAAAAATTACGGAGCTTTGATGATTTTCACGTAGTTGATGAGCGAACTGAAATCGATTTTGGCGATACTACTATTTCGTTTTTCCGGACAACTCATTCAATCCCAGAATCCTTGGGAATTGTAGTGAAAACGGAAAATGGCAGTATTGTTTACACAGGAGATTTTCGCTTTGACCAAACTGCAGCACCTAATTATCAAACTGATTTTAGTCGTTTAGCTGAAATTGGGAAAGATGGTGTTTTAGCTTTATTAAGTGATTCAACAAATGCAGAAAATCCGAAAGAAACAGTAGATGAAAAGACAATTTTTGAACTAGTTAGTGATAATTTTGAATATCGTAAAGGAAGAATTATCGTTGCATGTGTAGCTTCAAACATATTACGAGTTCAACAAATATTAAATGCAGCTGCTAAAAATAATCGCAAAGTAGCTTTAACTGGACATGATGCTGAAGAAATTCTTCATACAGCATTAAAACTTAATAAATTACAACTGCCGGATGACAATTTATTAGTGCCAATAAAGGATATTGATAAATATGAAGATGAGCAGCTAGTTATTTTAGAAACTGGTCGTTCAGGAGAACCATTAAAGTCTTTGCAAAAAATGGCTGTTCATCGCCATCAAGTTGTTTCTCTTCATGAAGGTGACTTGGTTTTTATTACTACTACTCCGTCACATGCAATGGAAACCATGGTTGCACGGACCCGAGATATGATTTATCGTGCAGGAGCAGATGTTAAAGCGATTTTTGATGAGTTAAACTCTTCTGGTCATGCAAGTTATAATGATCTCCAGCTAATGATAAATTTACTGAAACCGCGTTATGTAATTCCAATTCAAGGGGAATATCGTTTAATGGCTGCTAATGCAGCCTGTGCTCAAGCGGTAGGAATTCCTAAGGAAAATATTTTTCTGACCAGAAAGGGAGATGTTCTCGAGTATGATCACAATAAATTATTGTTGGCAGGCGGAATTGAAATTGGTGATACACTGATTGATGGTAGCGGTGTTGGCGATATTGGGAATATTGTTTTGCGTGATCGACGTTCTTTAGCGGAAGACGGTGTCTTTATTGCAGTTGTGACAATTGATCGGTGTAAGAAGAAAATTATTGATGAACCAAAAATTACTTCAAAAGGTTTCATTTATTTGAAAACCAGTCAAAATTTAATTGCAGAAAGTGAAGCAATTGTTACCAAAGTTGTGCAAAACAACTTGGATAATAAGGAATTCGATTGGGGTCATTTAAAACAAGATGTTCGTGATCATTTGAATCATTATTTATATGAACAGACAAAACGTCATCCAGTTATTTTACCGATCATTATGGAAACAAATCAGCATCATCGACGAGTTTCAAAAAAATTACTAAAAACAACCCCTAAAAACAAGAAGGCAACTGACAGTGAGTAGGGGCATGAACCGCTCCTGAGTTGGAACAGTTAATTTCTAAACAACAGCTAGCTGTTGTTTAGAAATTTTTGATTGATGAAATTTAATTGGGAAACTTTGGTGGATAATAGTACGTTATTTTTGCTCGAATTGTAGTGATTTCAATTTATTATTAAGGGGACAACTATTTGCCTAATAAACAATCTCAATTTGAACAAGCTGAAAAATTTTTAATGCAAAAAAAATATTTTCAAGCGAGTGAGTTGTTGACTAAATGTTATAGTCAACATCAAAATTTTAGAACTAATTATTTGCTATTTAAGGCATTAACTAAGAGTCAACAAGACCATGCAGCTGTTGATTTAGCACAGGATTATTTAAACAGCTATATTGCTGACAACGATTTATTTTTGGAATTATTGAAAGCGATGGGGCAAGACCACCAGTATATTGCAATGCGGATTCTTTATCAGCAATTAGAGCCTTGCATGAAAGATACGGAGCAAACTTTTTTTGATGAAACTATTTTGCAGTTTGAGCAGCAAGCTGATCCACTGTGGATCCGAAAAATAGTTTTTGAGTCTGCGGGGATGGAGTTGGCACCGCCAAGTGAACAACGGCGATTGCTAAAAAAATCTATAGCTTGCCTGTAAAGCTTTTAGTAAATATTGCACCTAATATTTTGGCGTCAACTACGATCCATCCATTAATCAAAGTTGATTTATTGGATACTTTGCGCAAGTTAAAAATTAATGAATCCTTTGATTTTGTTTTTATTAATGGGGAACACTATCAAGTTTCCCCAGCTAAACTGCCAAATGAACAGAGCTCTGAGGTTAAGAAGCGGTTATTTGCTTTGTTGCCGGATCATACTGACCAAGCCTTACTGGTAGCCCAGCAAGCAGAAATATCATTGAAATTGTTGTTGCTGTATCCCTTTGCAACAACAATTATTAAAGTGAATCATGGTTGGTTGGATGCGTTAGTTAAGGGAGAAACAGCTGCATTGTCTATTTCTGAAAAAGAAATTGCGGTTAAGTTAACTGAATTATTGGATCAATGGGCCTAATTAAAGCAAATTTGAGTAAAAAAAGTAATTTTCAAAATCTTACTATTTACAAATTAGTTTTGGGTCTATATAATAGCTTAAGGATTCTTCTGTTAGGGATACATTAAGGTTGGTATTCTTTAGTAGAAGTAGTATAATTAAATTTAAAGGATTATCGGCAATTGTTTGTGTTGCGGATTTTTCTTGCAAAATTACAGGAGGTTCGTATTAATGGCAAAAGAACATTACGAAAGAACAAAACCCCATGTAAACATTGGTACTATTGGCCACGTTGACCATGGGAAAACTACTTTGACAGCTGCAATCACAAAGGTTTTAGCTGCTAAGGGATTGGCAAAAGAAGAGGACTACGCATCAATCGATGCTGCTCCAGAAGAACGTGAACGTGGGATTACTATTAACACAGCTCACGTAGAATACGAGACTGAAAAACGTCATTATGCTCATATTGATGCCCCAGGACATGCTGATTACGTTAAAAACATGATTACTGGTGCAGCTCAGATGGATGGTGCTATCTTAGTTGTTGCTGCAACTGATGGCCCAATGCCTCAGACACGTGAACATATCTTGTTGGCTCGTCAGGTTGGTGTTGACTATCTTGTTGTTTTCTTAAACAAATGCGATTTAGTTGATGATGACGAATTGCTTGATTTGGTTGAGATGGAAGTTCGTGAATTATTAAGCGAATACGATTATCCTGGTGATGATATTCCAGTTATCCGCGGTTCTGCATTGAAAGCTCTTGAAGGCGATGCAGATGCTGTTAAACAAATTGAGAAATTAATGGATACAGTTGACGAATATATCCCAACCCCAGATCGTCCAACCGACAAACCATTCTTAATGCCAGTTGAAGATGTCTTCACAATCACTGGTCGTGGAACTGTTGCTTCAGGTCGTATCGATCGTGGAACAGTTAAAGTCGGTGATGAAGTTGAAATCGTCGGTTTGAAAGATGATGTTCTGAAAACAACTGTTACTGGTTTGGAAATGTTCCGTAAGACACTTGATCTAGGCGAGGCCGGCGATAACGTTGGTGCTTTGCTTCGTGGTGTTAACCGTGATCAAGTAGAACGTGGACAGGTTTTGGCTGCTCCAGGTTCAATCAACACTCATAAGAAATTCAAGGGTGAAGTTTATATCTTGACCAAAGAAGAAGGCGGACGTCATACACCATTCTTCTCAAATTATCGTCCTCAGTTCTATTTCCATACAACTGATGTTACCGGTGTAATTGAATTGCCAGAAGGCGTTGAAATGGTTATGCCTGGTGATAACGTTACCTTTACAGTTGAATTGATTGCACCAGTTGCAATTGAAAAAGGTTTGAAATTCACTGTTCGTGAAGGTGGACGTACAGTTGGTGCTGGTGTCGTAACTGACATTTTAGATTAATTAAAAAGCTCGGGTTCTCCCGAGTTTTTTAATGCCTGTAATTTTGAATTTTAAATTTAAAATAATTTAGAGCGCTACTTGATTAATACTGAGTAGCGCTCTTTTAATTTTAATTACCCGGAGTTTTTTTGTCATAATCATTTACAATTTGATTAATCTACGTTAAACTAATTTAGTATGCAATTAGTTCATAAATTGTACAAATTTTTTGTGCGGAGGGAAAATAATGTCTGCAAAGTGGGAAAAACAAAGCGAAAACACAGGCAAACTTACTTTTGAGATTGCACCTGATAAAGTTAAAGAAGGCTTGGATGAAGCTTTTACCAAAGTTAAAAAGAATTTAAATGTTCCAGGATTTCGGAAAGGAAGAGTACCACGTCAGATTTTTAATCGGATGTATGGCGAAGAAGCTCTTTATCAAGATGCTGTAAATATTTTGTTACCAGATGCTTATAGCACAGCAATTGCTGAAACAAAAATTAAACCAGTTGATCAGCCAAAAGTTGATGTTGAAAGTTTAGAAAAAGATAAGCCTTGGGTTTTAACAGCAATGGTAACGGTTGAACCTGAAGTTGAAGTTGGAGAATACAAAAACTTAGAGGTTGCTGTTCAATCAACTGAAGTTACAGATCAAGAAGTAACTGATGAATTGGAAAAGAAGCGTGAGCAACAAGCTGAATTGGTGCTTAAAGAAGATGAGCCAGCAGCCAAGGGCGATACAGTTATCATCGATTTTGATGGTAAGTTAGATGGTAAATCTTTCGAAGGTGGCAAGTCAGACAATTACTCATTGGAATTAGGTTCGAATTCATTTATTCCTGGCTTTGAAGATCAATTAGTTGGTCACAAAGCAGATGAGGATGTTAAAGTTAAAGTAACCTTCCCAGAAGATTATCAAGCAGAAGACTTGAAGGGCAAAGATGCTGTATTTGACGTTAAGATTCATGAAGTCAAAGCAAAGCAATTGCCGGATCTGGATGATGACTTTGCTAAGGATGTTGATGAAGAAGTTGAAACCTTAGCTGAATTAAAGGCAAAAATCAAAGAAAAATTACAAGATGATAAAGATCAGGCTGCTAAGGATGCAGTTCAAGATGAAGCAATTAGTAAAGCAGTTGAAAATGCTAAAATCGGTTCGATTCCACAGTCAATGTTGGATGAAGATATTGATCGCCAGACACAAGAGTATTTATCAGGAATGCAACAACAGGGGATTAATCCAGAAACATATTATAAGTTGACTGGTAGTTCTGAAGCTGATTTGCGCAAACAATTTGAAAAAGGTTCAGAAAAGCGAGTTAAAACTAGCTTAGTACTTGAAGCAATTGTGGCAAAAGAAAATGTTGAAGTTTCTGATGAAGAAATTAAACAAGAAATTGATAACTTAGCTAAACAATACAATATGGAAGCTAAGGCAATTAAAAAAGCTCTTAGTGATGAAATGTTGAAGCATGACATTGCAATTCGCAAAGTTGTTGATGAAATTACTGATAGTGCTAAACAAGTTGCAAAAAAAGAAGATTCAGCTAAGTAGTTTTTAAAATTGAATCAAGTCATTAGTCAATTTAATCACGTCGGTCAGTGACTGGCGTGATTATTTTTGAAATTATTGAAAATTTGGTTTCTTAATTGAACAATATGTTTATTTACAATCATATATTTAAACCAACTATTCGCCTTTATGCTTACTGTCTGGTAGAATAAGATAGATTGTAATAATGAATATAGGGGGATAACAATGTTTGAAGATAGTGATAAAAATGGTCCGGTAGCTTGTTCTTTTTGTGGCAAGTCACAAGATCAAGTTAAAAAGATTGTTGCTGGTCCCGGCGTATACATTTGCAATGAATGTATTGATTTGTGCAAAGAAATTATTGATGAGGAATTTAAAGAAGAACTCTCGGAAGATTTAGTTAACGTACCAAAACCACATGAGATTGTCGAAATTTTAAATCAATATGTAATTGGTCAGGAAGAAGCAAAAAAGACTCTAGCAGTAGCAGTTTATAATCATTATAAAAGAATTAATGCTGAAATTGATGAAGATGGTGATGAAACTGAGTTGCAAAAAAGCAATATCTGTTTGGTTGGGCCTACAGGATCCGGAAAAACTTTTCTTGCTCAAAGTCTAGCTCGCATTTTAAAAGTTCCGTTTGCTATCGCTGACGCAACGACTTTAACCGAGGCCGGATATGTTGGTGAAGACGTAGAAAACATTTTGTTGAAGTTACTTCAAAATGCAGATTACGATGTTGAAAGAGCTGAGCATGGCATTATCTATATTGATGAAATTGATAAGATTGCTAAAAAAAGTGAAAATGTATCAATTACTCGTGATGTTTCAGGCGAAGGTGTTCAACAAGCGCTTTTAAAGATATTGGAAGGAACGACGGCTAATGTTCCACCGCAGGGTGGGCGTAAACACCCACAACAAGAATTTATTCAAATCAATACAACGAACATTTTGTTTATTGTAGGTGGTGCTTTTGATGGAATCGAAAACATTGTTAAGCATCGTTTAGGTGATAAAACAATCGGTTTTGGTGTAAATGCTCAAAAGAAAATAGATGCACGCAAAAGTCTAATGCAACAAATTATTCCAGAGGATTTGTTGAAGTTCGGTTTGATTCCTGAATTTATTGGTCGTTTACCAATTTTAACTGCTTTGGAACAATTGACAGAAGAAGACTTAGTGAGAATTTTAACTGAACCTAAAAACGCTTTAGTTAAGCAGTATGCTAAATTATTGCAAATGGACGGCATTAAACTAAGCTTTGAACCAACTGCTTTAAAAGAAGTCGCCCGTTTAGCGATTGAACGCCATACAGGAGCGCGTGGCTTACGATCGATTATTGAAAATACGATGCGTGATATTATGTTTGAAGCCCCAAGTCGTGATGACATTACAGAAATAGTTGTGGATCAATCGAGTGTTGATGGTAAAAAATTACCAAAAGTTATCAAGGGGGACCAACAAGCTTCGTAACATAAGTATGCTACCCAAATATATTTTTAATTAGTGCAGCTTTAAATCTATAGTTGCTTTTGCTAGTATGAATAGTGAAATAAATGATTATTGAGGAGGCTTCATTGAAACATGGACAAACCACAAATTGGTGTTATCGGAATGGCAGTTATGGGGAAAAACTTAGCATTGAATATTGAAAGTCGCGGATATTCGGTCGCGATTTTTAATCGGACAGCAGCTAAAACAAAACAAGTCGTAACTGATCATCCAGAGAGAAAACTGGTTCCAAGTTACAATTTAGAAGATTTTGTGGCATCATTAGAACAGCCGCGGAGAATTATTATGATGATTAAAGCGGGTGCGCCAACTGATGGAATGATCAAACAATTGCTACCTTTGTTGAGTCAAGGTGATGTATTGATTGATGGTGGCAATACTTTCTTCGGTGATACAATGCGCCGTAGCACTAAACTAGATGAATCCGGCATTAATTTTATTGGAATGGGTGTTTCTGGCGGAGAAAAAGGAGCTCTTGAAGGGCCTTCATTAATGCCTGGTGGACAAAAAGAAGCTTATGATTTAGTGGCACCAATCTTAGAAAAAATTGCAGCCAAAGCTGATGATGGCACTCCTTGTGTAACATACATTGGCCCCAATGGTGCTGGTCATTATGTTAAAATGGTTCACAATGGGATTGAGTATGGTGACATGGAATTGATTGCTGAAAGTTATGATTTATTACGTCATCTTTTAGGCTTATCAGTTGATGAAATTGCAAAAATTTTCAAAGATTGGAATCAAGGAGAATTAGATAGTTATCTAATGTCAATTACGGCAGAAATTTTGACAAGAAAAGATGATTTAGGGTCAGATCAACCAATTGTGGATGTTATTTTAGATCGGGCTGGCAATAAAGGAACAGGCAAATGGAGTTCCCAAAGTGCACTTGAGCTTGGTGTTTCGCAATCACTGATTACTGAATCAGTTTATGCCCGCTATATTTCTGCAATGAAGCAGGAGCGGGTTGTTGCTAGCAAGGTACTTAATGGCCCGAAAGCAACCAAGACATTTAGTGCAGCGGAAAAACAACAGTTGATTGAAAAAATTCGTCAGGCACTTTATTTCAGTAAAATTATGAGTTATGCTCAAGGATTTGCTCAATTAAAGGTTGCTTCTGAACACTTTGATTGGAAATTAGCATACGCTGATTTAGCAAAAATTTGGCGTGGTGGCTGTATTATTAGGGCACAGTTTTTACAGAAGATTACTGATGCTTTTCAAACTCAACCAGATTTAAACAACTTGATGCTTGATCCATATTTTAAGAAAATTACTGATAACTATCAAGCTGCAGTTAGAGAAGTTGCGGCGTTAGCAATTCAACATGGTGTTGCAGTTCCAGGCTTTACAGCTGCAATTACTTATTTTGATCAATATCGAACTGCTGTTTTGCCAGCAAATATTATTCAAGCACAGCGGGATTATTTCGGGGCTCACACCTATGAAAGAAATGATCGTGAAGGAATCTTTCATTTTGAGTGGTACCATGAAGAGTAAATTGTAATAAATTAATTTGAATATTTCTTAGAAGAGACACGACGGGATCGGGTCTTTTCTTTTTGCATAATTGCTAATCCTAAAAATTGAAAAACTAACTTATTTTAAGACCTTAATCTATCTTAAGTTAGAAAATCTTGATAGAAAATTAATGAAAAATCAGGACGAAATGCATTTTTTGTGTTAAATTAGAATTTGGATAGCTGACCGAAATTAATAATTAATTAAACAGGAGTGTAAAAGATGAGTCGAATACTAATAATTGAAGATGAGAAAAATCTAGCTCGTTTTGTTGAGTTAGAACTACAGCATGAAGGCTATGAAACTGCTGTTCACTATAATGGTCGAACCGGCTTGGAAGCCGCTTTGGAAAATGATTGGGATGCAATTTTACTTGACTTGATGTTGCCAGTTTTAAATGGACTTGAGGTCTGCCGTCGAATTCGGCAAGTGAAAAGTACACCGATTATTATGATGACTGCTCGGGATTCGGTAATTGATCGAGTTTCTGGCTTGGATCATGGTGCAGATGATTATATTGTTAAACCATTTGCTATTGAAGAATTACTTGCACGGTTGCGTGCTTTATTGCGGCGAATTGACATTGAGAGTGAACAGAATGCCTCAAAGCAAACTAAAGTTACTTTTCGAGATTTAATCATTGAAAAAGAAAACCGTGTGGTTCGTCGTGATGACGAAGTAATTGAATTAACAAAACGCGAGTACGAATTGTTATTAGCTTTAATGGAAAATATTAATGTGGTTCTTTCACGCGAGGTTTTACTAAAAAAAGTATGGGGTTATGAATCAGAAATTGAAACCAATGTAGTCGATGTTTATATTCGATATCTACGGAATAAAATTGATCGTCCAGGGGAAGAAAGTTACATTCAAACGGTTAGAGGTACAGGGTACGTGATGCGTTCGTGAAAAAAAATCAAAAATTAATGCAAATAATTAAGCAGCGGCAGGAGCCTTCCCGCCGCTTTTCCTTAAAAATGAAGTGGGCTATTGGGACGGCAAGTGGAGTGCTAGTAATTTTTGGAATTTTTTCTATCTTGCTTTTTCAAAGTTTTTCCAATTTACTGTTACGCCAGGAACAGCAGTATGCGCAGGATGCTTTGACAGTTACAAGTAATAAATTGGGTAATCTGGATAAGTTGAATAAAAAAACTGTGCAGCCATTATTAAGTTCGAGTGTTGATTCAGTTGCGCAGCAACGAAATCCAACAGGCAGCTTATATAGCGATGATGTTTTTGTAACTCTTTCACGCAAGAACATTGGAGTTAGTGTCTATAATACTGCCAAAAGAAAAATTTTTGCCTCGCGAGCCGTCCCTGTTAAATTTTCAAATAAGAGTGTTATTGACACCAGCTTTATTTCGAAACAGTCGGTAGATGTTTATGTTAAACGAAAACCAATTTTTTCTAAAAAAAATCATCATTTGTTGGGATATATTCAAGTAACCAATCGACTAGTTGATTACGACGCGACACGAAGTAAATTACTATTAATTTTTATTATTTTTGGAATGACAGCAGCTTTAGCAAGTGCTTTGTTAAGTTATTTTTTGGCCAGTTGGTTGTTACAGCCAATTAATTCAATCAATAAAACTATTCAACAAATTAATAGTGATCAAGAGCAAGACGATCCAATTGCCAATGTTCGGGTACCTGAAGCGAGTCATAACGATGAACTAACGGAATTGAGTCAGCTGTTTAATGATATGTTAGATCGAATGGAACGCTACATTGAACAACAACAACAATTTGTTGAGGATGTTTCACATGAGTTGCGGACGCCAGTCGCAATTATTCAGGGACATTTGGAGTTACTGAATCGCTGGGGAAAAGATGATCCGGCTGTTTTGGCTGAATCGATTGCCGCTTCTTTACAAGAAATCAATCGAATGAAGAGTTTGGTTCAAGAAATGTTGGATCTTTCTAGAGCTGAGCAGGTTGAAATTAATTTTGGTAATCAAATTTCTGATGCGCGTGAAATAACATTGCAGGTGTTTAATAATTTTAAAATGATTCATCCGGAATTTGTTTTTGTTCTCGATAATGATTTAAAACAAAAAACACCAATTAGGGTTTATCGTAACCACTTAGAACAAGTACTAATTATTTTAATGGATAATGCGGTTAAGTACTCTAAGGATCGCTTGGAAATCCATTTATCAGTTTCTAAAAACGATCGTTATGCAGAAATTGCAGTTCAAGACTTTGGGGAAGGAATTGCTCAAAAAGACATCGATCGAGTTTTTAATCGCTTTTATCGTGTTGATAAAGCACGGAGTCGTGACAAAGGTGGCAATGGATTAGGATTATCAATTGCTAAGCGATTAATTGAAGGTTACCATGGACAATTAACACTGGAAAGTGTAGTTGGTCAGGGGTCAATTTTTAGAATTTTTATTCCTTTAGTTCCAGCTGAAAGCACGGTTCCAATAGATAAGACTAGTAATAAATAACTTTAATTGGTAAGTTAAAATAATAAAAAGACTATCATTGAGTTTCAGATAGTCTTTTTATTGTTTTATACTTATTTTCGCTGCTGTTTACCAGCATTGCGTTTGCGGTTAGTGTTATTCATTTTTCTTTCACTGGTGATTTCTGCTTTGACATGCTTAACTGTCTCAGCAGCTTTATCATGTAGTATTTTTTCTTCTTCGTGAATAATTTTCTTGGGTGGATTTTTTTTCAACTCAGCTTGAATTTCTGCACGAATCTTTGGTCGCATAAAGTTTATTAAAACTACTTGAATACAAGCAAAGATTCCGCCGATAAAGAAATATAGTCCTAAGCCAGCTGGAGCAACAATTGTCATAAACCCTAGCATAATCGGGCTCATAAACATCATTGATTGCATTTGTTTCTTTTGTTCTTTTGGAATTCCTAGGGTTGATAGATAACCTTGTAGTAAGTAGATTAAAAAGGTTAAACCAGCCAAAATATAACTCTTTTGCCCTAAGTTAATCCCCATAAAATAGGAACTTGAAAGTTCTGGTGAATATTGAATTGCAGCATATAACGCTGCAAAAATTGGCATTTGGATTAAAATTGGTAAACAACCGATTCCACCAGTTAAAGATACACCATTTTCGCGATAAAGTTTCATCATATCTTGACTAACGGCAGCTTGTTCTTCTTTTGATTTCGCTGCTTTTTGTCTTTTTTGAATTTCACGCATCTGTGGTTGTAAAGAAGACATTTTTTCTTGTTGAATAGTGGCTTTTTTTGATTGTTGAAGCATTACCGGCATTAATACCAATCGGACAATAAATGTTAAAACAATAATTGCCCACCCTAGACTATTACCTAGATGGCTAGAAAGCCAAAGCATAATATGTTGAGTTGGAACTGCTAGATTATCATAGATAAATCCATATGGTTTGCCGCTTTTAGTTCTTTGGACACAGCCGCTTAGAAGGATGGCTACGGACAAAAAAACCGGCAGTACAGTCAAACGTTTAATTTTCTTCATGATTCAATTCCTTTCAAATGAACTACGTAGTTTACTATACTTTATCTAGCGCCCATTTTCAATTTAGTTCAACATTAAATGACAAATTATCATATTTTATTAGTAGGTAACTTTAAAGCCATGATACTCTTTGACAGGTAATTCTTTTACGGTGATCCGTTCAACTCGACCGCTGGGGGTAGGGGAATCTTTAATTTTGGCGATGAACTTCTTAACTTGCGTGATGGTTCCTTGTGCTTCAATATACACAGAACCATCATTTTGATTGCGAACAATGCCTGCTATTTCCAATTGATCGGCAACTATTTTAGTACAATAACGAAAACCCACCCCTTGGACTAACCCATAAACACAAATTTTAACATTAATCATCAGCTAACCTCCTAGAAAAATTATAGTTTCTTTACTTATCTATGTTATACTGATAGCTATTAATTAATCAATAAAATGGAGTTTTAAATGGAAAAAATTGAATCGGTACAAAACCCAAATATTAAGCAATGGCTAAAATTAAAAACTAAGAAAGGCCGTCAACAGCAACAGGCGTACTTGTTGGATGGCTGGCATTTAGTCAAAGAGGCTTTACGAGCTCAAATAGACTTACAAATTATTTTAGTAACAGCAGAATTTAAATATCAAGCTGAATTTGAAGAACTGAAGAGTGCTCCGATTAAAACGATTGAAGTTTCAGCGGCGATTGCTAAACGTTTAAGTGAAAACCCAGCTCCACAAGGAATATTTGCAATCGCAGCGATTTCAAGTGAACCACTGAATATTCCAGCGCAAATTTCTGGGGGCTGGTTACTACTTGATAGTGTACAAGATCCGGGTAACATTGGGACAATGGTTAGGACAGCAGATGCGGCAGGCTTTGCTGGTGTCGTTTTTGGTGAGAAGACAGCCGATTTATTTCAACCAAAAGTAGTACGGGCAATGCAAGGTAGTCAATTTCATATTAAGCTATTTAAGGGCAGATTAGTAGATTGGATAACTCGATTTAAACAACAGCAGATACCAGTCTTTGGGACTCAAGTTAGCCCACAAGCTGTAAGTTATCGTCAGATTAAAGCGCAAGCTAATTTGGCTTTGATTATGGGAAATGAAGGAAATGGAATGACAGATCAGTTGCTAGAAATGACCGATCGAAATCTTTATATTCCTATTTTAGGGCAGGCAGAATCGTTAAATGTGGCAGTGGCGGCCGGAATTTTAATGTTTTATCTTCATCGAGTAGACTAATTCTTAATTTTTTTTAAACTCAGTGGTTAAAATAAGTATTTGACTTGAAAAAAACCAGAATAGTTTTTATGCTAAAGGTAGCTATTAAAAGTGAGGTATTAGATGAAAAAAAATGAATGGCAACAAGATCAAGAATATTTGAGTTATGTTGGAGAATTGTTGGCTCGTCCAGAAGTTCAGCGGCTTGCTAATTATACGCAGCATTATTTTTCTAATCGGTTGGAACATTCGATTTCTGTATCGTATGATAGCTATCGAATTGCAAAAAGATTTAAATTGAATGCTCGGGCAACTGCTCGAGCGGGTTTATTGCATGATTTATTTTACTATGATTGGCGGACAACTAAGTTTAGTAGTGGAACTCATGCGTGGATTCATCCACGTATTGCGGTCAGAAATGCTGAAAAATTTACTCATTTAAGTAAGCTTGAACGAGATATTATTTTGAAGCATATGTGGGGGGCTACTATTGCTCCACCACGCTATTTAGAGGGTTATATTGTTACATTAGTCGATAAGTACGAAGCAACTAGTGAAGTTGGTCATCCGTTGATGTTACGGTACGAAAAACGCTTAAAGCAACATTTAGGAATGACTAATTAATTTTATTTGATAGATGGATTCGCTTACACATTGGAGCGAATCTTTTTTTATGTTAAGATGATATAAATCGGTATAAAGAGTTGAGGGGGAGCAAAAATGACAACAAACCAATTTAAATTATGTCCTAAATTTGAGAAAACCTTTGGAATTCTTGGGAAAAAATGGAATGGTTTAATTATTGATGTATTATTAAATGAGGGACCACAAAGATTCAAAGACTTGGCTCTTAAAGTTGAAAAATGTAGCGATCGAGTTTTAGTTGAAAGATTGCGTGAGTTGCAAGAAGATGGTTTGGTTTTGCGTCAAGTTGCAGCAGACGGACGACCAATTTATCGTTTGACTGCACAAGGTGAAGACTTACGACCGATTATGCAAGAAATTCATACTTGGGCAGAAAAATGGTTTAGTTTAGCGGATTGCCAGTAAGACTTGACGAACTAATTTAAAACGTATAAACTTATTGATTGAAAAAGCTATGATGGAAACTAGTAGAGCCGGGTGCGGACACAGAGAAAGCTATAATTGCTGAAATTAGCTTGCCGGGATGGTTTGAATTTCACTTCCAGAGTTGCCAAATAGATGTTTTTGAAAATTAACAAAAATTTGGCCGGTTAAAGCCGTTATTAAGTTGAGTGTTGAAGAAGTTCTTCAAAATTAGGGTGGTATCGCGTGCCTCGTCCCTTTCAGGGATGAGGCTTTTTTTATTGCTCAAAGAAAGAAAAGCAGAAAGGAAAGATGACATGAGTTTACAAGAAAAATTGGCAGAATTAAAGCGTCAGGCATTGTCTGAAATTGAAAAAACAGAAACACCAGATAAAATTAATGAGATTCGCGTACACTTATTGGGGAAAAAGGGACCAATTACAGAAATTTTACGGGGTATGCGTGATTTACCTAAAGAGCAACGTCCTGAGGTAGGAAGTTTTGCCAATAAGGTCCGGGATGAAATAACAAATGCAATCAGCGAACAAAAGGCTAAAGTTGAAACAGCTTTGACGGCAAAGCGCTTGGAAAATGAAGCAATTGATGTTACTTTGCCTGGTGTACCAGTTAAAACCGGTACTCCACATATTATCATGCAAGTCATTGACCAAATTGAAAAGCTCTTTTTAGGGATGGGGTATCAGATCGTTGATGGACCTGAGATTGAGGAAGATCATTACAATTTTGAAATGATGAACTTACCCAAAGATCATCCTGCTCGGGACATGCAGGATACTTTTTATATTACAGACCAAATCTTAATGCGGACACAAACTTCGCCAGTACAAGCCCGCACAATGGAAAAACACGATTTTTCGCAAGGGCCATTAAAAATGATTTCACCCGGGAAAGTTTATCGACGTGATACTGATGACGCGACTCATTCTCATCAATTTCATCAAGTTGAAGGATTAGTAATTGATAAACAAATTACAATGGCTGATTTGAAGGGAACTTTGGAAAAAATTGCGCAAACCGTTTTTGGTGAAGAACGTGAAATTCGCTTGCGACCAAGCTATTTTCCATTTACTGAACCATCAGTTGAAGTTGATGTTTCTTGCTTTAAATGTGGTGGAAAGGGCTGCAAAGTTTGCAAGCAAACTGGTTGGATTGAAGTTTTAGGTGCTGGAATGGTTCATCCAAATGTATTGCAGATGGCTGGAGTTGATCCGGAAGTTTATGGTGGTTTTGCTTTTGGTTTAGGACCAGATAGATTTGCGATGTTGAAATACGGTGTTGATGATATTCGTGAGTTTTACTTAAATGATGTTCGCTTCTTAGAACAATTTTCACAGAAGGAGTAAAGAAAATGAAAGTTTCAACAAAATGGCTTCAAGATTACGTTGATTTAAAAGTTGATCCAGCTCAATTGGCTGAAAAAATTGAACGGACAGCAGTTGAAGTTGATGAAGAGTATCGACTTGCAGATGGTTTAAAGAAAATCGTTGTTGGTTATGTTAAAAGCAAACGGCCACATCCAGACTCAGATCACCTGAATATTTGCCAAGTCGATATTGGTCAAAAGGATTTGCTGCAAATTGTTTGTGGCGCTCCTAATTTAGCAGCTGATAAGAAAGTTATTGTAGCGCTGCCCGGAGCAAGAATTGCTGGTAATGTAAAAATCAAACGAAGCAAAATGCGTGGCGAAGTTTCTGAAGGTATGATTTGTTCGTTGCAAGAAATTGGTTTTGCTGATGGAGTTGTCCCTAAAAAATTTGCAGATGGAATTTATTTTTTACCAGCTGATGCCAAGCTAGGAGAAACGGTGTTTAGTTATTTGGGTATGGATGAATCGATTATTGACCTGGATGTAACGCCAAATCGAGCAGATATGTTAAGCATGCGTGGGACAGCAACGGAACTAGCTGCTATTTATGATAAACAAACACATTTTACTCATCCTCAAATCGTTGAAGAGGCACCTGAAAAAACTGCTGACTTGTTGCAAGTAACGGTTGATTCGAAATTAGCACCAACTTATCTAGTTAGAATTATTAAAAATGTTACGTTAAAAGCTAGTCCACTCTGGTTGCAAAAAAGATTGTGGAATGCTGGTGTTCGTCCGATTAATAATGTAGTTGATGTTACTAATTATATTTTGTTAGATTATGGTCAACCGCTGCATTCTTTTGATTATGATCAAATTGCTGGTCAGCAATTGACTGTCAGGTTGGCAGAACCAAACGAAAAGCTCCAGACTTTAGATGAACAAGAACGTCAATTACGTCCGGGAAAAGATATTGTAATTGCGGACACTCAGGGGGCTGTTGCTCTAGCCGGAACAATGGGGGGCTTGCGGACAGCTGTTTCTGATCAAACGACAACAATTGCACTTGAAGCGGCAGTTTTTGATTCAACACGAGTGCGGCAAACAGCTCGTCGCCACAATCTTCATAGTGAAGCTTCAATGCGTTTTGAACGCGGAATTAATCAAAGTACTGTTGCTGAGGCTTTGGATGCGGCAGCGATGTTAATTGCAAAACTAGGAGATGGTCAGTTAACTAAAGAAATTTTAACTGCTTCGTTGACTGAACCTGAGCCTGTCACTGTTATTACGTCTTTAGGCAAAATTAATCATGTTTTAGGAACAACCTTGTCAGTCACAACTGTTAAAGATATATTCAAGCGATTAGGGTTTGAGGTTTCAACTTCTGCGACTGATTTTACAGTTGTAATTCCACCTAGTCGATGGGATATTAGCATTCCAGCTGATTTAATTGAAGAAGTTGCGCGAATTTATGGTTACGATAATTTACCCGCAACATTACCGACGAGTGTTTTAGTTCCAGGGCACTATACCTATCGTCAACGTATAATCCGACAAACTTGTCAGTTGCTAGAAAGTGCAGGCTTAGATCAAGCGATTTCATATGGCCTGACTAATAAGGTGAAAGCTAGTCGCTTTATGTTGGAACCTTCAGCTGCTACTGAATTGAACTTTCCAATGAGTTCAGATCGAACTACAGCGCGCATGAATTTGATCAGCGGGTTATTAGATGATGTTGCTTATAATGTGGCCCGTAAAGTTGAAAATGTTGCTCTATATGAAGAAGGTAGAGTTTTTTATCGTCAAGCAGATCAGACTCGGCCGCGTGAAGTTGAACATGTTGCGGGTGCCTTAACAGGTGAATTTGCATTAGGAAACTGGCATGAATCAAGTAGTAAAGTTGATTTCTTTGTAACGAAAGGAATTGTTGAATTTTTATTAAAAAGTTTAGGAATTGAAAAAGTTCGTTTTATAAAAGCTGTTGAGCATGATGATATGCATCCAGGTCGAACTGCAGACATTTACTTGGGCGAACAATTTATCGGTTTTGTTGGTGAAGTTCATCCAACAATTTGCGAAGAATATGGTATTAAACGGACATACGTTTTTGAAATTGATTTGCAACAAGTCATTGAGACTCCAAAACACGAAGAACGTTATCAACCAATTTCTAAGTACCCTGCTATTACTCGAGATGTTGCCTTGGCGGTTGATCAAAGTGTTGAAAATGCTGAAATTACAAATTGTTTCTATGACCATGGTGGAAAGTACTTACAGTCTGTTCAATTATTCGATGTTTATCAAGGCAGCAAATTGTCCAGCAATAAAAAATCTTTGGCCTATAAATTGACATATCAAGCGCAAGATACTACCTTGTCAGATGAGCAAGTTAATTTAGACTTTGAACGAGTATTGCAAAGAGTAGAAGAAAAATTTGCAGCAGTTGTTCGTTAGTTGAATAATTTCATTAATTTGAGAATTAAATTTTCATATTTTTAATGATAATTAGTAGTTTAAGCGTAAGGAAACTTATTTTTCCAAAATTAATGTTAGTAGATTTTTTAATACTAAAAGTAGGGGTGCGACTAACTGTTGCAGCCCTATTTGATAGTATGAAGAGAAGATTTAGGCAAATCTTAATGCAAATTAAGGAATTATTTTGTATAATATAAAAGATAGCGTTTAACAAGCGGAGATGGAGTGATAAATTGAAGTTAAAATTCAAAAAAAATACCGTAGCTGATGGTAAGAAGACATCAGCTACCAGTCCGTTAGCTAAACGGATTGTTGTTGGAATCATTGGACTAATTGTGATTTTAATTGCAGTTATTGGATTTCAGGCATATCATTTTTTCAATCAAGCGATGAAGCCGTTGGATCCTAAAAGTGAAAAGATTACTGAAATAAAGATTCCAATTGGCAGTACCAACAAACAAATTGGAAATATTCTAGAGGATAAAAAAATTATTAAAAGCGGCTTTGTTTTTGATTATTATGTAAAGAAACATAATTTAGGTCAATTTAAAGCTGGTTATTACGAATTGAAGCCGTCAATGACACTGAAAACAATTGCAAAAAAGCTTGAAAAGGGTGGGGCAAGTCAGTCAATTAAATCAGGCAAGGTGTTAGTTCGCGAGGGAGTAACAGCGGATCAAATTGGGGATGTAATTCAAAAAAGGACAAAATATTCAAAAGCTAGTTTTTTGAAATTGCTCAACAATCAGCAATTCATTAATAAGTTGGCAAAAAAATATCCAGAATTGCTTAGCTCTGCGGTACAAGCTAAAAATGTTCGCTATCGCTTAGAAGGTTATCTATATCCTGCAACTTATTACCTGAATAAAAATGAAAGTTTAAAACAATTGATTGAGGAAATGGTTGTTAAAAGCAATCAAATGTTGACACCTTATTACGATCAAATTAAGAAGAAAAATTGGACGGTTCAAAAAGTTTTAACATTAGCTTCTTTGGTTGAAAGAGAAGGAGTAACCGCTAACGACCGTTATCGAATAGCTGGAGTATTTGAGAATCGACTGGATGCAGGTATGATGATTCAATCAGATATCTCGGTTTTATATGCGTTGGGCAAACATAAGACTAGTGTTTCTTATAAAGACTTGAAGGTTAACTCGCCATATAATTTATATCGCCATCAAGGAGTTGGACCGGGACCATTCAATAATCCAAGTATTGAATCAGTTAATGCGGTATTAAACCCAACTGACCGTGATCAGCATTATCTGTATTTCATTGCTAATATGAAAACAGGGAAAGTTTATTATTCAAAGACGTATGCCGAGCACCAAGAATTGACCCAAAAATTAGAGAAACAAAACAATTAAAACTGATATTAATATTCAATTGTAAGGAGCAGTTTAAATGGTAGCTAAGGCAAGAAAACCACCGGTAATTATTGGTGTGACTGGTGGTTCAGGTAGCGGCAAAACAACAGTTAGTCAAGCAGTTTTTAATCAGTTAGCTGGACATTCGGTATTAATGCTGCAAGAAGATTCATACTATAATGATCAGGCTGGCTTAACGATGGAGCAACGATTGCAAGTTAATTATGATCATCCAAATGCTTTTGATACACCACTTTTAATAAAACAGTTAAGCCGTCTACTAGACTGGAAATCGGTTCAAGTGCCAGTCTATGATTACACGGCTCACACCCGCAGTAAACAAGTTAGGGTAGTTGAGCCACAAGAAGTAATCATTGTTGAGGGGATTTTAGTTTTAAATGATCCCCAACTCAGAGATTTAATGGATATAAAAATTTTTGTAGACACGGATGATGATATCCGGATCATTCGACGAATTCAGCGTGATATCCAAGAACGCGGGCGTTCACTTGATTCTGTTATTAACCAATACTTGGGCACGGTTAAACCAATGTATCATCAATTTATTGAACCCACCAAACGTTATGCTGACGTGATTGTTCCCGAGGGGGGCGAAAATACTGTTGCAATTGATTTGTTAGTTACTAAAGTACGAGATGTGTTGCGCCGTAACCATCAACAAATCGAAAATGAAATTTAAGGAGCGAATATAAATGGCTGAAGAAAAAACTTATCCAATGACTATAGAAGGCAAAAAAAAATTAGAAGATGAATTGGAAACTTTAAAAACGTCAACACGAGCAGAGGTTATTAAAAGAATTAAAATTGCCCGGAGTTTTGGTGATTTATCGGAAAACTCAGAGTATGAGTCAGCTAAAAATGAGCAATCATTTGTTGAAGGTCGGATTAAAACTATTGAGCAAATGTTAAATCACGCGGAAATTATTGATAACGATAATATTGCCGCTGATGAAATTGCTGTTGGAAAGACGATTACTTTTAAAGAATTGCCTGATGAGGAGCCAGAAACTTACACAATTGTTGGAGCGGCTGAGGCAGATCCGTTTGCTGGTAAGATCTCTAATGAATCACCAATTGCAAAAGGGCTGGTTGGTCATCATTTAGGTGAAAATGTAACAATTGAGACACCAGGCGGGGATATGAACGTTAAAATTATCGAAGTAAAATAGTAGTAATCTTTTAACTGGTCGGCTTAGTCGTTCCAGTTTTTCTTTAATAACTATGATTTGGTTCAATTTTGGAGGTAAAATTGAAAAAGTTTTTAATGGCTGGGATGGTTTTAGGAATTGGTTGTGGCTTTTTGAATGCTTTTAAATCAAGGCCGCAAAACTGGTCAGCTTCTGGGATGAAATCGAAAGTTAAGACAAGAACAGCATTGGTTGAAAATGTTGTAAAAAAAGAGACTGAATTAAAATCAACGGTTCAAAAAAATCAGATGAATTTGCAAAAGCAGTTCCAAGAAGAAGTTAATCCTGAAAAAATGAAAATTAGATCTGATGAGCAAGCAATTGATTGGGTTATTTGTCATTTTGGAGATAATCATGGTGATTGGAAATGGAATTGTCTCTGGCAAGATGAACAGAAATTCTTTATCAAAGCAACTTCCCAGCAGCAACTTGCTTTGGGGGCAATGTCTGGGACAGCTATGAGTGTGTTAGTGAAAAGTGACGGAAAAATGGAATGGAACTTTTGAGATTTGAAAGTGGGGTATTGTAAGTGACTGAAACTACGACTATTAATCATCAATTAAATCATCGGACAATCCGCTCTTTTAAGCAAAAAAAATTGACTCAAGAACAATTGAAGCTACTTGAAGAGGTAGTTAATCAAACGCCAACCAGTATGTTTATGCAGCAGCGCAGTGTGTTGCACTTAACTGACCCGGTCAAATGTTCTAAAGTTCAAAAGATTTCTGGTCAACCATATGTTGGAGCATCTGGAGATTTGTTTATTTTTATAGTTGATCTTTATCGTAATCAACAAATTCGTCAGGAAGCAGGTTTAGATGATGGAAGGCTGCATTCTACGGATATATTTTTGCAAGGTGTTGAGGACACTGTATTAGCAGTGCAAAATTTTGTAACTGCTGCGGAAAGTATGAAACTTGGCACGGTTATCTTAGGTAGTATTAATAATGATCCAGCTAAATTAATTCAGGTTCTGCAGTTACCACGACTGACCTTTCCAATTTTAGGAGTTCAGGTTGGTGTGGCTAATCAACAACCACAACTTAAACCGCGATTGCCGCTGAATTTAAACTTCTTTGAGAATGAATATCCTACAAGACAGAAAAACTCTGATTTGCTTGACTATGACAAAATTGTTGAAACGTATTATGATCTTCGTCAAGCAAATCGGCGAATCGATTCATTCACTAATCAGGTTTGTTCTGCTAAATTAGGTAATAAAATTACTCAGCGTGATCAACTGCAACGAGTATTGCATGCACAGGGCTTATGCCTTAAATAATTTCTCGGCAACAATTGCAATTTTATTTTATTTTTGGTAAAATAATAAGCGTTGTTGAGTTTGGAGAGTTGGCAGAGTGGTAATGCACCGGACTCGAAATCCGGCGAACCGGCTAATACCGGCGCGCAGGTTCAAATCCTGTACTCTCCTTATCATTCCGTTTTAGATAGTTTTAGGGCGTCGCATTCCATTGATGTGGCGTTTTTATTTTGCGATTTTAGTCTAAAACCTACTGAAAAGGATAGAAATGGAATCTAAAGTTAGTCAATGACTAACCAGGGCAAGGAAAAAGTTAGTCAATTTTCGTTTTTTTGACTAACTCTTGTTTTTTGACTAACTATATTTGATTTAGTGTATCTGACAATAATTCATTTTGATTAGATGAAACGTGAGTATAAATGTTTAATGTAACACCGATATTTTTATGACCTAAGCGTTTTTGAACAGTTTTAGGTAAGATGCCTGGGTTCTTTTCAAATAACCATGTTGCGTGAGTGTGCCTAAATCCATGTGGGGTTATTTGAGGTATGAATGATTGATACTTTGGATCATGTGTTAATTTAAAAGCTGCTGAATAATCTGATGATCCCATGTCAATGATTGAATTTAACCAATTATTTGGCTTACTCAAATTAAAATAGTTATCTTTTTGATTTGGGAATACTAGCTTAGAATTGTTGGTGGCTTTTAATTTAGTTAGCATTTCAAAAATTAATTGGTTAATCGATATTTTACGATATGAATCCCATTTAGGTGGTTGAAGGGCCATCTTCCCATTTTCGTTAGTAACAATGGTTTTATTAATATCAATCATTTTGTTTTCTAAATCAACATCTTCCCAGGTTAAAGCTAGTAATTCGCCTTTACGCATTCCCGTGTAAGCTAAGGTTATAAAAAACACTGCCTTAAAGAATTCGATTTTACCTGGATTATTAACACTAGAATTATCCCTGACATACGTGACAAACTTTTTTAGTTCATCAGTCGACAAAAAGTTATGAGAATCATTTGCGTTTTTTGAACGAATCTTCGGGAGCAAGATGTGATCAAAAGGGTTTGTGGCAATTTCTTTTTTAATGTAAGCATAGTCAAATACTCGCTTCGCATACCTTGCTACAATATTTGGTTTTTTATATGCTAGTGACCATGCTTCGACGAATGGCTGCAAATATTCTGATGTTATTTTGCTAAGCTGTTGATCACCAATATCTGGTAAAATATGGCAATCGAAAATTTGTTTAGTTTTATAGAGTGTACTGGACTTAACGGTGTTCCGATATTGGTTCTCAAACCACTCTAAGTATTCTTCTTTAAATGTTTTACCGTTTTCAGTAAGAAGCTCATAAGTGCCATTAGCAACTTGCATTTGAATTTTATGATATGCAGAATTGGCCAAAGCAGGAGTTTTAAATCCACGTTTAGTTGTTATTTTCTTTTTACCAGTTTGTGGATTTTTTCCTAGATAAATCTGAAAATAATAACTCTTCTTGCCGTTTTTATAAATTTTTTCTTTGATAGCTTTATTTTTCTTGTATTCAAACATTTTAATTACTCCATTTATGGTAGAATAGAGTACACAAAGAGCGTGTGCTTATTGCATACTCTTTCTAAATATCTAACTCTACACACTCAAGCTTTAGGCGGGGAGAGTGTGTTTTTTATTTAGTTAAAAAAACTAATAACATAATCTATAACAGAATGTATAACAAAATCTCAAAAATAACAGAATCTTTTTGTTATCTAGATTTGAAGTCTAGACAACCTAAATAACACAATCATGTTGAAAAAGGCACTTTTTGTTATTCTGTTATGATTTTGTTATCTCTATAGCCTTAGAGCCCCAAGGGATACATAACAAAAATAACACAATAACACTATTATTACTTATTTCTATATAAAGTAATATATAGAGTATATATAGAGAAAGTGTTATTAAATATATAGTGTATATAAGAATTGAAAAAGATTTTGTTATTCTGTTATATTCACTAAAATTTACTCAAATCAGATTTAAAATTATAAATAGTGAAATGGGTTTCTCCTTTTAAACTTGAACTATCGAGCTTAACTCTCATTGTTGTATCAAATCGCATCTTAACCAAAACTGTGGATTTACAAACATAGTCAATGTAGTAAACATGTTTAGGTCCAGTTTTTTTAACATACAAGCTATAATCATCTAAGTTAGTGAATTTAATACCTTTTATTTCAGATTGGATTGCGCCACGAGCAATATCATAAAAAGCTTCTTCTTGATTTTCGTTTAACTTTTGAGTTCTTGCTGAAAGCAGTTCAACGGTTTTAGTTGAATTATAATAAGGTGCTCGCCAAATGTACCAATCATGAATTTTTGAACCTGCAAAAATTAAAATTACAGCAACAATAACCCCAAGTAAAACTTTCATCCATTTCTTCACAGTAAATTCCCCCAAAACTTATTTTATAAATCTAGCCATTGAATCAGATAAGCTTAAACCACGGACAATATCATATTTGTTAAAACACCCCCCGTATTCGTTTAATCCATAGAGCAGTAAATCAAAAGCAAAATAATTAGCTTCAGCCTCAATCTTTGGTATTTGAACACCTTTGGAGTAATTTCTTAAAAAGGATGTTGAAACCCCAGGATGTTCGATTGCGTGACCAAGCTCGTGAGCCAGAGTAAAACGTTGCTGATTCATATTTAAAAATGAATTAACCATGATAGTGGTTGCCCCAAAACTGCTAACAGTCATTCCCCAAGTCTTCGCTGGCAACATAGTCTCAATTAATCCAATGTCTAAATACTTTATGAGCCGATATGGATTAGCTGTATTAAATTCATTTATTAGTTCTTTAACATCTCCTTCAATGTCCAAACTTTAATCACCTGCTTTATTTTTCTTTTCTGCTTTTTTCTTATTCATTTCAAGAGCTAACAAAATAGCTGTTTTAAGTTGTTGTTTCTGATCATCAGTCATTGGTTCGCCATAGTAGTTAACAGATGTATTTAGATCTAATCCAGCGAGCAATGCATCAGCTTGTTTGCCAATATCGGTTTGATCGATACTACCCGAAGCAAAACGATCGTTAGTGCGACCTAGTAAATAATCTACTGAAGTGCCCAATGTACTTGCTATTTTTTCAATCTTGTCAACTCTAGGAGTTTGACGATCTAATTTATAAATTGCATTTTTAGCAAGTCCCGATTTTTCTTCAATTTCAACCAAAGGCATCTTTTGTTCATCAGCTAATTTTTTAATACGACCTAGTATTGTCATAAATTCACCTCATTTTTGATTTACTATACTAAACGGTAAAAATATTTTTAAAACCTATTGACATCTATCTAAAACGGTAGTAAATTATAGTTACAGTTAAATAATAAACAGCAAAAAACAACCGTTAGAGATAGAACGGAGCTTTTAAATAAATTTCAGACGTTTATTTAATAGTGTTTTTAATTAATATTTGTATACCATTAATCTATACTTAACGGGAAGATTTGTCAATGATTTGTTTACTATTTAACCGAATAAAGTAGAAAAAAGGTGGTGCATATGGAAAATATTTTTGGGAACAGCGTTAGATTCGCTTTAATTTTGTGTGGTGAAACCCCAAAAGGTTTTTCCGAAAAGGTTAATCTTACTCCACAATATCTTTCAATGATACTCGCTGGAAAAAGAAATAGTCTTGAAAAGAAAAAAGAGATTTGGGATGCAATCTTTAAAGAAGTTTTAGAAAAAGAATCAAATAAAGAGAGTGAGGTTAATGAATAATTTATTTAGTCAAGATTTTGAAAACCAGTTGATTGATTATTTTAAATCGTTAGCTAATACCGCTTTTACCGAAGTCTGCACAGAACATTCTAACCAAAGCGAGTATCTGACTAAGGCAGAAGCTGCAAAGCTACTCAAATGTTCTGAAAAGACGGTTAAAAAGCTCGTTGATGAATATGCTTTACCAGAGATTAAAGCAGATCATTTTATTAGATATAAAAAATCTGATGTTGAAAATCTGATGGAGCAATTGAAATGTTAAAGCTATATGAACATCAGAAACTAGCATTAACGTATTTACGTTTAAATAATTCCTTTGCGTTGTTTATGGAACAAGGCACAGGGAAAACAATACCAACACTGGTAAGAGTCCACGAACTAATAGAAAAAGGAAAGATCAACAGTTGCTTGGTGGTTGCACCCAAATCAGCCTTAGGAGCATGGGAGCGTGATACTGAATTATTTGAACCTGAGCAGCAAGCTAGATTGAATCAAACAATAACATTGGTTAATTATGATAAAGTTTGGCGAGTTAAAAATAAGTTTAATCAATTCGATCATGATTGGGGTTGCATCATTTTAGACGAATCACATTTCATAAAAAATAGAACATCCCAACGAGCTAAGTTCTTATTGAAATTAGCAACTAAAGCCAAATACCGATATATCTTGACTGGCACTCCAATTGGTAATGGACAACTGGAAAACATCTGGTCACAATTTACTTTTTTAGAACCTGAACTGGTAAAAGGTCGAGTTCATTCAAAAATATTCGGTGGCAGTTACTACGATTGGCAAGATAAGTATTGTCTATTAAATCAATATTATCGACCAGCAGCATATAAGCACGTTTCAGAACTTCAAAATATCATTGAAGAACATAGTTACCGAGTTACTAAAGATGAGTGTTTGGATTTGCCGGATAAATTACCAGATGAGTTATTGCCAATTGAATTAGCTGAAAAGAAGTTATATAAGGAAATGGCTAAGACATCGGCAATCGCTAAAATGGAGATTCTAGCAGAAAATCCATTGAGCAGACTGCTAAAACTAAGACAGATTTGTTCAGGATTTATGACTGATAACCTTGGAAAATTGATTGAACTTAAAACTAATAAGCTGCAAGCACTAGATGATTTCTTAGAAAGCTTTGATAGAAAGTTAGTTATCTTCGCTGAATTTAAATATTCGATTAAGCAAATTGAACGATTATTAACTAAAAAGAAAATTAAATTTGTAGTTTTGGACGGTCAGCAAAAAAATAAATTAATCTGGCGCCAGTTCCAAAGCAATGAATCAATTAAAGTGATAATTGTTCAGTATCAAAGTGGATCAGCAGGAATCGATTTATATTCAGCCGACACAGTTATTTATTACGAACCGACTTTAAGATCAACTACTTTAGAGCAAAGTCGTGACCGAATCCACCGAACAGGTCAAAAGCATAAATGTTCTTATATCCATTTCATTACTAAAGGAACAGTTGAAGAACAGATTTATAAGGCTTTGAGTAGTTTTCAAGACTTTAACGAAAAGTTGTTTACGGAGTATATGGAAAGCTATCAGAAGTCGTTTTACAAGGCGAGAAAGAAGTGATTTTTAAAATGAAAAAAGCATATTTTAAGTTTTGCGATTATTTTGGATTTGAGCCAAAAAGTTGGGCACCATTGTTTTTCTTAGCTCCAGCAATTTACTTTATAACGTTCGAAGTTTTCTATACAGTTTGGACGTGGTAGTTTGGACATAATAATTTATGATATCGAAGTTTTTAAAGATGATTGGTTGGTTATTGCTAAAGACCCTCAAACTAATGGGATGAGAGTTATTCATAACAATAACGCGGAAGTTAAAGACTTATTTAGTATTCCGGATGTGGTTTATGGTGGTTTTAATAACAAACACTATGATGATTGGATAATCCATACAATGTTACTCGGTGGTGATAATCACGAAGTTAAAAAGCACAATGATTGGATTATTTCAGGCAAGAATCCTTGGGAGTTCCCATTTATCCAGTTTCATAAAAAGCAATTTAAAAGTTTTGATTTACGTGATGATTTACCAATTAATTTGAGTTTGAAAGCCATTGAAGCCAATTTGAATCAGTCAATAGTGGAAACAGGTGTTGATTTTAATATTCAACGCAAACTAACAGCTGATGAATTAGCAACTGAAATTAAATACTGTACATCCGATGTTGAAAATACTTGTCGACTTTATCAGCAACGAAAAAAGTACCTGGAATCAAAAGTCTTAGTTGGCAAGTTAAAAGGTATATCGGCAAATGAAGCAATCGGACTAACCAATGCAAAACTAACAGCACGGTTTTTAGATGCTAAAAAACAAAGTCATGATGATGAGTTTAGTTATCCAATTCCTAGTAACCTTAGAATAGGCAAATACGAGCGTGTGCTTGATTTTTTTAAGGACCCGGTTAATTATACCAAGTCTATCTTAAACGGTTGCTTAGTGGCTGAAAAACGACCGAGAAAGGCACAATCTCTTAAACGCCAATTAAAAGAGTTAGATGAAAAAGGCGTTTACGGAACTCAGCTTGAAACTAAAATAGCTGAAGTACCTCACGTATATGGTTGGGGCGGTCTTCATGGGGCAATCCCTAATTACTTTAAGCAAGCTGATAATCAACACAAGATGGTCATAGTTGATGTTTCAAGTTACTATCCAAGTTTGATGATTCAATATGATTTAATTTCAAGAAATACGCCATCGCCAGCAGGATTTAAATCAGTGTACGAACGTCGGATAGCTGCTAAAAATGCAGGTGATTCGGCAACAGCTGGAGCGTTAAAGTTAGTACTTAACACAACCTATGGGGCATCAAAAAATAAGTACAATGATCTGTTTGATCCACGGCAAGCAAACGGGGTTTGCATCCACGGTCAATTATTCTTAACAGATTTAATCGACAAACTAGAATCAGTTGAAAGTTTTGAACTTATCCAGTCAAACACCGATGGGCTTGTAATCAAGTTTAAAAACGAAGATGAATCGGCTATTGAGGAAGTTTTAACCGAGTGGGAACACCGCACCAAGATGAGCCTTGAAAGAACAATCGTTAAAGCTATAGCTCAAAAAGATGTAAATAATTACGTGATGAAAAAGGGTGAAGCTTATGTTTATCAAGACAGTAAAAAGTTAGTTATTGAGCCTGATGAAAATAAAATAAAAACCAAAGGTGGTTATGTATCACTATTTAAAGGTGGAGATTTTAAGAATAAATCGTTAGTAGCAGTACACAAAGCAGTCGTTAATTACTTTATGAATGGTATCTCACCCGAAGAAACGATTCAACGAGATTCCGAAGTAATTGACTTTCAAATGATTGCTAAAACCGGTTCAACCTATGATCATACGATCCAGGATAACAGTGACAAAGAATTACAAGTTCAAAAAGTTAACCGTGTCTATGCTGCTAAAGATGAGAATCTAGGAACACTTTACAAAATAAAAAAGAATCGTCGGAAAGATAAAATAGCTGGTTTGCCTGAACATTGTTTAATTGATAATCAGGGAAAAATTAAGTTAGACCAGATTGATACTCAATTTTATATCAAGATGGCTAAAAGTCGAATTGAAGATTACATTGGCAAGAAAAAGAAGAGGAGTCGGAAAATGGTAGTTAGAAAAACAGCCGCAACCAAAGCAGTAGATATTTCAAAGTTAAACATCTATGAAAAGATTAACGCAGTTCGAAAAGAGTTTTTAGATGCAAAAGTTCAAAAGTCTGGAACTAATCGTTTTGCTGAATATAAATATTACGAATTAGGCGATATTGTTCCAGTAGCATTGCCATTGATGATTAAATACCACTTAGCACATGAGATTACTTTCAGCGGTGATTTTGCCAAAATGCGAGTAATTGACAGTGATTCAATGGTTAAAACTGAAAATGGTTTATCCGTATTCGATTTCGTGGAATATACATCACCAATGGTTGATTTGATCGCAAAAGGCATGAATGCTATTCAAGCTTTAGGGGCAGTTGAAACGTATCAACGTAGGTATTTGTACATGAGTTTCTTAGATGTAATTGAACAGGATCAATTTGATTCAGGCGTAGCTGATAAAGAAGAATCAAAAACAGAACCAAAGGCTAAGACAGTCACTAAGAAAACTACTCACAAAGCACCAGCAAGCATCACTGAACGAAAAGAAGCTAAGAAAGAAATCACTAAACCAGCTGATGCTATGGACGAAACACAAAAGAAAGCATTGATCAATGGGCTTAAAAAGTTGCGGTCCAAGGATGATAAATATGAAACTTGGATTGGCAAAGCTAAATCTAAGATTGAAAAAGGCTTAAGTAAAAAAGGTGCTGAAAAGTTATTAATTTTAATCGGAGATAAGGTGGCTGAATAATGACTAAAAACAAATACCATTTTGAGGATAATCATATCGTTTTAGATTCAATGCCAAAAAGTTTTAAGAAAATGACCGCAACTAGATTTGCTGCAGCATTGGGGTTAAATCGTTGGACTAGTCCTTTTCAAGTTTGGTGTGCATTAACCCGGACTTGGGAACAACCATTTGAAGATTCAATTTATACAATCGCCGGCAAAGTGATTGAACCAAAAATTCAAAAATATTTAGACCAACGATTTTTCATGAATGTAACTATTCCGGAAGATGTTTACGGAGAAGACTTCTTTAAAAAGACTTGGGGAGATTTCTTTCATAACAAAAAAGTTTTTGGTGGTATGTGGGATGCGCTCGGTCATGATGATGAAACAGGCGAAGACTTTGTAATCGAAATTAAAACAACCAAGCGGGCCGAAGATTGGAAAGATGGTGCTCCGGAATATTACAAATTACAAGCAGCGCTTTATACTTACTTGCTTGGGTTAGACAAATTTGTTATACCCGCTAGTTTCTTAATTGATGCTAATTATGATGAACCGGACAACTTTGTTCCGTCAGTTGAAAATACAGCTATCTTTGAGTATTCCTTGTCAGAAGACTATCCAAATTTTGAGAAAGATTACATCAAACCGGCTAAAGAGTTTTGGAAAAAGTACGTTGAATCTGGTATTAGTCCTGATTTTGATGAAAAGGTTGATGTTGAACCATTAAAAGCATTACGTACCGTAGAAATTGCTGATGATTCAGGCTTTGACAAAGTACTAAAAGAATATGACGAGAATCAGGTTAAAATAGCTGATTTTATGAAAGAGATTCAACCGGCGTTGGCTCGACAAGTCGAATTAAAAGACATCATTAAAAAGCATTTGAGAGAACAATTTAAAGAAGATACTAAATATGCTGAAGTTTCAAGCAAGCATTTTACTTTGAAAATGACCAAATCTGAAAGACATTCAGTTGATTCTAAAAAGCTCAAAGCTGATGGTTTGTTTGATAAATATTCGAAGACTAGTCAATCGTTCACATTACGGGAAATGGAGAAAGAAAGTGATTAAATGCGAGAAATTGAGTTTAGAGTATGGGATGAAGAACTTAAGCATTATCTAGCCGGTGGAATTTTTCCATATATGGTTAGTGGCTTTATGAGAATTGACAAGAACGTTGTATTTTTGAAATCACAAAATAACACGGTTATTGAACAATATACTGGTTTGAAAGACAAGAGCGGCAAGAAGAAAATCTTTGAAGGGGATATTTTAGAAAATAAAAAATATAGAAGTATTGTTGAATTTCGAGGTTGTGCATTTTCAGCTAAAGTAATTTTCGACGGCAAGCAAACTAGTCAGTATTTCGATTTAAGAGGAGAGGCTAGCGTATCAAAAAAAGTTGGCAATATTCATGAAAATCAAGAACTTTTAGACACAAGAAAGGAAGTTAAATAATTATGAAAATTGGAACAGTAGAAGTAAACAGTGGGTTATTACCAGAGGGCCATGTTGTTTTGAAAGTTGAATCAATCGATACCAGCAAGTATGAGGACTTTGGAAAGTTAAGCATTAACTTAGTTACTAAATCAGGTCAAAAGCATGTTGAGAGATTCCAATTTCAAAAAGCTGATGGTTCTTTAAATGAGGGCGCTCAAAAAGCTTGGAGCTATTGGGTAGGTGTGATTTTAGACCAATGGGGCGCTGGCGAAGCTGATACAGATGAACTAGTAGGTAAATATATTCAAGCTGATGTTGAACATGTTGAATCTGACACTGTTAGCGATAAAACTGGTAAACCATTTGTTAATGTTCGCCTGAATAATATGAAGTCAGCAGATGGTTTTGATAGTACTGATGATGAAGAAAATGCAGCACCAAGCCAAAATGATGATGTGGAAGATGATTTGGACGCCTTGGATGATCTTTAATGGGAAAAGAAGCAGTTTTACAGACAAAATGCATGAAGTATCTGAAACAACATCAGATATATGCTGTTAATGTTTATGGTTCAGGACGTGCCGCAAAAGGCACTCCTGATATTCTTATATGTTTGAATGGTCAGTTTGTAGCTTTTGAATTAAAAGTTGGCAATAATCAAATGCAACCTGATCAAGTGATTCATAAAAAGCGAATTGAACGCAGCGGTGGTAAGCAATTTACACCTAGGAGTTTTTCAGAGTTTACAGAAATAATACGTAAGTTAGGGGGTTAGAATTTTGGAATTTATTATTTTAAATGATAATAAGCAACCAATTCATAAATTCAAAGACCCTAGTCAAACTAAGACAGTCCAAGAAGTTAAAGACTTTGATAATTATGCAGTAGTCGTACCTAAAGGTTATATTGTGCTTGACTTTGACACGACTGACGATGCTGAAATTATGTTTAACATTGTTAAAGAACTAAAGTTGAAAAGCAGGGTCTATAAAACTAAACGAGGTTATCATTTCTGGTTTAAATCCAGTATTCAGTTCAAGAACTTCGTTAAAGCTAGGCTTGCTTGTGGTTTATATTCTGACTGCCGTTCAGGTGTTAATGGCGATAAGCGATCATATGTTGTTTTAAAGAAAAATGGAACCAAACGTCCAGTTGTTAATAAAGTCAGCCTAAAAGACTTAGACGAAGTACCGGTTTTTCTAAGACCAGTTTCAACACCTGCTGACAAATTTAATTTTAAAGAAATGTCAAATGGTGATGGTCGGAATCAACAACTATTTAGTTACATTGTCTATCTACAGGGGCAAGGATTTAAAAAAGATGAAATCAAAGATACTATTCAAGTAATTAATGATTTTGTTTTTGATGATCCACTTGGTGAGCATGAGTTAAGTCAGATTTTGCGTGATGAATCATTTAAACCTGAAAAGGAAGTCAAAAAAATGACTTCTAAGAAAATTAGTGGGTTTAAGCATAACGTTTTTGGCAATGAATTAATCAAACAATATCATATTTTAACAGTCAATAATCAACTTTATGTTTATGATGATGGTTTTTATCAGCAAGATGACCGAATCATTGAACGTAAGATGATTGAAATGTTTCCTGGTATCAAACAGACCCAAAGAAATGAAGTTCTAGCCTACATCAGAATTGAAACCCATAAGAATCCAGCAGATATTAAGTTGAATCCGTATATCATAAATTTAAAAAATACACGATTAGATGTTAGGACTGGTGAAAAGCTTGATTTTGATTACAAACAAACTGAATTTGACCGAATCCCAGTGGTTTATGATCCTGAAGCTTATAATTCTGATGTTGATCATATGCTTGATAAGGTTTTTGCATATGCTTGATAAGGTTTTTGTAAATGATCAAGAGATTCGAGAATTATTCGAGGAAATGCTTGGATATTGTTTCATTAAAAACACCAGGTATCGGAAAGGTTTTATGTTTGTAGGTGGTGGCCACAATGGAAAATCAACTATCTTAGATATGATTAAGAACTTCTTAGGTAAGAGAAACTACTCAAGTATTGGATTAGACGAATTAGCTGATAGATTCAAGATTGCTGAATTAGAACATAAATTAGCCAATATCGGTGATGATATCAACAATGTATCTCTCAAGAAAACTGGAACAATCAAAAAGTTGTTTACTGGTAATTCAATCACGGTTGAACGAAAAGGCGAGCGACCATTTGAACTAGAACCATATGCAAAAATGATTTTCTCAGCTAATGAGATTCCGCGTTCTTATGATAAAACAGAGGGTTTTTACAGCCGCTTAATGTTTATTCCATTCGATGCTGAATTTAGTGCTGATGATGAAGATTATGATCCAAATATTGAAGATAAGATTACTACCGACAATGCTATGAGTTATCTGTTAAATATCGCTTTAAAAGGTATTCAGCGATTAATGACCAAAGGTGAGTTTACTCAACCGCAACGAGTTTTAGAAGTCATGAATCAGTATAGGACAGATAACTCAACAACTTTAAGCTGGGTAGCGGACCAAGAAATAACTTTGGAACAAGTTTTAGAAACACCAAGTTCAGATTTATATTCAGATTTTGCAGATTGGTGTAAACAATCAGGAATCAAAGCTAATAACGTAACTGGTAAAAAGATATTTAACCGAGAATTGATTGATAAATTTGATTTAGAAAGACGTCAGAAACAGCATGGTGATGGTAAGCGATACTTTGTTGTTGCTCTTTAACTGTGTCTGCTGTCTATCCAAAACGGAAGGAATATAAAAATGAAACTAAAATTAGGAAAAATTTATAAACAGGTGGATGAAGAAGGATATTGTTACTTTACAAAATATACAGGTGAAGGCGCAATGAGCATGGTTAAGGGGGGATTTTTACTCATTGGAAACAATCAAATTGTTCAAGTAGTGTGTGAAAAAAATTCAAATCCAGTATCAGTTATAGATGATAAAGATTTCTCAGAAGGCAATTTTGATGGTGACACCGCGGGTGCTGGATCTTTAGAAGATATTGAACAACTTTTTAAACACAATTATTTGGAGGAAATGAAATGAAAATTCTAGATGCTTGTTGTGGTTCAAGAATGTTTTGGTATTACAAGCAAGAGCCACACACAACCTACATGGATATGCGAAAAAGTTATGAGCAATTAGCTGACGGACACATTATCGACGTTAATCCAGATGTCCAAGGAGATTTTAGAGATATGGACTTTGAGGACAATACTTTTGATTTAGTCGTTTTTGATCCACCGCACCTAATTTATGCGGGTAAAACATCATGGTTGGCCAAAAAATACGGAGTGTTGCCTAATACGTGGCAAACAACATTGCTAAGAGGTTTTGATGAGTGTCGAAGGGTTTTAAAGCAAAATGGTGTGTTAATCATGAAATGGAACGAAGACCAGATTAAGACCACTGAAATGCTAAAAGCTATTGCGGCCAGACCTATTTTTGGGGATAGGCGTAGCAAAACAAGATGGTTAGTGTTTTTGAAGGAGTGATTCAATGCGTATCGAAAAAGGCAGTATTTTAACCAATGTCATGGACATACACGGCAAAACTCATAAGAAAAGCAAAGTGATTAATGTTTACGATAATACGTTGTGTATAGAAGATTTAGCTGATTTCAGTCATTGCATAGTTCATAAAATAAGTGTTGGGATGAAACCAATTAAGTACAATCCGAAATATCACCATAATCATTTTAATTTACAAGAAAGTCAACATCAGAAAGTAGCTAAACGATCACCAGTTAGAGTTAAGAGGTGGGCGTTTTGAATAAATATTATCTTTGCCGAACCTATGATAGCTATCGTTGGTTACTTGAAAGATTAAAAAGAAAATACTACACATGGCCTTTCCAAAATATTTGGAGTGACTGTGGTAGTAACACAATGATTAGAGTAGATGATGAAACTCGTAGGGCGAGCTACGGAAATTATTTACTGTATTTAACATCAGGACTAATCAACGAAAATCCAAAAACTTACATCGAGGTGACTGATTTAATGAATGATGAAAGTATTACGAAACCAACATATTACGCTGGTGACGATGGAAAGGATTTATTTGATCGTTTTGAAAGTGGATTAATGACACGTCAAGAAACCATTGGTTTTTATAAAGGCAACATTACTAAATACGTAACGAGATATGCTGAAAAGAATGGTATTGAAGATTTGAAAAAAGCACAGGTTTATCTTGGCAGATTAATTGAATTCGAGAAACTAGCCGAAAACGACGATCGTATTGGAGCTTTTTAAAATAAATATAGTTAATTTATTCTTCGAGGTATTAGAAGCGATGTTTTATGGAATTGTGATTTGGTTAATAGCTGAAAATTGGAGGAATCGTAAATGACACTGAAAGCTGGCGACAAATTAGTTTTGAAAATTGATGATGAACAGGCAGCTGAATTAAATGCTAGCTCAAACACTATCATCATTAGCAGGCAGATTTTAGGCAAGCTGTCTAAATTTACTAAGCCGGAGAAAATTAGGTTCAGTGAAGCAGAGAAAAAGGAATTTGATGAGCTATATAAAAAACTATTTTTAAGCTATTCAAGTAGTGCCTACCAAGCTATACGTTTCTTAGTTGAGTCTAACAACTATCCAGAATTAAACGCACGTGTCGCTGGTTCTTTTGACAAGCAGATGGACTTATTAAATAGTCTTCGCAACCCATCGCTTATTGAGGTTGTGAAAGAGAAAAAATACTACATCAAAATTTTAGGTGAGTATTATTTAGAGCAAGATGAATATGATAATTTCCGCATCGTATATAAGCCTAATGCCAGTCAGTTCACTCAATCAGAAATAGACAAATTACAGAAATTGCCGAAATTTAAAGCAATCGACTTAGAAAAATGCAAGGAGGAAATTGCACATGATATTCACTGATAAATATGGGAAACAAATAACTGTATCAATAAATAGGACAAACATTGAGCTTTTAAATTCTGGAAGTGAGGAAAGGTTAGATTTCGATTTAGAAAATATAGACATCTTGAAGTTCCTTTACATGGCAGCAAAAAAAATTTGGAAGGACTTCACTCCCAAACCAGCTTGGTCAGATTCATCAGATTACTATGCTTATTATGACAAAAGGTTTGATAGCGAAGGTGGCTTAGCTATAATGAGGGGACTGAGGAGTACCCAGCTAGTTATTGATAAGCCTTGTGGGTCAGAAAAAGTATGCTACAGGTTTAACAAGACACGTTGTGAAACATTTATTTACGATGTTATTAAATTGGTTCCAAAGTGGGAGTTGGAAAATGAATAATGCAAAAATAATTATAAAAACGGTTAGAGAAACGTTTGAATCCCCCTGGTTTCAAAAGGACGATGATTTTTTAAGAGGCATTGATGCGATAAAGGCTTATATAAAAGGAAATATTTTTTCTCGTAGAAATAAAATACTTTATATCACAATAAACGACCAAACAATTTCTTTTCTTAGGAAAGATTTTGTTGAGCTAAAGATTATTGACGAGGTGGGGGTTGAAAAATGAAAACTAGATCAGACCTGCTGGCTAATCTCGGAGAGCTTAACGGATATTACGACCAGTTACAGATTTTTCAAGCAACAGACGTAACGTATACACAACAGGAAGTTCGACAAATTTTAGCTGCACCAACCGAGGAACAGATGAAATGTGGGTTCTGTCATGCGCCTTTAAGCGGAAGAGAGTGGTCAAAACTAGAATACTGCAATGAATTGCGCAAACACAGCAACTTGTGTGGAGACGTTTTAATTTATGTAAACTTTTGCCAATTCTGTGGCAGAAAGCTAGGGGATGAGTAGTATGTGGGTATCAATATGTTTAATTGCTTTTATGATCTTATGCGGTTGGATTGTTTATCTGGACAAGAGGTGAAGCAACGATGAGTAAGCGAAATAAGAAACGTTCAGTAATTAAAAAGAAACACCGTCGCATGAAACAACACGAGTTGAATCATCAGCAAGCAGCTATCCAAGCCAAAAAGGATCGTCACAAGAAATTAGTAAATTATGTCCGTTACCATTTACGAGTAGGTAATTTTAGTGTAACTACTGCTTCTGAAAAATTAGGTGTTGACAAGCACACTATCTACGATGTTTTACGTCAGCCACAGTTCGCTAAACTTTATCAACGATTAATGATCGACAGAAAGAAATTGATATTTGAAAACGGTGTAGACGGTCGTACTATCGAATATGTAAACATTGATGAAGCTGTTGAAAAAACTGGATATGCTGCTAGTACAATTCGAGAAGCTTTGTATATGAAAAAAACTTTAGGTCAGTTTAAAGTTTATCGTAAAATGAATAGTAATTAATAAAAATTCATTTTATCAATAGTATTAAATAGTTTATTTAAAAATGTTCATAACAAAAAGTATAACAGAATCTATAACATAATCTCGTTTTTGTTATTTAGATTTTGTTATTTTAGAAAATCAGCAATATTGGTCTAGACAACTTTTTGTTATAAAAAAGACGATTTTGTTATTCTGTTATGATTTTGTTATAGATTTTGTTATAGAAAAACGTTGATTTACCGGTTATAACAGAACTTCATAACACAATCTCTATATATTTTCTTTATTTATAAGTAATATATAGTAGGTGAGTATAAAGTAGTTATGTTAGAGGGTAAATTAAATATATATGGGAGTTAGAAAAGTTTTTGTTATTTTGTTATATTTCGAGTGAGGTGAGATTTTGACAAGCAATGATGATGTATTTCGAATGAATAAAGGATATTTAATAAAATACAGAATAATCATGAATAAGGTTGATCGCTGGGAAGAAAAATTATATCGACTTGATTCAAGGATTAATTCAATTCAAAGTCCGGCATTAAAAGCTGAACCAGGTAGTTCGATTAAAATTACTCTTGATGATTTATTAATTCAGAAAAAAGAAATTGAAGAACGGATTAATAACTTTTTAAAAGATGCTAGAAAGCTAAGAACTGAAATTGAAAATGCTTTGGACAAACTAGAAAACAATAATGAAGCTAGAGTTTTGGATTTGTACTTTCTTGAAGGAATTACATTGCATGATATTTCTAAACTGATGACGTTTTCTGAACGGCATATCATTAGACTTTACGTCAGTGGTGTTAGAAAAACAAAACTTTCATTATGACATTACAAGGTCATTTAATTGACTTATTTTTTAGTGAGATAGTTATACTTGGATAATCGATTAGGGAATGTATATAATTTATATATTCCTTTTTAATTTGGGGAAGGTGGTGCTATGAATAAAAGATTAACAGTTAAACAAAAGAAATTTGCTGATGAATATATTATTTCTGGTAATGCCACCAGTGCAGCAGTAAAAGCTGGTTACAGCAAAAACTATGCACATACGAATGATAATAAGCTACTACAAAATACTACCGTTAAAAGTTATCTAACTAATAAGCTAAAAGAACTCGATAGCGCAAAAGTTGCTGACATGAAAGAAGTCATGGAGTATTTAACATCTGTATTACGTGGAGAACAGACTGAAACAGTAGCAACTGCTAAAGGGCTTTATGATGATGTGGAAGTATCAGCTAAAGATAGAATTAAAGCTGCTGAATTAATTGGTAAACGCTATGGCGCTTGGACTGATAAGAAAGAAATAAATGGTGATTTAACAATTGATATCGGGGTTGGTGATTACGATGACTAAGATTAATTTGAGTTTTCCTAAGCCTGGCCGAGTGTTTAATCGTCAAATTTATGACAATCTATTTGATTATAGTCGATTCATTGAAGTTTGGTACGGAGGAGCATCAAGTGGTAAATCTCATGGTGTTGTTCAAAAAGTAGTTTTAAAATCATTGCAGCCTTGGAAACATCCTAGAAAAGTACTTTGGTTGCGAAAGGTTGATCGAACAATTAAGGAATCAATCTTTGCTGATGTTCTTGATTGTTTAGGTACTTGGAAAATATTGGCATTTTGTAAAGTGAATAAGTCAGACCGAACCATTGAATTACCGAATGGCTCGGTTTTTTTGTTCAAAGGAATGGATGATCCTGAAAAAATTAAGTCTATTAAAGGCTTATCTGATGTGGTGATGGAAGAAGCATCTGAATTTACGATTGATGATTATACTCAACTTACTTTGCGACTTCGTGAACCGAAACATAAACAACGTCAATTATTTGCAATGTTTAATCCAGTGTCTAAATTGAATTGGACTTACAAGCAATGGTTCAGCGAAGATGCTCAAATAGATACGAAACGAGTTGTAATTCATCATTCAACCTATAAAGATAATAGATTCTTAGATAAAGATAATATTGCAACTATTGAACGCTTGAAAGTTACTAATCCAGCTTATTACAAGATTTATACGCTTGGTAAGTTTGCAACATTGGATAAGTTAGTATTTCCAGTTTATAAAACTCAACGATTACACGTGGATCAGCTGCAAGATATACGAAGTTTATTCGGTCTTGATTTTGGTTTCGTTAACGACCCATCAGTATTCATTCACGTTAAAGCCGATATGAGAAATCTAAAGCTTTATATCCTTGAAGAATATGTAAAAAAAGGGATGCTCAATAATGAGATTGCAAATGTAATTAAAGACCTAGGATATTCCAAAGAAGTGATTACAGCTGATGCAGCAGAAAAGAAATCAATTGAAGAAATTAAGCGTAATGGAGTTAGTCGAATTAGACCAGCTACAAAAGGTCCAGATTCAGTTATTCAAGGAATTTCATTTTTACAACAATTTGAAATTATTATTGATGATCGTTGTGTTAAAACGATTGAAGAAATTGAAAACTACACTTATCAGAAAGATAAAAAGACAGGTGAGTATATTAATAAACCAGTCGATTCATATAATCACTGTTGGGATGCAATTAGGTATGCCGTTGAAGAAGTAAACGGTCAAGCAAGACCGAAGTTCAAGACGATTAATATAACAATTTAAAGGTGGTGAAATAATGGCAAAAGTAAATGGTAAAGGTTCAATCAGTGAGAACGATATGTTTTTGTTTCCAGTTGGCGAAGAATTAACAAGTGACGATATTGAAGGATTTGTTAAATATAATCAGCAAACACTAGCAACTAATTATCAAGAAAATATCAATATGTACAAAGGTCATTATCCGATTCTAGATCAAGAAGCTAAACCGCTAAATAAACCAGATAATCGAATCTTAGTAAACTTTGCAAAATACATTACAGATATTTCCAATGGATTCTTTATTGGTGTTCCACCAAAGATTAGCTTGCCTGATGATTCAAGTAATGATGATTTGCAGACATTCAATAATCGGACATCAATGTTTGATAAATTAAGTGAAGTTGCTAAACAAAGCAGTATTTACGGCCGTTCTTTTTTAATGCTCTATCAGGATGAGAATGCTAATACTAATTGTGCTGTTTCATCACCGCTAAAATCATTAATGGTTTATGACGATACCGTTGCTCATAATCCTGTTTGTTTTATTCGATACAGTGTTGATGAGGATAATAATTTAACTGGTACAGCATACACTGATAGTGAGATATTGAATTTTGATAGCGACTTTAAAATTATTGATCGTAAGCCGCATTTGTTTAAATCAGTTCCAGCTGTCGAATTTATTGAAAACGAAGAACATCAAGGAGTGTTTGAATCTGTTAAACCGATTATGAATGCAATCAATAGTGCACTATCTCAAAAAGCCAATGACGTTGAAGCTATTGCTGATGCGTATCTAATGTTTAAAGGCGGCGAGTTTGATGCAGATATGATTAAAAACATGTCTGATAATCGAGTGATTGCGAATGAATCTCCTGATTCAGATGCTAAGTTTCTTGAACGACCAAATGGAGATGGAACCCAAGAAAATCTGTTAGATCGTTTAGCTGAATATTTATTTCAAACAGCAATGGTTACTAATTTAAATGATGTCAATACTACCGGTTCAGCTGATACTGCCAGTGGTTATTCGATTGAACTTAAAATGCAAGCTATGCGTTCGTTAGCGTCAAATAAAGAGCGCAAGTTTACTAATGCTTTGCGCGAGTTTTATCGAATATTATTCAATATTAGCAATGTGGCCAAAACTTCATTTGTCAAAAAAGTAGTTAATACTTTGACTGGTAATACGCAAAGTAATCCAGCTGATGAATTGAGTTTTCAGTTTACCAGGAACTTACCACGGAACATTGCAAATGAAGCCACTACTGCTCAAACGCTTGAAGGTATTGTGTCTAAAGAAACTCAACTTAAAGTTTTGTCAATTGTTGATGATCCTAAAGCAGAGATTCAAAAGATTCAAGATGAAGAAAAAGAAGGAATCACGTCAGCAGTTAATAGCAATCCAGCGAATTACAATTTTGATAATCAGCAGAAATCTGGTGTAGAAGATGACGAAACCGACGACGAACAGTAGTTACTGGAAAAAGCGTGAAACGATTGAAAGCAAATGGATTGATGCTAATATCAAAAACGATGCTGATTATGCTAAATTAATTCAGAAACACTATGAGCAATTGACCGATACAATCAATAAACAAATTTCAGATTTTTACATGCGATACGCTAGTAAAGAAAATCTTGGAATGGACGATGCAGTTAAAGCTATTAGTAAGTTTGATGTGCGAGCTTTTGAAAAGATTGCTGCTAAAATGGTTAAAGAAAAGGACTTTAGTTCTTATGCTAATGATCGTTTGAAAATTTATAATGCAACAATGCGAATAAATCGCTTGGAGTATTTAAAATCTCAAATTGGATTGGCAATGACTGAAGTTACTAATCAAGAAGAACAACGATTAAATCAAAATTTGAATCAAAGCTATATTGACGAGGTAAAACGTCAAGCCGGTATTTTAAGCAAACACAAAATTGATGATGTCTTAGCTAAGGTTTCAGCAGTAGTTAATGCTAGTTTCCATGGGGCTACCTGGTCACAAAGAATATGGGTCAATCAAGATACTCTGAAAGCTGAATTAGATAAGCTTTTAACTCAATCAATGGTTCAAGGTATTAACCCTAATGTTTTAGCTAGTCAATTGCGAAAACAAGTATCAACTAAAGTTAAAAACGCTAGTTATATGACTGAACGCTTAATGAGAACTGAAACAGCTAGAGTTCAAGACGAAGCTCAGATAGCAAGTTTTAAAAAGTTTGGTATTGAATATGTTAAGTGGGTAGCTGAACCAACAGCGTGTGAGCAGTGTCAAGATATTGCTGCTGCTAATGATGGCTTTTATCCATTGACTAAAGCTCCAGGCATTCCAGTTCATGCTAATTGTCGTTGTAGTAAAGCCGCTGCTGATAAACCAAAATGGCTAGCGGATGAAACAGCTGATACAGTAAAAGGCATTCAAGATTTTGAAAACAAAGATTTGAAAGCACAAATTGGTGAAAATAACTACGAAGTATTAAAAAACAAAATTAATTCACCAGATTTTGACCCGCGTCTCAAATCAGTATTAACTAGGTATCAAGACAAATTTAAGTTTGATTACAAAAACTATGACCGGATTGGAGACAGTTCAGAGTCTGAAAACTACAATGCTCTCACGAAAAAAATACTTGCTTATAAAAATAGCTTTACTGGTAACAGCTACAATAAGCCGCTTCAAGCTGTATTTCACGAGATGGGACACGCTGTTGATAATTTCGCCACAAAAGACTTACTTGGAAAAGAATTTTTGCCTACTGGTAAAATGACGAAAGTAAGAATTGCAGGTAAAATGAAAAAAGTTGAAGGCTCAACAGTTCATATTTCGAGTTCTAAAGAATATGACTTAGCAGGCTTGATAAAGGATGATTTAAACAATACGATTTATAGTGGGATACCAAGCATTGAAAGCTTAGGCCCAAAGCCACGTAGGAGAGGCCAAAGCTAAAACTGATTGGTATAATAATGCTTACGATATACTAGCAAAACAGGAAAACGCTCGAACTAAGTTTATTGATGATTTTAAGCAGAAAATCAAAAACAAAAAACTTACTGAAAGTGAGTATGGTCCGCTTTCTGATATACTTGAATCAACTAAAGATTTTGGAGAATATCCATTTAAAATTGGGCATGGGAAGCGTTATTGGAATAATGATACTAATCAGCAAACTGAATTTGTTGCTCACATAACAGAGTCGCTTGCTGCTAATCCTAAATCGCTTGAAATCATACAGAAGTATTTTCCAAGCACTTCAAAAGCCTATTTCGATTTATTAGAGGATATTGCCAAGAAAGGGGCTGAATAATGTTTTCTGTTGAAGAAGAAGCTAGACCTATCCTACAAAAAGCTAATGATGAGTATTCAGCTAAGTTCAACGATGATTTACCAATTATAAAGCTTCTTAGCACTAATAACGTGGATAAGGCTGAAGCTTTACGGATACTTGATTTAGTTGAAAAAGCAATCGAGGATAACAAGTCATTTGGCGATTACGATCCAAATATATTTTACTAGCACTGATTAATTTCAGTGCTTTTTTAGTGGAGTGAAAATGAAACATTATTTATTGCAATATTGGGCTTATAACGAAAATGATGAAACAACAACCGTTCTTCGTTCAAAAGAAGTTCTAGCAAGCGATGAAACCGTAAATGCAATGCTTGGGGATAAGAAACATCAATATTTAAGGTTCATAATAAATGATGGACAAGATTTTATTATTTCAGTGGATTGCGTTCATAGTTTGACAACTAGAATACCAGATTGAAGCACTCAATTAAGTTTGATTGTTTTTTATTTTGCCTTTTTTCCTCGATTATAGGCGTTAAAGAATAATCGTGAGTAGACAGACCACCGGGTCTTAAAAACGAGGAGGAATTGTTTTATGAATGACAAAATGAAGATGAATCTACAGTATTTCGCAGAACAACAAGATGACACCGCGGATAATTCTGAAACTCAAACGAAAACTGAAGATAATCAACAAGAACAACAGCAAGAATCAACTAAAAAAACAAAAACGTTCACTCAAGAAGAAGTAAATCAGATGGTTAATGAACGCTTGGAACGCGAACGTAAAGCTCAAGAAGTGAAGATTCAGGCTGCTAAAGATGAAGCTGCAAAGTTGGCTAAGATGAATGCTGACCAGAAAAAAGAGTATCAGTTGCAGAAACAGACTGAACGTGCTGAAGCAGCTGAAGCTAAACTTGCTAAGTTTGAAATGACGAAGCAAGCTCGTTCAATGATGAGTGAAGCTGGTTTAAATGTAACTGATGATGAACTTGACTTGGTAGTTACCAGTGATGCTGAATCAACTCAGGCTAATGTCAATCAGTTAATTAGTTTTGCTGACCGAGTACGTGAAGCTGTTAAAACCGAGTTGTTAAAAGGTGATACTCCAACCGAGTCTGGTAAATCTATCAAAACAATGACAAAAGCTGAAATCTTAGCGATTAAGGATTCGTTTAAGCGCAAGAAAGCCATCGCTGATAATATTCAGCTTTTTAAATAAGAAAGGAAGTTTTTATAAATGGCAGATGCAAATTTAATTGATAAAAATAGTTTAGGTACGGTCAATGCAATTGATTTCGTCAATCAGTTTGGCTATTCCGTTAAAAAGTTACAGGAAGCATTAGGGGTTACTCGTTTACAGCCGATGAAACAAGGTAATCAGATCCAAACTTACAAATTTGGTATTACTAAACCAAAAGATTCAAATAATGCTGAAGTTGATCCAGCAACAATCGGTGAGGGTGAAACTATTCCGTTAACCAAAATCACACGTGAAGTAGCTAACACTTACACCGTTGGATTCAGTAAGTACCGTATGGGAACAACTATTGAAGCTGTTCAAAAATACGGCTATGACTTAGCTGTCGAAAAAACTCAGCAACAGATGCTTCAGGATATCCAAAAAGATATTCGTGCTAAGTTCTTTAGTTACTTGGGTACCGCTCCCAACGATTTGGGTACTGTCGGAGATTTACAAGACGCTTACGGCAAAGTCTATGGCAAGTTGTTAAGTGAGTTTGATACTGATACACCACAGATTATTATGTTCATTAACCCTGTCGATGCCGGTAATTATTTAGGAACAGCAGCTATCCAAAACGGTCAAGGCGTCGCTTTTGGTCTTACCTTATTGAAAGGCTTTTTGGGTGGTAATTTTGATGTTATTTTAAACGCTAGTGTTCCAGCTGGAACTTTCTATGCGACAGTTAAAGATAACATTAATCTCCAGTACATTGATGTAAATGGTGAATCAAGCAAACTGTTCCAGAACAAAACGGTAACTACTGACGAGACTGGTTTAATCGCGTTAGTCCAAGATGATACGATTGAAAACTTGAGTAACGAATCAGTTATCTACCAGGGCATCAATCTGTTTGCTGAAGTTGAAAATGGTGTCTTAAAAGGAACATTGGGGTCAAAATAGTAGCGCCTGACGGTATCACATTAAGTCAAAAGACAATGAGCGGTACCGCTGGCACTACTAAGTCAGTGACTGCAACTTTGACACCTGATGGCGCTTCGGGAGATGTAACAGCAACATCTAGCGATACATCAATCGCTACTGTTGCTAAAAACAGTGATGGCAGTTTTACAGTTAATTTAGTTACAGCTGGTTCAGCAACGATTACCTTTGCTACTGGCGATGTAACAAGCACATTAGCTGTAACTGTTAGTGCTGCTAGTTAGGAGTGATTTAAATGGCTGATTCAAGTCAGGTATTAACTAAGATTAAATCACTTTTGAGCTTGAAAGATAACTCGCAAGATGATGTTTTAAACACAATTATTGATTTGATTTCAGCTCGTTTGAAGTCAAAAATTGGTAAAAAAGTTTCGGAAGATGTGCCTGATGAACTTGGGTATATCGTAGTTGAAGCAAGTGTTTCAAGGTTTAATCGAATTAGCGATGAAGGCAAGAAGTCGGCAAGCGAATCAGAAGTTAGCGCTACGTATGAAACTGATGATTTAGCACCATTTGCAAATGATATTGCTGATTGGATTGCTAATCAAAATGATGGCAACGCTACTGGAAAGTTCGTGATGTACTGATGAGATATCTTGATACAATCACATTCGTTAAAAAAACAGCTAGTCATTATGACCCGGATTTAGGTCAAGACGTTGAAGGTGAGAGCAAAGAAACTAGTGTACTTTGTCATGTAGTAACTCCATCAATGACTAAGTCTGCATTGGTGATTGGTGACTTAAAAACAACAGATGTCATTGTACACCTCAAACAGCCGTTTTTAGACACTTTTGACTATGCCTTGATAAATAATACTCGGTACACGTTAGAACTATCCAAAACGGTTAATAGACGGCAAATTTTAACTCTTAAAGGTGGTAATGCAAATGGGAGTAACACTTAGTGGTGGTGAGGGACTAATGAGCTTCTTCAACGCTAAAACCAAAGTTGCTGCTAAAGCCATTGAAGTTACTAAAAGCAATGGCATGCAAATGCAGCAAAAAGCCCAGCGTTTAGCCCCAGTTGATACTGGCTTTTTAAAGCGTAATATTCACTTAAATTTCGTAATCAGTGGCCTTGAATTTACTGCTACTGTCAGTGGAGATGCTAACTATGATCCATATCAGGAATATGGGACTAGATTTCAACCTGGTAAACCACATATTCGACCGGCTTATTACGCTCAAAGAACTATTTTTGAAACTGAAATGGGGAAGTTGGCGAATAGAAAATGAGTAAGGAACCTAATCAAGCTATTTATGACGAGATGTTTAAGCAAAGTCTAGCCTTAGGTTATTCAACTTATAACTATTTACCGGACGATGCGAGTTATCCGTTCGTTTATTTCGGTGAGCAGTTTGGAGAACCAATTGAAGTTAAATCTTTAGTTCATCAAATTGGAACATCTATTTTGACGATTCACTTGTATGGTGCAAAAAACAACCGTAAACAAATAACAGATATGATGGCAGCTTTAACTAACAAGGCCAAAAGGCTTGATACTGCTGATGTATATCGTGTTGGATTTGCTAGCTCAAAACCGCAAATGATACTTGATAATTCTTCGGCAGATGTACTTTGGCATGGAACTTTAGAACTTGAATTGCAATATGCAAATTAATAAAAAGGAGAGATGTTTTATGGGAGCAACACCTATTTATGGTAAAGATAAAATTTTAATGTTTCGTTTATATGAACAACGAGCAACAGCTGGGGCTACTAAGTTAGCTTTGCAAACACAACATAGTTGGAAATATGATTCTAAGTCTGATTCAACAGAAACCAAGGACGGAACTATTAACTCGCCAGCGACAACGTCAGTAACACTGGATATTGAAGCTGTAGCTAGTTTGGATGATGTTAACAAATTTTTAGAAGATGCTGCTAAGAATTCTAAACTATTAGAAGTTTGGGATATTAATTTAGCTGATAAACAAGCCGATGGAAAATATGGCGCTAAGTATGGACAAGGTTACTTGCAGTCTTGGGAAGTCCCTGCGGAAGTTGGCAAATTAACAACAATTAAAACAACTATGAATATTGATCAATTACCGGTTGATGGGACAGCAACAGTGACAGCGGATCAACAAAACGAAATCCAATATGCTTTCGCTGATACTACTAAGGTTACTGCTGATCAAAGCAATGGCTAATCTGGGGAAGTGCGGTTCGATTCCGCACTTTTTCTTTTATAAAAAATTAAAAAGGTGGTCTAAATTATGGATATTAACTTAAAAGGTCAACGTTATAAGCTACATTTTGGAATCGGATTTATCAAAGAATTAGATGAGATTTTTAAAAGTGAAGTCATGGATATTGAATTTGGTACGGGGGTAAATACTATTTATGTTAAATTACAAACTCCAAATCCTTATCCGCTATATCAAGCACTCCATGCGGCATTAAATACACAAATTGATTTGAAAGAAGAAGAGTTTGACGAATGGGTTGATAGTTTACCTACCATGAAGGCATTTACTGATTTTTTCGACAAATTTGTCAAAGAATTAGAAAATCAACGACAGACGAAACCTTTAATTTCGAACTACAAAAAGACATTGGCAGAAATGGCGAAGAAAGTCCAGGAAGAAGCAAAAGGACATCTATCGAAACCTACAGAGAAATAGTTCTAAATTGCTTTAGATATTTAAAAATAGGGTCGTTAAAAGAAATCAATGAAATGACAATTGGCGAGTATTCAACTAGAATGCTTGCTTTTAATTTGTCTCAAATTGATGACGTAGCTGCTAGACGTGATTTAGCGTGGTCAATTATGATTGCGCAAAGCGTTGATAAAGATGGAAAATCACCATTCAAGGACTTTAAAGACTTTTTTGACTATCAAAAAGAACTCGATGATGTTTATATGCCAACTCAGCGAGAAGAAGATATGAATCCGACTTTAGTTCGTATTGCTAAACGAGTTCAGGAATATCACAAATTGAAAGGAGGATAAAAATGGACGAATATACAACTAAGGCGGTCCTGACGGCTAGCGTTGGCCAATTTGTTGCGGCCTTTAAAGAAGCTGAAGCACAATATAAGCAATTTAATACTTCGATGAAAAATAGTTCAATGAGTTCAACTGATGCAGTTAATAAATCCTCTAAACTGGTATCTACTGGACTTAAAGTTGGCACAGTTGCTTTAGCGGCAATGGCTGCAGCTAGTTTGAAAACTGGTGCTACGTTTGAACATCAAATGAGCCGAGTTGGTGCTATTTCTGGAGCATCTAAAACACAATTGAAAGGCTTAAACGATGAAGCAATAACCTTGGGTGCTAAGACTGCGTTTAGTGCTAAACAAGCTGCTGAAGGTATGGAAAGCTTAGCATCAGCTGGGTTTGATAGTAAACAAATCATGTCGGCTATCCCAGGTGTTATGAACCTAGCTGCTGTATCAGGTGGGAATGTTGGAGAAGCCGCTGAAGATGCAGCTACTGCTTTACGTGGGTTCGGGTTATCTGCTAAAGATTCTGGTCATGTGGCTGATGTCTTTGCCGAAGCAGCTGCTAAGACTAATGCTGAAGCTTCAGATATGGGTGAAGCGTTAAAAATGGTTGCTCCACAAGCACATGCCGCCGGTTTAAGTCTAGAAGAAACATCAGCTGCTATTGGTATTTTGAGTAACGCCGGAATTAAGGGTACGCAAGCAGGTTCAAACTTATCTATGGCTTTAACTAAATTGCAGAATCCAAGTGATGAAGCTAAAGAAGCAATGTCTAAAATTGGCTTTAGTGCTTATGATTCAGCTGGTAAGATGAAGCCTTTAGCTACCCAAGTAGATGAACTAAAATCTAAACTTTCGGGTATGACTGATAAACAGAAGCAGTATTATTTATCTGAAATTTATGGGGTCCAGGGTGGCCGAGCGATGAATGTTTTGTTAAGCGCTCAAAGTGGTGAATTACAAAAGCTTACCGGTCAGCTAAAAAATTCAGATGGTGCTGCTGCTAAAATGGCTAAAACCATGCAAAATGACTTAGCTAGTTCAGTAGAACAGTTCTTTGGTGCTTTAGAATCTTTATCAATTGTTATCGAAGAAACATTTAGCGGAACGTTAAAATCTGGTGTTGATGCAGCTTCAAAGAAAGTGGCTGAATTTACTGATTATCTGAAAAAGAACAGAACTGAAATTCAACAAAATACTCAAAAAGCAATTGAATTAGCAAGCAGTTTCCTAAAACTAGCGCCATCACTAACAACGGTTGGTAGTGCGTTAAAAGTTGTTTTACCAAGTCTAGTAGCTTTAGAAGCTTTTAAAGGTATTGGAGCAGGTGGAGCAAGTACAGTTAAAATGCTTGAAACCATGCAAGCTGATTTAAGTTTAGTTCAACGTGGATTAATCATGACTGGTTCAGCTGGTAAAACGGCATTTAGTTTTACTAATGGAACATTCAAAACATTTGGGTCCGCACTTAAATCTGGAGTTGTTAATTTAAATTCATTTAACAATGCTTTGATGAGTGAACAAGGTGGAACTATTTTTATCAGCAAATTAAAGGGTATTGGGACAGCTTTAACTGGATTGCCAGGAAAAGCCAAATCGACTGGTTCTGCTTTAGCTTCAGCATTTACTAATCCACAAGTAGCGATCAATGGTTTTAAAAATAGTGCTAGTTCTGTCAATCAAGTTTTTTATAAATTACTTAGCACTGCTGGAGCTAGTGATGAAACAATCGCAGCTTTAACCAATACTGTCATGAAAGACGGTACAGCACTTGGTACTGTTGGTCGAGGTGCTGAAGGATTAAGTTCGGGTATGATGTCGGGAGCTACTGCAGCAGCAGGATTAGGTGCTTCATTAGGTGCTTTAGTAATAGTTGCTGCTGCTGTTGCAGTTGTGGCCACTGCTATTTACGTGGCTTGGTCAAGCAACTTTTTGAATATTCGCGGTGTGGTAACTACAGCTATTAGCGGTATTAAGTCAATGTTTAGTTCAATGAGTCCGTCGATTAGCGCAATCGGTAATGCTTTAAGACCAATCGGCAAATTGCTTGAAGGAATCTTAGCGATTGTTGGTGCGTCAGCTATCAGTGCGATTGTAATTGCAACCATTGCTTTAGCAACAGCTTTAAGATTAGTTGTTGATGCATTGGGTGCTATCGCGAATACAGCAATGGCCGCAGGATATGCGATGGAAGGTTTCATTGAAAAAATGATACCTGGTGGGAAAGATGGTAGTGCGGCTTTTGACAAAGCTAAAAAATCAATTGATGGTGCTAAAGATTCAGTTGTCGATATGGGGGATGCTTTTGTTGATGCCGGTAAAACTGGTTATGATGCATTTAGTCAACTCGGAAAATCATCAGAGACATCTAGCAAGCAAGTTAAAGTAGCTGCTACTTCAGTTAAAGAAGTTGGTAATGCTGCTAAACAGATGAAATCAGATTTTGAGAGTTCTAAAACTAAGTTATCTGATTTAATCAATACTGATGGTGTTTCCACCAAAACTAAGACGTTTTTAACTGATGTTAATAAAACGTTAGATGATTATCAAAAGAATGCTCAAACGGCTTCTAACAATTATAAAACAGCGATGGTTAATGCTGAAAAAGAAACAGGTTCAGCACGTGTGCAAGCCGTTAACGAAGCTAATCAAAAATTGGCTAATGCAACAAGTAAAAATAGTCAAAATCTAGTTAATATTACACAAGATTTAGATCGGCAATTAAAAGCGAAACGTTTTAGTGATGGGACTGCAATGACTCAAGACCAAGTTAATATTTTGACTCAACAAAATAACTTGATCAAACAAAAATTGATTGAACAAAATCAAATCTTTACTCAAGCTGAATTATCACGGATTCAAAACGGTCAGAAACTTAGTCAGACTGAACAGCAAGCGACAATTACTACCTTACAATCTAATTATCAGTTAAGAGCACAACAAGTTCAAACTGGCGAAGACAAAATTAAACAGCTTAAAACACAGATTGCTCAAACTCAAGACCAAACTGTTAAAGCTCAATTACAGCAAGAGTTAGTTCAACAGCAAACTCAAAATCAACAACTGCTAGCTCAACAGCAACAGTTCGGAACACAAATGAATTTAGCAATTGCTAATGGGTCTAAGTTAACTTTTACTACTTGGTCCAATGGCTTAAAGAGTATGGGGAATGTAACAACACAGCAATTACAAGCTATGTTCTTATCATTCATGCAAATGAACAATAACACTGGTCAGCAAATGCAAGCCTTTGCGTTAATGCTTCAACAATCAGGAACTAAAGGTGTTACTAATTTAGTTCAAGCTTTATCAAGTGGTAAAGCAACAACTGCACAAATAGCAGCAGCAATTGCAAAAGATGGAACGAATGGACTAAATACTTTGCCACCTGGGATGTTTAAACAAGGTGATAAAGGAAAAACAAGCTTCATCAATGCTTTAAAATCAGGAAACTTTAAAGGTGCTGGTAAATATTTAGCTGATCAATCATCATCAGGAGCCAAAGACACTTCGAAACACAAAAAAGCTGGTAAATCCAATGGGGATGCTTATGCGAGTGGAACTAAAAGCTCAAAAGGAAAAGCTAAGACAGCTGGTAAAGCAGTGGCTAAAGCTGGAGCAGATGGTGCTAAAAGTTCAAAAAGTTCATATTCAAGTGCTGGCAAATCCAACAGTAGCTCATATTCAAGTGGCGTTAAATCTAATTCCGGTAAAGCTAAATCGGCTGGTAAATCGTTAGCTAGTGCCGGTAAATCAGGGGCTAGTTCGAAAAAAAGTTCCTATCATTCAGCTGGTAGTTCAGCTGGAAGCTCGTATGCTTCGGGTGTTAGGTCTAAAACTGGTTCGGCTAGGTCTGCTGGAAAAGCTTTAGCTAGTGCAGCTAAAAGTGGTGCCAGTGGTGTTTCATTTCATTCGGTTGGTGCTCAAATGGCAGCAGGTGTTGCTTCTGGAATTAGGTCAAACACTGGTTCGGCAGTAGCGGCTATGGCCAGCTTAGTAGCTCAAGTTAATGCTGAAGCTAAAAAGAAAGCTAAAATTCATTCACCGTCAAGACTTTTACGTGATGAAGTTGGTAAATATTTAAGTTTAGGTGTTGCAACCGGTATTACTGATTACCAAGGTACTGCTGTTAATGCCATGGGGTCAATGATTCAAAATATTAGAGATTCAGTTTCTAACAATCCGTTGGATTTCAAGTTTAATGGGAGTTCAGTTTTAAGCCAAAGTGTTGTTGGTCAACAAGCTGAGAATAAGTTGGCACTAGAAAATACTAACCAATTATTAAAAGCTTTAGTTAATAAAAGTCAATTCATCGTTCTTGATGATGGAACGTTAGTTGGTAAGATTTCAGATAAAATGAATGATGCACTTGGACAAAAAGTGCAAAACAGTGAGAGGTGGGGTTAATGAGTCAATATAGCTTTGCAGATACTTTAGTTAATTCAAAAGACAACCAAGCTCAACCAATAGAGCGAATTACTTTTGGCTCATTTGATTCTGCTGAAAAAGGTTGGTGGTTAATGGATAGATCAGCACCAACTCCAAGTGAAAAAGAGATCACGGAAACTATTCCGTACAGTCAAGGTATTTTAGACTTTTCAACGCTTGGAATTGATAGATTTTTTGATAATCGTGATATTACTTATCAATTTAAAAATATTGGGAATAGGTATGATGAGCGTAAAGTTATTGAAAATGAAATTAAACGAATGTTAATGCCACTTGGCACGCAAGCTTTATTTGATAGTCATGAACCTGGACTTCATTGGCTTGGTAAATGTAAATCAGTAACAGTTACTGACGATGCTAATTACCAATCTTTAACAGCAACTGTTATCTTTAGTTGCTATCCATTTGCAATTGGGAATAGTGCCGAGGGTAGTGACATCTGGGATGATGTATTCTTTCCAAATTGGGTGTTTCAAGATACTAGTTTCACGGTTAATGGTACTCAAAGTATTAATTTGATTAATATTGGAAGTCATACGGCAGAGGTCAAGATAGTAGTAACTGGTACTGTTTCAATAACCGGTGATTTTGGCTCGATGACATTAACTACTGGAACATATACTGATACTCAATTAACACTTGCCGTTGGAGAAAATAAATTGACTTTGAATGGGTCAGGAACGATTAATTTTGAATTCTACAAAGAGGTGATGATTTGATGTATCGAATTGTTGCATTTAATAGCCCTACCGATTCAGTCGGTAAGGTTATTTTTGACTTAAGCATGAACAAGTTGTTGTCAGCTGGAAAGCTGACTTTGGTTGAATCTGGAATTGATAATGCTGAATTAACAGTGAATATCAAAAACCCGTTGTTCGGTAAAGTTGAGCCGTTTCAGACGCACATTAATATTTTACAAGACAGCAAGTTAATTTTTCGCGGTCGAGCGTTGAAACCAACGAGAGCGATGACAAGTGCAGGTCTTTTTCAACAGACATTTACTTTTGAATCAATTTTAAGCTATCTATATGATTCTGTTCAGCGTTTTAAAGAGGTTCACAATACCACACCAGCACAGTTTTTTAGTGATTTAATTGATGTTCATAATTCGCAAGTACCAAGTTATAAACAATTCAAAGTTGGAAAAGTTGATGTTACTAACTCAACTGATAATGTTTATCGCTATGTCGAGTATGAAACGACCTATGACACGATCAAAGATAAATTGCTGGATCGCTTAGGTGGCTATTTGGTGTTAAGAATTGAATCAGACGGCAATTATTTAGATTATTTGCAAAATCCTGGGAGTAATCATCAAAATGATACTCCTATTTTGTTAGGCAAAAATCTTAAATCATCCAGTGTTGGTATTGACTCAACGTCAATCATTACCAGACTAGTTCCATTGGGTGCAACTATTGAATCAACTGATGAGAATAACACTTCGGCAGCATATCCAAGAGTAACTATTTCAAGTGTCAATAATGGAAAAGACTATCTAGATATTCCTGATTTACAAAGTGAATTTGGCATCATTAATGGAACTCAAACTTGGGAAGATGTTAACGATGCGAGTATTTTGCTAACTAAAGCAAAAGCTTGGATAGCTAGCCAAAAGGCAGCTACTGAAACATGGAGTATTGAAGCGGTTGAATTACTGAATAGTCGATTTGAAAGCTTTAAGGTGTCTGATAGATATCGTTTTGCAAATGATTTGGTGGCTAAACAGCAGTATTTAAGAGTGATTCAAAAAGATATTGATTTTACTAAACCACAGACTAGTAGTTTAACTATTGGAGATTCAACGGTTAGTCTAAGTCAATATCAGTTAGAAAATCAAAAAGCTGCTAAAGAAGTTAGTCAGTTAAACAGTAAGCTGAATGCTCAGCAAAATAAGATTGTAACTTTGAGCGACACGATTAAAAAAGCTCAAGAAACAATTGATAAACAACAAGATGCTATCAAGACTTTGTCAGACGACAATACTAAGATTTCTGAAACACTGGATGAACTTGCCAAGAAAGTTAATTCCAATACGGCACCAGGTGTGGCTACTGAACCAGTCAACGGCGATTGGACACCGGTCATTAAATACGCGGCTTACTTGATGGAAGTCACTTTGACAGAGAATTCACTAGCTACCATCAAAGCTCGTATTCAGCAAGAGTCGGGTGGCAGTGAAACGATAGTTAATACAACTGATTCAAATGCGCAAGCAGGACACCCGTCAATCGGGCTATTGCAGTACATTCAATCGACGTTCGATGCTTGGTGTTTAGAGGGTTACGACAATATTGAAAAAGGATTTCATCAACTGTTAGCCATGTTTAATGATTCAAATTGGTTGGCAGATATTAGCGTATCCGGCGGCTGGGGACCAACTGGGACGAAGAGATTCACTAAATTGCCGGTAGCGGCATAGAAAGGAATGATTATTTTGACTGAATACAGTGATTCAACACCTGTACCATTTAATGATCCGGTTGATGCGGCTCAAGTTGATGGTCTTCACAGACTACTAGCAAGATATATTCGTCAAAAAAAGTATGGAATTGATGTTAGGGAAACGATTGCTAGAATTGTCGAATTGTCAGGGGCGGATAAAGCAGATATTTTAGCAGTAGCTGATAAGTTAACTGTTAGGCAAGACAGTTCAGATGATGCTATTTCTTCTGCGGTAAGTAGAATTGATACAGCTATTGCTTCAGCTGCTGATAAAGATGAAGATTTAAGTGAAGTTAAAGATGCTAGAACTGACAAAAATGATACTACTTTTTCAACATTAAAAGAAAGATTAGATGCACTACCCATCAAGTCAGATATTGCGTATACACCATTAAAATATGGGATGCTTCAAGATTACAATGTGCCAGGGTCAGTTCAAGCTCTTAAAAGTTTTGCGGCACAAATAAATCAGGGAAATAGCTTTAAGTTACTCTTTTTAACTGATATTCACTACGGCAAGGGGACGAATGATGAAGGAACTTTTAAAACTTACCCTGAACGTGATTATGTTGATGCACCTCCACTATCAATTTTTGATTTAAGTAATATGAGTGTGTTTAATGGCATTGTTAATGCTGCAGTATTGAATGGAGATAACGTCCATGGTCATGAGGGACATGATATTAACTTGCGTCGCAATAATCAACTGGTTTCAACTGCAAGAGCGGCGTTACTAGATACAGATTTATTTATAACTATCGGCAACCATGACAGTGGACAAGTCTGGGATAAAACCAAGGGGGCCGCAATAACAAGAAGCGAACTTTTGCAAATATATGATTATGGCAACAATTCTTTTGGTGAAAATCGTAAAGATTTTGCAGCTTATAAAGATTATGCTGATCAGAAAATAAGACTTATATCTCTTGCGGGGTTTGATAATCCAGAAATATATACTGACGATGGTATTACTTTAAAATATCCAACTGGGCAATGGTCAGTTTTTCAGCAGAGTCAATTAGATTTTTTAATTAATTCACTTTCAACTGTCCCCAATGGATATACTGTTTTAATCACCAATCATGCACCGCTTCAAGGCTTTTTTGGAAATACAGTTGAAAATGCATCTATCAATCACGAATTGCTCGAAGGAATATTGGCAGCATATGTTGCCAAGTCAACTTATTCTGGAACAGGGACAGTAGCGGATGTTCCAGCGACGGTTTCAGTTGATTTCACAGATGCAAAAGGAATTTTAGCTGGTGTCGTTACAGGTCACCAACATCGAGATAAAGAAGTGCAGACAATAGAGGGCGTTAATATGGTTACTCGTACATGCTTTTTAGCGGCAGACCGAGGAGACTCAAGCCAAAACACCTACACAACAGCTGACACACTTGGAACCATTGACCAATACGCCTTTGATGTAATTGAAATTGATACAACTAATCGAAAAGTTAATTTTAATCGTTTCGGGATAGGAAGTGATTATCAATATGAGTACTGATATTGATAGAGACATAAAATATTTAAAAAATGCAATATCGCTTCATCAAGGTGATACAGGTGAAGATGTCCACGGCTTGCCTAATAATGGCGAAGCTGGCTTTATGCCATGGGATCTATACGTTAATAATCTTAACCTTTTTCAAACTAGAAAGTCGCTTGACGCAAATACAGATGTTTTTTCTCTTTCACCGGGATTTTATTGCGGTTCAGGCCTTACTAATGTTCCACCAGAGGCTAACGCAGCCTCTGAAGCTACTATCGATGTAACGGTATATGGCTCAGTTCGAAAAAAAATTGTGTATACAGAATGCGCAATTAATCGGACATGGATAAAACTGATACATGTGCCATCGGCTCCTGCTGATTTAACTAAAAATGTGGACTGGGTTGAGAGTAGCACGGTTGTCACACTTTTTGACGGTTCGTTATCGGATGTTTCGACTACTCAAACTGTCAAGGAGTCATTCGGGCATTTTCAGCAACTAAAAATTGATTATGCTACATCCATTGGGCAGAGATATTCTTGCTTTATTCCAGCAGCAACAGGAAAATATACACTTTCTGGTTTTAATGTGGCAGACGGGCTTGACTACATGACTTTTGTAAATTGTGACCTCACGATTTTAAGCAGTACAAGTTTTAATCTAACGGATCAATTTGCTTTTAATATAAAAAATAGTGATAGTAGTATTTCAGCAAGTTCAACATTCAAAATCGTCTTAAAAAAAATATACGGTACCCGTTAGGAGCATAAAAATGAATATTTTAGTAAACGAAAATTATGAGATAACCGGATACGCTTTAGTTGGTGACATATCTGATTCAACCAGAATAGATAAAAGTATTTTGCCGGACGGATTTGTGCAAAGCTTTAGATCAAGATACTATCTGTATGAAAATGGCGCAATCAGTGTCAATCCTAATTATACTGAACCTACTATAAGCCCATCGACAAAACCAACGTCACAGCAGACAATCAATGCCAATCTTTTGCTTCAAATTGCGACCCTGACTGAAAAAGTAACTAAAATGGAAGGGAGTGCATCTTAATGGCTGATTACATTAAACAATATTATTTGCTTGGACTATATACTGATGCTGACTTAGATATTTTTGTTTCAGCTGGAATGCTAACTGGTGATGAAGAAACAGCTATCAAAGCGGCTAAGACAGCCACGCCCGCGACTGTATAATTTTACTGAACCTTTACAAGAACAACATAATTACTTAACTTATGTGGACTATGCTTAAAGTGTATCAAATGAGGAGGAAGCAAAATGGAACTTTTCAGAGGGTTAAAATATTCGTTGCTCCCGAGCTTACTTTTATGGGTAATTTTGTTTTTCTTGATTAGATTGACATGGGTAATTTTGTAGAAACTTAAAATTTAAAATAGGCAAGCACTTAGCAAAAAACGCTAGGTGCTTTTTGTTTGGGAAAAAGGTGATTAGATGTGCATGGAATTTTAGGGCTTGGTTGGGATGAATGGGCTTCAATCACAGTTATAATTGGAGCAGTGTTTGGTTCATTTGGGTTTATAGGGAGAAATCTTTTAAAAAGGTATGTAAAAGAACCAATGGATGGCATTCGTGATGACTTAAAAACAGTGAATGACACACAACAAAAGAATATTAACGCTCTTGAAAAACGTGAAGCTCAACAAGATAAATTGCTTGATCAGCATGAGAAAATGTTGTTGGAACACAATTTGAAAATTACGGATTTGGAGGAAAAAGTAAAATGAAGAAATTTAAGAAAATGTTGGTAGCAAATATAAACAAGCCATCGTTTTGGGTCCAGTTAGCTACTTTTATGATTGTACTGTTTGTGCTAACAGCTAAATATGTCTTTCATGTGATTTTTAGTCAATCGGACGTGATTATTATCGGTTTACTACTAAGTTCAGCTTTGGGATTTGCTGGAAGTTTTACTGGTAATAAAGCTTTAACTGAAGCTTCAAAGTCAGTTGATACATCTGGAATTGAAAAGAAGATTGATGAGATTAGCTTGGTGGTCGACAAGTTGACAGAAGCGAAGACTAATTCTAAGGCTAATTCACTTGGAATTATTTTGGATGCTGATGCAAATATCGTTGGAACTGATACACCAAACAAGGAGGCTTAATTAAATGAAGAAACTAATCGGAGTAGGAGTGGCAGCAGCTACTCTTTTTTTATGCACTCAATTAGCTTCAGCAGACACCTTACCAGTTTATGATATGTCAGAATGGCAAGGTCAGAAAACGGAGCAGCAGTTCAAAAATGTTAAGTCAGAAGTCAGCGGGTTGATTATCCGCCAGCAGTACGGATCCAACTATATTGATAAGTATGCTTCATACAATACGAATATGGCTGACAAAGTTGGTATTCCATACGGACAATACGCTTATGCGCGATTTATTTCAGCAGATGATGCACGTCAGGAAGCTAAGGACTTCTACAATCGGTCTGACAAGAATACAAAGTTCTATGTATTAGACTTTGAAGAAAATACTGTAAAATATGGGACTACCCAAGCAGCAGTACAAGCATGGTTAGATGAGATGAAGTCATTGACTAATAAACATGTAGTCTTTTATTCGTATAGAAACTTTGCTGATTCTTACGTTGGTCAAACACTGATTGATAAATTTGACGGCTACTGGTTAGCGGCTTACCAAGGTTCTTGGCCAAATCCGAGAAATTATGATCTATGGCAAAATAAAGATAATCAATCTTCGGTAGCTTTTGCAACCTCACTAGATAGTTCGTTAGTTGATACTAATCGGAAATCAGTATCCTGGTGGTTTGGGTCCGAAGCTAAAACGCAAAACAATAAACTTAATAATGATACACGTAAGCAAGGTTTTAATGTTGGTCAAACGGTTGTTTTAAAGCAGTCAGCAACAAAGTGGTATCAACCTAGAGTAAATATTGCCAGTTACGCAAAGGGTCAGACTTATACGATTAAAGACACGCAAGATTTAGTTTTAAGTAAGTCTAACCAAGCGGTTTTACTTTACAAAGGAAGCACACCGATGGGCTGGGCCTTAGCGCAAGATGTACAGCTGACTAGTTCGAATGTATTTAGCCAGACAACTGGAACATACACTGTGAAGTCTGGTGATTCCTGGTGGGCAATTGCAAATCGCTATGGTATTTCGATGTACACATTAGCTAGTTTGAATGGTAAGAGTATTTATAATACGATTTATCCTGGTCAAGTCTTAAAGGTCAACGGATCCGCGGCAACGAGTTCGAAAGTCTACTACATGGTTAAAAAGGGCGATACTGTTTCAGGTATTGCTAGCCAGTATGGTGTTTCTGTTAGTCAGATTAAAAGTTTATCTGGGTTGAAAAATGCTAATTTGATTTACGTTGGTCAATATTTAAGAGTTAAATAGCAAAAACAAGCCTGCTCGATTAATTTCGGGTAGGCTTATTTTTTGTGTTATAAACTTTTTGAAGTTAAAGGTGTTATAATGTAATCGTTTTAAATAATAAATTAAAAGGGAAGTAATCATATATGAAATTAACAGCCTATCAACGTTTAAATTTAATCAATCAATTTATAATTTTGAAAAGATTAGACAAAGTTTCTCCAAGTAGAGGCGTTACGTATTACGATGAAACTCAATTCGATAATTATATTGAAATTTTACAAATGGGATACGAAGGACTATATGATGAAATTTTCAACTATTTAGATAAGTCAGTAGTGGATGAAAAGGTTTCAGAGTTTGTAAATCAAGTTTTATATATGTATGATAGAGGATATTTAAGTTATCAGAAATTGCCTAAGGAAGATAAAGAATTATTTGATAGCAGCAATTTAAAGTTTCCAGGGTTTGATGGGAATGATGAAATAAATTATTATGGTTACTGTAATTTCTTTATTAATGAGATGGGTAGATACCAATATGTTTTATATAAAAACTCTGGTAAAACGAAAGACGTTAACTCTCATTCTAATACTTTAAGTAGATATTCTAAAATGACTTTAAAATTCAAACAATATGAAGATGAAAATAAAAATGGTGGAATTTTGAATTTAAACCAATTGAAAGATGTTTTTGAATTAAGCTATTAATAATATTGCTAATGCTGTCTAGACATGCTTATTTTTGTACTAAAATTAATTGAAAATATTAAGGAAAGTGATATAGATGTCCTTATCTTTAAAGCAACAGAAGAAATTACGATATATAATTTTGAAAAAAATGTCAAATGGTGAAAATAGTTTTTATGCTAAAGATTTTGATGTAGAAAGAGACGATTTCAGTAACGTCACAAATTCATTAAAAACACTAGATTATGTACAAAACAGTAATTTTTATTACGACGGTCAATTTGAAACAACCGATGCGGTTATTACTGAAAAAGGTGAGAAGTTTTTAAAAGATAATTCAGCATGGGGTAAGGTAGCGAAGGGGTTTAAAACAATTAATGGAATAAAAAAATTCTTAGAATAGAATTATGTGCTATATGTAATAAACTTTTCTAGATAAAGATAGTCAAAGAGATAGTCAATAAATTAAAATACTCTTATTGCAGTACTTATAAAGATAATAAGGAGACCTGTACTCTCCTTTTTTTGCTGTTTTCAGATAATTGAAGGGTGTTTAAAACGTTGATTTAACGGCATTCTTACAATTTGTTTTACGTTATCTTACGTCTACTTTTAAAAGTTTGGTGCACTTTTGGTGCACTTGGTGCACCGATTGTTGATAGAACACTTTCAATTTTGTTGTCAGATTTCATCTTATATTCGTCTATCAAATAAGAGTACACACGACTTGTTGTAGAAATATCTGAATGACCTAAGCGTTTAGAGATGATATATAAATCTATCCCTTTTGATAACAAGAAAGCTACATGAGTGTGTCTGAGTGAATGGAAATGCAGACTAGGCTTGTCTATCTCACAAGCTGTTAAACACTCTCTAAGTGTCTTGTTAACACCCGAAGATGTGGGGATAGTGTTATATTGATTTTTAAAAATCATGTCATTGTTTTTCACTTTTAAATCTTTTAGGACGGTTAGGGCTGATTCATTAACACGGACCACTCTTTTAGAAGATTCATTTTTAGTATCTTTGAATTCTTGCAGTCCCTCATGCCAGGACTTAGTGATGCTAATCGTTCTAAAGTTGAAGTTAACATCTTTCCATGTGAGTGCTTGCAGTTCTCCTAAACGAGCACCGGTATAAATTGCTAGTAGAATCATGTATTTTGATGTGAAATTGGAGTTCCTTGTTTTTAAAATATGATTTACTAGGCGGTCCATTTCGTCGATGTTTAAATAGTCGATGACACGGGTCTTTTTTTTATTAAAGACAATATTGGTGTTTTGTACGAAATCTTTCGATATGACACCATCATAGATTGCATCTTTAACACAAGCGTGAATTAAGGAATTATATTTAGATACAGTCGATTTAGCATGGTGTTTGCCATAAGTGGTGATAAACATCTGGTACTTTCTGCGATCAATATTTTCAATCGCTATTTTGCCTAAACGACTATTTAAAGCGTTGTAAGCTTGTTTGTAGGTTAACTTTGTTCGTTCAGATACACTTGGCTCTTTATATGTTTCGAACCAATTCCAAAAATATTCAGCGAAGGGTGTACTAGAATCAACGGATATGAAGTCTTTACTTTTAAGAACTTCTAGTTCACTAGCATATGAAGTAGCGTCACTTTTTTTTATGAAAGCTTTCGTTTTAAAGTGTCGCTTGTTCTGATCATCGTACCAGCTAACTCGAACTTGATATTTGCCATTTTTCTTACGAATACTGGCCATTGCAATTGCTCCTTTCTTAATTTAAAATATAAAAAGGGTGTATTTCACCTTAGTTAATATTTGACAGGCACATCTCAAACTTTGGTCGGGGCGGGATGTGTTTTTATATTTGTTTTAATTCAATTTTGCCAAAAGATTCAAGTTTAGTAACAGGACTTGCAAATAAATATTCTTTAGCAACTCTTTTTTTATTTGCTGAATAATTTAAAGAATATTCAAATGATTGAGAGTTATCTTTGTATAGATTGAGGATTTCGGGTGCTTGATCATATGTTGTTATCCATCTATATCCTTCAAGTTTTAAAATGGCTTTTGCCAAAGACGCATGTTCTTTGTTGGAACAAAATGACAAATACAAATTCTTCCCTTGTTTGAAGTAGGGTGGATCAAAAAATATAAAGGTATTTGTTGGATTATAGTGACCTAATTCATTAGAAATGAATTTTTTTGCATCCAATCGTGATAAACGAATTCGATTGTTTAGTTTTGTAATAGTTTCTATTTTTTGAATTAGCTTATCTTTAAGGAATCTACAATTTATTTTATATTTTCCAGTTTGATTTTTCCCACCCATAGGTCCACCATTTATAACACCACTAACATTCGTTCTGTTTAGAAAGAGAGTTGAAAAAGCATTATTAATTGAAAAAGGATCGTCCTTAAATAATTCATGTATTTCTTTTTGGTGGTGCCATTCTTCTATAGAAATATTAGTATTGGTTATCCTATTAATAAGTTCAGAAGGGTAATTAAGAATAAAAAACCAAACGGAGAAAATCGACTTATCATAATCATTAATAACAGCTTGTTTAACAAGGTTATTCTCAAGAAGATATAAAGTTACACCTGAACCGCCTGCAAAGGTTTCAATATAAGTTTCCGAACAATTATTTAATTCAATTAAATGTTGAACATAGGAAGCTAACTGTGTTTTTCCTCCTGGATAACGAAGGGGAGATTTTGTTGTAGGCATATTTGCTTCTCCTTTCAAAATTATTTATCAATTATGATTCCATTTTTCTTCATTAACTCTGAAATATCTTTGTAGATAGTCTTGATAAAATTTTCAAAAATATTTTTATTTTTGCGTATGTATCTTGTTCTTATTTTATTACTTTCTTGTAAATTATTTTCATACCATGCTTTGTATTTTCCAATTCCACTTGTATCATTATTAACTCCTTTTATATCAATTGGTAGATTAAAACTATTGAAATCATTTTTGAATACGTTTTTACTTTTTCTAATATCCTTGAAAAAAGTGTCATCTCCGCTTAACGAAAGGATCCAGTATACTAATTCTTTTTCTAAAGGATAACCTTTAATACTTGGAATCGTATAGTGGCGAATAAAGCTCGATTTTATTTTCTTATCAGCATCTGCCGCATCAGCATCTGCTATTACTATACCATTAACTTTTTCAAGAATAGAGGGATAATTGATACATAACTTGTGTAGTAATACATACGATGTTCCTGTTCTTTCTTCAGGATTAACATCAAATTGCCATTTAACATGTCTCATTATTTTTCTATTATGTAATAAGGCTGATAAAAATTTCTTTGCTACCTTATCTTCACAAAAAATATTAACATTTGTTTGTGTGGATATATCATCTTTTGTATGTGGAGATAATGTCAGTTCGGAGTAGGCTTCAGAGTAATTTGGATTTTCAATAACTCCAAGTTCATCATCTTTCATATACTCAGAAGTTATTTCATTAATTTTCAGATATCCTTTTTCTATGAACTTTTTCTGAGAAATAGCATGTTGAATTAAATAAAGAGAATGTGTATTAAAAACTATTTGAACATTATATTTATTTGACCAATTAATAAGATAATCAAATAGATTAACTTGTGCAACAGGATGTAAACTGGATTCAATTTCATCAATTGACCATATTCCAGTTAATTGATCTTTTCTTGCAATGCGTTGAAACGATATCATAGTATTCACAAAAGAGCTCATGTTATCTTCACCACTGGAAATAGTATTAATATCGTAATAAGAATTTGACGGGCCGAGAGTGTGTTTTATAAAAGATTTAGATGTAGCGTCAAAAGAATCAATACTTGAAAAATCAGGGCGTAGTAAAACGCTTTTATAGAAGTCACCTATAAATTTAATTTCTTGTTTGGTATAAATATCTTCTTGGGTTGTATTTGCTAGCATGGTATTGACTAAAGGATACAGTCTGTCAAGTTTTGTAAAGACAGAAGGCAAATTAAAATAACCGTCTCCCTGTGCTCGACCACTTGGAACTAATCGAAATCGAGATATTTCATCAGTACCTGGCTTTTTTTCGGGATAAAGAGGTATAGGTTCTTTTAAATGTAAATTATTGTTAATAGTCATTCTAATATCATAGGAATAGGTGTTTTTATCAGTTTTAGTGGAAAGCTTAAACACATCTGAAAATTTTGTTTGCATTTTCTTTTTAAATATATCTTCTTTTTTCGTTCTGAAGGGTTGTGCTATTAATCCCATGACAGTTGATTTTAAAGTTCCATTTCTTCCGAATATAACAGTTACGTTTTTTCCAAGATTTATTCTCTGGTTTTTAAATTTTCTAAAGTATTGTATATCTATGCCATATATACGTTTAATAATCATTTTCTTATTGTCAGATAAACCTAACTTGTTTTTTGGCTTGAATTCATTCATGTAAAAATGCCCCCAAAAATTTTAATATCAATTTAAATATATCATAAAAATTACTTTTATATGTATAAAAAATATCCGAATCATGCTAGAATGAAAACGGATAATTTATAAGCTCTAATCTGTTCCCCCCCAAGGTGATAGGTTAGGGCTTATTTCTTTTGTGTAATAACTTTACCAATTACACGTACGTCCTGTGCCGGATAGATCATGTCTGAATACTTCTCGTTAATTGATTTTAATCTAATCTTTCCATCTTCACGATAAATTTTTTTGCATGTAACGCCAATGTCCTTAATTGAAACAATCACAATTTGACCGTCATAATCAGGAACTGGTTGATAGTGGACAAAGGCTTGAGAGCCTCGCATGAGAAGAGGTTGCATTGAATCGCCGGCAATTGTTACCACTTCATCGGCACCCCGTGGAACTTCATTTCTGACGACTATTTCTTGCTGAGCATCTTCATAATCACCGTCGATTGGAGTGCCTGCAGCAGTACATCTATTATTAACAATATATTTCTTAGACATTTCAGAAATGCCATTTTGTTTATTAAGTTGATCGATTGCAAACTTATAAACATTACTTTTTCTGTTGGATTCAAGTTGTTCATATATTGAAACGATGTTTTTATTTTTATTATTTATCGGAGGAAAAAAGTTATTTATACTAACCCCGAACAAGTTAGCTAGTGAAAATAATATATCTTGTTTGGGTGCTCTTGTCCCTGCTTCATAATTGGCAATAGCACTTTTGCCAATACCAACTTTTTCAGCTAAATCAGTTTGTGTCCATTTTCTGTCTTCACGTAATTTTCTAATTACATTTCCAGCATATTTTGCTAAATCCATATTTTATGCACCTCTTTTCATATCTTTATGATAAAAGTACTCTTGTTAATAGTCAATAAAAAAATCACGAAAAGTGAACTTTTTTACATTTTACTATTGATTTGTGTTCACAAAATGTGTACTATATAGATGTAGGAAGGAGGAATATGGATGCAATATAAGCTAGTTGCTTTAAGAAAAGAGAAAAATGAAACACAGGAACAGATTGCAAAATTAATTGGGATAAGCGAAGCAGCTTATCGAAATAAAGAGAACGGTAAAACGCAATTTAAAATTTATGAGATGTTTGATATTGCTAAGCATTTTGGATTAGGCATAGAAGAAATTTTTTTGCCTAGAAAGTACACGCTTTGTGAACAAAGCAAAAAGATAAAAGAGGGATAAATGAAATGGATGATTTTATTTCGATAAAGGTGTCGAAATGATTGAACAAGAAATAAAAGTTGCAGAATAGAAGGAAGTGATTCAAATGGATAAATTTAGTGTTGGTTTTGCAAAAAAAAGGAAAACAGCCGCCACCAATTTAACGAAACAAATCGATTTAGCAGCTAATAATCTTTTAACAGAAATTTATGGCAAAAAAGATCACTACTCAGAAGTTTTACAGGAACTTCATAGCAGTGATCCTAGATATACGACTACTGATCAAGTAGAACGCTATCTCAATGAACGGATGATTGAGATAGTTAAGCAAGCAGCAATGGCTCAGAAAATCAATAAACACTAAGAAAATCTAGCTGATACTCAATATCGCAGATGTTCTATATAAAGGTCCTGCAGGATCTAGTGAAAACCAGTCGGCTATTCCAAGCAAGCCTTGTAGACCAACTCGTCCGTCTGAAGTACTGAGCAAGTCTCCATCAAATCTAGATTCAGCGCAGATACTAGTAGCATAGAAGCCAGCTTCTTTAGTAGCATTGTCTGATTTCCATGCATAAACTTTTGTTTTGAAGCCAACTGATAAATGATCACCATTTATTAAAGTGATAATTACAGAATCCATAACGTACCCTCCCTTCGTTAAGAATAACTAAATTATATTATTAAAATTTTAACAATGAAAGGTAAGTTTAGTATGAATGAAATAAAAAAAGTTGAATTCAAAGATGAATTAATTTTAACTACTGGACAATTAGCGGTCTTTTATGGCGTAAGCCCTCAGCGGATTAAACAAAATTTTGCAAACAATAAAAACAAATTTGTTGAAGGTACACACTATTTTGAACTATCAGGAGAAGAATTAAAACAATTTAAGAGCCAGGTCGAAAATATCGACTTGCCTATTAATAAGTTTGCAAGTCATTTAATCCTTTGGACAAAACGCGGAGCAAGTCGTCATTCGAAAATGCTGGGAACAGATCAAGCTTGGGATATGTATGACGAGCTAGAGGAAAACTACTTTAGCGTCACGAATCAGAGACCGTTATCTTTGCCTGAGCAGATCAGTCTTGTTGCGAAAGGGTACTCAACTTTGGAGAAAGACGTCAAAGAAATAAAACAGCTAATGGGTTTACCAGGTAACCTTGCTTATAAATTTACTCAAGAGCGAAATAAAAAGATTGTCACGATTTTAGGTGGAAAAGATACAAATGCTTACGGTGATAAGAATTTGCGCCAAAGAACGTATAGCAGCCTTTTTAAATCATTCAAGGAAGTGTTTATGCAGGATAGGTATAACGATACGTCAATAGAGAAGTTTAAAGATGCGATTGAGTTTACAAAGAACTGGTATCCACCGTTTGAACTACAGCAAGAGATTATAAAAGCAAATTCACAGATTTCTATGAATGTTTGAAGGGGAAAATTACATGAAATTAACTATTGAAGGGAACACAGAAGAAATTAAAAATGTGTTCCAAGCTATTGGGAGTAGCAAGGAACACAGCTCTTCAAAAATGATTGATGAAAAAGATATTTTAGAACGAACAACTATTTCTCATCTTAAAAAAATGGGGATAACAGACAGAAAAATTATTGATGCTATTAAAACTGATGTTGAAGATTTACTTAATTTAAAGTAGCAATTTCTTCATCGGTTAAGGCATCGGTATTTAAAAGTTGTTGAACAGGGTAAACAGTTTGTACAAGTCGCTTGTATTCAATGTCAGACCATTGCTGAGAGTGATTAGTTGCTAAATTTTCTAGTATTTCATCGCAAAAAGTTGTTACTTGGGGCATTAAGTCATCAAATTCATATCTATCCAAAGTTTCGTGTGTTTTTGATATTAGCCAAAATGATTGGAAGTCTGAATAAGCAAGAGTTGCATAAGAAGATGCTGCTTCATATTTATAAGTTTCATTTCCGGTTAAAAAAAGAGTTCTCTTAGCATTTCGAGCATGACCCATAGCTTTTTGTAATAAGTGGGATAGCATCGGTACAAATTGATCTATTTCGTCCATATTAATCACCTCCTTTCGAGATGATTATATCAAATATTTGTAGTGGAGGAATGGGAAATCTAATCGAAGAATAGAAAGGAGAGTGTTTATGCCTACATTAATTAATGAAAGGGAAATAAATAAACTTTTAGAAGAACAATTGCAAGACACAATCTCAAATTTCATCAAAAGTAATGTTGAAGGTAGAACCTGGTCAATTATGGAATTTAAAAAAGCTTGCTGCTTTAATCGTGATCGGCGGTGGGTCGTGTATTTCATACTAAAGCCCTTTAGGAATGAAATTGAATATGGGAAGAATAATCTAAATGGTTGGTGTATCTATGGAAAAAGTTATCAAATCAGAGCGAGATTAGCAGCTAGATGGATTGAAAAAAATTTTACTCGGATAGATTGGGATGCCGAGTTACCAACTAAGTGAAATGAGGTGAGCGAATGAAACAAAAGGAATTTGAATTAATCAAAACATTAAATGATCAACTAAATTTTTATAAAAACCAGCTAAATGTTGCTGAAAATCTACAAAAAACATTGATCGATAATTTGTCAATTGAAAAAGTAATATGTACTACACATCGTGTTGGATTTGGGACAAAAAAAAGTCCGGTAAAGTTAGTAAAAACTTACTGGGACTTAGATGGAAATTTACTATTCAGATACGAACTATAATTATTTTTTGTTTCTGGAGACGGGAGGATTAAGAAGCATAAGCTTGACTAAAATTATCTGGATAAATATCTCAAGGTAGTTTTTTAATTCAACAAGCTTAAGCTCAGCATCAAAGTTTTCAGGTTTATCCCAATGAGCATAATCATTACCATTGATTCGTACAACATCTGTGGCAACTTGAGCCGCATTATCATCTTTAAAGTACTTGGATATTGAATTGTTAAGATTCATTTTGGAAATTTCCTCTTTTGGCTGGTTTAGTATCTTTAATGCATAGTCCTTTATCAAAATTTCTTCGGCAGCACGATAGCCTATACCAGCAATTTCGAAATCATTATGTAATTCAGCTGCTTCGGCTTGATGATACATGGAGATGAAAGTAGGTGAGAATTCAACCAGTAACTTATTAAATTGTCTAGAAGAAGCTTGTGGCCAAAAAGTGAGCAGTTTAGTTTGTTCTGTGTTATCAGGGAAAATTCTTTGAATACTGAAATGTTTTTTTTGACAACTAGTACATTCGTGAGAAAAAAATGTGACTAAGGTTTGATTGATAGTTATGCTACCCCAATTTTTATTAATTGGGTTGTTACTAACACCACAATTAGGACATATATCAAGTATTTTGAGTTTGGAGTTTCTGTAGTTATTAAGGTTAAGATTAAATGTTTGTTCTCTTGTTTTCAATATAAAAGCATCCTTTCATTTTTATGCATTAATTACATGACAAAATATACTCTATATTAACTAAGCTAGCAATGTAAAAATGTTTAGACTATGTTCTATTATTTCGTATGGTTTGGAGGAGTAATCGTGATAAGAAAATTTCATGAGTACTTTGGTGTCGATGGTTGGCAAGCAGTAGGGTTCTACTCAATCTTTATCATCCCTACAGTTTGGATGATTATCTTGGAGGTGGTCTTACGCAATATTTAACGAGTACGTTACAGGCTGTTACCCTTTTTCTTTTACTCAGTCTGTTGGCAATTCAAATTAAAGATAATCTCAAAAAATAAAAAACGAGCCTACAGGAATAGGCCCGATAAAAAATAAATTTACGTGTTTAGTATAGCACACCAGGAGGTTAAGTGAATGTTTCTAGCAGCATATCGAGGAGACACTTTTATTTGCCTAGCTGACAATTACGAGGAAATGGCTAAAAAGCTTGGTGTTAGCGTTAGGACGGCTAAATGGTTGGGATATAAATCGGTTCACAGCAGAGGAAATCGAAGAAAACTTGTTTACGAATATGAGGATTAATTAAATGAACGACGAACGGTTTGCAGGCCACTTGCTAAACGTAAAAAATGATGAAATCACTTTGCGAGTTGATGACATTGAAGGTTTAAAAACTCTTTTTCGTCGCGGAAAGATTGATTTTGACCTTAAACCGCATTCCATTGAATTAGTTTCTCCACTACAGCAGCGCAAAGCTTATGCAATGATTCGTGATATTGGGGAATACCAGGGCTTTGAACAACGTTATGAGTTTGAAAATTTAAAACAGCATTTAAAATCACAATTTTGTCATGAGAGCAGTTATCGAAAGTTTAGTTTAAGTAATTGTCATAAAGACATAGCAACTGAATTCATCTCCTGGCTAGTTGAATACTGCTTTTACTTTGGCATCCCATTTGAATTTAAAGACTTGGCCAACACGTTTGATACTGGCCGACAAGTTTACTTATGTTTGGTCCATAAACGTTGTACCTGTTGTGGATCAACCAGAAACATCCAAATCAATCATGAGGATACGGTCGGAATTGGCAATAACCGAACTCATCTTGATCACAGAGGACACAGATTAGAAGCTCTGTGCAATCTCCATCATCACGAGTTCCATCAGCTAGGACCAACGAGTTTTGCCGCTAAGTGGCATTTTCACGGCGTTAAATTGAATGATGATCAACTCGTTAGTTTGAAATTAATGTCTCGAAAACAAATGCAAGAGTTTGACCTGCAGTACGAGCAAGAAAGACTCGCAGAAAAGTTGAGGTATGACCATGAAAAAAGGTAAAAACAAACAGAAAAAGAAACGACCAATTAGGCTGGTTAGTACTGGTGGCAGATTTGCCAAAGATTTTACAAGCTTTAAAGCTGCTAGTTGGTGGTTAAAGGAAAGCCCTGAATTTGTTTCAGAATTAATTAGTCGGGGCATTGTTCACGCAGGAGAGTTTGAATTATTGATTGGAGGGATGTTAGATGACTGAACAACCAGCATATTATTCGATTTTAACAGCAAGTGTTAGATATGACCCACGACTTAAAAATCACGCTGATGAGAAAATTTTGTTCAGCGAAATCACAGCACTAACTAATAAGCTGGGCTATTGTACAGCAAGCAATAGATATTTTGCCGAACTTTACGATCGTCCAGTTCAAACCATTTCAAAATGGATAAATCATTTAAAGTCAATTGGATATTTGAAAATTGAAATGGTTCGTGAGGGAAAAGAAATAAAACAACGAAAAATTTATACAAATACTAACCCACCTATTAACGCTGACGTTAATACCCCATCACGTTCGCATGAAGGGGGTATTCATGTGAACGTTAAGGACCCTATTCACGTAGACGTGAAGGAGAATATTACAAGTATTAATAATACAAGTATTAATAATAACAATAACAAAGGAGTCGAAAAACAAACGACTGTCAATGCATTTGAAACACTTCAAAAAGCAAACATATCTCTGAATGGAATTACTACTCCAATTTTCTTGGACTATGTCGAATCACTTGGAAATGAGGTCGTTGATTATGCAATTAACAAAATGTGCAGTTCAGCTACTCGAGCATCATGGGGCTATCTGAAAGTGATGCTGAATGATTATGAAGAACACAATGTCAAAACGCTTGAGCAGATTAAAAAGCTAGAAGCTGATTTTGAAGCAAAGAAAGAGAAACGAGGCTTCCGTAAGAAAAAGGTTGTTCAGAAAGAAGCACTTCCTGATTGGGCTGCTAATCCACCTGAACAATCTGTTCAAGCAAATGAATATACAGACGAACAAAGAGCGGAACTAACAGCTAAGCTGGCCAGACTGAGTGAAAAAGGTAAGTCGGATGGTACGAACGAATGTTAAGCAGCTGAGAAATAGGCATCGAATCAGCCAAGCAGACTTAGGGAAGTTTATCGGTGTTACAGATGGAACTATCAGCAAGTTAGAAAATGGTCGGAACTATCCAAGCATGGAATTAGCAATCAAACTGGCAGACTTTTTCGATGTTAGCTTGGATGAATTAATCGGGAGGAGAAAATTATGACCAAGAATAAACTGAGTGATCTTAATAATCACTTATTTGCAGAGTTAGAACGTTTAGGGGATGAAGATTTAAAGGGCGATTCGTTGAAAGAAGAAATCAATCGAGCAAAAGCTATTTCAGGTGTAGCAACGAATGTCGTTGAGAATGCTAACTTGGCGTTAAAAGCGGCGATTGCTTACGATGATCGTCAAGGCGGGATGAAGTTACCAAAGATGATTAGTGTTGATGAGCATGGGGGCTAACCTTTTTTCGAAAACACAGGAGATTGCCATTAGAGAATTGTCAAAGGGAAGAAGTGCCAGAGAACTTACAAAAATCGTAAATGCAAAATTCAATAGAAATCTTAAAGTTTCCCAAATGAAAAGCTGGAAAGTTAATCATCAGGCTAACAGCGGACGAAATGGTCAATTTAAAAAAGGCATGACTCCCTGGAATAAGGGAAAGAAGACTGGCAACCACGGTCGAATGACTGAGACTCAGTTCAAATCAGAGCCTCACTTAGAAGATAGAAAGCCACTAGGAACTAAAGTAATGAGGGCTGATGGCTATATCTGGATTAAGATCAACAACGATTTGCCATTCAAAAACCGCTGGAAACAGTTGCATCGATTAATTTGGGAAGAACACAACGGGCCGATTCCTAAAGAAAAAAAGCTTATGTTTCTCGATGGTGATCCCACACATGTGGTAATTGATAATTTAGCACTGGTTTCTTCAAGAGAAAATCTCGAGATGAACAGGTATGGATTAAACTCCAAGGATCCAGAATTAACCAAAACAGGAATTAATATTGCAAAAGTAAATATCAAGCTCAGAGAAAGGAGCAAAGGAAAAAATGATTAGACCTGGAATGACAGTTATTTATCAAGAAAATTGTTACAGAGTTAGAACAATTGTCGATTATCAGCCATACCAACTAGCTCAGTTGCCAGTTAGAAATGGCGATATCTGGGTGCCAGTTGAGCAGCTAACAAAATTGGAGGGATGAACATGGAAAAACAAATTAACTTTGACTTATCAAACGTGGCCAATGGTGGTTTACAGGAAAAATTGGATAGGGCATTAAATCAGGTAACAGAAAACATCATGGATCCAAATACGGACCAAACGAAGAAAAGAAAAATTACAATCAATTTGGTATTTGAACCATCAAAATCAGGGGATGCAGTTGATGTTGATATTCAGACAAAAGTAAGCCTTGTCCCAGAACAAGGTGTTGGCACAACAATGTTGATTGGTCGCGATGGGAAAGGAAAGACGGTGGTTAATGAGCTTAAATCAGGAACACCAGGACAAACATTTATTGATCCTGATGATGGTGAAGTAAAGACAGATACAGGAGTACCAGTTGCGGACATTGAGAAAGAGCAAAAAGTCATTGATCTACAAGCCAAGAAAGGATAGTGAACAGAGATGGAAATGAAAGAATTAAATGATTTAGTTGAATTAGCACGCGAGGCAGAGGGAAAGAAAACATTTGTTGTGGGTGAGCAGACCTGGTTCGTTGACGGAGATGGAGCAGCACATCGAATAAAAGAGACATGTGTTCCTGAACGGAAAGTTGAACTGCACACACTAACTGGTTTGCTTGATTATATTCAAAGTGAACAAAGCAAATTGGATAAGCCGAGATTACGAATTGATAGCCCAACAAGAGTTTATTTTGAGGGAGCTTTAGATAAATATGGTCGACGTGCTATTGAAGCAGTAGCGGAATTTCAAACACCAGGTTTTACGTTTGAAAATTTCTATGAGCAAGAAACGATGAACATTGCACTTCAATCACGCTTTGTTTCAACACCTGATAGAGAAATCCTATTAAAAGTAATTGGCAACTTACAGGAAAGTGAAGTTAAGCAAGCTAGTGATGATGGTGTATCGCAACAAGTTCAAATCAAATCAGGTGTTGCAAGTGTAGCCGATGTAAAAGTTCCTAATCCTGTTTCACTTGCTCCATACCGAACATTTTTAGAAGTTGAACAGCCCATTAGCAAATTTATCTTCAGGATGCGTTCAGGAATGCAATCGGCAATTTTTGAAGCTGACGGCGGTATGTGGAAGATTGAAGCTACTCAAAAAGTTAAAAAGTACCTGGAAGATGAATTAAAAAATCGTGATTTGAATGCTATTAAAGTGATTGCGTAATAATCACAAGCCCACGTCAGAGGATGCTTTGTCCGTTCGCTACGGAACGTGGGCCTAACCGGTTAAATATTTTTGAAAGGAGAAAGTAATGAGAAAGGAAAAAATCAAATTCACTGATTGTAACGGAGAAGTTTTAAATGAGATGGACTCGGTAGAATATGAGGGCGAAACGTATGTAATTGAGAGGTTTTATAAGAATACGGCGGTCCTAGTTAATTTAAGTGGTAAATCAAGTTGGACTCGTCGAGCATTTGACTTTGTATCCATGCAAATGATGAAGAAGGTACAGCCTGGTTAAATTTGAAAGGAGAATTTTAAATTGAAATTTACACCGAAAGAGCTATTAAAAACGAAAGATGAAAGAGGAGCTGACTTTGTCAAATTGGTTGAAATTGGCGGAGAGGATGTTGCAATGATTTTAAGTGGCTACATAGTGTCATTGGACATCCCTGATGAGTTGATCAAGGAGAAGCTAGATGAAAAAGCCCAGACGAAAAATGATTAAGCTACTGCAAGAGGAAATAATTCATTATAGCAGCAAAGCAGGAGCAATTGATTTTAGGGATGCAACAACAGATAAAATTGTTATTTAAGCTTAATCAGTGAGAATTATTAAGCAATTAATCGTATTGATCAGCTAAGAGCAGAAATTAAATGATGGTGTTAATAAATATGCTTTTATTGATGTTAAGAACCGTATTCTATATGCAAGTGTGATAAGGGAGGGGAGACATTAGAGCAAATAAAAATTAGCACAATTATTAATCATGCTAATTAAAATTGAAATTAATTTAGTATTGCTACGCTTAAAGTGAGATAAGATGCAAAAATAATCCATATTAAGTAAGGAACCATAAGGATAGATGCTAAACGACTATTTTTGTAAAAATGAATTATACAGCTTAATACAACGAGGTCTAATACGATAATTATTAAAAAGCCTAACCAATAGGCACTAACTTTAAAGAAAATAATACTCCAAACAAAGTTTAAAATTAACTGGGTAAGAAAAAGTGAATAGTCAATTAATTTAATATGTTTAGGGTAAACCTGTTGGTATATTAAATAGCCAGAGATGCCAATTAGTGCGTAAAGTATAGGCCATACAATTCCAAATAGATAGGTTGGTGGAGATAAGGCGGGAAGACTAAGATGATTGTAGATGGCTTTAATGTCACCCGCAAAAAATGCTGATAGACTTCCAATAAACTCTATAACCAATATAAAAACAATCAAACGGATCCAACTTAATTTTTCTTTTTTCGTGTATTCGTACATTAAATTGCCCCCTTTGATACAATTTTACCATTAAATTCAATTTTTAGGTTGGTGATAGATAGCAATTAGGATCATATGAAAAAATGTTAGGGATCTTAAGGCGAAGAAAGCAAAAATGGTTCTAGATAAAAATTAAAACAATTTGAATTAATTTTATCGTTTCAATAATTATGAGGGGATGAATAAATGGGTGTACCTAATTATATGAGATATAAGATATCTGAACATGCATTTGATAGAATGCAAAAAAGGTTTGGAATACCACGTGATGAAGCACAAAGATGGATTGAACGCTTTTTACAGAATGCTACTTTTTATGCAAGTCAAGAAGCCGGAAAACAAAAATTTAAGTGGAATGAAATTACAGCAATCTTAAATGTAAATGATTATGTCGTGATTACAATCTATCCAAAATCAATTGAAGCTGATAAAACAGTAACTAGACAAATTAACCCAGAAATCAAAACAGTTATTAACCGTTCCCTTGGAGAATTTGTTAAGGCAAAGCGTAACCAGCTTTTAGTCAAAATAAACGGGCCAATGATTGAACTATATGACAGCTGGAGATTGTTGGAAAAAGATAGCAGTCAAGTGGATTTTAGGCAAAAATTGAATATCGTCAATGAGTTAATCAATAGGAATGATCTAGTGGTTGAGGAAGCAGAGCAAATTATTGGCAAGGAGGTGAATTGATTAGTGAAAAGATCAACATTTAATTACATTGCAGACATAATACGTGAATATCCAACATCTGAAATGTACATCAAGAAGCGTGAAGATGAGCTGATAAACAGGTTTCAGGAGTTTAAAGATGAAAATGTTGGCGGTGGTCGAGCACAGAATAAAAAAGATGAGGGTGTTGAGTGCATGGCGATTACGCTAGCTGAGGACAGACGATTAAATAATCTCAAAAGAAATGAAGAAGCTGTTCGGAAAATTTTAGAGTCGTCTGACCCAGTAACGCGAGATATTATCTATGAACTTTACTTAAGAGAAAACTGCATTTTAACGCTTGAGGGGATTGCGCAAGAAGCTCACCTGTCAGGTACAGCTGTGAAGAAAAGAAGACTAAAATTTTTTGAAAAAGTGGCAGCAGAGTTGGGTTTATAGTTTCTAGATTAATAGAGTTGATGAAAAGTGTCCAAAAAGTGTCCAATTAGCATTAAATTAAGTGTCAAAATGATAGCATAAGAAACTTAGGGATGAGTTTCCGGGTTATCTCCGATATCAGATCAGCGGTCGATCGAGCCGCTATTTATGTAGTAAATGAGGGACATCCCTCATGAGCTGCTAACAATCATTTAACGGATACTTGCTATCTGTTAGATACTAACTGACAACCGGGAAAGACCGATAAACACTCGTGTTAGTGTTTATCACTTCTGCAGCTGGAAGATAAAAACACTCGATTGTAGCGGAAAATACAGTCACTTGCTAGCGTAAACCGCAAAAAATATTTCTTTCTATCGCTAGCAAAAAAGAGAATGACATTTGATTTCGTCCATCGAAAGAAAATGGTGTTTGGATTGCGAAGTCGGTGAAATTCCGACATACATACTAGTCCGGAATGACATTAAACTATTATTTTCTCCCAAAAAATATTTTATCGGTAGCAATCAGTGATGGTTGCTATTTTTGTTGTATAATTTATGAGATAAAATAATAAATTTATGGGGGTAAAAATGAAAGACTTTATAGGTTTTATTATTTCAATTTGGAATAGTGCTACTTTTTGGAAATATACTACATTTGTGATAATACTGTGGGCCATATATAGGAAGGGTATTTCAATAAAAAAAGGAATGTACAAAAAAATTATTCTCTTACTGCTTATTTTGGCTATATTTTTATTTGCACTAACGATTTTTTATAATTCCAAAGATTTAGGCTCATTAGCGGATTGGATTAGTGCTATTGGAACGATAAGCGCTATATTTTCTGTAATCTGGCAAGTTAATAAACAAAAAAATATTGAGAGTGCATTAAAAATTATTGAAAAAAGGCCTAGATTTAGTGTCATGACTACTACAAGTCCTCTTGGCGAAACAATTGTTTTTGTAAAAAACAGTTTAAAAAAAGAAGATAATGGATATGGGTTAAAGTTAAAAAGTAAAAAAAGAAAAGATGCATATATTTGTATAAAAAACATTTCTGATAATGTCATATATAACTTTGATTTAAATTTGGGTTACAAATGTAACAAAGAGAAATTTAAATTTGAACATTGGAATTTTAAGGGAATATATCCAGGCCAAAGTGTAACCTTCTTGCCATCTTTTTGGTTTAAAGACGAAAATAATGACTGTATAATTAAAAGAATAATTATTAGATTTTATAGTGTAGCAAATGAAATAGGTTATTTTGAAGTAATGAATAAAGAAAAAAGCAAAAAAGAAATGTATAATTTTGATGAAGGTAAATATTACTTTGTAGAAGATACTGTAAAAGAGGTAGAGGAACTTTCTAAGGATACGATGATTAAAAAGGACAACAAACTTTGTAAATTATGTAGTGAATGTAAAAATAATGATATATACGCTACGCTTAGTACAACATTTAAAAACTTAAAGGATGAAAATGAAAGCTTATAATAGTAGCCATCGAGCTGCTTTTTTTGTACATAAAAATTAAGGATTTATATAATACGAGGAGGATTTAACTATGGATAAACCACATATAAGAATTGAAATAGATGATATTGGGAAAGTGCCAGCTGTTTATATTGATGATAAACGTATGGATTCCTTAGTTAGAGTAAATGTCAACTGGAATACAGCAGATCAAGACGGTGTTAAATTGAATTCATATAGCATTGAAGCATTAGGTGATAATAGCACACAGCAAGGATTTGGTCAGCAAGCATATTCAAAACTATGAGTAAACCTATTAAACTATCTCACATAAATGGCAAACCTGCTCTGGTTCCTTACGACGCTGCCAATCGTAAAGACAACGATCGTGCATATAATCAAAGACGGTCTACTAATCAAAGTAAGTACGTGGCGTTTTACAAGACCAGGGAGTGGTTGCATACCAGACAGCAAGTGCTAACTCGTGACTACCATCTATGCCAGCGATGCGGACTTGAAGGTTCATTAGTTGATCATATTGTTCCAAGCAAAGATGATTGGGAAGATCGGCTTAGCTTAGATAACCTTCAAACATTATGCAAAGATTGTCACAGCATTAAAACAAAACGTGAATGGATTAAGCACCACAAAGGAGCTGAGAGATACATGACTATCAAGATGGTATGTGGATTGCCTGGAAGTGGTAAGTCAACCTATGTCACTAAGCGCAGAACAGATCATGACTTGATATATGATTACGATGTGCTGATGTCAGCTCTATCAGGATTGCCATTGCATGAACGCAATCAAGACATTCATGATTATGTGATGTTGTTCTATGATCAACTATTACGCAAGCTAAGAGCTGAGAAGACATTCAACAACGTTTGGATAATACAGACTTATCCTGATGAGCAACTAGATACATTGCTATCTAACTATCATCTTGTTGATCACATACTAATCGATACAGACAAGCAGATTTGCATTGAAAGATTAAAAGAACAGAATCGTTTTAATGAAAACATGAATTCAGTTTTTAATGAATTTTCAAGAAAAGATTTTGGGAAGTTCCGACGCGTTCACTAGAAAAATCTTTGAAGCCCCCACCTAAAAGCATCGGGGCGGTGTTTTAAAAGTGTTCTTGAACGTACGCCCTCTTTTTTGCGTCCCAATTTCTATCAATTTTTAATTGTCTGGTGGTGGATGAAACCCAAAATTAATGAATGAAAGGGGTGAAAGTGGGGAATGGCTAGAAAACAAAAACTACTATCGAAATCAACAGCTAATTTAACTGTTTTACAGCAAGAGGCTAAATTTAAAGCGGAATTCTTAGCAGCAGATGGACTGCCAGAACTGCAAAAAACTCCGCCAAATCATTTAAAGGGAGCTGCAAAACAAGAATATAAAAGAATTGTCCAAAGCGTTGGAAAGTTGCCACTTAGAAATCTTGATAGAGCTGAACTTGAAAATTATTGCACATGGTATGGCATTTATAAACAAATTTCCTTAGAACTATCTGAATCTGACAAGGATGGGCGAGATAAATTAATTTCTCAACTTGATAAAGCCACAAAAAGCATTAAGGGCCTTGCATCTGACCTGGGATTGAATGTTAATTCGCGGATGCAGATGAATATGCCTAAAACTGATGAAGACAAGCCAAAATCAATTAAGGGGGTATTTGGATGACATTTGATAATCCAATGCCTTTTTTCGTTGATCGTGTTTCAGATGGGTCTTTGATTGTAGGCAAAGCTGTTAACTCAGCAGTCAAAAGGCACCTTAATGATTTAAAAAAATCTGATTGGCGATGGAAATTTGATGAAAATCTTGCGGGTAAAGCAGTTAAGTTCATGGAATTGCTTCCTGATCCTAAAACGGGAAAACCAAACGAATTAGCACCATTTCAAAAATTTATAATTGGTTCAATTTACGGGTGGGTTGATAAAAATAATCCATCAATCAGACGATTCACTGATGTTTTTATTTCAATGGCTCGGAAAAATGGCAAATCATTGCTTATTTCGGGCGTTATTCTTTATGAATTTTTGTTTGGGAAAACGCCGCCTAGAAATAGGCAGTTGTATACAGCTGCAAATGATAGAAAACAGGCAGGAATTATATTTGGGATGGTCAAGGATCGTTTAAAAGCGCTAATGGTTAAAGACGAAGGCATAAAACGTATGTGCCAGATTAAGCGTGATGAGATCATCAATCTGGATGATGGTTCTATCATACGTTCATTTTCAAGAGATGCAGGGCTGGTTGATGGTTATGAACCTCATGTGGCAGTTGTTGATGAATACGCAAATGCTAAGACGACAGACATGATTGAAACCTTAGCGTCAGGTCAGTTGTTGCTGCCAAGCTATTTGACTTTCATTATTTCGACCGCTGGTTTTGATATGAACGTTCCAATGTTCACTCAAAATTATCCTTATGCTAAAAAAGTCTTATCCGCAGAAGTTGAGGCTGACCGCTATTTCGCTTTCATCGCCGAACAAGATAGTGTTGAAGAAGTTAAAGATAGATCAACCTGGATTAAATCAAATCCATTGCTAGATGTTGATGCTTTAAAAGCTCAAATTACAGATTATTTATCAACTAAACTAAAGCAGGCAGAAAATGATGGTTCAATCAACAGCAAATTGATCAAAAATTTCAATATTTGGCGACAAGCCGCTGAGGATAGCTATATGGATATTCAAAATTGGAATGATGCAGAAATAGAACAGATAAATATTGACGGACAGCGCGTGTGGATTGGTGTTGACGTTGGAAAAACGTCAGATTTATTCGCAATTTCATGGATGATCCCTTGTGAAGGGTACTGGTATGCTGACAGTTTTGCATTTGTAGGAACTAAATACGGATTACAAGCAAAAATCAAAGCTGATCGACTTAATTATCCAGAATTAGAGCGCAAAAATGAATGTGAAATAACCACATTAGAATCAGGAGTAATTGATACTGAACGGGTCTTCAATTGGCTTGACGATTTCGTTGAAAAGCATCGGTTAGATGTTCAGGGGATCTGTTTTGACCCATATCAATATGGACCATTGCTAACTTTGATTGAAAAAAGACATCCTGAGTGGCAACAAATTGAAGTTAGACAAGGTACATTAACTCTCTCGATGCCGACTAAACAATTCAGAGATGATGTTTTGGAGAAACGTATCAGACATCCGGAAAATCAAATTCTTACATCGGCAGTTAATAACGCAGTGCTAAAAAGTGATAACAACGGTGTTAGGATTGATAAAAATAAATATGCAAATAAGATTGATGCCTTAGATGCGTTGTTAGATGCATATGCGGTATGCTTTAGAGAAAATATTGATGACTATTTAACCAATGAAGATGTGTTGAGTGATGATTTTGGATTCTAAGGGGGGTGGCTAAGTGAAAAGCTTATTTAAATTTTATCAATTAAATGAGCCACAGATTCTGATGATCTGTGGTTTTTTAATGCTTTCAATTGGAGCTTTTAAAACAAGTATAATTGTAGGCTGGTTTGTAACTGGCAGTTTGTTCATCGTTTTAGCTCTGCTCTCTGCTTGGATGGCAGGAAGGGGGTGAAATAAATGCTATTTAGAACTAAGGAACCTGAAAAACGTGATTGGGCGATGGACTTAATCAGTGATGGAGTAATTCCAGGCTATTCAACTGGTAGTTTTATAGGTATATCAGCTTTAAAAAACTCTGATGTGCTAACTGCTGTTTCAATCATTGCGTCAAACGTTGCTAGATTTCCTTTGCTGTTGCTTGATGAACAAACCGGGAAGCCTTTTGATAGTGGAGATTTAACATATCTGCTTAACAAAAAGCCAAATGCAATGTTAGATGGTTACCATTGGAAATTTATCATGACGATTAATGCACTGCTGGCCAATGATGGTGTTTCACGAATTGTCAGGGATCCAGTAACGCAGGAACCAGCGCTGATTCAATATTTTCCGCCTAGTCAAGTCTATATTGATGATTCAGATGTTAATAACATCAAATATGAATTTACACCGCTGGGAGCTAATCAAACCATTGTTGAGCCAGCTCAAAATGTGATTCATTTTAAATTTTTCACGTATGATGGCATTCATGGACGCTCGCCGCTTCTTAGCTTGAGAGATGAAATAAACTTGCAAGAGTCAGGCATTCAAACCCTTTCTAAATTTTTCCAAAGCGGGTTAAAAGGCGGAATTTTGAAAGTTAAAGGAAGGTTGAATAAAGAAGCCAGAAAAAAAGCTCGCGAAGATTTTGAATATGCTCAGCAAGGTGCGACAGGTGGTTCTCCAGTCGTAACAGATGACACTATTGATTATCAGACGCTTGAAGTTGATACAAATATTTTGCAGTTAATCAACTCGAACAACTATTCAACTTCCCAAATTGCCAAAGCTATGCATATTCCGGCTTACAAGTTGGGTGTTAATAGTCCTAATCAATCAGTAAAGCAGCTGAACGATGATTTTATTAAATCAGATTTGCCTTACTATTTTGAGCCAATTTCGTCTGAGATTGAATTAAAGATGTTGAATGATCAGCAAAGGCATCAGTTTAAAGTTCAATTTGATACCAGAAAAGAAACTGGGATGTCTGTTGCGGATGCCAAAAATGCTGTTGATGGTTCGTTGCTTGATCCAAATGAAGCACGATTCGAAATGGGTGTTAATAAGCGCGATGATCCTAATATGGATCGGATGCAGTCTAACTTGAATAATGTTTATCTCGACATGAAAGAGGATTATCAAAATCCTAATAAGCCTGATAATACAGTTAAAACAATCAATGAGCGTCGTAAAGCTCAAGGCCAGGAGCCAATTGAAGGCGGAGATGCAATTTATATGTCATCCAGTGATATTCCGGCAATAGATGTAAACGATACTGGTGGTGATTCTGATGACTCTTAAGCCTTTATATGGCTCTATGAATTCGACACTTGCTAAAACAATAGCCATGAACAATCCTAACTATTCCAAAATAGTTGAACCATTTGGAGACGCTGGTTCCTATGCTTTATATCCACAGAAGAAACCGGCAAAACAACATATCGTAAATATTCAAGATGAAGAAACGCTTGCGATTATGCAATTTGCGCAATCATACAGCAATTCTGATTTTTCAACTCTAAAAAATGAAAATTGGAATAGTGATGAAGAAACTTTTAATCAGGTTCAAACAATTAGTGATTTAGATGGTGAAAAATTAGTATATAAGCATTTGTACAATAAGTGGTATGGAATGAGCATGCTTGGAAGTGATGAAGTTAGTTGGAATATGCTAACACTCAATCAGAATAATAAGAATAAACTGTTTGCGTTTCCGTTGATGAAAGCACTTCTAAAACCGGTGGAGTTTCAAAATGTCGATCCGCTGAATTTAATCCCAAGTGATGGGTTCATGATCTTAATTCCTGATAGTCAAAATATAGATAGTGTTAAAAGCAAGCTGACTAGTATATCGGGCCTGTTTTTCTTTGCGGGCAAAATTTCAGACGGATCACAAGCAATTCAGGATGCTCAAACTATGAGTAATCTAAATGTACACGGCCAAGAGGTGGCTTCGATAATGATGAACAGCTACTCAATGATAACTAATTATGATTCAAGACTATCTAAAATTGATCCAGCAAATTATTCAATGAAAGGAGGTGGTATGTAAATGACAGTTGATTTAGAAAAACGCCAAGTATCGACAAAAATCAGTTTGAGAACAACAGATGATCAAGACGGCGCCCCACAACTGATTGAGGGCTACGCTTTAAAATTTAATCGGCAATCTGATGTTCTTGGTGGGGGTTGGGGGCCAACTTTTCGTGAAACAATTGATCCACATGCATTAGATAATACTGATATGTCAAATGTAGTCGCAACTTTTAATCATGACGAAAGCAAAGTCTTAGGCCGTACAGGAGTTAACTTACAACTTTCAGTTGATAATATTGGGCTTAAATTTCAAGTGCAACCTCCAGATACACAATTGGCACGTGACTTAATGACGAATATTGCTGCTGGAATTATTAATCAGTGTAGTTTCGCGTTCACGATACCTGATGAAGCTACTGCACAAGATTGGGAAGAATCAAACGAAGATGATGTTGATTATATCCGGAGTATTAATCAGATTGACCATCTCTATGATGTTTCAGTAGTGACTACACCAGCTTATCCTGATACAGAAGCAGTTGTTGGCCAACGGAGCAAAAAGCTAGTTGAAAACTTAATCAAGCAGAAGGATTCATGGAGACAAGAGCGAAAAAAGATGTTATTAGAACTAAAAAAACAAGAAATTTTAGATCAGATTTAAAAATCTGGTCTTTTTTAATACAAGAAATTAGGAGGGTCACATATGACTTTAGATGAAAAAATCAAGGCTTTAAAAGCCGATATTAAAGTTCAACGAGATAAACTGAGTGCAGATCAAGTTTCGCTTCGTAACTTAGTTGAAAAAGCAGAATCTGATGAAGATTTAGCTAAGGCAAAAGATGCAAGGGGTAAGGTTAATGACCTTAAAGAGGAAATTCGAAAGAACGAAGATACTCTTAAACTCTATCAGGGAGCTCTGGAAGGTGACGGCCACAAAAAAACAGTAGCAGGTCGAAATAATAGTGATCCAGAAAAAAATGATCGTTGCAAAGCTATTATTGAATATATCCGTTCAAAGGGTGTAAAACGTGACGGCTTGAAATTCGAAAAAACTGACGAAGGCACATTTGTTGTTATCAACAAACGTGATATTGTGCCAGCAACCGATGGTGTATCATCAACTGACGTTGCTAAAACAATTCCCGATGCTATTTCTTATAACCCGCAGCGTGAGATTCAAACAGTTGTTGATTTAAAAACATTTACTAACGTTTTTCAAGCCACAACCAAAAAAGGTAGCTACCCAACTGTTGCTAATGCGACAACAAAAATGGCAACTGTTGCAGAATTAGCTGCTAATCCAGCAATGGCAAAGCCTGATTTCGATGAAATTGATTGGGCAGTAGATACTTACCGCCAAGCACTGCCTATTTCTCAAGAATCGCTCGACGATTCAGAGATTGATTTGATGGACTTGCTTTCGACAAACGCTGATCAAATCAAATTAAATACAACCAATGATGCAATTTCATCAGTTTTGAAAACATTTACTGCTCAGACAGTAGCTTCTTTGGACGATTTGAAATTGGTTAACAATACCAAGTTAGATCCTGCATATGCCCGTACACTAGTAGTTACACAATCATTTTATCAGTGGTTAGATACCTTGAAGGATAGCAATGGTCGCTATTTACTGCAAGATTCAATCATTTCTCCAAGCGGCAAAGTTGTTTTTGGTATCCCCGTGGTAGTTGTATCGGACGAAACTCTAGGTGCTGCTGGAGAAGCTCATGCTTTCTTAGGTGACATCAAGCGTGCAGTGTTATTTGCTAACCGAGCTGATTTCATGATTCGTTGGGTTGACGATAATATTTACGGTCAATATTTGCAAGCTGGCATGCGTTTTGGAGTTGCAAAAGCAGATGAAAAAGCTGGCTATTTCTTAACTTACTCAAAATCCTAACGCCTGACGGTATCACTTTATCACAAAAGACAATGAGCGGTACTGTTGGAACTACTAAACAGGTAACCCGCTACACTGACACCTGATGGCGCTTCGGGAGATATAGCAGCAACATCTAGTGATACATCAATTGCTACCGTTGCTAAAAACAGTGATGGCAGTTTCACAGTTAGTTTGGTTGCGGCTGGTTCAGCAACAATCACGTTTGCTGCTGGCGATGTAACAAGCACATTAGCTGTCACTGTTAGTGCTGCTAGTTAGGGGGAATTTAAATGTCCCTTTTGACAGATGACCAGTTTGCAACCTTAAAACTTTATTGCAAAATAGACCAGGATTTTGATGATGACGTTTTAAAAAATCTAGTCGATTCAACGGGGTTAGAAATTGCAAGAGCGATTCAGGCAGACTCGGCTCCAGCAACTTTCATTAATGATCCTCGGTTTTTAATTGCATTGATGAAACAAGTCAAAGAAGATTACTACCAGCGTGGTTTAACGTCTGACAGTAGCTATCGAGCTGAACTTGCAAATGGAGTTGAAGACATTGTTAATCAAATGCGCGCAGAATTGAGTGATGACGATGAAGCTAACTAATATGACTGAAAGAATTACTTTTTTCAGTCTAAAGCCAGGTGTAATAAACGGAGTCCCGACTAATAATGTTAAAACAGATGAATTTACCTGTTGGGCGGAGGTTGCTAAGCTACCATACCGTGAATTTGTCAATAGCTCAACAGAGGTTGGTTATCGGAAAGAAACGCCTGTTTTTATCATAGCTTTTAAGCAAAAAAAAGAGATTCAAACAAATTGGCGAATACGTTGGAGAAATAAGGAATACGAAATCATTTCGATGGATCCAGACTATAAGACAAAAGATACGAATCAGATTGCGGGGAGAGTGATTAAATCATGAGCATTACTGGTGAAGCTGAAATGCTTCTTGCTGTTACTCAATTAACCGAGGGATATGATAGACGGGCCCGCAAAGCAGTTCGAAGTGGTGCCCAAATGTTTGCAGAAAAACTAAAAGCAGATACTCCAGTTTCTGAGGAAGATCATAGTGGACTAGGTCCATTAGCTGATCATATCAAAACCGGAAGTGTTTCAATTAAAACAGGTGATTATTCTGTGGACATTGGGTATGACACTGCTAAAGGTCGGATTGCTCACTTTCCTAACAGCGGAACGTCTAAACAGTCGCCACAGCATTTTATTGAAAAAACACAAAGCGAGATGCGAGAACCTGTTCTTGCTGAATTCATTAAAGATTTGAAGGTGAATTAATGTCTTTGCCGGAAAGTATTATTTACAATTTATTGGCTAACAACCAACAAATTGTAAATTTATTAAATGATATCAGAGGTGAACCAACGGATTTTCCTTATATTTTTATAGGGCAACCCAACGATACATTTACAATCTCAGATAATGCACCTTGGATAAGGATCACTCTAATACCCGATGATACAGCGTTGTATGCTGACGATGAACGGGTTATGCAGAAATATCGTGTCCAAGTAGACTTTTGGATTAATAAAACGGATTTGACTAACTTAGAAAAATTAGAGAGCTTAATTTATGAAATCCTTCATATTAATGGGATTGAGAGATATTATCGTAACCATGAACCAGACGCAGATATCGAAACATTAGAAATGGTTCAAGGAAATTTTGAAGGCTTTGCTTAAAGCCTATTTTTTATGCACAAAATCAAGGAGGAAACACAATGGGATTAGTAAAATTTGGTGCTAGCAATTTTGAGTATGGTGTCGTTGATGACACTACCAGTTTAGTTGCTACACCACGAAAAGTTCCAGGACTTTCAAGCGTGAAAGTCGATTTAACTAATGATTTAAAAAAGATTGCTGCTGATGATGGTCCTTATGCAGTTTTATCAGGTGGAATCACTGAAGCAAAAGAAACGATTGAGTTATATGACGTTGATTCTCAGATGAAGCAAGATTTATTCGGGATCAAGGTGGTGAAAGGCGTTGAAGTTTATCCTAAGGATATGATAGCAGCTAATGTTGCTACTTTATTTAAGACAAAATTGTCAAACGGTAAAAACTGCTGGGTAGCCTTACTTAAAGGAATGTTTTCTTTACCAAGCGTAGATACTAAGACTGTCGATGGAACTCCAGATCCAAATGCCGATTCAATTGAAGGAGAATTCATGCCTCGAGGTGATCAAGAAAATGTTGTTTTGATTGGTCGAGAAGATAATTCTGATTTTGATTTGACACAATTTAGAAAATGGGTATTCCCATCTGAAGCTGGTGATTTATTGATTAGTGCTACAAATGGTGGAAATACTGGCTCGTAAGGCGAATTCTAGAGTCTAGTTCGCTTTAAATTAATAGAGTCGCCTATGAAATACACAATAAACACGCAATGTGTTGGCGGCTAATATCAGGAGGAAATTATGGCTTACGAAATAGAATTAGATGTTGGTGGAGAAAAGAAGAAATTTGTTCGAAATGAACCACCGATGTTACGAGAAATGACAAAAGCTCTGATAGTTCAGCAACAACAATTAAAAATGTATTCAAAAAACGACGGGCCAAATGAAGATGATTTTAATAAAAACGAAAAAAACTTAGCAAATTTTGCGGTTTCTTTTTGGAAAAATCAATTTAAGGCCGATCAGTTTATTACAGGGTGTGACAAAAACAACATGGACATTTTGAATTCAGCCATTGCTGATTCTTTGGGCGGAGGAAATGAAGACAGCCCAAAAAAATCACAGCCCAAGACATCGACAAAGCAATAGATGCGATTAATGAATTTTATAAAGCTCGGATGCAAGAGGGCTACAAATTGCAAGAAATTGATGTACTTACCAGTGATGATTTAGATCACTTAATTAGCATTTATAAGGAGAAAGAAAAAACAATTGATCAAGCATTTCCTTGGCTATTTTAATTATAAAGGGGGATTCAAATGGCAAGTAGTTTAGGACATTTAGCCGCGACAGTTAGTCTTAATATTGACCCTTTTAAGTCGTCTGCAACAGCTTTAAAAGCACAAATCAAATCGACGACATCTGCTTTAAAAGCTCAAGAGCAAGCTATTAAAGGATCAGGAAGCAGCTTGAATAGTATGAAGGCTGCATATTCTACAATGGGTTCACAGATGAAGAACTATGAGGCTCAATTAGAACGGCAAAAGTCGGCTTACGAGGGATTACGCAATCAAACTGCATCAACCGCTGCTGAACAAGAAAAATTAACGGCTCGTCAAGCGAATGCTGCTAATCAAGTAAACAAAACATCTGCCAACATGGAAACTTTGCGTAATCGAATGGGGACTTTGAATAAATCAATAACTTTACAAAGTTCGGGATGGTATTCAGCTCAGCAAAAAGTTGGCGCTTTCAGAGATGCCGCGGGTAGAGTAAGCAGTACGTTAACACCAATTGGCGATACTATGACTACACATGTTACAGCGCCGATTATAGCTGGATTCGGGTATGCAATTAAATCTGCTTCCGATTATGAATATCAATTGGCTGATGTGAAGAAAGAAGTGCAAGCGCAAGGATATTCAGCAAGCCAAGTTAATTCGATAATGAAATCTCTGTCAAATGATACATTAGAATGGGCTCAAAAATATGGTGTTTCTACAAAAGAAATTAATGAAGGAATGTTTGAATTAGTTTCGAATGGCTATAATGTTAAGCAGGCCATGGGGATGATGCCGGAACTTTTGAAGACAATGACGGCTAATAGTGATAAATCAGGGACTTCAATTAAACTAACATCTTCTTTACTTGAGCAATTTGGATTGAATCTAGGATCAAATAACAGGGTCATAAAAAATGGTAATTCAATTATGAATCAAATGACTGAAGCTACACATAAATCTGCAATGTCATTGGAGGATCTTCAAACTATTTCTAGTAATGCAGGTGCTGCAATGCACGGGATGCATGTCAGCACAGCTGACTTTCTTGCTATATCAGGGAGGTTAGTGTCTGCTGGAATAGATGCTAGTTCAGTTGGTACGGGATTATCTAGTATGATGACTAGAATAGCAACTGGTACAGGTCAAGCGGCTGGAGATCTAAAAAAATACAATATAGCAATTTATGATTCACACCATAAAATGAGGAACATTTTAGATATTATGGGCAGCATGCAGAAAGCCTATAGAAAAATGAATGATGCTGAAAAACAAAAATTCTTATATGATGTTATGGGTCAGCAAAACATGAAGGTTGGAGCTACTCTCATGGATGCTAATCTTGGAAGGTATCGCAACTTATCAAAAGAAATTTCAAACTCTAATGGTACAGTTGATAAATATAATAAAACAATGCAACATACTTCAGAATTTACAATGCAGCAATTTAAAAGTAGCATTAATGCTCTTAGCATAGAAGTTGGTCAGAAATTATTGCCTACGTTTACACCGCTGATAAAACAAACTACAGGAGTTATTAAAGCATTCACTAAAATGGATAGTTCTACGCAGCAATCAATTATTAAATGGGGATTGCTTGCTGCAGCAGCCGGTCCTGTGATTGGAATATTGGGTAGATTTGCGGGTGCAGCGAGAGGCGTAGGAAGTGTTCTTTTCGGAACAATTGGTGCAATTAATAGAATGAGGTCAGCTGCAACGTTAGGCGGCAATGCAATGCAAATATTTAAGTCTGGTCTTTCTAAATCTGCGTTCGAAGCTGCAAGTTTTACTGGCGCTGCTGGAACTGCTGGTGGGGCAGCAACAGAGCTTGGTGCCGCTGGAGGAGAAGCTGCAGCTGGAATTAGTCTGTTAAATCCTGTTGTTTTAGGTGTCACAGCAACAGTTGTGGCCGGAGCAGCAGTATGGGAGATTTGGGGTAAAAAAGCTTATGAATCACAACAGAGAACTAACAAGTGGGGTTCAGATGTTGGACAACAGGCTGACTCTGCACTAACTAAATTTCAAGGATTTAGCAGCAAAGCTGGAAGTTCACTAACTGATTTTGAAAAGGCTAGCCAAACTAGTACCAAGAGTGTTTCTAAAGATTTTAGCGATATGTATTCAGATATGCAAAAGGATTCTCAGAACACTATCTCTCAAATGAAAAAAGATATGCAAGGGTTGCCAAGCTCAGTCCAAACAGATTTAAAGAAAGACGTTAAGCAGCGACAAAAATATAATGCAAAGGTTTTGTCGGATGCAAAAGAAAATTATACCAATGCTGAAACAATTTTAAAGGCTCATAATGGCAAAATGTCCGATTTATCGGATACAGAAAGAGCTGCGCTACTAAACTATCAGCAGCAGATGAATGAAGACGAAATTAAATTATTAAAACTTAGTGGAAGTAAAAAGAAGAACATTTTAGCTGCCTTGAATGGCGATATCAGTAATATGACACACAATCAGCGAAATACTACTATTAATGAACTAACTTCTTCAATGCAGAAAGAAAACAAACTATACAATGATCAGAAAGCTAAAATTGATTCAATGTATAGCAAAGGAGAAATTTCTTCTAAGCAATATGCTCAAGCTTTAAAAGACTTGCAAACGGTTCATAAGTCTACAACTGATGGTATGGCAGCGGCAATCTTAAAACTTGATAAAGCAAACGGTGCTTCAAAATCACAGATTGAACAAGATTTGTTGAATGTGGGGTACACATATAAACAAGCTGCCGCTATTATTAAACAGCAAAATACCAATATGGCTAATAGTACCTCACTAGTTGTAGCTGGTGTTTCAAACATGAGTGGCAAAGTAAAAACTGCTGCACAGACATGGAATAGCTTAGTCTTTGATCCTAAAACAGGTAAAGTTAAAATTAATGCTCAGGATGAAGTTAATAAAGCTGTTCAAAGCAAAAATCAATGGAATCAGATTCAACTGCTTGAAAGAAAAGGCAAAATGAGCAGTAATGCGAAAACTATGGTTGCGGACGCCTTAATCCAAACTGGCAAGTGGAATTCGCTCAGCTTTAAACAACAAAAAGCTTGGATTCAGTCAAATGCCGGAACAGAAATTTATAAAGCATTATCTGCTAATGGAAAGTGGAATACTATGAGCTTCGCAGCAAAAGAAGCCGTGATTAATGCTAAAGGTTTACCACAATTGGCAAATGCGATTGTGAAATACAATCTTTGGAATGACTTGCCAACTAAAGTCAAAGAACTTTTAGCTACTGATAAGACAGCTTCAGCTACATTGAAAAATGCTGGGATTAATGTTGACTCATATAATAGTAAGAACCCAAAGCATAAAGTACTAACCGGCGATTCGTCCAGCGTTGACAGTGCATCAAGCAAAGGTAAAAACTCGATTAATACTTTTAATAGCACTGCTCCGTTAGGCAAAAGATTTCAAGGTAATTCTTCAAGCGTGGATAGTGCATCATCAAGTGGCCGTAACTCGGTCACAAGGTTTAGAGACACTTCACCTGGAGGGTCAAAAAGCTTACGAGCTAGAGATAATGCTTCAGGTCCTGCTTCGTCTGCTAGGAGTGCTGTTTTGCAATTCAGCTGGCTAGGGGATCATACAGTTACTCTGACGACAGTTAAAAGAACGGTACATGAGGTTGTTAATAAAGTTAGCTCATTTTTTGGAAACTTATTCGCGACTGGTACTGAAGATGCTCCTGAAGGAATGGCTGTTTTGGGCGATGGCGGCAGAAATGAGCCATATTTAACTCCAAGCGGAAGCCTTGGAATTTCTCCAAATGTGCCTACTCCATATTATTTGGAAAGAGGTACGAGAGTATGGCCATCAATTCAAGCTTTCAAACAAGACATTCCACATTATGCTAATGGAACATTGGGACATAACGGAGCTGTTAACACTTTGCTTGAAGCACGGCCGACTATTAGCAAAATGGCTGACACAAATGTTACTTTTAATAGTAATAATGCTGATGTAGTTGCAGTTCTCCAACAACAAATGACATTGCAAAAATCGCAAATAGCTTTGCTTAGTCGTTTACTGAATGCAGCTACTAGTCCTAGTTCAACTCAAAATAATCGGAGTTTGATACGATCAATATCTCAGCAAATAAATTCGCTCAATGTTGATCAGAAAAGAGGTAGTTTAGCGTGATAAGCACATTCGATTTTAACGGTCATAACTCAAAAGAATTTAATATGTATATCAATGCTGAAATAAACATCTCAAGTTCACAGCCTGATTATTCAACAATCGAAGTTCCAGGACGCGATGGTGATCTAATTTTGCCTAACAACAGATATAAGTCTTTTAGCCAGACTGTACCTGTTATTTTTTTAGGCAAATATAATGATACGATGTCAAAAATAGAACAAGCTCGTAGATGGCTACTAAGTGATACTGGATTTCATGATTTTAAGTTATCGAGCGATTCTGGATATACGTATCGAGTGGCATATCTTGGGAATTTTGAAGTTAAAAAAGCGACTGACGAATTAAGTGCTGATTTAAGTTTTGAAATGATGCCTTACAAGTATCTTAACGGTGGCCTGAACAGTCAAACTATTTCGAGCGGGACTACCTTGACTAACTCAGGTAGTATTCCTGCTTTACCACTGTTAAAAATAACCGGCAGTGGTGATATAACGGTAACTCTAGGCAGCCAGATGGTTTCTTTAAAAGGCGTTGATACAGGTATTATTTTGGATTGCGATTCGCAATTGTGTACTAGCTTAGATGGAACAAGAACTCAATTTGATAAGTTATATAGCAATTTCCCTAACTTACCGGTTGGAAATACAAAAATTAGCTGGTCGGGGACAGTTAGTGATTTTGAAATAACTCCGAGATGGAAGGTGAGAACGTGAGCGTACCGGTTTTATATGAAGCCAATACTACCAATTTCTTTAATAAGGGCTTGGGAACATTGCCAGATGCACTAACAGCTGTGGTGACGGAGGAGCGAAATGGAGAATTTATTTTCGAGATGACCTATCCTGCTGACGGGGCTAGAGCAGATTTACTTGAAAATAATCGAATAATTAAAGTAGACGCTGGTCATGTTTTAATAGATCAGCGTTTTGTTATCAAAAAAACTACTCCGCAAATGAGTGAAGATGGCAAAATTTACATTGATGTATATGCGGAACATATCTCCTATATCACTAATGATTTAGCATTAAAACCAAGCGTGACTGTTAGCGGATCAGCTAATGATGCAATGCAGCAATGGCAAAAAGCTATTATCGATAGCAATGAAATAACTGCTGATTCTGATATCACAACTAGCAATTCGACAGCTTGGACAATTGATAAGGTTCAGACTGCTCGCCAGGCTCTAGGTGGTGTTGATGGTTCGATTCTAGATGTGTGGGGCGGTGAATATCTTTTTGACAATCTCCATATTAGTTTAAAAAAGCAACGAGGAAGCTCGGCCAACGCTTTGCTAGCGTATGGTCGCAATATCACAAGTTTTCAACAAGAAGAAAATATTGAGAATACTTACACATCAATTTATCCTTATGCAACTTTAAATTCGTCAAGTGGAGATACTTCATCTCTCTATACAATTGATAATTATGTAGTTGACAGTCAGTATGTTGGCAATTATCCCAACAGAAAAATTTTGCCAGTTGATTTCAGCAGCAACTTTGAAAATGTCAAAGTTGGGACTAAGGCAAGTGATGCGAGTGATAGTGATACTACTGTTTATATGACAGTAGCTGAAGTGCAATCACAATTGAAAGCCTTAGCTCAGCAATATATTACTAATAATGATGTTGGCATTCCCACTGTTTCAATTAGCGTTTCATTCGAGGATTTATCTAAGACGAGTAACTATGCTGATGTAGCACCACTTGAGCAATTAGATTTGTGTGATATTGTGCCCGTTAGATTTACTAAATTAGGCATTGATACGACTGCTAAAGTGACTCATGCTGAATGGAATGTATTGACGGATTCATATGACAAAATTGAATTAGGTAGTATTACACCAACATTAGGTCAGACGCTAAATACGTTAACAACAGTTGCTCAAGCAGCCAAGCAGGTAGCACAAGATGCGCAAAATAACGCCACAATTGCATGGCAATCGGCTGATGGAAAGACTACTACTTTTAAAGGGAGCAGCTCTCAGGCCTTCCCAACTGCACAGCATATTGGAGATTTATATTGGCGAGAAAATGGTGATACTACTGAGGTATATATTTGGGATGGCTCAGAGTGGGCGTTTCAATTTTCGAATAAAACTGGCCAAAACATTAGTGAAGCTGTTGATAAAGCTATGGCCGAAGCAGATACAGCTAAACAAAATGCCAACACTGCGGTTGAAACTGGGAATCAAGCATTAACTAAAGCTCAAACCGGCATTGATACAGCTAATGCAGCAGCGGATAATGCTAGCACAGCTATGTCTAATTCCAGTACTGCTATAAATAATGCTAAATCAGCTATGACAGATGCTGCTACCGCAATTAGTACGGCCAATAATAGTTCAGACATCGCAAATGCCGTTCAGCAACAAGTTACGACATTAAAAGACGGTTCAACCATGACCATCGCTGATTTAGCCAATGGACTGGCATTAAAATTAGTCAAAAGTGACTTAAATGGATATGCTACTCAATCTTGGGCGTCTAACCAAATCACAGTGACTGCCAATGGCCTACAATCCCAAGTAGCCTCGGTTAAAAGTACTGCTGATAAAGCCACTACTGATATTACTACCTTAAATCGACGAGCTAACGGTTGGGATAGCACGATATCTAGTTTGAGCACAAATAAGGCTGATCAGACTTGGACAACTAATCAGATTAAAGCTAGTGCTGACAGTTTGAATGTGAATATTTCTAAAGTTCAGACACAAGTTAGCTCTTTAAATTTTGGAAGCTATAATATTTTGAATGGCACAGGTATGGATGATAGTACTACTAAATTACATCAAGGAGTCGGTGGAATAAGCTATGCTGTAACTATTAATAGTGATAGCTCTTCTCCAACTGGAAAGTCTTTTACTTTAGCAAGAACTGATGGAGGTACTACTCAAGGTGGTGCTTATTGGGAAGTTCCTGCTCCTTTGACAGTTGGTAAACAATATAGTTGGACTATTTGGGCTAAAGGAACTGGTAGTTTAAATATGGTGGGGTGTGAACAAGGTGGGCAGATGTCTATTACATTAACCAGCGCATACACCAAGTATACCAAAACTTTTACAGCGACAAGTAGTCAATATAGTCAATTCACATTTTATGGTAATGATGGAAATATCAATGCTACTTTTCTACCAATAGTCTTAATTGAAGGAAATATCTCGCCAAGTTGGTGCCGGTCTGTTTCTGATACAGCAACTGTTACCGAGGTAACAAACCTATCAATCGCACTAGATGGTATCAAGCAAACGGTATCTAAGAAAGCCGACAATGATACGTTTAACAGCTATAAAACTCAGACCGCAACGTTAATAGGCTCTAAAGTGGCATCTAACGATTTTAATTCATATAAAACTCAAACAGATAACGCCTTGTCACAGAGAGTAACAAGTGCATTGTTCAATTCATATCAGACTCAGACGGATAAAGCTATTCAGCAAAGAGTAACAAGTGCTACGTATAATGCAGAAGTTACAACTTTGAGTAATATGATTAATTCAAAAGTTAGTCTAAATGATATAACCGTTGGTGGAACTAATTTAATACCTTTAGGCAATATTGTTACAGCGACGTCAACACAAACAAGTTATGACTCTACAAATGACATTAGAACTATTACTGTTGCAAATGGTGCTGGTGGTTCTTGGGGTGGTGGTTTGCAAAATAATGCAGTTACCAAGCATGAAATACCTTGGGGGCAGTCGTACACCTATTCTGTAGAGATTAAACCTAGCGTTGATGGACTAATCTGGAATAGTGATACAAACACATATCCTTATGGTGTTAGCGCATGGGGAGGTAATGACAACGATAATGTAAGCCGCAGGAGTAGTAATAGTTCTATGGGCGGTGGAACAGGTACAAAGCTTATTCCAAATGTCTGGAATAAAGTATGGGTTACCATAATTAACTCTGACAGTAGGAATAGCAATAAAGTAAGCCTGTACGATAATAGTACAATTTGTGTAGTTAACACGACAGGTAGTACTGTTACGGTCTTATTTAGGCACTTCAAAGGTGAACTTGGGAATGTACCAACGGATTACTCGCCGGCTCCTGATGACATTAATTCCCAAATCCAACAGCTTTCAGATAACATCAACCTGCGTGTTGTTAAGAATGACGTAATCAATCAAATCAACCTTTCTACAGAAGGAATTTTAATTGCTGGGAAAAAAGTTCATATTAGCGGCCAAACTACAATAGACAATGCTGTTATTAAGTCTGCGATGATTGATTCAATTTCTGCTGACAAAATTACAGCGGGCACGCTTAATGCGGCTAACGTTAATGTAATTAACTTGAATGCAAACAATATCAGTAGTGGTACGCTAAGCGGCGACTATATCAGTGGTGGCACAATTACTGGTGTTTCGTTCCATCAGTCTAGCTCAGGTCATGATACTTGGATAGACGGTAACGGTGTACATGATTATGATGGTTCAGGCAACAATGCTTGGATTCAAAAAGGTAATATTCAGGTATATGACAATGCTGGTCAAGGTATGTTCATGAAAGGTGGCAAATTGATACTTTCAAACTTGGATGTTTGGGGAACAATTGCAAGTATGTCGAGCGGTACAAAACCGCCCGTTGACGATTACGGAGTTATCGAACACGGCGTTGGCATGGGACTCGGCGGTATCAAAATTCACGGTGGTGGCGGATCGGCGTTGTTGACTGACAACGATGGAAAGCAAGCAGGCGTGATCGATACAGGATATTATGGCATTGTTGACGGCGGCGGTGTTAGCGCAAGCTGGAATTTAGCAATGCTTGGTGGTGATCAAGATTGGTGTGCAGCTATAAAGGCAGGAAAAAATTACGGAAACTACATCGCTGATCAGCCTAGTTTGCTGGTTGGAACTGCCGACTGGCCTAGTTACACCGGTTCTACTAGCACACCGGGGAAAAATATCGTTGCGCAAGCAAACGGAATTTGGTTGTATTCGATAGGCGAAACTCATGTCGACTGTTCAAGTTTTTATTTTGCGGGGGCACATTGTGATGGGGGTTCCTTATATAATGCTAGCTATAACGGCTGGTGGATGCGAGACAAGAGCGGGAATCTGACAACCGTACACGCACAATCATTTGCTAATTCTTCACTTTTAAGCTTGAAAACTAACATTTCTGAAATTGATTCATTAACAGCATTAAATAAAATTAATCAAACTAGAATCTATGATTATCAGTATAAATCAGATGTCGAGCGAGGCTCATCTAAACATTATGCGAGTTATGTCATTGATGATATTAATGACGTCTCCCAATATACTGAACCCGATGAATTTTTATCAGAGGATAAAAAGGGTCGTGACGATGGTACACAATTAGCCTATGCAACGTTAGCTATCCAAGAATTAAGTAAACAGATTGAAGAAATAAAAAAACAAAATCAAGAATTAAAACAAGAAATTGAGAATATAAAACAAAAATAGGAGAGTGATTTTCATGGAAATCAAAGCAAATAGTATCAATTACACGTTGGATCAGGACGGCGCTACAACTGTTGTAGCGATCGGGCTATATGGAACAGACAACGCAGGACAATATGTCAACGCCACGGTTAAAGTATTGCCGGACGATACAGATAAGGCGCTGGATAGTTTATCAAAGAATGATTTAGTAGCACTTGCTAAACCAAAACTGATTAAATTTTTTAGTTCAGATGCTGCCTAAAAGGCGGTGATCGCAAATGGAACAGGTCGTGATGATGGAACTATTTTAGGGTATGCTGTAGCAGCCATCCAAGAATTAAATAGTAAGATAAGTAGTTTAGAAGCAGGACTTAAACAATTAAAGGAGAACGCAGCATGACAAAATTATTAACTTTCAAAAATTACGAAATTATTATCGTAGCAAATACTTTAGGAAACTTTGATTTAAAGAACAAAGGATCACGTGGCCGTAACAAGCTTATTAAGCGTCTTGCAGAGAAAGCTAAAGAATACAATAACGACCTTGAGGACATTAAAAAGCCTTATTACAAGAAGAATAAAAAAGGCGAGATGATTGTTAAGAACAATGAGTATATTCCTTTAGACGGAGCAAACCTTGAAAAATTAAAAGAAGAAGTCAAAGAATACAATGATGAAACCGTATCAATTAACTTTACTGAATATTCTGAACAATACAAAGCTTTATGGAAACAACTTGGAGCTTACGAAAAGGAACTGAAGGGAGTTGAGGCTGAGGTATACGATATTGTGCTAGATCAATTAGATGCTGCTTTTGAAAATGACAAAGAAAAGGAAGGTAAATAATTATGGAAATTAAATTAAACAGGCTTTCATATCAAATTGACAATGACGGTAACACCTCGAGCGTTTCAGTTGGCCTAAATGGTTCAGATAGTGGCGATGCAGTCAGTGCTACTTTACAGATTACTTCTAGTGATTTAGCAACAGGCAAGACTTTTGACGACATGACTAAGGCTGATTTTGAGACACTAGCTAAAACTAAGTTAGCTAACTTAACTGCTGTCAAGACTGCTTAATATAAAAATGAAATTTTTTATCAGAATTAAAAATGCATTGTTGATGTGCTTGCCGTTTTGGGTAGCGCTATTTTTATTGTCAAAATTAGTATAAGTAGGTGATTGAATGTGCATAGAATTTTAGGACTTGGTTGGGACGAATGGGCATCGATTATTGTTATCATTTCGACAATTTTCGGTGCCTTTTCGTACACTGGAAAAAGTATGTTAAAGCGTTACGTTAAGGAGCCAATGGATGGTATTCGAGATGATTTACAAAAGTCACACAAGATGCAACAAAAGAATATCGATGCCCTTGAAAAACGTGAAGCTCAACAAGATAAATTGCTTGATCAGCATGACAAAATGTTGCTTAAGCACGATTTGAAAATTAATAATTTGGAGGAAAAATACAAATGAAGGAATTTAAAAAGATGTTAGCAACTAACATTGGTAAGCCAAGCTTTTGGATTCAGTTGGCTACAGTTATGATTGTACTGTTTGTGCTGATTGCTAAATATGGTTTCCATGTGATTTTTAGCCAATCAGATGTTATTATTATTGGTCTTCTATTAAGTTCAGCATTAGGATTTGCAGGTAGTTTTACTGGAAACAAAGCTTTAATTGAAGCTTCCAAATCAATTGATACATCTGGAATTGAAAAGAAGATTGAAGAGATTAGTGCGGTAGTCGATAAATTGACAGAAGTGAATACTGATTCTAAGGCTAATTCGCTTGGGATTGTTTTAGACAAAGATGGAAACATTGTTGGCACGGATACACCGAAGGAGGGCTAGTTCAATGAAGAAACTTTTAACTGGGGTAGGAGCGGCGGCAGCTGCTCTTTTTTTATGCGCACAATTAGCTTCAGCAGATACGTTGCCAGTCTATGATATGTCAGAGTGGCAAGGTCAGAAAACTGAACAACAATTTAAAAATGTCAAATCGGAAGTTTCTGGATTGATTATCCGTCAACAGTACGGTTCAAACTACATTGACAAGTACGCTTCATATAATACAAGTATGGCTGACAAGGTCGGTGTTCCTTATGGCCAATATGCTTATGCTCGTTTTGTTTCAGCCGACGATGCTCGTCAGGAAGCTAAGGACTTTTACAATCGGTCTGATAAGGATGCAAAGTTTTATGTATTAGACTTTGAAGAAAATACTGTTAAATATGGTACTACTCAAGCGGCAGTGCAAGCTTGGTTAGATGAGATGAAGTCATTGACTGATAAACACATCGTTTTCTATTCATATCGAAGTTTAGCTAACCAATACGTTGGTCAAACACTGATTAATAAATTTGACGGCTACTGGTTAGCAGCTTACCAGGGTGCTTGGCCAAACCCACGAAATTATGATATGTGGCAAAATAAAGATAATCAATCTTCGGTAGCGTTCGCGACCTCACTAGATAGTTCGTTAGTTGATACTAATCGGAAGTCTGTTAGCTGGTGGTTTGGGTCTGAAGCTAAAACGCAAAATAAGAAACTCAATAACGACAGTCGCAAGCAAGGTTTTAATGTTGGCCAGAATGTCGTTTTAAAACAATCGGCAACAAAGTGGTATCAACCTAGAGTAAATATTGCCAGTTACGCAAAGGGTCAGACTTATACGATTAAAGACACGCAAGATTTAGTTTTGAGTAAGTCTAACCAAGCGGTTTTGCTTTATAAAGGAAGTACACCAATGGGTTGGGCATTAGCACAAGACGTACAGCTGACCAGTTCGAATGTATCTAGCCAGCATAGTAGAACATACACTGTTCGTTCTGGTGATTCCTGGTGGGAGATTGCTAAAAAGTACGGTATGTCAATGTATACTTTGGCTAGCTTAAATGGCAAGTCAATTAATAATACGATTTATCCCGGTCAAGTTCTGAAAATTAGCGAGTCTGAAGCAACAAGTTCAAAAGTTTATTATACAGTTAAAAAAGGTGATACTGTTTCAGGTATTGCTAGCCAGTACGGTGTTTCAGTTAGCCAGATTAAGAGTTTGACTGAGCTAAAGAATGTCAATTTGATTTATGTTGGACAGTCATTAAGGGTTAAATAGCAGACATTGCGCATTAATAAAATTGAAAGTTGTTCGTAAATAAAGAAGCCAGCTTCGGCTGGCATACATATAAATTTGTTCTATAATAAGACGGTATCAAATATTATTGAAAAGATGACATTATGAAAAATGGAGCACTGACATCTGACAGTCCCACTAGGCTTATTTTTAATGATTTATAAATTTTATATTGTTAAATGCATATAATTGCATTACAATAATCATTGCAGTTGTAGTTTTTAACTGCAACTCCACTCGAAAAGGGTCTATCTTTTTCCCAGTTGATAGACCCTTTTAAATATTTGCTATTGAAAACAACTATAAAACAAACTAAAATATTAGTTGCAATGTATATTGCATAGACAAAGCGACCTATCTTGTCTGAGATAGGCTTATTTTTTATTTACACTTCAAACGTATGTTCGCTTAATCTGATTAACGTGGCATTCAACTGATAGACTTATACAAAAATAAGACAACTAATCAGCTGTCTTAAGAAGTATGTTAAATTATAATTGAGTTTTTTATTTGATTTGAAGTAGGCTTATTTAAATAATGATCTTCAATTTTGAACAGAGGCAGAATCAACTGAATCTTTAGCTCCAGAATAGTCTGATAATTGCCAAGTAATTGTGGAACCATCTGAATTGCTTTTTTCATAAGTATCAAAGGTAATCGAGTTGCCATTTTCTGAATAATTAAACTGAAAATCTCCAATGGTTAGTATGCCTTCTGATATTTCATAAGGCTGATCATATGCTCCACCCATTGAAGACATACGTGCTGTAGAATCATCTTTCAAGTACCCTAAAATAAAACCATCATGTACTGTATTCTGAGGTGCTTTCCCTTCATTCATAGCTTTGTTGACATCTTCGCCATTATACAAAATAGGCGCGATTTTAAAGCCACTCTGTAAAACATTTTTAACAGCAGTTATATTGTTGGTAGTACTAGTTTCAGATGAACTTGCTTCAGTAGTTGATGAAGATAAGCTAGTATCACTGCTGTAAGAATAAGAGCTTTGCTGAGTTGTGCTACTGGATATAGTGCTACTTTTCTGGCTGTCTTGATCTGAAGAGCTATTTTGATTGGAACTGTTTTGGCTAAAAGCAGCTGAAATCTCACCGTTGTTTTTATTGTGTTGGCGAAACGTAAAAAAGCTGCAATGCATATTACTAGTAAAACTGCTAAAGATTTGATTGCAATCGACTTTCTTCGTTTTGATCTAGCCTCAATAAAATCATTTCTCTATTTAGGGTCATTTTGACGATCCTTGTAAAACTGATATGTATGTTTTGTTCTTGAATGTTGACTATAATATTTTTTGACCATAACTAATCTCTCCCTGTTTAGATTCATTTTTTACCCAATATTAATATTACCATATTGTTTAGCTATAATATATCGTGAAATTTGTTCGAAAATGCATCAATTTATATGTAAAGTAAAGGCGGATAGATGAATTTTAAGTAATGGATAGGGTATGACGTTTAACGCGAATATCTATATTAAAACGAATTGAGTTTTATTTGAGTCCAAGCTAGGAGCGCATAAAAATAGGCCAAGCACTTTGACCTACATAAATGTATAAAATTTTAATAACTTAAACGGTGTCCCAACAGTGCACTAAATCGCTTAAAGTATTGATGTATAGGCATTTATATATCCTGTACTCTCCTTATTATTCCGTTTTAGATAGTTTTAGGACGTCACATTCCGATTATGTGGCGTTTTTATTTTACGATGATTGCCTAAAACCTACTGAAAAGGATAGGAATGGAACACAAAGTTAGTCAATGACTAACCAAGAGACAAAAAAGTTAGTCAATTTTTAATTTTTTGACTAACTCTTATTTTTTGACTAACTATATTTGATTTAGCGTATCTGACAGCAATTCATTTTGATTAGATGAAACGTGAGTATAAATGTTTAATGTAACACCGATATTTTTATGACCCAGACGTTTTTGAACAGTTTTAGGTAAGATGCCTGGGTTCTTTTCAAATAACCATGTTGCGTGAGTATGCCTAAATCCATGTGGGGTTATTTGAGGTATAAATGATTGATATTTTGGATCATGTGTTAATTTAAAAGCTGCTGCATAATCTGATGAGCCCATATCAATAATTGAATTCAGCCAGTTATTTGGTTTACTCAAATTGAAGTAGTTATCTTTTTGATTTGGGAATACTAGCTTAGAATTGTTGTTGGTTTTTAATTTAGTTAGCATTTCAAAAATTAATTGGTTAATCGATATTTTACGATATGAATCCCATTTAGGTGGTTGGAGCGCCATCTTCCCGTTTTCATTTGTGACGATGGTTTTATTAATATCAATCATTTTGTTTTCTAAATCAACATCTTCCCAGGTTAAAGCTAGTAATTCGCCTTTACGCATTCCCGTATAAGCTAAGGTTATAAAAAATACGGCTTTAAAGAATTCGATTTTACCTGGATAATTAACACTAGAACTATCCCTGACATACGTAACAAACTTTTTTAGTTCATCAGTCGACAAAAAGTTATGAGAATCTTTAGCATTCATTGAACGAATCTTCGGGAGCAAGATGTGATCAAAAGGGTTTGCGATAATTTCCTTTTTTGATATAAGCATAGTCAAATACTCGCTTCGCATACCTTGCTACAATATTTGATTTTTTATATGCTAGTGACCATGCTTCGACGAATGGCTGCAAATATTCTGATGTTATTTTGCTAAGCTGTTGATCACCAATATATGGTAAAATGTGGCAATCAAAAATTTGTTTAGTTTTATAGAGTGTACTGGATTTAACGGTGTTCCGATATTGGTTCTCAAACCACTCTAAGTATTCTTCTTTAAATGTTTTACCGTTTTCAGTAAGAAGCTCATAAGTGCCATCAGCAACTTGAACCTGAATTTTTTGATAAGCAGAATTGGTCAAAGCAGGAGTTTTAAATCCACGTTTAGTTGTTATTTTCTTTTTACCAGTTTGTGGATCTTTTCCTAGATAAATCTGAAAATAATAACTCTTCTTGCCGTTTTTATAAATTTTTTCTTTGATAGCTTTATTTTTCTTGTATTCAAACATTTTAATCACTCCATTTATGATAGAATGGAGTACACAAAGAGCGTGTGCTTATTGCATACTCTTTAAAATATCTAACTCTACACACTCAAGCTTTAGGCGGGGAGAGTGTGTTTTTTATTTAGTTAAAAAAACTAATAACATAATCTATTTTGTTTATTCTTTCGGAGCTTGGTTTTGGAGTTTTAATTCTTTGAGTATTTGATCATTTTGGGTTATCATTACCCAGTTTTGTTCAACTATAGCTCTTAAAAATGTTGCTGTTGCTTTGTCTTTAGCATAATCACTTGATAAGACTTTCTTGCTATTTCGAAGTAACTGTTCTTCATCAAGCTCGTTTAGGATAGTTTTCACTTGCCATAGAGAATCATCATTTAAGTTTGATAAACCTCTATCTTGTAGAATGCCCTTGATATGATTACTATTGAATAACATTTTAATCATTTCTTTCAATATGTAACTCTCAAGGATAGTTTATCATGAAAGTATGAAATTTATAATGAATGTGGATTGCACAATGCATTTGTCCGAAATTTCGTGCTGTTCATTAAGTTAATTGTCGAATTTTAGAATTGAAATAAGAAAATTTAGTTTAATTGTAAAGCATCAGATTATAATATAGAATATTAATAGTAGAAATATTGTAAAGTAGCATTTCAAAAGTACGGTTAAAATATGATTATTGATTTAGGCTGCTTTTTTAAGGAGAATATAAGATTATGAAGATTGGCATCGATAAAATCGGCTTTTTTACTTCTGATTTATATGTTGACATGAGGGAATTAGCACAACAGCGTCAGGAGGATCCAGCAAAATATTTGATTGGAATTGGGCAAAAAAAAATGGCGGTAATTCGTCCAACACAAGATGTAGTAACATTAGCAGCCAATGCGGTTGATCAGATATTGAGTGAAGCAGATCGGCAAAAATTAGGTCTAGTTATTTTTGGAACTGAATCAGGAGTTGATAATTCCAAATCAACGGCAGCTTATTTAGCTGGTTTGCTGAAATTGCCAGAAAAATTACAAGTTGTCGAAGTTAAGCAGGCCTGTTACGGAGCAACAGCAGGTTTAGATTTTGCCCAAGGATATCTTTGTCTTCATCCGGAAAAAAAGGTTTTAGTAATCGGTGCAGATATTGCTCGCTATGGTTTGAGGACACCAGGTGAACCAACTCAAGGTGGTGGTGCAGTTGCCATGTTAGTTACGACTAATCCACGGATTATTGCTTTTGAGCCAAATAGTGCAGTCGCAATGCGGGATGCAAATGACTTTTGGCGGCCTTTAGGTGAGAGTGAAGCGCGAGTTGCTGGTAAATTCTCAAATAATTTATATCTGGATCTTTTACAAGAAGTTTGGCAAGAGTATCAAAAAACAGCAGGGCTTCAATTAATTGATTTCACCGCGTTCATTTTTCATTTGCCGTATACTAAATTAGGTTTGAAGGGGCTTCGCAGTTTAACTTCTGGAAATGATTTAGCAATTAATAGTCAATTATTTAAACAATTTGAAGCAGCACGAAGTTATAATGCTCAGGTTGGGAATCTGTATACCGGTTCACTTTATCTTAGTTTCTTGTCCTTATTGCAAAATTCGCCTAAGTTGCAAGCCGGTCAAAGAATTGGCTTTTACAGTTATGGTTCTGGAGCTCAAGCGGAATTTTTCAGCGGTTTGTTGCAGCCCAAGTTTAAAGAACAGATAGCACAGAATGATTTTAAACAAATTTTAACTGAGCGGCGGAAAATTTCAGTTGCAGATTACGAAAATTTATATCAACAGCAAGTTATTCAAACAACTGAACATAAATTGAGAACAACTGAAGATCCGGCGAAATATGTTTTCGCTGGGACTCATGAATCGCAAAGAACTTACGAAATTCATTAATTTAAAGTTGTCTTTAGGACATTGTTAAATTAAATGTTATAATTAAGTAAATTGCTTACTATTTTGTTTAAAAAACGTAAGCTTCAAAAGGCACTGAGGAGGGGATTTTTTGGCAAACATAAGTCCAGTTGAAATTGAACAATTTCAACAATCAGCTAAAGAACTGCAAAAAAAAGTTTCAAATAAGATTCATTATCTGCAAATCTTATTAAACGCTGTTCAAGAACACGACGATCGCTTAATTTACCAATTAATTGACGGAGAGAATTATTCGCAAGAAATTATGCAAGCAAAGCATGGAACATCTGATATTGGAAATGAGCGTCTTTTAGATGATGTAACTAAACAAATTGGTCAATACTTAAGTGTCAATTTACTTTCATACTTAAAGGAAACTTATCCATTTTTTTATTTTGAACAAACCGGTTTAGGTGCTTATCAGTTTTTCTTCGGTAATTGGTGGGATCGCCGGCTTTTTGGAACATTGGATGTATTAAAAGTTGCCTTTGATTTTGACGAAATTGAATATCGTAAATTAAAGCAAGCTTTTGAATTAGAACAAGAAAATAAACGGCTAAACAGTGATCGAATTGCAACGATTTCACAACAAACTGATCAATTACAAGCTCTGATCGATTCCCAGAATGAACGTGATCAAAAAAAAGAAAAAATAAGGCGGCAATTAAAACAATTAGCTCAAGAAAAAGTTCTTCCTTGGGAAGCCGCTAAAGCGAGAGAAAGCAAACAAGAATTGGTTAGTCAATTGTCTGAACTAACTGATCAAGACGAAAAAGCACAAAAAGCTTACAAGCTTATTCATGAAAGTGAAAAAGAGGTTTTGAAGCTCTCTAAAGAAGATACATTGATCGGCTATGAGAAGCAGAGTATTGTTGCTAGATTTGGTAGCTTTGAAAATTTTGAAGCACGTAACCGGTCGCTATATCGCGATTATATTGCTGACTTGATTGCAACCAAAGGGCGGGTGAGAATTGAACATGAGTGATTCATTAAAGCGAACGGTTACTTTTCAACCACACCAAGCAAAAAAAGAAGTCGATCCGGCTACCCTTAGTACGACTGGTCGTCTGATGTCATATAACGATCAACTCAAAGCAGGGTTAAAAAACGGTGCTAATTTTACACAACTACTTGACCAATTAATTACAACTGAATCAACGGAAGAACTTTTTAAAGCTGTTGCTGACTTGACAGTCTTTCAATTGGATACTGCATATTTAGTATTCCCACTACAATATAGTAAATCTGATTTTTATTTAATATTTCTAAATCGTTTATTAGACTTGCATCAACGTACGGGAGTTGTGTTACAGTCTTCAGATCAATACCATGAGCTTTATCATGAATATGCTGGTATTAATGCAGCGGGCTATTTTGTTTTTGAGTTTTCAAATGATAATCCAGATGGTGCGTACTATATTGAAAAAAATAGCCAGCTTAAGCTGCTTTATCTTGATTTTACAAAACATTTATTGCGATTTAATAGTCATGCTTTAACGCAACTATTATTAATAGACTATTATCCGAAACTAGAACCACAAAAAATCAAAAACTTTGCCAAAATACTTTTAGAAATTGGCAACTATTTAAAACAAGATTTCGGTTTTGATGTTGACTTTGGTTTTCTTGATCCGACTAATAGTTGTGTTTATCAGATTAGTGACTCCAATTTATCAACCACAATCATTGATCAATTGTTTGTTGCAGCGGCTCAAGGTGGGAAAATGCTAGAGTCCGGTACAGTAGCTCAATCAGCAATTTTACGACTTGATGATCAAGTAACTGTTACGATTTTTCGTGAAACAGATCCAGATCAAGTTCATTTTGGTGAGTGGTTATTAAAAGTTCGGGACTTGCACCAAACAACGAGTTGGTTTGATGTTTTATTGCGGTATCAATTTTTGAAAGAATGGTATCTAAATAATTTAAATAGTTTGGAAATTAAAGCAGATTTATTATATTTTTCTTAGGAGGAACAGGTGTGGATGTCGAAGGAATGCTAGCAACAGTTCAACATACACAGTTAATTCGGTTTAAAAATGCAGGGATCGTTGACCGGCAAAAAATGATTTCTTGCGAATATGCTGAATTATTGCAAAAAATAGGACAGCTTTTTTCACAGCTTGAACAAAATGAAATTGAAAATTTTACAAATTATCAAGCCGCTTTAAAGTCATTTCTAAGTGCTGCTTTAATCTGTAAATGGGGCTATCAACTATTAATTGATGAAAGTGTTGAACAACGGTTACTCAAACAAAATGCCAAAAGTTCAACTGACCAGATATATTTGACTATGGTTGAGTTGCTTTCTAAAAGCTACCAACAAAAAAGCCAAACAGCTTTTGTACATGCTTGGCATATTTTTATTAAATTTGGTATAGCTAATTTAAAGATTGATTTAAAAAATATTCTAAAAAGTGAATAATGGCTTTAAACACAGTCACTACAATATTCTGAAACGATTGCTATTGTTATTTTGTTTTAGATGTTTGCAAGCAGACTGTTTTTTTTGCAAATACTGCACGAACTGAACTCCGCCAGCTAAAATTAAAATACCTATAATTGATAAAAATGCAGTCATTCAGTTAGCCTCCTTTTCATTACATTAATGTTACATTATTGTTGCATAGTTTCAAAAATATTTCAAGCGATTAGGCTTAAAATTGATTAAATAAACAAAAAAATGAAGATTGACAATTAGCGAAATTTAACGTATAATTCAGTACGTTGTTTATGGCTCGGTAGCTCAGCTGGATAGAGCATCCGCCTTCTAAGCGGACGGTCGAGAGTTCGAATCTCTCCCGCGCCATTTAGTTGTGTAAAAAGGCCCAGAAAATCTAGGCCTTTAATTAGGTTTGATTGACGGTTAAGGATTTATTTGTTATGATTTGACCGTTGCATTCGTGCTTGCACAACTGCAACCGCACATAAGCAGTTTTAAAGTGATTGAGCTGCTGCTTGTGGCGAGTCTAAGTCAAAAATCAAGGAGGTGCAAGATATGTACGCAATTATCAAAACTGGCGGCAAGCAACTTAAAGTTGAGGCTGGCCAGGTGATCTATGTAGAAAAATTACCAGTTGCTGCAGGTGAAAAAGTAACTTTCGATCAAGTTGTTTTGGTTGGTGGTGAAAAAACAGTGATTGGCAAACCTTTTGTTGATGGAGCATCTGTTGTTGGAACTGTTGAAAAGCAGGGACGTGAACGTAAGGTTGTCACATATAAGTACAAGCCAAAGAAACATTCACATACAAAACAGGGACATCGTCAACCTTATACTAAAGTTGTGATTGATGAAATCAACGCTTAATAATAAGGATGATAGACTATGATTTGTGCTACTTTTAACTGTCAGAAAAAATTAATTAATAGTTTTGAACTGACAGGTCATGCTGATGCCGGAGAGTATGGCAATGATATTGTTTGTGCAGCTGTTTCAGTGTTGGCGATCAGCACAGTTAATGGATTACAGCAATTGGCTAAAGCTGATTTGTTAGTGAAGCAAGATGAAAAAAATGGCGGCTATTTAGCGGTTACTTTGAAAGACTTGCATAATTCGGCTGCACAATTGTTATTGCATAATTTTCAACTAGCTTTAAAGGATGTAGCACAAACCTATTCCAATTATTTGAAAATCAAAGCAGAATAATTTAATAGGAGGTGGATTTGTAATGATTATGGATTTGCAATTCTTCGCCCATAAAAAAGGCGGCGGTTCAACAGCTAACGGACGTGATTCTGAATCGAAACGTTTAGGAGCAAAACAAGCTGACGGACAAGTTGTTTCGGGCGGTTCAATTCTTTACCGCCAACGGGGTACAAAAATCTATCCTGGTGTTAATGTTGGCATGGGTGGCGATAATACTTTGTTTGCTAAGACAAGTGGAGTTGTTCGTTTTGAACGTAAAGGTCGCGACAAGAAACAGGTTTCTGTTTACCCAGTTGCAGAATAAGTTTAAATTAAGGACCAATGCGGAACGCAAGTTTTGTATTGGTCCTTTTTTCAACGGGAGATAAAAATGGAAAATTCAAGGGTCAAAAAATTGCGCAAAGAAATGCAAAGAATGCACTTTGATGGTTTTTTGGTGACTGATCCAGTCAATCGCTGTTATATGAGTGGCTTTACAGGGGATGATGGAGTTTTACTGATTACTGAACAAGATCAATTTCTGATTACAGACTGGCGTTTTGAACGCCAGGTGGAACATGATTGTCCCACTTGGCAACTAGTTTTAACTAGAGATTATTTAGGTGAGACTTGTCGTTTAGCACAAAAAAAGCATCTATCTGCATTAGCTTTTGAAAGTACCATAAATTATGATAACTATAGTTTTTTAGATGAGAATTTTCCAGCTGACTTAGCTGCAGTTTCTGCAGTAATTGAATCTCAGCGTTCAATCAAAAGCGAAGCAGAAGTGAATATAATTCGCGAATCATGTCAATTAGCTGGGCGTGGTTATCAAGCGGTACTTGAATTTTTACAACAGGAAAAAGATATTACAAGCATAACTGAGCATGATGTTGCAGTTTTTTTGGATCAGTTTATGCAAAAGCATGGTGCAGAAGATAAATCATTTCCAACAATTGTTGCTAGTGGTGAAAGATCAACCTGGCCGCATGCGATGGCCTCTAGCGCTTCGTTAAAGCCACAAACAATGGTTACACTTGATTTTGGCTATTTTTTACATAAATACACTTCAGATGTAACCAGAACATTTGCAATAGGCGAACAATCAAAAGAATTTTATCAGTTATATCAAATAGTGCAAGCAGCTCAAAAGGCTACGATTGAAGCTATCAAGCCCGGAATTTCGGGAAAACAACTCGACCAAATTGGACGCCAGATCATTACCCAAGCTGGTTATGGGAAATATTTTAATCATGGAATGGGACATGGGATCGGTTTGGCAATTCATGAATTACCGGCAGTTGGTGCTGGATCACAAGATGTTTTGCAAACTGGTCAAATAGTCACAATTGAACCAGGAGCTTATGTTCCTGATGTTGGCGGTGTACGAATTGAAGATGATATTTTAGTTACTCAAGCTGGTTATGAAATCCTAACTGATTTTAATCGGGATTATCGTGAGCTTTGAGCTAGAACTTGCATTTTCTGTCTAAAAACTGCTATTATTAATTGTATATGATTTTCTGCGGATTCATGGTTTAACAGCAGAACTATTTTAGGAGGAACAGTATGATTTCGGTAAATGAATTTAAAAATGGATTAACAATTGAAGTTGAAGGAGATTTGTGGCGGGTTGTTGAATTTCAGCATGTTAAGCCTGGTAAAGGCTCAGCTTTTGTTCGTTCAAAACTGAAAAATCTGCGGACAGGTGCCGTACAGGAAAAAACTTTTCGTGCTGGTGAAAAAGTTGAACAAGCACAAATCGACAATCGGAAAATGCAGTATTTGTATGCTGATGGAACTAATTATGTTTTCATGGATACAACTACTTATGAACAACTGGAACTTCCTGAAGAACAAATTAAAAATGAATTAAATTATTTAAAAGAAAATATGGTAGTTAGCATTATTATGCATGGTAATGAGACCTTGGGAGTTGATTTGCCCAATACAGTTGATTTGCAAGTTGCAGAGACTGAACCAGGTATTAAAGGTGACACAGCTTCAGGTGGTTCAAAACCAGCTAAATTGGAAACAGGATTGGTGGTTCAGGTACCATTCTTTGTAAATGAAGGCGATGTCCTAACCATCAATACACAAGACGGAAGTTATGTTTCACGGGCTTAACAGCAAAGCGAGGAGGAAAAACAATGGCAGAGGATAGTAATATCATTTTAGCTGATAGTCATTCAGCTAACGGCAGCATTGAAATCGCTCCGGAAGTTTTAGAAGTAATCGTTGGGATTGCGGCAACACAAATTGATGGTGTTTATTCAATGCGCGGTTCATTGGCTAATAGTTTAAATGAATTATTTGGTCGTAAAAATCGTGGTAAGGGTGTTAAAATCGATCAAGATGCAGGACATTTGAGTGCAGACGTCTATGCTTTTCTAAACTACGGTGTCTCGGTTCCGCAGGTTGCGTTGGCGATTCAAGAAAAAGTTAAGCAACAGTTATTGTTTATGACTGGACTGAAGTTAGTTGCTGTTAATGTCTATGTTCAAGGAGTTGTTCCTGCCAAACAAACTTCGGTTGTTGATCCAAATAATCTATTTGCTGAAGAAAATGGTGAAACAAAGTGATGAAACGACATGCAATAAGAGAAGTTGCTTTTCAAATTCTGTTTGCAATGGAAAGTAATGAAACGACAAATCTAGCAGAGCTTTATCAACAACTAAAATTGCAAAATAAAGAGTTGTCCCCTGAAATTCCGGCATATTTAGAATTACTGGTAACCGGGGTTCACAATCATTTAGCAGAATTGAATGATTTGTTGATTAAGTATTTGAAGGCTGGCTGGTCACTACAAAGATTGAATAAAGCGGATTTAGTGATTATGCAACTGGCAACTTTTGAAATTAAATTTGTTGCTGAGACACCTAATCGAGTTGCGGTTGATGAAGCCCTAGAATTAGCTAGAGAGTATAGTGATGAAGCATCACGCAAATTCATTAATGGTGTTTTATCCAATCTGATCCAACAAGAAAATTGATTTTTGGTGTATTTTAATATTAGAGAGTTTTCACAGATTTACTAAAAGCTGGCTTTGAGCCGGCTTTTTTGATATGCTAACCAATCAAAAAATATGGTAAAATGTAATTTAGTATTTAGCAGATAAAAGGTGGCGATTTTCATGGCAGTAAAATTGGACGGGAAAAAACTTTCACAAAAGATTGCTGTACAGTTGCAGCAAGATGTAGAAAAATTAAAATTTTTGGGTGTTACCCCTAAATTAGCAGTTGTTTTGGTCGGTGACGATCCGGCAAGTCAGGTCTATGTTCGCAATAAACGAAGAATGGCACAGAAAATCGGAATTGAAACTAGTGACTTAACTTTACCAGCAGCAACGAGTGAAGCAGAGTTGCTGCAAATAATTGCCAAATTGAATCAAGATTCAACAGTTCACGGGATTTTAGTACAACTTCCTTTGCCACCACAAATAAATGAAGAAACGATTATTCAAGCAATTAATCCACTAAAAGATGTTGATGGATTCCATCCCTATAATATGGGAAAGTTATTTATGGGCGATCCCTACGCGATTCCTTGCACACCAAATGGAATTATGCAATTATTATCGGAGTATAGAATTTCTTTAACAGGCAAAAAAGTTGTTATTGTTGGTCGAAGTAAGATTGTTGGTCGTCCACTGGCAGCGTTAATGATTAATCATAATGCTACTGTGACGGTAGCTCACAGTTACACTAAAAATTTATTTGAATTAACAAGAAGAGCCGATATTTTGGTAGCTGCAGTTGGAAGGGCAGAAATGTTTACACAAACAGCTATTGAATCTGGAGCTGTAGTAGTTGATGTTGGCATTAACCGGAATGATGCTGGAAAGCTGGTAGGTGATGTCGACCAAATGAAAGTTGCAGATGTAGCTAGCTATTTAACTCCAGTTCCTGGTGGAGTTGGTCCAATGACAATTGCAATGTTAATGAAGCAAACTGTCAAATTTGCAGAACGGAGCGTGAAAGGGATTGGCAACGACTGAGGACTATTTAACGGTTAGTGAATTAACTCAATACTTAAAGAGAAAATTCGATGCAGATCCTTATTTAGGTCGCATTTATTTAACTGGTGAAATCTCAAATTTCAGAATCCGTCAAAATGCCCATCAATATTTCAGTTTAAAGGATGAACAGTCAAAAATCAGTGCCATTATGTTTCGTTCAGCCTTTGCTAAAGTCCGCTTTAAACCTGAAGAGGGAATGAAAGTTATGGTGATTGGGCGAATCTCTTTGTATCCGCCAAGTGGCAGTTATCAAATTTATGTTGAGCAAATGGAGCCAGTCGGTGTCGGTGCATTATATCAAGCTTATGAGCAATTAAAAAAGAAGCTTGCAGAAGAAGGACTTTTTTCTAAAGCTAAACGGCCTTTACCACATTTCCCACGAAAAATTGCTGTTATAACCAGTCGATCCGGTGCAGTTATTAAAGATATCATGATAACTGTTCAACGACGTTATCCTCTAGCAAAGCTTTATTTATTTCCGGCACAAGTACAGGGTGATGCGTCGGCTGGTGAGTTAGTTAAACGAATTAAACAGGTTCAACTAACTGGAACATTTGACGTCTTAATTATTGGTCGGGGTGGTGGTTCAATTGAAGATCTTTGGCCTTTTAATGAAGAAACTGTTGTTCGTGCGCTATCAACTTGTACGATACCAGTAATTTCATCTGTGGGTCATGAAACAGACACGACTTTGACTGATTTAGTTGCCGATGTAAGAGCAGCTACTCCAACTGCAGCAGCTGAATTGGCTGTACCAGTCTTGAGTGATGAGTTGCTGAAAATCAAACAACAACGATTGCGCTTGTATCAGGCATTTCGAGCTTTATTGAAGATTAAACACCAAGAATGGAAAAGATTAGCTGCTGCCCAAATTTTTTCACAACCTGGACGACTATATGAAGGATATTATCAAAAACTGGATTTGCTAACACAACAATTACAACAAAATTATCAACAGCGCTTAATCAGTAAAGAACGGCAACTGACTTTGCTGATGCAGCAGCTAAATCAATTTAATCCATTAGAACGGTTACATTTGATGCAAAGACAATTGACTTTTTTGCAGAAAAATCTCCAAAAAAGTGCTACTAATTATTTACAGACTAAGCAACATAATTTGGGAGCTATAGCTGCTCAGTTAGATTCTTTAAGCCCGCTAAAAGTTTTGGGACGTGGTTATGGTTTTGCAACTAGTTCAGATCGATTACTTAAATCGACCGAAGAGTTCGAAATTGGAAAAGAATTTGTATATCATTTGGCTGATGGAAAAATTAATGCAAAAACTTTAGCAATTAGAAAGGATGTTATTGATGACAGAAAAACCAACATTTGAAACACGTCTAGCAGATCTCGAAAAAATTGTTCAGCAATTAGAAAAGGGTGATACTCCTTTGGAAACGGCTCTAGATCAATTCCAAAATGGAATAAAACTTAGTCGAGAATTGCAACAGCAATTGGAAAAAGCTGAAAAAACTTTAACACAGGTAGTTGATGAAAATGGCAAAGTAACCGATTTTGAACGAGATGTTCAAGATGAATAGGACTAAACTTGAAAAATTCACTCGACATTATCGAACACTCATAAATCAAGACTTGCAGCAGTATTTAACCAGTTTAACCGGTAACGTTAATTTGGTTAAAGCTATGAGTTATTCTGTCATGGCTGGTGGAAAAAGAATTCGTCCGCTATTAGTTTTAGCAGTCTGTCATGATTTAACTGGAGAAATTACTGAAGGAGCATTAACTGTTGCAGCTAGTCTAGAATTACTGCATACATATTCATTAATCCATGATGATTTACCAGAAATGGACAATGATGACTTACGTCGAGGACGCTTGACGAATCATAAAGTTTTTGGTCAAGCGGCTGCAGTATTAGCGGGTGATGCGTTGTTGACGAATGCTTTCGCTTGGTTAGCAACCGCTGATCTTCCTTCAGGTGAGGTGGTCAAGTTGATTGGTTGTCTGGGCCAAGCAGCTGGCGCAGAGGGAATGGTTAGTGGCCAAATGAGCGATATTTTGGGTGAAAACCAAAAGTTGAAATTGGCTGAACTACAGCAGTTACATCGCCAAAAAACAGGGGCCTTACTTTTATATGCTTGTCAAGCTGGGGCGATTTTAGCTGGAGCAAGTAGTAAAATAGAAAACTTGATTATAATCTATGGTCAGGCTTTTGGGTTAGCTTTTCAAATTTATGATGATATTTTGGATGAAACTAGTACTACGGTAGAACAAGGCAAACGCGTTCATAAGGATCAAACTGAACATAAAAACACCTACCCAGGTTTGCTGGGGATAAGTGGAGCACAAGAAGCTCTTGCACAAGCTTTAGAACAAGCAGCGGAAGCTTTGGAGAAATTAAGAAGTTTAGGTTATGAATGTCCACTGCTAAAGGATATGTTAGGGTATTTTGCGGGAGAAAAGAAATAATGACAAAACAACGTGTTGACATTTTACTAGTTGAGCAGGGTCTTTTTTCAAGCCGAGAACAAGCTAAAAGAGCCGTCATGGCAGGAGAAATTCTGGGTGCTAATGAAGAAAGACTTGATAAACCCGGAATGAAAATTGACGTTAAAACTAAGTTGCATTTTAAAGGTAGCAAGTTACCATATGTTAGTCGTGGTGGGTTAAAGCTGGCAAAAGCTTTAAATGTATTTAAAATTGATGTTAAAAACAAAATAGTTTTAGATATTGGATCCTCTACGGGTGGATTTACAGATGTAATGCTGCAAAATGGTGCTGCGCGCAGCTATGCTTTGGATGTTGGAACTAATCAACTGGTTTGGAAATTGCGGCAAGATCCCCGCGTAATTGTTATGGAGAATACCAATTTTCGTTATAGTCAACCAAGTGATTTTTCAATAGGAGTACCTGAATTCGCGTCTATCGATGTTTCTTTTATTTCTTTAAAATTAATTTTACCAAATTTGCATCAAATTTTACCAATTGGTGGTGAAGTCGTAGCTTTAATTAAACCACAATTTGAAGCTGGAAGAGAAAAAGTTGGTAAGCATGGGATTATTCGTGAACCAAAAGTGCATCAAGAAGTTTTAGAGGAAATTTTGCATTTTGCGAGAACTGAAAAATATGATATTTTGGGATTGGATTTTTCTCCAATTACTGGTGGTTCTGGAAATATAGAGTTCTTAGTTCATTTAAAAAGTAGCCATTGTCTAGGAACTTTAGCAGATAGGATTGACATTTCGAAGGTTTTACATGCAGCTTGGCAACAATTAAAATAAATCATATTATTTTACTGAATGTTCTTTAATAATTATGCAATTTAAGCTATGATATGAATAGTTAATGAATATTATTGGAGAGGCTGTGAAAGCGATGCGAAAGCAGGAACGGCAAAAGGCCATCAAAAAATTAATTCAACAATACAGTATTGATCGCCAAGAAGATATTGTTAAATTGCTTGAAGAACAAGGAATTGAGGTCACACAAGCGACTATTTCTCGAGATATTAAAGAACTACAGTTGGTAAAATTGCCAGCAACAAATGGTGGTTATCAGTATAGTTTGCCAGCTGAAAAAAAATTAAATGCAGAAAAGAAATTGAAAAAAACTTTGCATGATGCATATGTTTCTTCACGCTTGCATGATGTTTTTTTCTTAATCAAGGTTTTGCCAGGAAATGGGCCAGCAATTGCTAATCTGATTGATCAGTTAAAGGTTGAAGAAATTTTTGGAGCTTTAGGTGATGATGATACGATTTTGGTTATTTCCAAGAGTAGTTCAGCAGCAAAACAAACTCAGCAATTATTGTTGGGGATGATCGGCTAAAATATGGGAAGGCAGGGCGAATAAATCAATGTTGCGGGAACTGACAATTAAAGATTTTGCAATAATTGAGAGTTTGGATATAAATTTTCAGTCCAAAATGACGGCAATTACCGGAGAAACAGGGGCTGGCAAATCAATTGTAATTGATGCACTGGGGCTACTAGCTGGAGGCCGGGCATCTCAAGAGTTTATTCGTCAAAGTGCCAATAAATTTATTTTACAAGGATTATTTGATTTACCTAGTGATCAACAGCTACTTGAATTATTGCAACATTTGGGGATTAATTTTGATGATCATAATATAATTATTCAGCGTGAGTATAGTCGAAATGGTCATGGAATTTGTCGAATTAATGGTTTAATGGTCACACGAGCCGTTTTAAGGCAAGTTGGTAAATATTTACTTGACATTCATGGTCAAAACGAACAACAAAGTCTAATGCATGTTGAAAGTCACATCCAATTATTAGATCAATTTGACCCAGCGATTGGACCGATTAAGCAAAACTATCAAACAGCTTATAGTAATTATCAGAAATATTTGCATCAATTGCAACAACGTAAAAAAAATGAGCAGAGTTGGGCTCAACGGTTGGATATGTTGAAGTTTCAAGTTAAAGAAATTAAAGCAGCAGATTTAAAAACTAATGAAGAAAATCAGTTACAGCATGAAAAAGGAACATTGGAAAATTTTCAATTAATACAGCAGTCATTGGCTAATAGTTATCAACTATTAACAGGTGATCCAGCTGCTTCTTTGGACCAGGTTGGGAAGGCAATGGATTCTTTAGAGCAAATTAGCAATTTTTCAAAGTCTTTCAAAAAAATTAGCGATAATTTGAACAGTGCCTTTTATTTGTTGCAAGATACTGCTCATGATTTGTCCAATCAGTTAGAATTACTTGAATGGGATGAAGGACGGCTTGAAGAGGTTAATGAACGACTGGAGTTGATTAATCAGCTTGAACATAAATATGGTGCTGACATTCCAGAAATTTTAGATTACTATCAAAAAATTTCAAATGAACTACAGGAAATGGAAAGTAGCGAGTCCGATAGTGATCAATTGGAACAACAAGTTTTACAAGCTCACCAAGCAGCGGAAAAAATTGCTGATCATTTGCGAAAACTGCGCCATAAAGCAGCCGACAAGCTGGTACTGGCAGTCCACAAACAATTAAAAGAACTTTGTATGGACAAGGCGATTTTTGAACCTCGCTTTTGGACGCTAAATCAACTTAATCAAAATGGCAGTGATCGAGTTGAATTTTATATTCAGACTAATCCAGGAGAAACAGTTGGACCACTAGTTAAAATTGCTTCGGGTGGTGAACTTTCGCGAGTTATGTTGGCGCTTAAAACTATTTTTTCTGTGCAGCAAAACGTTACTAGTATTATTTTTGATGAGGTTGACACTGGGGTTGGTGGTCGAGTTGCCCAGGCTATTGCTGAAAAAATTTTGCAAATTGCTAAACAATCGCAAGTTTTATGTATTACTCATTTGCCGCAAGTTGCTGCTGTTAGCGATCATCAGCTATTAGTCCGGAAACAAGTTGTAGCTGATCGAACAGAAACTAAGGTTTGTTGGTTAACGGAGCGTCAGCGAATTGATGAGTTAGCAAGAATGCTAGCTGGAAGTCAAATCACTTCTTTGACAAAAAAACACGCGGCGGAACTATTAGAGTTAGCCGCAAGGTTAAAGGGAAATTAGTCAATTTGTGGCTGCAAACATTTAGAAATAATCTTAAAAAATATGCAAAACAAAAAAGAGACACGCTGATTTGAAGGGGCCCACAATTATTAGATTTCTCGGCTAACAATTGTAGAGCACTTCACTTTTAGCAGTCTCTTTTCCTTTGGATGAATTGATTATTTAAAGAAAATTACGATATAAACCAATGACTTTGCCTAAAATTAAAACCTCCTGCAAAATAATTGGATTTAACGAATCGTTTTCTGGTTGAAGTCTGAAGTGACCATTTTCTTTAAAGAAACGTTTGCAAGTGGCTTCGCTTTCTTCAGTTAAAGCAATAACAATATCACCATTATCGGCAAACCGTTGTTTACGAACAATCACTTGATCACCATTTAGAATTCCAGCATTGATCATACTTTCTCCCCGAATTGTTAGCATGAAAAGATTATCGGCTGAATCAAATTCCGGTGGTAAAGGGAAAAAATCGCTGGTTTCTTCAACAGCTAAGATGGGTGAGCCGGCGGTTACCGTGCCGACCATTGGAATCTCACGTTGATGATTCTTAATTCCTAGCAATGATAACCCAGCAGCTGTTAGTTCAATAGCTCTGGGTTTGGTCGCATCCTTTTCTAAGTAGCCTTTTTTTTCTAACCGTGTTAAATGACCATGAACAGTTGAAGTTGATGAAAGATTAACAGCTTCGCAAATTTCTCGGACAGTTGGCGGATAACCCTGATCAGTTACTCGTTCATAAATAAATTTTAAGATGGCTAATTGTTTTTTTTCAGATGTTTTTGTCATAAAAGACACTCCATTTATATTTACTAAAATAATCATAACATATGCAGTGATGTCTAGCAAACAAGCGTTCGTTAAATTTGATAAAAGCAGAAAATTCAGTTAAGATACAAGGTGTTACTATTAAATTAATTATAGATATGAGGCTTATAAAATGGCAGAACAAATTCCCCAAGAGCTGATTGATCGAATCAATCAACTCTCGCACAAAAAGAAAACAGTTGGTTTAACTGAAGATGAACAAGTTGAACAAAAAAGTTTACGTGAAACTTATTTAGCTTTATTTCGGCAAAACTTTCGGAATAATCTTGAAATGGTTCGTGTATTTAATAAAGCAGGTAAAGAAGTAACACCAGCAAAGGTTCGTAAAATCCAAAAAGAAAAAGGTTTAAGAAACGATTAGTTAACTTTGGCTTTATTTTTTTGTAGGATTTGTGTAGAATTGTTAATGAAGTGATTTGAAAGGAGTTATTGCTATGTCAACGGCTGTCTGGATCTTATTGATCGTTTTAGCTTTGGTTTTAGGATTTGTTGGCGGATTTTTCGCAGCACGAAAGTATATGGAAAATTATTTAAAAAAGAATCCACCAATCAATGAAAACATGCTAAAGATGATGATGCTGCAGATGGGGCAAAAACCATCTGAGCGTAAATTGCATCAAATGATGAATGCGATGAAAACTCAAAGTGCCAAACAAGATTCCAAAAAATAATTTTCGTGAATGAAAATAGGGGGTTACAGCAATTTGCTGCAACTCCCTATATTAGTTGTGATTATTTATCTGCTTGTTTTGGATCTTGATAAATAAAGTTTGGATCGATTTCTTGATCCAGTTTTTTAAAAGATGCAGTCATTTCGGCAATAACTTTTTGTTCAAGTTCGGAATTTAGTTTGCCTTTTGGATCAACTGTGATTGGATCACCGAAGTTAATAATAACTTTTTTTCGCGTCAGCAATTGTTTAAAGGTTAGCGGCCCTTGATAAACGGCGGGGACAATCGGGACTTTGGCTAATTTGGCAATTAGAATGACGCCGCCCTTTAGTTTTTGTGAATGACGTGTTCCAGAAGGAAACATGATTAATGATAGGTCTCGTTTTTGTAGCCAGCGCACCGGTGTCTTAATTGCCGAAGGTCCAGGATTTTTCCGATCAACGGGAAAAGCGTTCGCGTGAACTAAAATAAAGCGTAGAATAGAATTCTTGAAAAGTTCTTTTTTTGCCATGAATGAAAATTTTTTTGGTGCTGCTCCAAGCGCAAAGTAGATCATGTCAAACCAAGTTCGGTGTGGTCCGACTAAAATATAATTTTTTGCTGGAAGCTTTTCCTTATTTAAGTAATGAGCATTGCCGTTAATGAGAAATAGGATTACTCTGGCAACAACCCGGATAAAAGAATAGAACATGTGTTAACGTTCCTTTCTATTTGGAATTGAGAATCTTCAAGACTAGTATGCCTAATTTTAGGCAATCTTTCAAGTTGTAAAGGATGAAATTAAGATGAAATTAAATGTCAGTGAACGAATTGATCTGCTTTATGCAAATAATATTAAAATTATTCAAAGCGCAGAAGTTTTTTCTTTTTCATTGGACGCAGTATTACTAGCTGATTTTGCTCAGCCACCGCGGAAGTCTAGTGGAAAGATAGTAGATCTGTGTGCTGGAAATGGTGCAGTAGCTTTGTTTTTAAGTGATAAAACATCAGCTGAAATTTCGGCAGTAGAAATTCAACCTCGCCTAGCAGATATGGCACGTCGCAGTGTTGAACTCAATCACTTAGAACATCAGATTACCGTTTTGCCAATTGCTGCTCAAAAGATTTTTAAATTGATACCGAAAGACTCAGTTGATGTAGTGACTTGTAATCCACCTTATTTTGCTGACTTGCCGGAAAGTAAAAAAAATCCCAATCAATTTCTTGCTTTGGCACGTCATGAAATTGCGATTAAACTCGAAGAAGTTATTGCCATCAGCAGTGGATTATTAAAAATGAAGGGCAAACTTTTTATGATTCATCGCCCAGAAAGATTTGGGGAATTATTACAACTATTATCAAAATATCGTTTGGCAATTAATCAAATTCGGTTAATTTACCCTAAAGCAAACAAACCTGCCAATATGATTTTGATTGAGGCCATTAAAGATGGTAGTCAAGCTGGAATCAAATTTTTGCCACCAGTGACAGTTTATAATCAGGCAGGAAATTATACAGCAGCAATTAAGGAACTACTTTATGGAAAATAAGCAATTATTTTATTTTTATGTGTTGCTTTGTGCTGACAAATCTCTTTATGGTGGTTTTACAAATAATTTACAGCACCGGCTAGCTGCTCATAATTCTGGTAAAGGGGCTAAATATACACGGAATCATCGCCCTGTAAAATTAATTTATTTTGAAGAGTTTCCGACTAAATCAGAAGCTTTAAAAGCAGAGTATGCATTTAAACATCAAGCACGTTCGAAGAAAATTACTTACCTAAAGCAACATGGAGTAACTGTTTAAATTTTTGTCATGTGATCTTTTCATGGTACAATAATATGAGTGAGCTTGAGTAATCTTATCCAAGCTCATCTCAGCCGTATGATAGAGTACCACAGTAATTTAAATTATTTTGGAGGTTTATCATGAAGTTTATTGCTTTTAACGTTCGTCAAGACGAACAACCTTATTTTGAAAGTTGGGAACAGCAAAATCAGATTGAAGTTAAAACGGTTAGCGGTTCTCTAACAAACAGTTCACTTAAACAAGTCGATGGATATGACGGCGTTTTGGCTTTACAGACCGGTAAATATCCGGCTGAAATGTTTAAAGATTTTAAAAAATACGGCGTCAAAGTTTTGTCAATTCGCAATGTTGGAACTGATAACGTTGATTTGGCAGCAGCTGAAGCAAATGGTGTTTTAGTAACAAATGTCCCGGCATATTCACCAAATGCGATTGCAGAGTTTTCTGTAACACAATTACTGCAATTACTACGCAATACGACGGTTTTTCGTCAGAAGGTCGCTGAACAAGATTTTCGTTGGGCACCTTATGTTGGAAAGGAACTGCGTAATTTGACAGTTGGTGTAATCGGAACAGGCCGGATTGGTCGCGCTGCAATTAATATTTACCGCGGTTTTGGAGCAAAAGTGATTGCCTATGATCTATATCCTAATGCGCAACTTCAAAAAGAAGGCATTTATGTTGCTTCTTATGATGATTTATTTGCTCAAGCAGATGTTGTTACGCTGCATATGCCAGCAACAGCGGCTGATCACCATTTATTAAATGCTCAAGCTTTTGCTAAAATGAAAAAAGGCGTTTATTTAATTAATACAGCACGGGGTACACTGGTTGATTCTCAGGCACTATTAGCAGCATTAAAGTCTGGCAAGGTAGCTGGAGCAGCATTAGACACCTATGAAGGTGAAAGTTCACTGTTCAATCATGACTTGCGCGGTCAACAAATAAAAGATCCTGTTTTTAATGAATTAATGCGTCAGCCGAATGTTTTAGTGACACCGCACATTGCATTTTATACCACCACAGCGGTCGAAAACATGGTGTTAATTTCGTTAAATAGTGCTAAAAGTGTTTGTAAGACTGGCACGGCCGAAACAATTGTTAAAATCCATTAATAAAAACTTGCGCTTTGTTGTTGGATGTTATAAAATACTAAAGGTGCTTTTAGCACCAATTCACACCTTAGTGATGATAATAACTGGAGTTGCCTGAAACTTATTGGTCCAGTTAATTTGACATTAGGGGAGGAAAAAACAATTTGGAGGTTTTATTATCATGTCAGTTATTACTATGAAACAGCTGCTTGAAGCAGGGGTACATTTTGGTCACCAGACACGTCGCTGGAATCCAAAAATGAAAAAATATATTTTTACTGAGCGAAATGGTATTTATATCATTGATTTGCAAAAAACAGTAAAATTAATTGATCAGGCTTATGATTTTGTCAAAGATGTTGCTGGTCATAATGGGGTTGTTTTATTTGTTGGAACAAAAAAACAAGCTCAAGATGCAATTGAAGAAGAAGCAAAACGTGCTGGTCAGTTTTATGTTAACCATCGTTGGTTAGGTGGTACTTTAACTAACTGGGATACAATTCAAAAACGGATTAAACGCTTGAAAGAAATTAAAGCAATGGCTGAAGATGGAACTTTTGATGTTTTGCCTAAGAAAGAAGTTGCTCTTTTAATTAAACAAAAAGAACGCTTGGAAAAATTCTTGGGTGGGATTGAAGATATGCCGCATTTACCAGATGCTTTGTTTATCGTTGATCCTCGCAAAGAAAGAATTGCGGTTAAAGAAGCACGCAAGCTTAATATTCCGATTGTTGCGATGGTTGATACAAATGCTGATCCAGACGAGATTGACGTTAAAATTCCTTCAAATGATGATGCAATTCGTGCTGTTCGCTTAATTACGGCTAAAATGGCTGATGCAATTGTTGAGGGACGTCAGGGTGAAGATCAGGGTGAAGCTGATGATTTTGCAGCTGCTGGTCATGACTCAAAAAATGAGTCAATTGAAGATATCGTTGAAGCAGTTGAAGGAAAAAAAGATAGTAAAGATGCTGAATAATTAAACTGAGGCTGTCTCGAACTAGGGCGTGATAAAGCCTAAAGTTTGGGGCAGCTTTTTGAAATTTAGGAGGAATTATTAATGGCAAAAGTTACAGCAGCACAAGTAAAAGAACTTCGTACCAAAACCGGTGTTGGAATCATGGATGCTAAAAAAGCATTGGTTAAAGTTGACGGTGATATTGAAAAGGCAATTGACTTTTTACGTGAAAAAGGAATTGCTAAAGCGGCTAAGAAAAGCGATCGTGTGGCAGCTGAAGGCTTAGCAGATGTTGAAACTGTTAATAACACAACTGCAGTTGTTGAAGTTAATGCTGAAACAGACTTTGTAGCACAAAATGCTAAATTCAAAGATTTAGTAAAATTAATTGCAACGGCAATCGCCGAAAACAAACCAGCCGATGTTGCAGCTGCATTGGAATTGACAGTTGAGGGTCACACAATCAATGATAAGATTATTGAAGCTACTCAAGTAATTGGTGAAAAAATTACTTTACGTCGTTTTACTTTGATTGAATCTGCTGCAAATCAGTCTGTTGGCTCATATTTGCACATGGGCGGGAAAATTGCTGCTGTTGTTGTCTTGGACGGCGCTGATGCAGCTACTGCTAAGGATGTTGCAATGCATGTAGCAGCTATTAATCCTAAGTATTTGAATCGTGATCAAGTTCCAGCTGCTGAATTAGAACATGAAAAAGAAGTTTTGAAACAAGAAGCTTTAAATGAAGGCAAACCAGAAAAAATTGTCGAAAAAATGGTGGTTGGTCGTTTAAATAAATACTTAAGTGAAATTAGCTTAGCAGATCAAGAATTTGTTAAAGATCCCGATCAAACAGTTGCTAAATATGTTGCTTCTAAAAATGGTAAATTAGTATCATTTACCCGATTTGAAGTTGGCGAAGGAATTGAAAAGAAAACTGATAACTTTGCTGAAGAAGTAATGAGCCAGATTAAGGATTAAGTTAATAAAAAAGAAAATCATTTGATTTTCTTTTTTTTAGGTCAATTTTAAATTTGATTGTTATCCAAGACAAAAACTATTTAATAATATAAAACCGATTAAGTTTATGGTAAAATGTAATGTAAATGTGTTTAATTAATAACTAGGAAATTATTTTAGAGGAGGTCCATCATGACGGACGTCAAGTATAAACGGATTGTTTTAAAATTAAGCGGAGAGGCTTTAGCTGGAAATCAAGGCACTGGAATCAATCCTCCAGAGATTAAGAAAGTCGCAGCTGAAATTAAAGAAGTTTATAAAATGGGAGTCGAAATTGCAATTGTAGTTGGTGGCGGCAATATGTGGCGGGGCGAATCTGGTGCGCAAATGGGAATGGAACGCTCACAAGCTGATTACATTGGTATGTTAGCAACCGTGATGAATGCACTTGCTCTTCAAGATAATCTAGAATCAATTAATGTTCCAACTCGAGTTCAAACATCGATTGAAATGCGTCAGATTGCAGAACCTTATATTCGTCGAAAAGCAATTCGTCATTTAGAAAAAGGTAGAATCGTAATTTTCGCTGCCGGAACTGGATCCCCATATTTTTCAACTGATACAACAGCTGCTTTGCGAGCTTCAGAAATTAATGCAGATGTAATTTTAATGGCTAAAAATGGAGTTGACGGAATTTATTCTGCTGATCCACAAAAAGACAAGCATGCAGTTAAATTTGAAAAACTGACTCATTTGGATATTATTAACAAAGGTTTAAATGTTATGGATACGACTGCTTCATCATTATCGATGGACAATGATATTCCGTTAGTTGTTTTTAATATGAATAAAAACGGGAACATTAAAAAAGTTGTTGAAGGAGAAGCAATTGGGACAACAGTGAAAGGAAAATAAAATGAAAATAAATGACCCTATTATTAAAGCAGCACAAGAACGAATGGGAAAAGCTGAGGAATCATTACGTCGTGATCTTGGTGGAATTCGAGCAGGGCGTGCAAATGCTAGTTTATTAAATCGAATCAAAGTTGAGTATTATGGTGCATTGACACCTTTGAATCAATTAGCTCAAATTACCGTTCCAGAAGCGCGTGTACTATTAGTTAAGCCATTTGATAAGACAGCTTTAAAAGAAATTGAAAGAGCGATTTTAGCTTCAGATTTAGGAATTTCTCCTGCTAATGATGGTAGTGCTATTCGTTTAGTAATTCCCCAGTTAACTGAAGAAAGACGGCAAGAATTAGCTAAAGATGTTAAAGCTGAAGCAGAAAAAGGAAAAGTGGCTGTGCGTAATATTCGACGCGATATGATGGAACAGTTAAAAAAATCAGAAAAAAATGGTGATTTGACTGAAGATGATTTACGCGCTTTAGAAGAACAAGCACAGAAAGTTACGGATGATGCAATTAAAGCCGTTGAAAAGATTCAGGCTGATAAGGAAACAGAAATCTTAGATATTTAACGGTTATCCAGCTTTTCCACTTTCATATCAATAATGAAAAGAACAACGGGACAAAGTCAGTTTGAGGCGATAACAGTTTCCGTTGTTTCTTTTTTCAGTGATATGATACTTTTTATGGAGGTGTGTTTGTGTTTTCAAAGTTGACAGCAAAAAATTCAGTGCCAGATGAAATTAAACTTGATCCTGAGCGAATTCCCCAGCATATAGCAATTATTATGGATGGTAATGGACGATGGGCACAAAAACGTCATTTGCCAAGAACTGCTGGGCATAAAGCAGCTTTAACAACGGTTAAGGAAGTGACCAAAGCTGCTAGCAAACTAGGTGTAAAAGTTTTGACTTTATATACTTTTTCGACTGAAAATTGGAAACGTCCGCGAACTGAGGTTGAATTTTTAATGAATTTGGTTTCAGCAGCATTTGATATTTTTATGCCAGATTTAATTGCTAATAACATTCAAGTTCGGGCTATGGGAGAATTAGCTGCTTTACCACCCAAAACTTTAGCAGCTGTTAACCGAGCGATTGCAGACACGCAGCAAAATACGGGGATGATTTTAAACTTTGCAATAAATTATGGTGGCCGTGATGAGTTAGTAGCAGCAACTAAAGAAATTGCTGCTATGGTTGTAAAAAAACAGGTAAGAATAAATGAAATTGATAATAAATTACTTGAAAAAAATTTAATGACTGCGTCACTAAAAGAAAGGGCTAATCCAGATTTATTAATTAGAACAAGCGGTGAAAAAAGGTTATCTAATTTTTTACTTTGGCAAATTGCTTATAGTGAATTTGTTTTCTCCGACGTTCTTTGGCCAGACTATTCACCAGCAGAACTTAAAGCAAATATTTATGAATTTCAGAATCGAAGTCGTCGATATGGCGGCTTGAAAAAGGGGTAATTTGAATATGAAACAACGTGTGATTACTGCGGTAATTGCTTTAATAGTATTTATTCCATTGGCAGTCATTGGTGGAACACCTTTTGATATTTTAGCGTTAATTTTAGGATTAATTGGTTTATCCGAAATTTTAGTTATGCGAAAAAAATTATTAGTTTCGCCAGAGGCTATCATAAGTGGATTGGCAGCTCTTTTTTTGATCGTCCCACAAAATTGGTTAGCTTTTTTGCCAACAATTGCAACCCGATTCACTATTTTTTATTTCTTTGTATTAGTATTGTTGCTATACACAGTGATGACACGAAATCGTTTTTCTTTCGATGATGTTGGTGTCTTAGTTTTAGGAGCACTTTTCGTGTCGTTAGGTTTTCACTATTTAATTGGTGCTCGTCAAGCTGGGGTAGATACATTATTTTTCTTACTGTTAATTGTTTGGACAACTGATAGCGGTGCTTATTTAATTGGACGAAAACTTGGAAAGAATAAGTTAGCTCCACATATCAGTCCAAATAAAACTTGGGAAGGATCAATTGGCGGAACCTTAGCAGCTTTGGTTGTTGGCTTAATTTTTAATTTATTTTGGCCACAGGCTGGTAATTGGTTTATGATTTGTGGAATGACGATTTTATTATCCGCTATTGGGCAGGCTGGGGATTTAGTTGAATCAGCTTTGAAACGCTTTTATGGTGTCAAGGATTCTGGCAAAATATTGCCTGGACATGGTGGCATTTTGGATCGTTTTGACTCATTACTATTTGTGTTGCCATTTGCGCATTTTATTGGTTTAATTTAATTAGTAAAATACTTTTCAATTGGCAAAGGAGGGGAAACAAATTTGATTATTACGATCTTAACTTTTATTATCGTATTCGGGATTTTAGTTTTGGTTCACGAGTTCGGCCATTTCTTTTTTGCCAAAAAAGCCGGGATTTTAGTACGAGAATTTTCAATTGGAATGGGTCCTAAAATTTTTGCTCATGAAACGGCGACAACAACCTATACTTTACGAATTCTCCCCTTGGGCGGCTATGTAAGAATGGCGGGATTAGAAGATGATGAGGACTCGCTTAAAGCAGGTCAATTGCTTAGTCTACAATTGAATTCAGCGGGAACAGTGGCAATTATTAATACTAGTCAGAAAAAATTACTATTTAATGGTATCCCATTGCAAGTAAACCGCTGGGACTTGACAGATGAATTGTGGCTTGAAGGCTATGAGAATGGTGATGAAACTAATCTAAAACGATATCAAGTGGCTCATGATGCGTCAATTATTGAGGAAGATGGAACAAAAGTTAGGATTGCGCCCAGAGATGTTCAATTTCAATCAGCAAAATTATGGCAACGAATGCTGACTAATTTTGCTGGGCCAATGAATAACTTTTTTTTGGCAATTATTGCTTTTAGTTTAGTAGCTTTGTTACAAGGTGGAGTTTACCAAACGGGGAATCGGGTCGGAGCTTTGACGACCGATTCAGTTGCTAAACAAGCTGGTTTGAAGTCTGGTGATCGAATTGTGGCTATCAATCATCAAAAAACTAAAACTTGGCAAGATTTGGCGAATCAAATTAGTAAACATCCCGGGAAAAAGACTTTGTTTCAAATTCAACGACAGGGTCAATTGAAAAAAATTTGGATCACTCCTGAGAAAGTAAAACAAAACGGTAAAGAAGTTGGCGTGATTGGAATTCAGGCTAGTCAGGATCACTCGTTTACGGCCATCGCGACTTATGGCTTTACAGCAACTTGGAATATGACTTTACAATTGCTAAACGCAATTAAATCAATGTTTCATGGCTTTAGTTTGAATGATTTGGGTGGGCCAGTTGCAATTTACTCCTATACTTCACAAGCTGCCAAGTATGGGGTTGTTAGTGTAATTAACCTTTTAGCCTTTTTATCTTTGAACTTAGGAATTGTCAATTTGTTTCCAATTCCAGCCTTAGATGGTGGCAAGCTATTGCTGAACATTTTAGAGGCTATTCGACGCAAACCTTTATCTCCTGAAAAAGAAGGTGTGCTAACCTTAATTGGCTTCGGCTTTTTGATGTTGTTAATGTTATTAGTTACTTGGAATGATATTCAACGTTATTTCTTCTAAAAATAAATTAAATATAATAAAAATATAATTTTTTAAGGGGAGTTATTTTTTATGAAACAATCAACAATGTTGATTCCGACAATTAAAGAGGTACCAAGTGATGCAGAGGCACTAAGTCATAAAATGATGTTACGTGCTGGCTATGTGAAGCAAATTACGGCTGGGATGTATGCCTATTTACCACTAGCTTTTCGTGTTTTGCAAAAAATTCAGCAAATCATTCGCGAAGAAATGGAACAAATTGATGCGGTTGAAATGTTAGTGCCAGCTGTTATTCCAGCTGAACTATGGCAAGAATCTGGCCGGTACGCAACATATGGACCAGCAATGTTTAAACTAAAAGATCGCCATGATCGTGACTTTTTACTTGGGCCGACTCATGAAGAAACTTTTACAGCTATTATTCGTGATAGCATTAAATCTTATAAGAAATTGCCATTGACGCTTTATCAAATTCAGATGAAATATCGTGATGAAAATCGTCCACGTTATGGGTTGTTGCGTGGACGTGAATTTTTGATGTTTGATGCTTACTCTTTTCACGCTGATGAAGTTAGTTTGGATCATGCTTACCATCAGATGGAACTAGCCTATCAGCGAATATTTGAGCGTTGTGGTCTGAACTTCCGTGAGATACTCGCTGATTCTGGTGCCATGGGAGGTAATGCGTCCAAAGAATATATGGCAATTGCAGAAGTTGGAGAAGATACAATTGTTTATTCCGACGAAAGCGATTATGCAGCTAATATTGAGATGGCCCAAAGTCAACGGCAAGAACAACAGGTTCACGAAACGTTGGCTGATTTGACTAAAACAGCAACCCCATCTGCTCATTCGGTTACTGAGGTTGCTGCTTTACTAAAAGTTAAGCCTGAGCGGGTTATTAAAACTTTACTATTATTTGCCGATGATCAACCACTATTGATTTTGTTGCGAGGAACAGATGAATTAAATGAAGTTAAGTTGACTAATCATTTAGGAGTTAGCAGTTTGCGTCCGGCAACTGAAGAAGAAGCTCAAAAAATTTTGGGAGCTAATTTTGGTTCATTAGGTCCAGTTAATTTGTCGGATGATGCTGCTAAAATCAACATTCTAGCCGATTTAGATGTTGAAAAGATGCAAAACGCAATTGTTGGAGCCAATGAAAATGGCTATCATTATCTCAATGCTAATCTGAAACGTGATTATCAAGTTAATGAATTTGCAGATTTGCGATTAGTTAAGCCCGGAGAGATTTCACCAGATGGTCAAGGAAAATTGAAATTTACACGAGGAATTGAAATTGGTCATGTGTTTAAATTAGGGACACGTTATTCAAAAACTTTGGGAGCAGATGTTTTAGATGAAAATGGTCGCCAGCAGCCTGTAATTATGGGTTGCTATGGAATTGGTGTTTCTCGTTTACTCTCGGCAATTATTGAACAGAATTGTGACGAAAATGGGATTATTTGGCCACGTAGTATTGCACCATTTGATGTCCATGTGGTGCCAGTTAATGTGAAAAATGAAGCGCAGCGTTCACTTGCTGATTCAATTACTAAGGATTTGGAAACGGCTGGTTATCAGGTATTGCTGGATGATCGTCGTGAACGTGCCGGTGTTAAATTTGCAGATGCTGATTTAATGGGCTTGCCAGTTCGAATTACTGTTGGTAAAAAAGCGGCCGATGGGGTAGTTGAAATTAAAATTCGACGCAGTGGTGAAACGGTTGAAGTCCGTCAAGATGAACTGATTAATACATTAGCGATTTTGATTAAAACGGCTGTTAAAGAAAAAAATACTGAAGGGTCCAAGTAGTCATGAAATTTTAAGTTTTCAGAAGGGAAGTTGTTTTTTGGAAAATGATCGATATTTTTTATTTGCCAAACTCTTAGACCAATTAAAGTGGCATCCAGAATTCGCCCAAGATCTACTGTCAAAGACAGCAATTGAAAAAGTTGAGATTCACCAAAAATCAGCTAAATGGGGTTTCTGGTTGTCTAGTCCAAAAATTTGGCCTTTTGAGCTTTTTCAAGAATTTGCCAAGCAGCTACAACAGGGATTTAAAGCAATTGCCACAGTTGAAATTTTTTTCAAATCAGTCCCGACCGCTGAATTAAATGATCGTTTGTTAGGAGATTATTGGACGTGGGTTGTAGAACACTCTGGAGTAAAATCTCCCTTGTTGCATGAATTGTTTAATCATAATTTACCCTACTTAAAGGATAACCGGGTATTGTTGTTGGCTGATAATGAAATTATCAAACATTTTTTGGTTAACCAAGCTTTGGGGCCAATTGAGGCTGGGTATTGTCAACTGGGATTTCCAAAATTTGCGATCCATACAATGATTGATCAATCTAAATCACAAGAAAAAATCGAGCAATTTAAACAGCAACAAGAAAAATCTGACGAGCAACTTGCTCAAAAAGCATTAGCTGCTATTCAACAGCAGAATCAAACAACCAAACAAAAGTCAACTAGTACTCAACCAGTAATGGAGCAGGGTAAAGTTATTTTGGGAAAGAAAATTGATCAACAGAATTTACGGCAATTAATTGGAATCACTGAAGAAGAACGCTCGGTAACTGTTCAAGGTTATATTTTTGATAAGGAAATCCGGACACTTAGGTCATCACGACAACTGCTGATTTTAAAAATTACCGATTACAGTTCTTCAATGGTGGTCAAAAAATTTTCACGAAATGATGAAGATGAAGCTGGATTTGCGGCATTAGCTGAGGGGCAATGGGTGAAAGTTCGCGGAAATGTGCAAGAGGATAATTTTTTACGCGATCTAGTAATCAATGCCTATGATATTAATCAAATTACCCATCAAAAGAGAGTTGATCAGGCACCTACTGATCAAAAAAGGATTGAGTTACATCTACACAGTAACATGAGTACGATGGATGCAACCAATAGTATTACAGATTATGTCAAACAAGCGGCTGATTGGGGACAAAAAGCAATTGCGATTACTGATCATAGTGATTTACAAGCTTTCCCAGAAGCGCATGCTGCTGGAGAAAAATTTGGCGTAAAAATTTTGTATGGTGTTGAAGTTAATTTAGTCGATGACGGGTTGCCGATTGCCTACAACGTGCAGCATCAAAATTTAAATGAAGCAACCTATGTAGTTTTTGATACTGAAACGACGGGATTGTCTGCCCGCTATGATAAAGTAATTGAGCTTTCTGCGGTTAAAATGCAAAATGGAGCAGTGTTAGATCAGTTTGAAGAATTTATTGACCCTGGGCATCCACTTTCAAAAACTACCATTGACTTGACCAGTATTACTGATGATATGGTTAGAGGGTCAAAAAGTGAAGAAGAAGTTTTCAAACTCTTCCAAGAGTTTTGCCAAGGCTGCATTATTGTTGGTCATAATGCAACATTTGATATTGATTTTATGAATACTGGTTATCAGCGCCATAAATTACCGCTAATCGATAACCCGTGGCTTGATACGTTGCCACTAGCTCGATTGCTCTATCCGCAATTGAAAAGTTTTCGTCTAAATAAATTAACTAAGTTATTAGATGTTAAACTTGAACATCATCACCGAGCAATTTATGATGCTCAAGCTACCGGATATATTTATTTTGCGATGTTAAAAGAAGCGCAAAAACAATTCAATATTAATTTTCAGGATGAGTTTAATCAATATGTGGCTCAAAGTGATGCCTATAAGCATGAACATCCATCACACGCGATAATTTTGGCAACAAGTCAAGCGGGCTTGAAAAATCTTTTTAAGCTAGTTTCCATGTCGATGATTAAATATTTTTATCGTGTACCACGAGTTCCTCGTTCATTGCTAAGTAAATACCGTCAGGGATTGTTAGTTGGTTCAGCCTGTTATCAGGGTGAGGTTTTTACAGCAATGATGCAAAAAGGTTATGCTGAGGCAAAAAAACGTGCTCAATTTTATGATTATCTTGAGGTTCAGCCTAAAGCATTGTATCAACCGCTTTTGCAACAAGAATTGGTTAAAAACAATCATGATTTAGAAGAGATCATTCAAAACTTAGTCGATTTGGGTCATGAATTACATTTGCCTGTTGTTGCAACTGGCGATGTACATTACCTAAATAAAGAAGATGCTATTTACCGTAAGATTTTAATTCATTCTGAAGGGGGAGCCAATCCGCTTAATCGGTTAAAAGAATTGCCTGATGCACATTTTAGAACAACCGATGAAATGTTAAAAGATTTCTCATTTTTGAATGAGCAAACGGTCAAAGAAATTGTCATCACAAATCCAGCGAAGATTGCTGCAGAAATCGATGAAATTACACCGGTTAAAGACAAATTGTATACGCCTAAGATGGCTGGAGCTGAAGATGAAATTAAAACATTAACAATGAATCAGGCTCATGAGCTTTATGGTGATCCGCTCCCTGATTTAGTTGAGAAACGGCTGCAAAAAGAATTAAAAAGTATTATCGGCAATGGCTTTTCAGTTATCTACTTAATTGCCCAAAAACTAGTTTTTAAATCAAATAAAGATGGTTACTTGGTTGGTTCACGTGGATCAGTCGGATCTAGTTTAGTAGCTACAATGACGGGAATTACCGAAGTCAATCCATTACCTCCGCATTATCGCTGTCCTAAATGTAAATGGAGCCAATTCTTTGAAAAAGGTGAGTATGGTTCGGGGTTTGATCTACCAGAGAAACAATGTCCCAAGTGCCAAGCAACTCTGATTAAAGATGGACAAGATATTCCTTTTGAAACTTTCTTGGGCTTTTATGGTAATAAAGTTCCAGATATTGATTTAAACTTTTCTGGTGACTACCAACCAATTGCGCATAACTATACTAAGGTTTTGTTTGGTGAAAAGAATGTTTATCGAGCTGGAACAATCGGAACAGTTGCTGATAAGACGGCTTATGGCTACGTTAAAGCTTATGAGCGCGATACTGAGCAGAACTTACGCAACGCTGAAGTTGATCGATTGGCTAAAGGTGCAACAGGGGTTAAAAGAACAACTGGACAACATCCAGCGGGAATTGTTGTTGTCCCAGATTACATGGATATTTTTGACTTTACACCAATTCAATACCCAGCTAATGATTTAACAGCAGCTTGGAAAACAACCCATTTTGATTTCCACTCAATTCATGATAATATTTTAAAACTAGATATTCTGGGACATGATGATCCGATGATGATTAGAATGTTACAGGATTTATCGGGTATTAATCCTAAATCAATTCCGCCGGCTGATCCTGGAGTAATGGCTTTATTTTCTGGAACAGATGTTTTGGGAGTGACGCCAGAGCAAATTGGCTCTAAAACTGGTACCTTAGGTATTCCAGAATTTGGAACACGGTTTGTTCGTGGAATGTTAGAAGAAACTAAGCCCAAGACTTTTGCTGAATTATTAAAGATCTCTGGGTTGTCGCATGGGACCGATGTTTGGTTGGGTAATGCTGAAGAATTAATCAAAAACGGAACGGTTACGATGCCAGAAGTTATTGGTTGTCGTGACGATATTATGATGGATTTGATTCATATGGGAGTTGAAGCTGATCGAGCTTTTAAAATTATGGAGCATGTGCGTAAGGGCAGAGGAATTCCTGATGATTGGCAAGAAGATATGCGCCAAGCTAAAGTACCAGAATGGTATATTGGAGCTTGTCTAAAGATCAAGTATATGTTTCCTAAAGCCCACGCTGCAGCATATGTTTTGATGGCTTTACGTATAGCATATTTCAAAGTTTACTTCCCATTGGTTTACTATGCAGCATACTTCAGTGTTCGAGCTGATGATTTTGATTTAGTGGCAATGGCTAATGGGAAAGAAACGGTTAAAGCAGCCATTCAGGAAATCAATGCTAAGGGAATGGATGCCAGCACAAAAGAAAAAAACTTGTTGACAGTGCTTGAATTGGCAAATGAAATGCTTGAACGTGGTTTTCAATTTAAAATGGTTGATTTAAATCGTTCAGCAGTTGCAAATTGGTTAATTGATGGCGATGATCTAATTGCACCTTTTAATGCAATTCCAGGGTTAGGAACCAACGTCGCCAAACAAATTGTCGCAGCACGTGAAGAAAAACCATTTCTCTCAAAAGAAGATTTAGCACGTCGCGGAAAAGTTTCTAAAACTTTGATTGATTTTATGTCGGTTAATCATGTTTTAGATGGACTACCAGAAGAAAATCAGTTAAGCCTCTTTGATTCATTATTTTAAATATTGAAACAAAGGTTTGTCAGTTGGTTATTAATATGGTATAGTTACTATGTTAATTAAAAACTCGTTAAGAGTGAGCAGCAATGCTCACTCTTTTTATTGCAACAAGCTAGTCAATTGTTTTGAATGAATTAGTTAGGAGGGTGACGAGTGAGCAGTGTCATTGAACAAGTAACAAATTTAGTAAGTCCGATTTTAGCAGAACATCATTTTGAATTGGTTGATCTCGAATTTGTCAAAGAAGGAAAAAGCTGGTATTTAAGAGTCTTTATCGACAAAGTTGGGGGCATCAATATTGAAGAGTGTGCTTTAATCAGTGACCTTTTAAGTGAAAAATTAGATGCTCAAGATCCAGATTTGATTCCTCAAGCATACTACCTAGAGGTTTCGTCTCCCGGAGCAGAAAGACCATTAAAAAATGATCGTGATCTGCAACGATCGTTGAATAAATATGTTAACGTTTCTTTATATCAAGCTTTAAATGGTCAGAAAGTTTATGAAGGCGACTTAGTCGAAATAACAGCAGACAATTTGGTTTTAGCAGTTATCCAAAAACAACGTCAATTGAAATTGAAAATTCCCCGTCAGCAAATTGCTAAGATTCGTTTGGCAATCAAATTTTAATTAGGATTTTAAGGAGCTAAATCATGAGTAAAGAGTTAGTTGAAGCGTTGAATGCGTTAGAAAAGGAAAAAGGTGTTAAAAAAGAAGTTGTTGTTGAAGCGCTTGAGGCAGCTTTAGTTTCAGCTTACAAACGTAATTACGGGCAGTCACATAACGTTGAGGTGCAGTTTGACAAAGTGGCTGGAGATATCCATGTTTTTGCGGTTAAAGAAGTTGTCGAAGAAGTTTTTGATTCTCAACTTGAAATTAGTTTGGAAGATGCAGTTAAGATTAATCGTGCTTATGAGCTTGGTGATCAGATTAAATTTGAAATGACACCGAAAAATTTTGGTCGAATTGCCGCCCAAACGGCTAAACAGGTCATTATGCAACGAGTTCGTGAAGCAGAACGTAGTATTATTTATGATGAATATATTCAGTATGAAAAAGAAATTGTTACTGGTGAAGTTGAACGAATTGATCACCGTTATGTTTATGTTAATTTAGGTAAGGTTGAGGCGGTCCTTTCACATCAAGATCAAATACCAGGTGAAGAATATCATCCACATGATCGAATTAAAGTCTATATTTACCAAGTTGAAAATAGTGCTAAGGGTCCACAGGTGTTTGTCAGTCGTTCACATCCAGACTTGTTAAAGCGGTTATTTGAGCAGGAAATTCCAGAAGTCTTTGATGGTACAGTTGAAATAATTTCAATTGCTCGCGAGGCTGGCGATCGTGCTAAAGT